>JBBANM010000077.1:0-33690 GCA_040401995.1 Saprospiraceae bacterium
TGCAAATGGCCAAAATTCACCCCAACTTCGTTGTGAAAATACTCATTTAGCGCTGACCTGTCCCGATGAAATCGGGATACACTCTTTCCGATGTCATCGGAACTGTACCACGTTTTTCACGCCTCGTTGGTGCAAATTTTGACTCACTACGCCTGCGAACTAAAAATCCAAACATACTCTTGGCTTCTAATTTTCTTTCCTAATTTACATGCCATTACTTATCTGGATTAAACCTTATCCTTATTTGCATGTATTCTAAATAAGGAACGGGTGAATAATAAGTGTCGTTTTAGCCGCCGCTATTTTGCTGCCAATCAACTATCTTTTGAGGCGCAATGTGGGGCATTGTAACGAAAAAGATAGGAAGAGTGGCGGTAAAAAAGCAAGGCAAAAGCGAGCACTTATTGTTTAACCGTTCCTAAGAGTGTATTTGGAAATGCTCTCGTCTAAGTTGAGCTATGTAAAAATCCAAAACACCAATCAAAACAGCACTTAAATTACCTTCCACTCAAAATCTACACAGCGACATATGGCAATGCGACTTTCAAACATCAAAGGTTGGCGAGGAACAAAAGAAGACAATGATCTTGGTTTTGGCGTAAAACTGACTTCAAAGGAAAACCGATTGGTCAACAAAGACGGGAGCTTCAACGTCATTCGAAGGGGGCATTGGATCTGGACACCCTATCAGAATTTGGTTGAGATTTCTTGGGGTATGTTTTTCGTACTGTTGACTTTATTCTTTTTGCTGGTAACCATGTTTTTTGGTTTGCTATTTTTCTTGATTGGCCCAGATTCTTTCAATGGCATCCGCCCTGGCTCCAATTGGAACATTTATCTGCAACTTTTTTTCCTCAGTGTTCAGACATTTACCACTGTAGGATATGGAAGCATGAGTCCGCAAGGCATTTTGGCAAGTAGTGCCACCTCTGCTGAGGCATTCGCGGGATCTCTCATCATTGCCATGGCTACCGGTTTAATGTTTGCTCGATTTGCGCGCCCAAAAGCCAAAATATTATTCAGTAGCAAAGCCTTGATTAGCCCACTTGAGGGCGGTTATGCCTTCTTGTTTCGAATTGCCAATTTGCGCAACAACCGCATCATCAATCTAGAAGCCAAAGTTACCATGGCTTGGCTGGAAGAAAAAAATGGTTTTTATGTCCGTAAATTTGCCAATCTGCCTTTGGAACGGGATAAAGTCAATCTTTTCCCGTTAAGCTGGACAATAGTGCACGCCATTGACGAGAACAGCCCTCTATATGGAAAAACCAAAGAGGAATTGCACGAGATGCAACCTGAGTTCATTATTTTGATCAGCGGTTATGATGAAACATTTGCCCAAAATGTACATACCAATAGCTCATATACCAAAAGTGATCTAGTGGTCAACGGCAAATTTCAACCCATGTTTTACCAAGAAGATTCAGGAACGACGGTTTTGGAGCTTGATAAAATTGACGACTACATCGAGCTGGAAACACCTTTGGATGTTATCAACTAACTTTGTAAAGGTTTAGAACTTTTTCACCTTCTAAATACAGAACCGTTAAACCTCCCCCCTCTTTATTAGTCCAACCTTGCAAATGATCGATTTCGCATGCCAATAACTGTAGTGAGCGACGAAGAGATTTTAAGCCTCATGAGAGAGCAAAGAACGCAAGAACAAGGGTTCCGGCTTTTGATGCAGCAATATCAAGAGCGCTTGTATTGGCACATACGGCGTATGGTAATCGAGCATGAAGATGCGAATGACGTTTTGCAAAATTGTTTAGTCAAAGCTTTTCGGGGCATTCAGCAATTTGAAAGTAAATCCAGTCTTTTTACTTGGCTTTATCGAATTGCAACCAATGAGTCTTTGACATTTTTGAGTAAAAAAAAACGAAGGCCTACCAGCTCCATTGACGACGAAAACTCCAATTTGGGAAATCGGCTGCATGCTGACGAATATTTTGATGGCGATGCATTACAAATTCGCCTCAAAAAAGCCTTAAACCTATTACCAGAAAAACAACGGATCGTTTTTAACCTCCGTTATTACGAGGAAATGAGTTATCAAGAGATGTCTGAAATACTCACTACCTCTGTCGGCGCCCTCAAGGCTTCCTTTCACCATGCGGTGAAAAAGATCGAGACTTATTTTAAAGAACAGGAAGAATAATTTGGAAACTGAGATGAATAATAACCACGAAGAACTGCGTGAAGAGCTCCAAGCAATGTCGCCCTTTTTGGAAGTGATGAAAACGGAAAAAGAGGGATTCAAAGTTCCTGAGAACTACTTCAGTACTTTGGCCGATGAGGTGCTTTGGAAAATAAAAACTGAGCCCACACCCGTTGAAGTGAATGCGCCCATTCGAAAATCTTGGCTTCAACAGATTGATTCGCTGCTGCGGGCATTTCTTCAGCCACGGTTGGTGCTGGCATTAGCATCCATTGCCCTAATCATCGTAGCTGGGATGTTTTTCATTTCCCCATTATTTCAACCCCAAGACGATCTTGCGAGCTTGAGTCATGACGAAATCCACCAGTATTTGATCAATCATGCTCATGAATTGGATCCTGAAACGCTGGTAGAATTAACAGAAGAGCAAAAAACCGCGGATCAGGACATCAATCCACTCTTTATCCCAAACGAAGAGGTGGAAAAATACCTCAATGAGTTGTCGAATGGGGTTGATCCTGCAGCTCTAGAAGAAATTTTTTAAATCAATACCCGGTAAAACACATAGCAATGAGAAGGATTTTTTGGGTTTTAATGTTAGTTAGCCTTTGCATAGGGCGAATGAGCGCCCAAGATGACGTACCCGGTGGACGCTTGAAAGCAATGAAAATTGCTTACATCACCAACCTAATCCAGTTGACACCAGATGAGTCGCAAAAATTTTGGCCCATTTACAACCTTTATGAGGCTGATCTGAAAAAAGTTCGCGACAAGTACAACTCTGACCGTAATCCCGCTTTGCTTTCTGATCAAGAAGTAGAGAAGTATGTCCAGGATGGTTTTGAGATGGAAGAACAACTCATCAAAGTTCGTAGGGATTATGTCCAAAAAATGAAAGTGGTTATTTCTATTCGGAAAATTGCACTGCTTACAAAAGCGGAGCGCAATTTCAACCGAACAATTCTGCAAAATTACATCAAGGGAGGTGCTGGAGGCAATAAACTCCGAACGAATAAGGAATAGTCACTTTTCGGATTTTCAACCAAAATTGATTCTTCTAAAGCTTGCATTTTCCTTGTGGATAAAATGCAAGCTTTTTTTTCAAATGCCTGCCATTTTTTGTACTGAATCAGCAAAAAAGTTATAAGCAAATTAACAATATGAATTTGATTTTCACTGGCATGGAAAATTAACGCATAGATAAAAAAAATAAATCCAATAATTTTGTAACGCATTAATAAGCAATAAATTAGCTCAAACCTACCACTTACTCGAATTTTCCTACCGTTCCATTAATGGTCTCGAGTTATAGTCAATTAGTTAGTCAAATTGTCAGGTATTTTTCTATCTTTAGCAGTAATATGCTTAAAGCAATACCTGGAAAAGATGAACCGAAAGCACGAGATGAACGATTTGGTTGCCGAGTACGAAGCCATGATGGAGCGAGGAGTGACCATTTTTTTGGAAGAGAAAGCCTACTTACAGCTGATTGATTTCTATGAGGAAGAGGAACAATACGACCGAGCCCTCGAAGTTTCAGCTCAAGCAATTAGGGATTATAGTTACTCCGTAGAATTCTATTTACGACAAGCAGAGATGCTACTGTTTTCTAGTCGCGATGAAGAAGCCATTGAAATCCTGGAACAAGCAGCAAAATTATCGCCAAACAGTATTGAAGTAATTCTGCTTACGGCTCAAGCGCTGGCCGCTTTAGGCCGACATGAGGATGCTTTTCAATTGGTCGATGACGCTATCCCCACCGCAAAAAAAGCAGAATTTGCCAGTATTCATCTTACCCGAGCTTTGATTTTTGAGTCACAAGGCGACTATGAGGCAATGTTTTACGATCTCAAAACCTCGATTGAATTGGATCCCAATTATCGGGAAGCCTTGGAAAAAATGTGGACTTGTATCCATTTCCAAAAGCGCTACGATGAGAGTTTAGCCATTCATGAAGCTGCATTGGATCAAGATCCTTATTCCAGTATGGCTTGGTTCAATTTAGGTCATACCCATGCTTATTTGGGCAATTATGAGCAGGCACTAGAAGCTTTTGAATACGCAAGTTTGACGGATGAGACCTTTGAAACTGCCTATCGCGAACGTGCTGAACTTCATTTTGAGTTGCAGCAATACCAAAAAGCCCTGGAATGTTTTCAAGAACTCCTTGAATTGTTTTCAGCCGATAGTGATGTGTATTTGCGTTTAGGCCAGTGCCATTTACAATTGGATAGCAATGTTTTGGCGCGTAAATATTTGCGCAACGCATTGAAGCTGGAACCGCTTCAAGATGAAGTACTGTACCACCTCGGAGAAACTTATACCGCCGAGGGACAGTGGCGCACCGCCATTCATTTTTTTGAGAAAGCAGTTCGCATTGATGAGTGCCGGGAAGAATACCACGCTAGCCTAGCGCAAGCCTACTACCGAATAGGCGAACTGGACAAAGCAATGGACCATTTTGCTCAAGCCACCGAAATAGCCCCTGAAGAAGCTTGCTACTGGCAACAATATGCCGTTTTTTTGCTGGAAACCGAACAGTACGACGAAGCACTAGATGTACTAGACATGGCTGAAGACACCGCCATTAGCGCAGAATTGCTCTATTGCCGGATTGCTTGCCTAATGGTTGGCGGACAACGGCAGGAAGGTCTATTCCTATTGGGAGAAGCCCTCGAAGAGGATTATGCCGCCCATCCGATTTTATTCCAACTGGCGCCCAATTTGGGAAAAGACCGTGAAGTCGTTTCTTTGGTTAGCGCTTATCATCAAGATTAATCAGGCTGTAGCAATTGAAGCGAAACGGTTTGATTAATCTGTTTCTTGTATCGCGTACAAAGCTGCCCCTACAATTCCCGCATTGTTAAGGAGTTTAGCTGGCGTGACGGGTGTATTGATTTTTAACAAATGACCATAATCTTCAAACTCCTTACTGGCGCCACCGCCCAGGATAAATAAGTCGGGGGTAAAAAGGCGTTCCAAATGGCGCAAATACTCAGAGAATCGGCCTGCCCATTCCTCCCAATTTAGTTTTTCTTCTTCTTTGGTACGGTTGGAAGCATAATGCTCCGCAATACGGCCATGTAAAAAGAAATGACCAAACTCGGTATTGGGAACCAATCTACCATCCATAAAAAGCGCAGACCCTAAGCCCGTTCCAATGGTAATTAAGATCACAACACCTTTTGCATTGTTGCCTCCGCCAAATCTCATTTCTCCTATTCCTGCGGCATCAGCATCATTGAGTACTTTAACCGGGCATCCAGTGGCTTCGCTGAATTCTTGCTCAATATTGTGACCAATCCAAGATTTATCGATGTTGGCAGCAGAGCGCGCTTCTCCATATTTTACAATGGCTGGAAAACCGCAACCGATTGGGCCTTTGTATTTTATTTTTTTGATCAACTTGGCAAAAGTAGCGGCAATTGCCGCAGGAGTAGCCTCACTTGGCGTTTCCAAACGAATACGATCGCCTACCAATTTTCCGGTAGTAATATCTACCAACGACCCCTTAATACCTGAACCGCCTACGTCTACGCCTAAGATGTGATGTGTTTTCATGTTTGGACTTTAAACTATATTTTGAATATAAAAAACATTGGGGTTTATGCGTTTCGATCTCTTTATTTGATCACATGAATTTTCATGCGCACATCCGTTTTGGGTCGATCACCAGGACCGGTTTCTACGCCGGCAATTTTATCCAACACCTCTAAGCCTTTTATGACTTTCCCAAAAACGGTATAATCTCTATCCAAAAAAGGCGTGCCGCCCAATTTGAAATAAGCATCGCGTTGCGCTGTGCTGTAGCGAAAACCTTTGCGCCCTTCAATCTGATCTAAAGTAGCAGCATTGACACTGCGACCTTGCACAATATAAAACTGCGATCCAGAAGAACGTTTGGCAGGATTCATCGCATCTCCCGTACGGGCAGCAGCAAGCGCGCCTTTGACATGAATAAGCGTGTCCACAAATTCGGCATCAACCATGTAATCGGGTCCGCCACCGCCCAATACTTGGCCAGGCTGTGCATTTTTCGATTGTGGGTCGCCGCCTTGAACCATAAATCCAGTGATTACCCGGTGAAAAAGCAAACCGTCAAAATATTGCTGATCAGCTAATTTAAGGAAATTATCGCGGTGTTTGGGCGCGCCATCAAAAAGCTGCACCAGCATATTGCCGTAATCTGTTTCAATTTCTACCAAACAACGTTCTGGAGCTTTAATGATCAGATTGGTTTTCAGCACCTTCTTTTTTTTGCCGTCCATGGCCGTCAAGCTTACTTGATAATTGCCTGAAGCTTTGTATTCGTGCTTTGGAGCAACTTCAGCAGAAGCGCTACCGTCGCCAAAGTCCCATTTGTAAGCTGTGGCATTTTTTGAATTATTGGTAAAATTGATTTCCACTGGTGCATGATTATCGCCGCTAGTGGTAAATGACGCAAAAGGTCGAGCACAATTGGCCAACACGACACTGAGTACAACTGCAATTCCAAAGTTGATTCGCTGATTCATTTATTTTGCTCCGTATTAGTTTAGTATTTGTACTTGCATGCGGACGTCCTCTTTGGGGCGGTCTCGTTTATCGCGTGGTAGTTTCGAAATGCGTTCCACGATATCCATCCCACTGGTAACTTCTCCAAAAACTGTATATTCATTGTCGAGCCAAGGAGCTCCGCCTATTTTTTTATACAATTTCCGCTGAGCGGTGTTGTACTTAATCCCCTTTTCTTTTTCGTAGCGATCCAACTCTTGGTCGGTGATTTTTTTGCCAATGACAATAAAAAAAACCGAACCAGAAGATTGCTTTTCCCTAGCATTGGGAGCCCTCATCATTGCCAACGCACCACGCAAATGCGGAGACCCAATTTCTGAAGTTAGATCAAATCCTGGTCCGCCATTACCCAAAACAAAGTTCCGCGGACTATTTTTAGAATCTGGATCGCCGCCAACGATAAAATAATCAGGAACAACTTGATGAAACAGCAGCCCCTGGTAATACCCAATGGTCGTCATTTGTAAAAAATTATTCCGATGATGGGGTGTTGAATCGTAAAGCATTACACGGATTGGACCAAACTTTGTTTCGATAACGACATAAGTTTTGGGATCCCGATTGCAGGTCAGTAGCACTAAAACACAAAAAATAATTTGCAAAAACGCGATGACTTGATTTCGACGAATGTTCATGTTTACTGATTTGCTAAATACCTATTCCTCTTCGTTTTCAAATCCACCGTTTTCTACTTCCAATTCCTTAAAATAGCGAATGACTTGGGTTTTTAGGTAATGCTCCTGATGTTCAAGGCCTTCCACTATTGGCGCCGACAATTTTTCATAATGCGGCCACCCATCAGCATCTCTTCCTACAAATCCAAAATAACCGTCATAGCTCAATAAGCGACAAACAGCGATGTGCATTAAGTCTTGCTTTTCTTCCTTGCTGAAGTTTTTTTTCCAGCGCCCCAATTCTTGAATCCCAACTAAAAACAAGATGCCATTGAGATCCGGTAAAGCATCGTGGCCTGTTGCTTTTTTTACTACATGCTGAACCCGCAGCCACTCGAAATCAAATTCCCAATCCTCCATCCGCTTATTTTTTTTGCAGCGCAAAGATACATAAGCATAGGCTATAAATAATGTCTATCCCTAATGAGATTTTGGTTATTCTTCCCGTGAAGTGGCCATAATTCGCTTAGCCCGCAGCGAAGGCGGTATTGACGCCAACAATCCAATAGTCAAAACGGTAATGGAAACAATCATAAAATCAAAAAATCGAATACTTATGGGGTAAGAATCGATGATAAAAGCGCCAGGAATCGGCACAATTCCGTAGTTTTTTTGAATAAAATAAACGGCCAAGGCAATGAAAATACCCGAAAGCACGCCAATTCCACTCAACAACAAGCCCTCGTTCAGAAAAATATTTTGAATGGTTTGATCCAACGCGCCCATTGATTTAAGGATGGCAATGTCTTTCTTTTTTTCCAAAACGATCATCCACAGGGCGCCGATTAAATTAAAAGCTACCAATAACAACATCAAACTGACTATGGCAAAACTCATCCATTTTTCCAACAACATCAATTTCATGAACGCTTCTTCTTGGGCGTAGCGATTTTTTACAACCAATTCACTTCCAACGATTTGTTGAATTTCAGCCGCCATTTGTGGACTATTGACGCCGGTTTTCAGGCCAATTTCCAGTGAACTTAAACCTTCTGGCAAGGCCAGTAATTCTCGGGCAAATTCCAAACTTGACAACACATACTGCTGATCAAATTCTTGGGGGATCACAAATGTGCCGGCTGGGTAAGCAATGCCTTTGCGGAATTGCGGTTCAAATGGACCGGTTTGTTTGCGTTTGGGTAAATACACCATCAATGGCGTAATGAAATTTTCAACATTTACGGAGAGTTTATTTCGCATCCCCAGCCCCAATACGGCCATTTCAACGCTTTTTTGATGCAAAGTGTATTGCCCTTCCCGCACCGTAGAGTCAATGCCAGTAACTTTGGCAAATTGATCATCCACGCCTTTTAGTCTACCAAAGTCTTGCTTGTTATCGTATTCAAAAAACGCAACTTCTTCCAGCGTTTGCGACACGGCCACAACACCATCTAAACCGCGTAGTTTGTTCAAAATAGCTTTATCAATGACAAACGTTTTGCCATGCACGGGGGTGATTTTGATATCTGGATTGAAATTACTGTACAAAGACGTAATCAGATCTTCAAATCCATTGAACACGGAAAGCACCAAAATCAACGCAGCAGTCCCCATCGCTAATCCCAATACCGCAATGCCCGTAATCAGGTTGATGATATTAGTCGATTTTTTGGCAAACAGGTATCTACGGGCAATTTTTAAAGCAAGATTCATTTTTTGAGTATTCTGGCACTTTAGAGCTTGTTCAGGATTCTGCTACGAGCTACAAATGGCTAAAATTCACCCCAATTTCGTTACAAAAATGCTCATGTAGCGCTGACCTGTCCTCGACAAAGTCGGGATACACTCCACTTTTTGCGCCTCATTGGTGCAAATTTTAGCTCATTCTCGCCATCGAACCAGAATCCTGAACAAGCTCTTTGGCCTATTGTACCGCATTGAAGTACATCTCCATGCGGCTATTGACGTTGAACGTAGAAACGTTGCCAATATAAAAAAGGATTTCGAGCTTAAAGCGATCTTTTACCAATCTTCGGCGAGCATTGGCTTCAGTTGGGATCAAACGAATCCGCCCCCCCGATCGATTGAGGATGTTTTCGGCATAAAAAACTTCATCCGCCGCGGTACAAACTGCCGATCCAGCTTTGCAAACCCGCACCGAAACTTCACGTACAAAATTGAAATCCGTGCTGGCGTCAAGGGCATATATCGTTGCCGAGGTAGGCAAAACACCCGAAATGGCCGTGGTGTCTGTCGCCGCGTTTTTCAAATAAAAAGCAATATTTGAGGGCAAGTTGTCCAATTCAAAAACCCGTGGAAGGATACCGGAAAGACCAGCCGGTAAAGTAAACGTAATATTGGGAAAAACCATTTCGAACAGTTTTTGCCGCTGATCACCTTTGCAGGAAATCAATACCAAAGGGAAGAGCAATAGCAAAGTCAGATATCTCATGCGCATATTTAAATTTAGAAGCTAGGAAACACCGTTTCGATAAAAGTACTGGAATTAAACGCGCCAATTGTCCTACACTTTATTCAAACTTACTAATTTGGGGAGGTAAGAAAAGTTAAATCTAGCAACTGTATTGTCTAATACCTAAGAGTGTGTTTGGATTTTTAGTTCGCAGGCGAAAATGAGTCAAAATTTGCACCAACGAGGCGCGAAAAACGGAGTGTAGCAGCGCTACATGAGTATTTTCGCAACGAAGTTGGGGTAAATTTTGGCCATTTGTAGCGCGAATAAAAAATCCAAACACACTCTAAAAAAACAATAATGGGCCATAAAAAGGTATTGACATCAGACAATGAAGCGCAAAAAAGTCGCTTTATCCATGCCTTATTGCGCGATATGGAGGCTTTGGAGTACATGTTGCGCAATGATTGGTTTGAAAGCGGTATTACGCGCATTGGCGCCGAACAAGAACTGTGCTTGCTGGATCGAACCAATTTCAAACCTTTGCCCATCGCCATGGAGGTATTGGAAAAAATGCCCGACTGCCACTGGTTGGGTACCGAATTGGCGCGTTTTAATTTGGAAATCAACTTAGACCCTCGCGAATTTGTCGGTACTTGTTTGCGCGAAATGGAAAACGAAACCCAGCAAAAATTGCAACAGATTCGCGCTACCCTCAAAGATTTCAATGGCGAACTTATTTTGACCGGTATTCTAGCCACCATTCGCAAAAATGACCTGGAGCGACACAACCTTACGCCCAAAGACCGATACGAACTACTCATTAATGCCATGAGCGCCCAATTACTGGGGCAAGCCTTTGAATTGCGGATGCGGGGCATCGACGAGTTATTGGTACGCCATGATTCTCCACTGTTGGAAGCTTGTAACACCAGCTTTCAGGTACACCTGCAAGTGAGTCCAGCTGATTATGCCCACTATTACAACACCGCTTTAGCGCTCACCGGACCTATCATTGCCATTGCCGCCAATTCGCCGATTGTATTTGGGCGGAGGCTGTGGCACGAAAGTAGAATCGCCCTGTTCCAGCAAGCGTTGGATGTGCGCACCACCCACGATCACCTACGCGAGCGGAGCCCGCGGGTTAGTTTTGGTAACAGCTGGATCGATCACTCAGTACTGGATATTTTCCGGGAAGATTTGGCGCGATTTCGAGTGCTCATTTGTAGCGATACCGAGGAAGATGCCATTGAGATGATCAAACAAGGCAAAACGCCCAGGCTTCAAGCACTCCAAGTACACAACTCTACCATCTACCGCTGGAATCGGCCTTGCTATGAAATCAGTCCTAACGGGCAACCTCATCTGCGCATTGAAAACCGCGTCATTCCAGCCGGTCCTTCATTGATTGATCAGATGGCCAATACGGCGCTGTGGCTGGGTGCAATGGTTGGGTACGCCAAAGAACACAAAAATTTGACCCAACGCATGACGTGGGAGGATGCGCGCGGCAATTTTGAAAAAGCGGCCCGTTTTGGCATCGATTCCAAGTTTACTTGGTTCAACGATCAAAAGATTACCGCTGCTGATTTGATTTTAGAAGAAATATTGCCCTTGGCAAAAATAGGGTTACAACTGCAAAAAGTAGACGCGCAAGACATCGATACCTACTTAGGCATCATTGAAGAACGCGCCAAACGCCACATGAATGGCGCCATTTGGCAACTCAAAGCCTTTACCAAGCTCAAAAAAGAAACCCGTGCTGACGAAGCGCTTCCCATTCTTACCGCTGCCATCATTCAAAATCAACAACAAAACATCCCGGTGCACGATTGGCCCATCCCCGAGCTCAGCGATTATGCCAGCTATCGCCCCTCCCAATTGCGGGTGGAAGAATTCATGGAAACAGATTTGTTCACCGTCCACCCCGATGACCCGATCGAATTGGTTGCACAATTGATGGACTGGAAAAAAATTCGCTACACCCCGGTGGAAGATGTCAAAGGGCGTTTGTCGGGGATCATTACCTCGCGTTTGCTGTTGCGGCATTTCGCCCGACAAAGTTCATTGAATGGCGCTCAACAATTGCTGGTAAAAGATGTGATGATTGCTGATCCCATCACCATTGCGCCCACGGCAACCATTCTGGAAGCCGTACAAACCATGCGCGATCAGCAAATCGGTTGCTTACCGGTAGTGCAAAACGATGAATTAGTGGGTATCATCACGGAAATGGATTTCTTGGGGATTACCGCTAGATTGATTGAGCGGTTGGAGCGGTAAGAGAATGCCAATGGACAAAACAAACAGTTTACAAAAAAATAACATGGAGCATATAAATTGTTAAAAAAGAGTTTTTATTTTTGTCTTCGCTAAATTCAATAAAATTAACCTCAAACTAAATTCCAATGGAAAACAACGAAATCCTAGACAATGTAAACTTCAATGAGACCGAAGAACCAACCGTTTATCTTGAACTTGCGTCAAACAATAAACGATTTTTGAATTATCTCTTAGATGGTATAGTAATTGGAACTATTAATCATTTCGTCACGCCTCTGCTAGGTATAGAAAACATCTCTCTAGATTTTGGATCCCTAGCTTATTGGAGATTGGTATTAATTAGTATGGTTATCAACTTTTTGTATTATTGGCCTTGCGAAAGTCTTATTAAAGGCCAAACATTGGGTAAGCTTATAACCAAAACTAAAGTACTTCACAACGATGGTAGTACACCTACGCCTGAGAGGATTTTTATCCGATCTTTGATCCGCTTAATTCCATTTGAAGCCTTTTCAATTTTCTCTACGAACGGTCTTTGGCATGACGACTGGTCACAAACAATGGTTATTGACATCAACAAATCTGATTTACCTGATAAGAATGGACTTGTCTAAATACAACACGACGAGTGAACGGATGAGAATCATTACCGAAATGGATTTCTTGGGGATTACCGCTAGATTGATTGAGCGGTTGGAGGGGTGAAGTTCGAGTCAATTAGCCCAAATTGAGCAAAATTGAGACCTCATCGGCCAGACTAGCGGTATCAAAAGTTGGAAGCGATTTTTTTAACTTTAGTTTTTTCAAACTCGAAACAAATGCTTGAGTAAAATATTCCCGAAACTCATCTATTGATTGATCAACGATTAGTTCATAATCTAGCCTTTGAACTATTCTAATTTGTTTAACTTTTGAACTGTAACGATAATCATTCCGGTGATCATCGTATTGACTTGGAACAATAATCGCTAGAAAAAGGATAGAATCAACTCCTTCCCCAAATTTTTTAATATCAATCGACTTACTCAATTGCTCAGCAATCTTGAGAAGTTCCAGGCATAAGGATGCTGGCACATCTTTCCAAACTGTGCTTGAAATTAAAAAAGCGTTTTGAGTAGTTGAAACGGTTGTTTGCATCATCCAAAAATAAGTTTTTTTAAGAATCATTTTTATTTCCTGGAGGACGAATCAAAGGAATTATTCGTTTTGTGTTCTCTGGAAGAAGAGCATAGTTATAAATTTTAATTTTCTCCAATCGCATACACTCTGCTATATCTCCCTTGTATTCAATGACATAGCGCAATCTCGGATCAGCCATTACTGCACCATACCTTCTATTTTTACCAATTCTAGTAACTCCATATTTCCATACCTCACCAACATATAAATGTATAGTTAAGCCATCTTCACAAGAAAAGCAAGGATATTCACCTTCAACAGAAGCGATTAGCGCATATTGCTCGGCTTTATCAAAATTCTTTAACTCTTTTTCAAGTTTTTTTTGACGCCAAGGGGCAAGCTTTAATCCCTGATCCGTAGATATTAGTGGATTTTTCTTTTGCAAAGCAAACCCGAATACCAAAAAGATAAAAAAAGCTATCCCAAATTTCCAATAATTTTTGTTTATCTTTCTTACAGGTGAAACAGATTCAACTTTTTGATTTTTTATTCTCTTCTTTGATTTTGTTAAAGTCTCCATTTTTAACCAGTTGAAAAAGAAGTAAAATTAATTATTTCAAGTTAAAAAAACAAACCGTAGTCAACTTTTTCAGTATCATAGATTAGTACAATTGACCGATTCGATTCGAAGAATTTATTGCCCAAATAAATTCCCTTCCCTATCCTGATCCTTTTCCCTAATTTGTCATCCATAACCAACACGGTTCTGGAACATGCGCATTACCATTTTTCTTTCCCTGCTGTTTTTTTGGAGTTGTCAGCCAGCACAAAAAAAGCCCACTTTGGCCGAAGCCACTGTACATTGCTACACTGGCGAGTCGCCCTATGGCACCCATGCGGATTACCTCGCCGCCGATTATTTGAAAGCCATTGATCAAATCCAACCCGACGCGGCGATGGCCAACAATCAGGACGGCATGGTAGCGATAAAAGGCGGCCAATTCAATATGGGCGGCGACAACAACCAAGCTCGCCCGGATGAATTCCCCAAACACCAGGTGCAAGTAAAGGATTTTTGGATGGACGCCACCGAGGTAACCAATGCGCAGTTTCTGCGTTTTGTCAAAGCTACGGGCTACATTACAGTGGCGGAGCGTGTCATTGACTTGGAAGAATTGAAAAAACAAGTACCCCCCGGCACGCCCCTCCCCTCTCCTGAAGAGTTGGTGCCTTTTTCCTTGGTGTACCATGCTCCTGCCACCGGCGATTTAAGCACGCTCACCCCTGCCGATTGGTGGCAAGCAGTCAAAGGCGCGAATTGGCAGAATCCACAAGGGCCGGGAAGCAACATCTTGGGCAAAGAAAATAGCCCAGTGGTACATGTGTGCTGGTACGACGCCATCGCCTATTGCAAATGGGCAGGAAAACGCCTACCCTCCGAAGCAGAATGGGAATATGCTGCCCGCGGAGGCCAATCCGCAGCGGTTTATCCTTGGGGGGAGGAAAGTGTTTCGATTAAAAAAGCGAATTTTTTCCAAGGTGATTTCCCGGTTCAGCAAAAAAACGAAGATGGTTTTTTGCGCACTGCGCCCGTAAAATCATTTCCTCCCAATGCCTTTGGCTTGTACGACATGGCCGGTAATGTGTGGGAATGGTGCGCGGATTGGTACCGAACGGATACTTATGCGCTAGAAAAAACAGCAATCAACAATCCGCAAGGACCTGACAATAGTTTTGACCCCGATGAACCCAATACGCCGAAAAAGGTCGTGCGCGGGGGCTCTTTTTTGTGCAACGACTCCTACTGTTCAGGCTATCGCGTAGCCGCACGCATGAAAACGAGTCCAGATACCGGGTTGGAACACACGGGGTTTCGGTGTGTGCGGGATAAGGAGTAATAAAAAGCAACTTGCCTTTCATACTGAAAAAACCGTAACTATCCAGGCGCTATTTTATTCCCGAAGGGAATGTATATTTATAGCACGATCTAGGGTCTTTTTTCCAAATCCCGAAGGGATTTTATGTTTCTATGCCCTGGATAAACATATAATCCCTTCGGGATTTGGACAATATTGGTGATATATGCTATCAACATATATTCCCTTCGGGAATTTTAAGGTCGGCTGAATAGTTACAAAAAACCTTATTTTTATACAAATTCTGACACGATGCTAGCTTCCGAAGAACAGCAAATCGCGGCTTTAGAAGAAGAAAAAAATAAGCGGCAAGCATTTTATAAAGACATTGATGACGACATGAAAATTGAGTTCATCAATGGCGAGATCATTGTGCATTCTCCTGTAAAAAAAGCGCATACAGATGCCACTGGTTTTTTATACCAATTGCTCAATGTTTTTGTAAGAATCCACCAACTCGGTTACGTTGGTTATGAAAAAGTCATGATTGCGCTTACCCGTAACGATTACGAACCCGATGTGGTCTTTTTTGACAATGAAAAAGCAGTAGGATTTAAGAAAGATCAATGGAAATACCCCGCACCAGATTTTGTGGTGGAGATACTTTCTGAAAGTACTTCCCAACGTGATCGCGGTGTCAAATTTGAGGACTATGCCGCACATGGCATCCAAGAATATTGGATCATCGACCCCGATGCGGAGACCATCGAACAATATTTTTTGGAAGCCGAGCAGTATCAATTGCACCTCAAATTGAGTGAAGGAACCATCCACAGCAAAGCCGTAAAGGGGTTCTACATTTTAGTGCGAGCTATTTTTGAGGAACAGGCCAATTTAATGGAATTGAAACGGATTATGGAGGGTTGAATTTTAGAGTGTGTTTGGATTTTTAGTTCGCAGGCGAAAATGAGACAAAATTTGCACCAACGAGGCGCGAAAAACGGAGTGTAGCAGCGCTACATGAGTATTTTCGCAACGAAGTTGGGGTAAATTTTGGCCATTTGCAGCGCGAATAAAAAATCCAAACACACTCTTATTCATAAAAAAAGCCCCCGCAATAGGAAAATTCCGCTTGCTGGGGCTTTTTTTATCCGCTTTTCTTTTTAATAATCTATCCCACAACCAATGGGTGAACCATCCGGTAAACTGGGTGATTCTGCTACTTTGTACGCGCTTGGTTGCGACAAAAATTCTTCAATTTGCTGTTGACAATAGCGCGCATGTGCTTTGTAATCTGCACCATTGACCATGTTGCCTACTGCTCCTTTCGGGCCGCCGTATTCGTTTTGTAATTGCAGCACTTTTAACAGGGCTGCTGCCGAAACTTGTTGCATAATGCGGCGATCGCCTGCTAGCTCCAACAATTTTTGCAACGCCACTTTTTCCACCATTCTACTCAATTCCTGATGGTATTCGTTGCTTCCGGCTTTTTGGCGGATGCTCGTAAATACGCGATCCAGCAATTGCCCAATGCTCATATGCTTGGGCTCGCGCGCATGCTGCTCGATCACGCGAGCGAGGCGTTGTGGATTCAGCAAAAAGTCGAGGGTATTGTTGGCCGCACTTTCTGCCGCACCGATGGGGTCAAAAGTCAACCCCGTATGAATTTTGAACATCTCCCGATCCCGTGAATAGCCTTCTGCTGGCGGTGGAATCAATTGAATCACCCGCTCGGGGATGGTCAAATAAGCAGGATCTATTGTTTCCAAGAGCGCAGTCACCGCTTGTCGTTGCAAAGTATCCGCCACCATCTCGTTGGTGGGTTGTCCGTCTCCGCGTACAGCATAGGTATAATTGACCCCGCCGACGATTTTTGAAACTGCCTCTACCTGATAGCGCTGCATCAAATAAAGTGGTACCAATACGCTTTCCAACATGCCCATTGGCGCGCCTACGGGAATGTTTTTTTCGCTAAATTTCGAAAGCGCTACAGCACGCACTTTATTCATGCGGCGCAATTCATCAATAGCTGAAGTGCCGCCATCCCAAAGGTGGGTACTCGGGTGGGCGCTATAGGCCGGACGGGCATCACTATCTGATAAAAACAGCTGACCCATTTTGATGTTGTCGGAAATGATTTTATTAAGTCCGGTTTTTTCATCTGCATCCGCCGGAAAATCCTGGTAGCCGTAGAGAATAGAACGTTTATCCCAGGCGCCAATACCCACTTCATAAGCTTTGGAAAAATCCATTTCTCCTTTGCCATCCAAGGTGATGTTGGGATGTGGGTAATCCATCACCGAGGAGCGATTGATCGAGCTGGCGATGTAATTGTGCGCCAACCCGAGGGTATGACCTACCTCATGCGCCGATAATTGTCGCAAGCGAGCCAATGCCATTTCTTTTGGACGAGGATCGGGGTTGGTACCGTTTTCATAGGCGGTAACCAAACCTTGGGCAATCAGAAAATCTTGACGATCACGCAACGAGCCTAGCAATACATGGCCTTTGATGATTTCTCCGGTGCGTGGATCAACCACGCTGCTGCCATACGACCAGCCCCGGGTAGCACGATGCACCCAATTGATCACGTTGTAGCGAACATCCATGGGGTCAGCATCGGGGGGCAGTACTTTTACTTGAAATGCATTCCGATAACCAGCAGCTTCAAATGCTTGATTCCACCATGAAGCGCCTTCGATCAAAGCAGAGCGAATGGGTTCTGGCGCCCCGCGATCCACGTAATAGATAATAGGTTCAACCGGATCGCTAATCGCCGCTTTGGGATCTTTTTTCTCCAACCGGTGACGGGTAATTAAGCGTTGCACCAATTGTGTTTCGAAAGGCGTAGCGTAATCTTTGTAGGTCATTACAAAATAGCCGGCACGCGGATCAAAAACGCGCGGCGTGTACTGGTTGTCGGGCAACTCTACCAAAGAATGATGCAATCTAACAGTAACCGCATCGGCAGTAGGCGTTACCGAACGGATGTATTCCCCTTGCGGATCACCGGAAAAAGTGACCGTAGCTTCAAATTCGCTGTTTTTAGGGAAATTTTTGGTGCGCTCCAAATAAATCGCCGAGCGCGATGCATCAGGAGAATAATTACCTTGACGCGCTTGACGAAGTCGATTAGCAACGCCGTGGGCATCGCGCAACAAAAACGGAGTGAAATCAATCAACACTTTCCCGTTTTCTTCGGCCTCAATCCGAAACCCCCACAAAACCGAAGTGGCAAAGGCTTCCGCTACCGACTGGCGCTCGTCTTTGTTGTCGCTGACGGCGCGGTAATCGTAGTTGGGTTGCTGGAGCAATAACTTCGGGCCTACCCGAACAAATTTCACAATCCGCTCTCCACCCAATTGATTGCGATCCAATCCAATGTCGTTGGAGCCTATCCCTGCCGTCATTCCATTGACGTAGAGTACTTCGGTATCTAGCTTATCAACTTCTAGCCAGACTTTCCCTTCTTTTTCATCCCAATAAAAATGAAAATAACCTGGGTAGGAAACAAAATTCTTGACCTTGTCGGTTATTGGGGCGGCTTTATCCTGAGCGAACACCCCAATTGCCAACAAGCAAAGCAAACTTAAAGTAGTGAGTAAACGATGCATGGCTTCTTTTTGCCAAAAAGATAAGCAATAGTTTAGATTAGCACTATCCTTCAGGTAAAAATGAGCCCCTGGAAAGCTAAACAAACATCAAACTGTTGTGAAAATGCTCCATTTTGCCCGCAGCGATCTGTTTGATCAGGTCAAATGAGCTGATCATGCCTACCCATTGCTCGCACTTGCGCACCAACAAGTGATGGATGCTGTTTTCCAACATCAGCGCAGCAGCCGATGCCGTGGTGGCATTTTGGTCAATAAAATAGAGCTGACGACTCATAATTTTATTAACTGGGGTTTGGCCATCTTCAATATTGCGCAAATTCGAATCAGTCACAATACCAATGATGCGCTGGGGTTCGTCAGTTTCGGTTATGGGAATGGCGCCGATGTTATAGCGATTCATTAATTCCCGCACATCGGCGGCAGTAGCGTTGGGTGAGGCAGTCACCAGCGTAGGAGACATGAATTCTTTAATCCCTTGCATGACAATCTGATTTTGAGTTGAATGTAGGTTAGGACTTCTTCTTCCGAGCAAATTGTTAAATCTGTATCTTTGGAGCGTTGATTTGTATCAATCAGGGCTTATGATAATTGTCAGGCCGCTCAAACTTTCCTAAAATTTCCTTGTTGCTCAACAAAAAATATGAATCAAAACATCATCATTGGCGCAGGAGTAGCCGGATTAATTGCCGCCCGCCATTTAGAAGAAGCTGGAGCTTCCCCACTAATTTTGGAAGCTTCAAACGGTATTGGCGGTCGAGTAAAAACCGATGAAAAAGATGGTTTTTTGTTGGATCATGGTTTCCAAGTATTGCTCACTGGCTATGCTGAAGCCCAACGCTACCTCGATTATACGGCTTTAGATTTACGCTCTTTTCAAACGGGAGCGCGTATTTTTGCTCATGACCGCAGTTTTTTAATCGCCGACCCGCTGCGTGATCCCAGTCAAATTTGGAACATGATTGTTTCACCTGTAGGTTCTATAAGCGACAAATTCAAGATGTGGCAATTGACCAATGCTTTGAAAAAATTGTCGCCAGCAGCTACTTTCGATCACAACTCCGTAAGTACCCTCGATTATTTACGTAATGAACTCAAATTCTCGGATCGGATTATTGAACAGTTTTTCCAACCCTTTTTTGGCGGCATTTTTTTGGAAAATGCATTGCGAACTCCCGCCAGCATGTTTCGGTTTGTTTTTCAAACTTTTGGCAATAGTCATGGCACTATTCCAGCCAAAGGTATGGGGGCAATACCGGAGCAACTTAAGGCGGGATTATCCAAAACACAGTTTAGATTCAACAGTCGGGTAGCGCGTATTGAGGATCAAAAAATCTATCTGACTACCGGTGAATCCCTTCCTTTTGACAAACTGATCATTGCAACGGAGCCATCCAATTTGTTGCCCAATCTAGCCAACCAAGTCACGCATTACACCTCCACTTGCAATTTGTATTTTGCAGCAGATCAGTCGATTTTAAAAGAACCAGCCATTGCCTTGGTTGCCGACGCAACAAGCATGATCAATAGCTTTTGCGTACCTTCTGATTTAGCGCCAGCTTATGCTCCAACTGGGCAATCTTTAATTTCTGTAACCTTGAAAGATGCCTATGCGTTAGACAGCATTGACCCAGCACAGGTAGCTACTGAAATTCGTAGGCTAGTGAAAAAACCGGATTTGCATTTGAATCACCTGGCAACGTATTCGATCCCTCAATCGTTGCCAGTGGTGGAAGAATTGCGGTACGAAATTGATTTCACCCAATACCGATTAACGGATTCCATATTTTTAGCGGGCGATTATCTGTTAAATGCTTCTTTGGATGCGGCTATGCGCAGCGGTCGTGGCGCCGCGCAAGCTTTGCTTCAAAAGTTTTAACATTTTCTTTTCCAAAAGGCAAATGATACAACCACCCCAAGCTAAGTTTACTCTATACTTCGGGTTTTTGAACTAAAAAAGGAGTTACCCTTTTGTCTCCTTTGATACTCAAGCCGTTGTTTAACAGGATAATTAGTGGGGCGAATGCCGTCAATGTGGCAAGAATGCTGTACTTTCGCCTCCGATTCTTGAGAAAAGAAATCTACAACATAACTAAACGCTTGTTAATCAATAATTAATCTCCCAGCTAGCATTTGGGATTTTTTTGGTGTGAAGAAGAACTTGATGATGCGATATACCTGGTATCTTATGCAAAAATTGTTCAATTTGTATTCTAAAGTAGCGTTTCAGCTGTTGGCAGTAGCCTTTGTAGCATGCTCCTGCTTTGTTTCTACTGCTAGCGCCCAGTCATTGGATAGTCTGCCGATCGTAGATTATGGTGCGCCAAAAGATTTCGAGATTGGCGGTGTAAAGGTGATTGGCAGCAAGTACAGCGACCCTAACGCCATCGCTAGCATATCTGGTTTAAAAGTTGGCGAAAAAGTACGTCTCCCAGGACCTGAAATCCCAAGGGCCATCAAATCATTGATGAATCTTCGCCTTTTCACCAATGTTAAGATTGTCAAAGAAAAAACCATTGGCGACGTCGTATTCCTAGAAATCTTAGTTCTGGAGCGTCCGCGTCTTTCGGTTTATACCTATACGGGCATTCCAAAAGGCCAGCATGAAAAACTCAACGACATTGTCAATCAGCACGTTGCTAAGGGCGGTATTGTTACGGAAAACGTGAAGGTTAACGCGGCCAAAGGGATTGAAAAATTCTACGTTAAGAAAGGTTTGCTTGATGCAAAAGTTTTTGTGACCGAAATTCGCGATTCCTCTCGCATCAACTCCGTGCGATTAAATTTCAACGTCAACCCTGGCAAAAAAGTAAAAATCAAGGACATTGATATCGTCGGTAATACCAAAGTAGAAGACAAAAAATTGCTCAAAAAAATGAGCAAAACCAAAGAAAAGAAACGTTTGCTTGCCGGATCTAAATTTGTTCAGGATCTTTACGACAAAGACAAGTTGGAAATCGTCAAGTACTTCAATACCGTTGGTTATCGCGATGCCCGTGTACTGGGGGATAGCCTTTGGCGGGATAAAGACGGTCTTTTGCACATCAAAATCAACGTCAACGAAGGCCATCAGTACTATTTCCGCAACATTCGCTGGAAAGGTAACTCGATCTATGATGCCAAAGCTTTGGATCAGGTATTGGGTATCAAAAAAGGAGAGATTTACAACCAGGAGCTTCTGGATAACCGTTTGCGTTTTAGCCAAGAAGGTCGCGACGTAAGTACCTTGTACATGGACAATGGTTATCTGTTTTTCAACGTAGACCCTACAGAAGTAGCTATTGTTGGCGACTCCATCGATTTGGAATTGCGCATTTATGAAGGTCCGCAAGCTACCATCGACAAAGTGGTAATCAAAGGAAACGAGCGGACCAACGAACACGTTATCCGCCGAGAATTGCGCACCTTGCCAGGCGAGAAATTTAGCCGTACCGATATCATCCGCTCTCAGCGTCAAATTGTTAACCTCGGTTATTTCAATCCTGAAAAATTTGGTATCAATACGCCGGTTAACCCTGAGCGCGGAACGGTAGACATTGAATACACCGTTGAAGAACGTCCTTCGGATCAGTTGGAACTTTCTGCTGGTTGGGGGGGTATCAACCGCATCATCGGTACTTTAGGGGTGAGTTTTAACAACTTCTCGGTTCGCAACATGCTCAACAAGGGCGCATGGCGGCCACTGCCGATGGGCGACGGCCAAAGGCTTTCTCTACGTGCTCAATCCAATGGTTATTTTCAAAACTATTCTACTTCATTTACCGAGCCTTGGTTGGGCGGTCGCAAACCCAATTCGTTTAGTTTGAGTGGTTTTTACAATAAAATTGGTTACTCGCCTGCTGTATATGGCTCTAGCGTTGCCAATCAAAGATTCAACATCGTAAACGTTTCTGCCAACTTGGGTCGCCGCCTCAAATGGCCGGATGACAACTTTGTTTCCAGTACTTCGCTCAACTATCAGGTGTTATCGCTCAACAACTGGCCAGGAGTATTCCGACTAGAAGATGGAACTTCCGTAAGTAGTGGCCGTTATGTCAACTTCAACCTCAAGCAAGTTTTTGCCCGCTCAACAGTAAACGAACCGACCTATCCGCGCGAGGGGTCGAATATTTCTTTGACGATTCAGATTACACCGCCTTACTCGCTTTTATTCAACAAAGACAAAGATTATAAAGAGCTGGCGCCGCAAGAAAAATTCAAGTTCCTCGAATACCACAAGTGGCGTTTTGATGCAGATTGGTATACCACTATTACAGGTAAGTTGGTACTCAAAACATCAGCTAAAATTGGGGTACTGGGCGCTTACAACAGTTCCATCGGAGTGATACCATTTGAGCGCTTCCAGGTGGGGGGTGCAGGTATCAACAACCAGCAAGTAGGTTTCCAGGGTTTTGACATCATTTCATCACGTGGTTATCAAACGACGGATTTGGCGCCAAAAGGGATCCTTAGCAATGGTCAGACTTCCCCTTCTCCAGTGTTCAGTAAATTCACCATGGAATTGCGTTATCCATTGTCGCTTAATCCAAGTTCTACAATCTACGCCCATACCTTTGTGCAAGGCATCAACGTTTGGAGCAACATTCGCGACTGGAACCCCTTCGAACTCAAGCGTTCAGCGGGTTTTGGTTTCCGGGTTTTCCTTCCCATGTTTGGTATCCTTGGATTTGACTGGGCTTATGGCTTTGACAAACCTGGTGTTAGTACCTTCAAAGGTTATAGTGCCTTCAACATCGTTCTCGGGTTTGAACCAGATTAAGAGTGTATTTGGATTTTTAGCTTGCAAACTAAAAATCCAAACACACTCTTAAAATCATCTTATCTTAATAAAAAATGGGGGTCAAATAACTTGACCCCCATTTTTTTTACCCTATTTTGAATGGTTACTCCGTCCAATCAAATTTCTTGTGAGCGCCATCGCAAAATGGCTTATTGGCAGAATGTCCGCAACGACAAAAAGTAGTACGCGGCCCTTTTTCTACGATGCTGCCATCGGCCAATTTTACTTCTAATTGACCAAATACCGCCATCGGTCCGCCTTTAAAAACCTCAATTTTAATAGGTTCGGTCGTAGCTTCTGGCTTTGGGGTGATTTCCTGTTCCATGTTTATTTGTTTTATTGATTCACAAAATGTATTGCTGCTATTGCCGCTAAGGTAGCAAGGATTGCCGAAAAATTTTCTCAAAGAATTTTGAAGGTTAAAAAATAATTTATATTTTCACGTAAGCACTTACGTAATTTAAAAAGTAATCACAAATCATTCTTATGCTGCCTTTATATGAACTATCAGGACCAATGGCCTTAGGAAGCCGATTGCGCTTGTTAAGTGAATGGATCACTCGTGATGCCGCAAGGGTATACGAAAGCTATGGTTTAGATTTTGAACCGCGGTGGTTTTCCGTTTTTTTTGCCTTGGCCAATGACCCGGGCAAAAGCGTGATGGAATTGGCGGAGTTCATTGGTCAAACCCATGTTTCGATCAGCCAAATAGTAACCGCATTGACGAAAAAAGGCTGGTTGGAAACCAAAATTGATGCTGCCGATAAAAGGGTCAAACGGCTTTATTTGACTACTACTGGCCAAGAGGTTTTTGAACAAATGAAACCCATGACCAAAGATGTTGATACCGCTATCCGAACGCTGCTCAGCCATATGCACCGCGACCTCTGGGGCGCACTCGATGAGCTAGAACGGGGATTACTGGACAAAGATTTTTTTACCCGGGTACAAGACCTCCGCTTGGCCGAAGATCAGGCCAACATCCGCATTGTTGACTATGCGCCGCAATATCGCGACGCGTTTAGCCAACTCAATTACGAATGGATTCAGCGTTATTTTGAAATTGAAGAACCCGACCGCAAAGCGCTTGACAACCCCGAATCTTACATCTTGGATAAAGGTGGTAAAATCCTCATTGCCCTGATCAAAGAAGAACCGCTGGGCGCGTGTGCCCTTATCAAGCAGGACGAAAAAACCTATGAACTGGGCAAAATGGCCGTTTCACCCAAGGCGCAAGGCAAAGGTTTGGGTTTGTTATTGGGACAAGCAGTCATCCAAAAAGCTAAAGATCTGGGGGCAACTAGACTCTACCTCGAATCCAATACCAAATTGATCCCGGCCATTAATTTGTACTATAAATTGGGATTTCATAAAGTCGAAGGCTATGCATCGCTTTATGCACGTTGCAATATTTCGATGGAAATGGCTATTTGATTTTTTTCAATGCCAATTGAGCTGTCAAAGGATAACCGACACAGATGAGGGACAACCCCATGGTTTGATCCGTATCCAAATAGCCGTTTTGAGTATACATGGCCACTTTACCGGCAAGCAATTGCAGCGAGCAGGTGGTGCAGATCCCGCTCTTACAGCTAAAGGGCAGATCCAAACCGGCCTGTTGGGTGGCTTCTAAAATGGTTTGTCCGGGATAAACCGGTACTTCAACGATGCGATCCACCAATTCGATCTCCGCCTTACACAGGGGGAACAAATGGGCTTCGGGGCGTTGCACGGTTTTTATTTGAAAAATTTCGCGATGAAGGTGATCGCTGGGAAAGCCGAGAAAGTGGAGCTCCATTTCGGCCTTGAGCATCAATCCTTCCGGGCCGCACAGAAAAACGTGAGGCCATTTTTTTTCAGTAGAAAGATAGGTTGCGGCCCATCGCTCAATGTATTCATTGCTTAAGTGGGCCCAAGTGGCGGTGGCTGGCGCTAATTCAGACAAAGGATTTTGGGGGTTACTCAAAAAATAATGACACTGGAAACGTTCCCCAAATTCCAGCTGAAGCTCTTGTAATTGAGTTTTAAAGATGATACCGCGCTCATCCCGATTGGCATACAACAGGCCAACTCGGCAATACGGATTGCTATACAAAGCTTGTTTGATCAGCGAAAAAAGTGGAGTGATGCCGCTTCCGCCGCCAATAAATAAAAGATCGGCAAAATCTGGCGGCAACACAAACTGTCCGGCGGGAAATAAAGCCTGCAGACGATCCCCTACTTGTATTTTATCGTGCAAAAAACGGGAAAAAGCACCGTTGGACTGGCGTTTTACGGTAATGGAAAGCATTTCATTGCCAGCTGGCGCGGAACTAATGGAATACGAACGTCGGATTTCCTGCGGTCCTAATTTTTCAGAAATTAAGGTAACGAATTGACCAGCCTCGTAGCTAAAATCGCCAGAGGAAGGCAAAAGCCTCAGCGTAACCACATCTTTGGTTTCCTGAATTTTTTCTACAACTTGCAGTTCGCCTTGATTTGACGACATATCTTTGCGGGAATGGGTTTACGATTCAAGTCCTTTATTTCGACTTGCAAAATAGATTATCCTTATCAATTTCAATGGATACCAACAAAAATAAAGAACCCTTGAGTGAAAAACCAAGTTGGATAATCGACGAAACCGCTGATTGGCTGGCCGTCAATAAACCGGCTGGAATCAGTGTCGAAAAAACCAAGGGCGCTGATGATACCTTGGAGGACTTGGTATATGCTTACCTAAGCACCCAAAAAAGACAACCCTTTGTCGGGATCGTTCACCGTTTGGATCGGGTTACCAGCGGCGTGATGTTGCTGGCCAAAAAGAAATCGGCGCTCCAGCAACTCAATGCATTGATCAGTGAGCGAAAAATGTCGAAAATCTACCTGGGGCTAACCGAGCAGTTGCCAACGCTACCCGAAGGTGAATTGACCCATTGGCTCTACAAAGATCAACTGCAAAAAAAAGCCTTTGTTTTTGATCAAGCTGCCGCCGATCGACAAGCGTGTCGATTGCAATACCGAGTGCTACCAGACACGGGAAAAAACCTTCTTGAAATCAACCTGCTCACCGGTAAGTTCCACCAAATCCGCGCGCAATTGGCGGCCATTGGCTGCCCGATAGTGGGTGACAAATTGTATGGCGCCTCCACTACCCTAGCGCCAAATGCCATTGCTCTACAGGCAGCGCAGTTATCATTTACCGACTGGACGACCGGAGAATTGATCGTACTACAAGCGCCGAGTCCTGATTGGGCGTTGTGAATTACAAATCCAAAGGTACATTGCGTTTAAAGGCGCAACCAAAATCCACCAAAGATTCGGTTTTGAGGATACCTTGGATGTGGTCGATTTTTTCGTACAGCAGCCGGCGCATGTGTTCGCTGCTTTTAGCGACAATCCGTACATACAGCGCATAACTGCCGGTAATGTAGTAGCACTCCGTCACCTCCGGAATTTTTTTCAACTCTTCGATGATCTGCGAGGAATCCGAATCTTCGCGCAGCACCAAGCCGGTAAAAGCACCCCACTCAAATCCTAGTTTTTTTTCATCCAGAATAATACTGACCTGTTTTAGTACGCCTATCTCGCGCAATCTGGTCACCCGCTGATGCACCATGGTATTGGAGATGCCCAGATCCTGCGCAATTTGGGCGTAGGCTTTGCGGCCATTGTTTTCTAACTCCCGCAAAATTTGTTGGTCGAAATAATCAATGCTGTTGTTGTCTGTCATACGCTGGTTTTCAGTCGCCCTGTAATGTCAATTTAATTTTAACTACTCCAAAAATGAATCTATTCAAAGCAATTTAACTTAAATTTTTAAATAAAAAGTCATTATAACTTAAAAATTGCAATAAACAGGTCAAGTCCTTAAATTAGTGCATTGACTTAATACACAACCCAATCCAAAAATGGAAACAATAACTACAACATCCCGCTCAGCCAAACTCATTGAAAAAGAAGATCGTTTTGGCGCCCACAATTACCATCCACTACCCGCGGTAATTGAGCGTGGCGAAGGCGTTTTTGTTTGGGATGTAGAAGGCAAGAAGTACTATGATTTCCTGTCCGCTTACTCTGCCGTGAATCAAGGCCATTGCCATCCCCGCATTATCCAAGCCTTGACCAATCAAGCACAAAAACTCACGTTGATTTCCCGCGCTTTTTACAACAGCGAGCTGGGTCCGTTTGAAGAGTTCATCACCAAATTGTTTGGCTACGATAAGGTATTGCCCATGAACACCGGCGTAGAAGCCGTGGAAACCGCCCTCAAACTGTGTCGCAAATGGGCTTACATGGTCAAAGGCATCCCCGAAGGTGAAGCCAAAATCATTTTTGCTACTGGCAATTTCCATGGCCGTACCCTCTCGGTGATCTCGGCATCCACCGACCCCAGCAGCCGCAAAGGTTTTGGACCGTACATGCCGGGCATTCTAACCATTCCTTACAATGACATTGCTGCTTTAGAGGCAGCGCTGCAAGATAAAAACGTTGCGGGTTTTGTTTTTGAACCCATCCAAGGCGAAGCCGGCGTAGTAGTACCCGATGATCATTACCTACCCGAGGCATTCCGCTTATGCCAAGAAAATCAGGTGCTTTTCATCGATGACGAGATTCAAACCGGTATTGCCCGTACGGGGCGGATGTTGGCTTGCGACTACTACGACATCAAACCAGATATTCTCATTTTGGGCAAGGCGCTTTCGGGCGGGGTACTCCCCGTATCCGCCGTTTTGGCCAATGACGACATCATGTTGAACATTCGTCCTGGCGAACATGGCTCGACCTATGGCGGCAATCCGCTCGCTTGCGCCGTAGCTACCGCAGCAATGCAAGTGGTACTAGAAGAAAAACTGGCCGAAAATGCCTTCCGCCTAGGCGAACTCTTCCGCCACGAGATGCGCGAGTTCATGAAAAAAAATGAATTGGTGACCTTGGTACGCGGCAAAGGCTTGCTCAATGCCATCGTGATCGACAGCCATGAGGATGATCATTTGGCCTGGGACATCTGTTTGAAATTCCGCGACAAAGGTCTGCTGGCCAAACCTACTCACGGTAACAAGATCCGTTTGGCGCCGCCTTTGGTGATCTCTGAAAGCCAAATGTGGGATTGTTTGGATATCATTCAGTCGACCATCTCTAGTTTTTAAAGCATGTACATACCCAAGCTTTTTCGCAACGAAAACCTGGCCGAAGTCCGCGATTTTTTGCACCGCTACAGCTTTGGCATTGTAGTAAGCCAAGTAGAAGGTCGGCCTTTTGCTGCCCATATCCCGTTGGAGTTGGATCAAAATGCCGCTGGCCAAGATGTGCTTACCGGCCATTTATCCATCGCAAACCCGATTTGGAAAGCCCTCTCTGAACACGAAGGACAGGTGCTGGCCATTTTTCAGGGTCCCAACACTTACATTTCCTCCACTTGGTACAACCACGAGAATGTTCCCACTTGGAACTACACAGCAGTCCACGTGTACGGAAGTGTTCGCATCCAAACTGCTGACGAGGTGTACCAATCCTTAAAAAAGATGGTGGATAAATATGAAGCCATCACCGGTACCGGATTGAAAGTGGAAAACTACTCGGCTGGGTTTATGGAAAAACAAATGAAAGGATTGGTGGGATTTGAAATTGCCATTGTGGAAATCCAGGCGGCCTATAAATTATCGCAAAACCGCGATGAGGAGAGCCACGCCAATGTGGTAAAAGCGCTTCAAGCCTCGGGGGATCCGGAAGCGCAGGCGGTGGCTAAGTTGATGGAAAAATAGGTTGGAGTGCGTTAATTTTGAGTGCGTTACGTTTACTAAACTTTCGAAGTTTAGTAAACGTAACGCACTCAAAATTAACCATTTATCCGCTTTAACTATACAGTTTTTGCCACCCCGCACAAAAATAAGTGGTTCTCCCCGCGATCGTCGCTTTTTCAACTTCACCACTCCCATCCGGTGCAGCGTAACCCACTTCGCGCCATTGCCAAAACCAATTTTCAGGGTATTCCTTGTAATGCGCACTTTGCTCCACAGCCGAGTGCAGGATTTTTTGCATCAACTCGTAAATTAATTTCCGCTGCGACAAATCCAATTTTTCCACCAACGAAGCCGGGTGAATGCGCGCTTGATAGCAGATTTCATCGGCATACAGGTTACCAACGCCAGCCAGGTATTTTTGATTGAGCAAAAAAGCCTTGAGGTTTCCCTTTTTGCCCTGCATCAGATCTAAAAAAGTCGCTTCATCGATGATTAGGGCATCCTCCCCTAAGTTGATCGATTGGAGGTAGGCCTGCAAATCTTCCAAATACAAAATGCGCGCAAATTTGCGCGGGTCGTCAAATCCTAGCCGATAACCATTGTCAAAAACGAATACAAAGCGTTCAAAACGCGAAGGTTGCTCCCCCTCTTGATAATAATTGAGATCACCCGTCATGCCAAAATGAAACTGGACGTACGCGCCGTTGTCGAGTTCCCCAAATAGGTATTTCCCCCGCCGATAAGACCCCGTGAAGGTTTGGCCTTGCAAATGTTCAGCAAATGCATCGCCATTCATGTTGCGGATGATTTTTTCATCGTGCACTACCACCTGCTGGATGCGCTGTTGAAGCGCCGCCGCATCAAAATAGCGTTGAAAAGTATTGACTTCCGGTAATTCTGGCATGGATTGCGATTTGAATGTGGTATAGGAACGGGTGGCGAGGGATTTGGTTGAATGGGGGCTGGGGAATTTTTGATTGGGAACTTTTTGAAAAACAACCTCGTTAGCGCAACAATATATGTTAACACCCATGGAAACAACATCCGAAAAATACCCGCGCACCTACCATTTCCCTTTTTCCGAAGGCGCCCTCAACGATGATCGCATCCAAGAGGAATGGGAGGCGCTTTTGGCGCAGGAAATCATCATCACCGAAAAATTGGATGGCGAAAATACCTGCATCAAAAACAATGGGGTTTATGCCCGATCGCACGGGGCGGTAAACCGCAATCCCTGGGCAAAACCCATTTGGGAAATTTGGGATCGCGTAGGCGAATCCTTGGGTGATTTACACGTTTTTGGCGAAAACCTCTACGCCATCCACAGCATCCGTTACGAAAAACTGGACAGCTATTTCTACGTCTTTGCCATCCGCGACAATGGCGTGTGGTTGTCGTGGGAGGAGGTGGTTTGGTACGCCCAGTTACTCGAATTGCCCACCGTTCCGGTTTTGGAACGCGGCGTCTTTACCAACACACAAGTAAAAAAGATCATTTCCGAACAGCAAGGCCGCGGAAGTTTTTTTGGCGGAGAAAGCGAAGGGGTAGTATGTCGAAATGCTGTCGCTTTTCTGGAAGCCGATTTTTCCACCAACGTGCTCAAGTACGTTCGCAAAAACCACGTACAAACCGATGAACACTGGACACGCAACTGGCAAAAAGCCACTCTTTGGGTTGAATAGCTCGATTTTTGAGCAAGGGCGGGTGAACTGGACGCTACTGGAAAACCTAAGCTGGGTAGCGCCCCTACGCGCCTGCCCGCAGGAGCCCGAGCACCACGCCGAGGGCGACGTATGGGCGCATACCCGCATGGTGATCGAGGCCTTGTTGGCCCATCCTGCTTTTGGGGGATTATCAGAAAAAGAGCAAAGTATTCTTTTCCACGCTGCTTTGTTGCACGATGTGGCCAAACCGCAATGCACCCTCATTGAGGACGGCAGAATAAGTTCGCCCCGGCACGCCAAAATTGGTGAAAAAGTAGCCCGGGAAATCCTTTGGGATTGCGAGCTGGAGTTTCGGGAGGAGGTCTGTGCCTTGGTACGCCTACATGGTTTGCCCCTGTGGATTATGGACAAACCCGACCCAGTGCGGGCCGCCATTTTGGCCAGCTGGCGGGTACCCAACGAGCTGATTTACTTGCTGGCTCAGGCCGATGTAAAAGGGCGCATCAGCGCCACCCGCGATGAACTGTTGTACCGGACGGAAATTTTCAAAGAGTTGTGTCTCGAAAATGACTGTTTCGAGCAAGAAGCCAAGTGGTTTGACGCGCACAGCCGCTACCGCTATTTCTGGTCGGAGGAAACCTACCCGGTGGAAATTTTTGATGATACGGTATTTGAGGTGATCATGCTGGCCGGAGTGGCGGGCAGTGGAAAGGATACTTATTACCAGCAGCATTACGCACATCTACCTATTGTGAGCCTGGATGACATCCGCGCCGAACTCAAAATCCGCCCCGATGACCGCGACGGGCAGGGCAAGGTAGCGCAAGTGGCGTATGAACGCGCCAAGGAATTTTGTCGGCGCAAACAGTCTTTTGTATGGAACAGCACCAACCTTACCTCCGAGCTTCGTGCGCGCTTGCACAACGCGTTGCGGGTGTACAACCCTCGTTTTACCCTAGTGTACTTGGAAACGAGTTGGCAGAATATCTACAGTCGTCGGAAAGATGACATCAAAAGCAGCATTTTGGAGCGCATGATCGGGCAATTGGATATGCCGTTGCGGGGGGAGGGGTTTGAGGTTAGGTGGGTGCGGGGGTGAAAAATTTTGGGACGAGACATCGAAACAACTCTTTAATTGCAACTTGAATTAATTTAAATTTAAAGCCTCTAAATAAAATCATGAGCGCTATCAAACAAATAAGGCCTGAGAACTATAGTGGATACAACCCACCTGGGTTAGCCAAGGTAGTTCAAACCATAAAGAAGAAAAACTTTATGGTCGTGAACGACTTTTCATTGGGCGGGGATGCCCCTAAAGACTTCATCAAGGTGTATAAGTTCGGAAGAGTCAAGTATCAAGATACAAAAAATTGGATAAAGTACATCGCCAAAACCGGGCATAAGTGGTATCCCAATGAAAGCATAACCGAGCATCTTTTAAACACTATTGGGGTAGCATTAGGCCTGCATATGTCTCACTCCGAATTGGCAGTTATTAGTGGGCAGCTACGTTTTTTGAGTGAGTATTTTCTTCAAGATCAAGGCCAAGAGTTGGTTCATGGTGTAGATATATTTGCTGGTTATGTTGCTGATAGAGCCTTCATTGAGGACATTGAACATCAAAAGTTGGCCAGAGAATTTTTCACTTTCCAATTTACGGAAAAAGCCATTGTGTTTGCTTTTCCAGAAGACCAGCAAGAAATAATGAATGATTTTGTTAAACTACTGGTCTTTGACGCCATTGTGGGAAACAATGATCGGCATTTTTATAATTGGGGCGTAGTCAAAAGCATTGATGGAGTACATAAACCATACTTTTCTCCAATTTTTGATACGGCAAGAGGTCTATTCTGGAACGATAGTGAGCAAAAAATCGTTGAGCGGATAAATCAAAAGCTGCAATTTGAAGCTTATTTGAACAAATACATTTTAAATTCTTATCCTAAAACTGGTTGGGAAGGAGAAAGCGACTTGAATCATTTTGAACTCATCAAAAGAGTTAAATTGCATAATTCCAATTATGCAGACTTCATTGATGATCTTCTGAGCAAAGAAAAAGAGAAAAAAGTAATTGACGTGATCAAAACCAACTTTTCCTTACTTTTGAGCGTTGAAAGATTGTATATTGTAACGGAATGTCTAAAATCAAGATTCCACCAACTTCGAAAATCAGGGTAAATCCACCATGTTTAACAAACTAGTTGATCGCTTACAAGTCCTTTTTAAATCCGAAGATCAGGAAGTAGAGTTGTCTACTCCAGTGAATCGGATTGCGGAGTTTGACCTAAAATACCGGGAGCTGATCATTGGAACCTTACAGTATCAAAATGGCCAATGGTCTTTTGCCTATTCTGAAGCGTTCAAAAATCAAAATCAAATCCAAAACATCGTTGACTTTCCAAATAAAGATAAAATATACCAATCCCATATGTTGTTCCCTTTTTTTTCATCCCGGATTCCGAGTCTGCAGCGCTTGAAAATTCAAAAGGCCATTCCGGAAAGCTTTACGATGGATGAAGTGGGGCTTTTGAAGATGTTTGGCAAACAATCCATTGCTAATCCTTACCAACTGATTGTAAAAGAACAAGTACTTTTGTAGTTCCATTCATTCCAGAATAGCAATAAAAAAGCCTTACTACCCGGTCATTCCGAGAAATAAGGCTTTAAAACATCGTGGTCCCTGCAGGGCTTGAACCTGCGACCCCCTGATTATGAGTCAGACGCTCTAACCAACTGAGCTAAGGGACCGATTATCCAGGCAATTTATCCATTGCTTTCGATAATGGCGGCAAAGATAACAATTACCCTTACTGCATGCAAGCGTTTTTTCTTTTCAAATTAAAAACCCTTCCGTGAGAGAGTGTTTGGATTTTTTATTCGCGCTGCAAATGGCCAAAATTCACCCCAACTTCGTT
>JBBANM010000078.1:0-33132 GCA_040401995.1 Saprospiraceae bacterium
GGTGCAAATTTTGACTCATTTTCGCTTGCGAACTAAAAACCCAAACACACTCTTATACCGAAGCCAGCGCTTGCTCTAAATCAGCAATCAAGTCATCGGCATGTTCCAAACCTACCGATACGCGTAGTAAATCTTCCGGCGTGGTGCTGTTGGCGCCTTCTACTGGTCGGCGGTGCTCAATCAAACTTTCTACGCCGCCTAAACTGGTGGCGCGGGTAAACAACTGCACTTTCGATAACACTTGAGCAGCTCCGGCAAATCCGCCGTTTACTTGAAACGACAACATGCCGCCCGGTAAACGCATCTGGGTTTGGTTGATGGCGTACCCGGGGTGATTGGCCAAGCCAGGGTAATGTACGCGGTGTACCTTGGGGTGCGCCGCCAAAAATTCGGCTACCTTTTGGGCGTTCGCGCTGTGCTCGCGCATACGCAAGGGCAGGGTTTTGATGCCGCGGGTTACCAACCAGCAATCAAAGGGGGAAGGTACGGCGCCGGTTAGGTTTTGGATGCGCCGCAAACGGGTAGCGAGGTCGTCGTCGTTGACAATGAGCGCGCCGCCCAGTACATCGCTGTGGCCGCCGAGGTATTTGGTGGTGGAGTGTTGTACGATGTCGACGCCCAATTGCAAGGGTTGTTGCAATACGGGCGTGGCCCAAGTGTTGTCCACTCCGGTAAGGATTTGGTGTTTTTTAGCCAACGCCACTACGGCGCGGATGTCGGTGATTTTCAACAAGGGGTTGCTGGGACTTTCCAGCCAGATGAGTCGGGTATTGGGCTGAATGGTGGCAGCTACCGCGTCCAAATCACTCATGTCTACGTACGTCACCTGGATTTTAAAGGGGCCAAAAATTTCTTCGAGTAAATATTTTGCCACGTTGTACATGCCTACCTCCGCGAGGAAATGATCGCCCGATTGGAAGAGCTGGGCTACGGCGGTAATCGCCGCAATGCCCGATGCAAAGGCCAAACCGTGTTTTCCGGCTTCGATTTGCGCCAAGGCCGACTCTAAGAGCTGGCGGTTCGGGTTGTCGGTGCGGCTATAGATGAACCCGCCGGGCAAGGCGCCATCGGGATCGCGCTCAAAGGTAGTGGAGAGCATGATGGGCGGCGCTACGGCATGGGCGTTTTGATCCAAATAATGGGTGGCGCGAATGGCAAGGGTTTCTGGTTTCATGGTATGGGTTATTTTGCCTTTTGTTCGCTGATTTTTCCAAACCTGCGTTCGCGATTTTGGTAATCGACAATGGCTTGGTACAGGTGCTGACGCCGAAAGTCGGGCCAAAAGATCGGGGTGAAGTAAAACTCGGCATAAGCCAATTGCCACAGCAAAAAGTTGCTCAGTCTATTTTCGCCGCTGGTGCGGATCAGTAGTTCGGGATCGGGCATGCCGCTGGTGGCGAGGGCGTTGGAAAAAACGGCATCATCGATTTGGTCTGCTTCCAGCTCTCCGTTTTTTACTTGGGTGGCCAGGTTGCGAGCGGCACGCAAGATCTCCCATTTGCCGCTGTAATTGAGCGCCAGCACCACCGTCATGCGGGTGTGATTTTTGGTGGTTTCGATGCCGTTGAGCAGGGCTTGATGGGTAGATGCGGGTAGCAAATTGATTTCGCCGATGGCTTGTAGGCGGATGTTGTTTTTATTCATGGTGGCGATCTCTTTGTTCAAGGTTTCCACCAATAAGTACATCAAGGCATCGACTTCGAGCTTGGGTCGCGCCCAGTTTTCAGTTGAAAAAGCGTACAACGTCAAATATTTCACCCCCAACTCTGCCGCCGCCTCAATCGTATCCCGCACTGCCTTAATGCTGCTGCGATGACCAAACACCCGCGGCTGGCCATGTTGTTTGGCCCAACGCCCATTGCCGTCCATGATGATGGCAATGTGGTGCGGCAAGCGTTCCATATCAATCTGTTCTTTAACGTCCATTTTGCAAAAATAAAAAAAGAATACAAGATGCCTTAGGCGATCTATGAATGAAATACTTATATTGCCAAATGATTTTGGAATAAACACTTTTTGCGAAATTCAATGTAAACCCCAAGAACGCAACAACTTTATTCACATGCTAGCAACACCTCCAGCAACATCCACACTCATTCGTTTCCAAGACTTTGAGTACCAAAGACCTGATATCGCTGCTTTAAGCGCGGAATTCAACCAATTGCTTGAAGACTTTGAACAGGCCGAGTCTGCCGAAGAGCAGATGCACAGCTTCGACGCCATCAATATCCTACGCGGCGAGTTTTTGTCGATGTACAATATTTCCCACATCCGGCATACGATCAATACCCGCGATGCCTTCTACGAGGAGGAAAATAATTTTTTCAATCAGCAGTTCCCTTCGTTTGAATCGCTCAACAGCCAGTTTCATGAAAAAATCCTGACTGCGCGTTTTAGAAAGGAGCTGGAAGCCAAATGGGGGCCGCAATTGTTTCGCATCGCCGAACTCAATAAAAAAACGATCAGTTCGGCTATCCTCGAAGATTTGCAAGAGGAGAACCGACTGAGCAGTGAATACATGAAGCTCAAGGCGCGGGCGCAGATCCAACTCAATGGAGAAACGTACAATTTGTCGTCGATCCATTTGCTGGAAACCAATGCCGATCGCGAGACCCGCCGTCTAGCATCTATAGCCAAATGGAATTTTTTTGCTGAAAATCAGGAAGCGATTGAGAGCATTTATGATCAATTGGTAAAAAACAGGCATCAAATTGCCGTAAAACTAGGTTATAAAAACTTTGTACAACTGGGTTACGATCGCCTCAAACGTAGCGATTACAATGCCGAAAAAGTAGCGGTTTTTCGCGATGCTATTGCCAAATACATGGTGCCCCTGGCGCAGGAATTGTACGAACGCCAACGCAAGCGCTTGCAATTGGATCAGTTGAAGTACTACGATATTGATTTCCGTTTCCGCTCGGGCAACCCTACTCCCAAGGGCAATACCGAATGGATTGTCGACCAGGCATCAAAAATGTATTCCGAACTATCGCCAGAAACGGATGAGTTTTTTGAATTCATGCGCACTTCGGAATTGATGGATTTGGAAAACAAAGACGGTAAAGCACCCGTTGGGTACGCTACTTTCATCGAAAAATACAACGCTCCTTATATTTTTTCCAATTTCAATGGTACCAGCGGCGACATCGACGTGCTGACTCACGAATGCGGACACGCTTTCCAGGTGTTCTCCAGTCGCCACATCAAATTGGATGAGTACAAATGGCCTACTTACGAGGCTTGTGAAATCCATTCCATGAGCATGGAGTTTTTTGCTTGGCCTTGGATGTCGCTCTTTTTTGAAAAAGACAGCGACAAGTACAAGTTCAACCACCTGGCCAGCAATGTTGCCTTTTTGGCTTATGGCGTTTCGATTGATGAGTTTCAGCATACCGTTTATGAAAATCCGGATGCTACTCCGGCGGAGCGCAATGCTTTTTGGAAAGCCATCGAGCAAAAATACATGCCGCATTGCAATTACGAAGATAATGCCTTTTTGCAGCAAGGCGGTTTCTGGCAACGCCAAAGCCACTTGTTCAATTCTCCTTTCTACTACATCGATTATGCTTTGGCAATGATTTGCGCCATGCAATATTGGAAAAAAGACCGCAAAAACCACCAGGATGCCTGGGATGCTTATTTGGGGCTTTGCAAGGCTGGCGGTAGTCAATCCTTCTTGGAATTGACGGAGTTGGGCGGAGTTATTTCCCCCTTTGAACCAGGGGTTGTAGAGAGCTTAGCCAAGGAAGTTAAAGCCTGGTTGGATCAAATCGATGATTCAGAATTTTGATCTTTAAATTTTTCAGGCTAATTTTAGGCACAGAACGCTGTAGTTAACAAAAAAGCGTGTTCCAGATGCTGGTTCGCGCTAAACCTTTCCTCGTGAACAGGGTCTACAGTTCATTTGCTGTTTTTTTTTGCAACTAACACGGATAGACTCTTAAAAGTACCTTTCACTATTTTTGATTGCTATCGCTTTATTTGCAAAAAGCAGCCGGTATACTCCGATGAACTCAAAAATAGTCTCATGATTCTTATTACCCTCAGTTTTGTAACCGCATTCGCGTTGAGTTATTTTGCCATTCCGTCCATCATTCGGATCGCTTTGGAAAAAAACCTTGTCGACGAGCCTGGAGATCGCCGCTCGCACGAGGTGCGTACCCCTTCCTTAGGGGGGGTTGCCATTTTTGCTGGCAGTATTTTTTCCATTACGTTATGGACGCCCTTTGGTGATTTCCAGAACCTCCAATACATTCTTTGCGCGTTCATCATTATCTTTTTGATTGGCGTAAAAGATGACATCTCTCCGGTTTCCGCTTCCAAGAAATTAGTGGCGCAGGTTTTAGCGGCCTCAATTTTGGCACTGAAATCGGGCATCATGCTGAATAGTTTTTATGGGCTTTTTGGCATCTATGATTGGTTGCCTTCCTGGATCTACCCATTAGTAACTATTTTCACCATTTTGGTGATTACCAATGCTTTCAACCTCATCGATGGCATCAATGGACTGGCAGGCAGCATTGCTACCATCTGCATGTGCGTGCTAGGTTGTTGGTTTTACTTGATCGGCCACATCGAATTTGCTACTTTCGCCTTTGCTAATGCCGGCGCCATTATGGCTTTTTTACGCTACAACTATACTCCAGCCCGTATTTTCATGGGCGATACCGGAGCTTTACTGATTGGCATGGTGGTGGCAATTTTGGTCATCAAATTCATCGATCTCAACAACGATTTGGATTCCACAAACCCTTTTCGATTCTCGGGCGGCCCGGTAGTCGCCATTGGCATCATCATTATTCCATTTTTTGATACCCTTCGGGTGTTCACTACCCGTATTATACGCGGACAATCGCCTTTCAAACCCGATCGTCGGCACATCCACCACTTGCTGATTGATTTTGGTTGTTCCCATATGCAAGCCACGGGGGTGTTGGTTTTTGCGAATATATTTTTCATCAGTTTTGTCTTCAGCATGCACCACTTGCTGAATCCACATTGGCTGCTTTTCTTGATTTTTGGGGTGGCTTTAGTCGCTACTTATTTGCTCCAACAGGCGGTAAATCGACGCAGACAAAACGATAGCTCTGCCCTAACGCCTGGATGATGAACAATTACCTTTGGGTTTTTTTGGGCGGCGGCTTGGGAAGCATTTGTCGATATGCCATGGGGCGCTGGATTTCCAGCCCCAGTCAACAATTTCCTTGGTCTACTTTGGTGATCAACGTAGTCAGTGGTTTGATCATTGGGGTGTTAGCCGGGCTCACGCTTAAGGGAAGCTTACGCCCCAATTACCAATTGCTGTTGATGACTGGTTTTTGTGGTGGACTCAGCACTTTTTCCACCTTTAGTTACGAAACGCTTAAATTATTGCAAGGCCCCCACCCTATTTTGGCCTTGGTTTATATTGGTGCAAGTGTGATTTTTTGCCTGATAATGGTTTATCTTGGGATGAAAATCGTCCTTTAATGAAGCTTACACATGAAATGCTTGACCGCCTTGATCAGCTCGAACAAAAGTACGGCGCGATGGGTCAAGACATGCTCTCCTACCTCGATGGCTTGCTTTATGCCGATTACCTGACGTATTGGGATTACATCCACCTGGATACCTTACTGAGCTTGCAACGCCCCAAAACTTCCTTTCCGGATGAAAACATTTTCATCGTTTATCATCAAATAACCGAGCTGTACTTCAAACTCATTTTACAGTCCATTGAGCAATTGCGTGCACCTGCTGCGCTTGACGAGTCGTTGTTCACCCGCCAATTGGAGCGGATCAATCGCTATGTTGGCTTATTGATCGACTCATTTGAAGTGATGGTGGAGGGCATGGATCGCGACGAATTTTTGCAATTCCGCATGAGTTTGTTGCCTTCCAGCGGGTTTCAATCGGGGCAATTCCGAAAAATTGAAATCTGTAGCACCGATTTGTACCGCTTGGTGCATTTTACGCAACGGGAAAAGTTAAGCGCTACCCATTCAGTGGAGGAGTTGTACGAACACATCTATTGGCGTTCAGGCGCCACGGAATTGGCCAGCGGTAAAAAAACCTTGACCCTCCGCCAGTTTGAGCAAAAATACGCCCAGGAATTCATCGATCTCGCCAAGTCTACTGCCTCATCCAATTTGTGGCAATGTTACCTCCAACTTCAAACCACCGGCGTCAACACCGAAAAAATCAAGCAGCTACTCCGGGAATACGATCACAAAATCAATGTCCAATGGCGACTGGTACACCTACGCTCGGCCGTCCGCTACCTGGAGAACAAACCCAAGGTGATTGAAGCAACCGGGGGAACCAATTGGCAACAATACTTGCCGCCGCGCCAACAACAAGTCGTCTTTTTTCCTGACCTTTGGCTCCCAGAAGAAATAGAAAAATGGGGACAAGACCCCCTTGCTTAACCCATCCACTATGAAACCGCTTTTAGATCGTTTGGCACAAGTTGAAAAAATTGCCGCTGCCAATAAAGTAAATCGTTTGCTACACCACCCCTTCCGATATCTGGATGCAGTTTTGTTTCGAAAGGTTTGGTATCCATTTTCCAAAAAAGGAAAACTGCGATTGACCAATACTTTTTTTGATGCAAAAATGCACATCCTGCTCCCAGCCGGTACCGACATCTATCTTACTGGCGGCAAATCACATGATTCTGAATTGCGATTAGCGCGTTTTTTGATCAAGAATTTGAATGAGGGCGATGCTTTTTTGGACATTGGCGCACATTTTGGCTATTTCACCTTGTTGGCTGCGCAGTTGGTTGGAAAAACCGGGCAAGTTTGGGCTTATGAAGCTTCCAAGTCTACTTTTGCCGTTTTGGAGCGCAATACAGCTCCTTTTTCGCAAGTCAAACCACATTGTTTGGCCTTATCAGATGCGCCGGTTACAGTCACTTTTTATGAGTTTCCCGTTTTGTACTCGGAATTCAACAGCATGGAGCTGGATCAATTTGGCGATACCAGTTGGTACCGCAAATACCCGCCGGTAAAAAATGAAGTTCCGGCTGTCACTTTGGATGCGATCATTCAAACCCAGGTTTTTGTGCCAAAAATCATCAAAATCGATGTGGAAGGTGCGGAAGACAAGGTAATCCAGGGCGCTCATAAGGCGCTAAAGGAACATGCTTCGATGGTGGTTTTAGAATATTTGGCCGAAGCGCGCCACAACAGTGCCCACCGTCAGGCGGCTGAGCAATTGCAAGCATTGGGTTTTGCTGCGGGAATTATTGACCAAGATGGTCTTTGGCAGCGTTGTGAACAGGTAGAAACCCATTTGCAAGAGCAACAATTGGATTCAGACAATGTAGTTTTTATTAAAGACTAGAGCTCGGATTGCAGCTCCGCGTTTTTTTCCCGCTTATTCTGCAGATCCTGGTTAACGATGATGGCCATGCAGATAAAGAAAAAAGACCCCATTTTATCGGTCTCAACCATGTCGTTGATCATTAGGAATGCATCCATTGCTACGGTGCAGAGTGTTGCCGAGAGAATAACCCGTTTCCGGCGAGGATCAGTGCAGCCGTGGTAAGCGATCTCGCCCTTAGCTAATACTAAAAAACTGAGCAGTAAAAATACCCCCAACCCTAGAATACCTTGCTCCACCAAAGTCATCAGATAATAGCAGTGTACACCCGATTGCTCTTCGTTATCGCTCACGTAGGTGCGAAAACTGTTGACCGTATATGGCCGGTAAAACCGAGTAAAGGTACCCGGCCCAAACCCCATCCAAGGGTGCACCGGAACCATCTGGATGGCCGCTACCCAGCGATAAACCCTTTCCATGGTAGAGATGTCCTCCATTTTATAGGTAGCAGCCAGGAGGTTGTCAAAGCTTTCGTGCGAGATGGTTTTGTTGAAATCGGGCGCAAACTCTAAATACCGATTGCTGGTACTGATGAAGAGCGCGCCGCCCATGATAACAACCATCGCCGCGATTAAAAACGGGCGCGTCAAACGCAGTCGGATAACGACATAAGCCCCGGCAGCCATGATGATAGAGGCATAAGCTGCACGCGTATAGGAAAAATAAATGGCCACGATCAACAACCCCGCAAGTCCCAACATCGCCCACCAAAACAACGAAAAGGTTCGAAACTCATCGCGCGCAAACCACAGCAACGGAAAAAACAAAGCGATGATACCTGCGTAGGCTACGTGGTTGCGATAAAAAGGCGAGAGTACAAAATTGACGTCTTTAAACGTAAATCCAAAGGCGCTGTGGCGGATCAGGATGATGAATACCGTGGCAAACAAAGGCCAAAAAACGCACCAAAACAGTTGAAAATAAGCTTTTGGTGTTTTGAGAAGATACCCTGCCAGAAAGAAAAACACACCGATGAACCAAATTTTGGCCAACAGGTACTTGAGGGAAATAAAAAAATTGCCCGAAACTACTGTAGTGATGATGATCCAACTCAAATGCAACATCAACGCGATGCTGATCGGATGGAGCAAAAAGGATTTATCGATCTGTCCTGCATTTTTCAATAAAAAAAGAAAACCTACCAATAGCAATCCCACAATGAGCGGTTCAGTGGGTAGATCGGTACCAAAACCATTGGGAAACACCACCTCGGTTGACAGTGGGATGCAGATCATCAACAGCAAAAATATTTTGCGAAAATCAACAGCAGTCAAATAAGCTACCAATAAAAATGCCGGCAAGATGGGCAGGAAATACCAATAATTGGCGACTCCCAACCACAAACTGCCCAAGGTGATTACACTCAACCCTAGGAACAACAGCTTTTCTTGCGGCCAATTTTTCAGGCCTTTCCATTGATCAATCAGCATGGAAGGAAGCGCGCCAGTCGGCGTTTTTGTAGGTATCAAACAACAATACACCAATGACGGCAATAAAAAAAGCGATTATCCCAGCTACTACAACCAATATGGCCCGCTTCGGACGCGATTTCACGACCGGCGGTTCTGCAGGTTCGAGAACGTAAATGGCGGGGACTTGCGATTGCAAAGCGGAACGCAACAACCGTACGCGTTCCATTTCGTCGCCAACTACGCCGTTGCTGCTAAAATACTGGGTTTCCAACTGGATTAAGTTAACCTGGCCGATGTTGAAGTTGGACAATATTTTGGTCAAACTGTCCACTTCAGCCTTATAACCACTCACCATTACCTCGGCAAAAGCCACCGAGTCGCGCGGGATACGCGGATTTTTTCGCATGGATTCCAAACGGCCCTTGTTGCGAAAATAAGCGCCCTGAACGGTGGTAAAGCGCTGCGTCAACACCGCCGACATCTCGAGGGTATTGTATATTTTGTACTTACTGCGCAGTTGAATCAGGCTATCGCCCATGTGATTCATCTGGATGATTTTTTGATTGATGCTAGCTTCATAGGAGGCAATGGTTTTGCGTTGACCCACTTTAATTACTTCCTGGGAGATATTGTTGATCAATTCGCGCGCTACGTTAGCAATGTCGGCAGCCAATCTAGGATCACGATCCTCTACTGAGAGCTCAATTGCATCACGTTTAGTTTTACTTACGCTGTACAACGACAAAAACTTTTTGCGAACGGTCTCGGAAGCAATAGGACTTTTTTCGTTGATCCTATAATGCTCGTACAAATTAAAGGTATCCACCAGCGCATCCACCAGTTCATTGGATTCGGCGATGGTCAGTAGGCGATCAATATCATTTCCGCCGCCATAGAGGTAAGTACCTGCCTTACCAAAAAGAATTTCTGGGCGCGCTTGATCCGGGTTAGCAGCCAAAAAAACGGTGGTGCTTTTGTAGTAATTGGGTAAAAAAAGCGAGATAATGCCCGTACCGATAGCCGCAGCAACGGATAATCCCAAAATGGCTTTTCTCCATTGATACAAGGTGGCTAAAACGCCAATTAAATTGTCTGTGCGCTCCATTTGGTGTAATTGTGGTGCAAAAGTAGAAAATGATTCGTTACTGCTACTATAAACTAAAAAACCAAGAATTCGTGTTTGGGGAGCTATACTTCTTGACCTCTTGTTAAGCCCATCAATTCCTTTGGATTGATCAAACCAAACAACAAAGCGCTGCTAAAACCCAATAGTACTGCCGCTAGCAGAGCACTCCAACCTATCGTTTCAAAAAAGTATTGTCTGCTTATCCAGGCTGCCAAAACGCTGATCAATGCTACTGCTATGAGCTTCAAAGCCTGGCTGCGCCGAAAACCAACCCCCATGATCCTCCAACACAGTATCAACTGCGCGATGAAAATGCCGTTTTGGGTGATACAGTTGGCCATTGCCGCCCCAAGTGCTTGAAAACGGGGTATCAAAATGAAATTTAATCCAATATTGATGGCCACGCCCAGCACGTAGACACGGTTGAGTGCCATAAGGCTGCCTTGGGCTACCAATAAGGTGCTAAAAATATAGGATCCTGTCATGGGAATAAAACTGATGATCAGCCAACCCAAGATGTTTCCAGAGTAAGCATCGCCGCCACGGTACAAGATTTCCATAATCGGGGTGCGAAAAAAAATGATCGCCGCAACCAATGGAAAGGTTCCGCTCCAAATGAGGTTAATACCCGTATGTGCCAATGGTTGCAAGGGTTGTTTCGCCTTGAGCAGGCGGGCGTACATCGGCAAGAGCAATACCGCAAAAAGATAGCCAAACATATTAAACGCATCGAGCAAGCGAAAACCCGAGGCATAAATACCTGCTTGCACGTTACCATCGGGCAACAACCGCTCAATCATTACCCCGTCTATTCGGGTATAAATCGACATCAAAGCTACCGCCATAGCATAGGGCAGTGATTGCTTAAACAGCAAAAAGGTCACTCTTTTGTTCCACTTAAAGGCAATGCTGCCGGTGTGCCGTATGGTTAAGGCCAGTATGATGGCTCCAGTAAACAGCAAAGAAAACAATTGCAAGTTGACGAACCACTGAATGGAAAAACTGCTGGGCAGCCAACCTTGCCACATCGGCACCCCAATTATTCCGATCAACAATGCGCGATCCATCACTGAAAAAAGACTATCCATTCGATACCAACCCAAACCGGAAATATTGGTGCGCAAATACAACACAAAACTACTCAACAACTGATAGGCCATCAGGCTGATCAGCAAAACGGGGTATTGCCACAAAAAACCGCTGATCAATCCAAAAAAAAGCACCGCAATGATGTACAGCGCGGCGAGTAACGCTTTGATGGTCAAAAAAACCGGTAAGTATTTCGGTAATAAATGGGGGTGTTGCCCAATATGGCGGTTGTTAAAGTATTGAATGCCAAAATCGCAAATGATTTGAAAGATCAGGGTGAAATTGTAAAGCGTAAAGTACAACCCATAAGCGCCTTCGCCCACGGTATTTTGTACGCCTCGATCTACCCCAAAAAGATAAAGGGGCTTAATGATCAGATTGATGGTCAGTAAAAAAATTAAATTTATTAGGAACTCGCGTTTCATACCGCAAAGAACGAAAAGCCGCCACGATTTTTTACAATCGTGGCGGCTTTATATGGAAAGTAAACTAAAGTCTGTTTTTTTTATTCGTAACGCAATGATTCGATCGGATCCAAACGTGCCGCTTTCATGGCTGGATACAACCCGGAAACCAAACCTACAATCGAACAGGTCAATACGGCGATCGTAATCCACAACCAAGGCACCAGGAAATGACCGCCCATGATCACAGTAACAATGTTGCCAATCATCACGCCGAGGAAAATACCTACCAAACCACCCATCAAAGAGATCACTACGGCTTCGGTCAAAAACTGGATCAAAATCACCCGTCGAGTAGCGCCCAAAGCTTTGCTGATGCCTACTTCACGGGTACGCTCGGTAACCGATACCAACATGATGTTCATCAAACCAATGGCCGCTCCCAAAAGGGTAATCAAGCCAATTACCACCGCCGATAAGCGGAAATAAACCGTATTTTCTTTAATGATATCGATTAAGCCGTCGCTTTTGGAGATCTCAAAATCGTTCTCTTCAGCGGCTTTAAGTCTGCGGATGTTGCGCAATAAACCGGTTGCAACAGCAATGGCGTTGTCGATTTGTTGTGGATCGTTCACCGCCACCATGACTCTGAAGTTGGTATTCAAAGTAGCAAAAAGCTGTTTTCCTGTCTGCAAAGGAATGATGATGCGGCGGTCTTCACTCTGATTCATTGATGACCCCTTCGATTTCAATACGCCAATTACCCGCAAACGCATGTTGCTGGAACTGATGATTTGATCCAACGCTTTTTCGGGTTTGCCATTGAACAGCGTTTTTACCATATCGGATCCCAGAATGGTGACATAACCGCCACCATTGGCTTCCCTGGCCGTGAAGTTACGGCCATATTGTATTTCAAAACCTTTGGCTTCCAAGTAGTTTTCGTCAGAAGCAAAAATGGCTACATTGGGATTGGTTTTTATATCTCCAGCGCGAATGGCCGCATTGCGCGAACAGTTGAATGAAACCGCCGAGCGTGCTGCAAAATGAAACCGCTCTTTGAATTCCATCGATTCGGCATAAGTGAAATTGTCGGCTTGTTTTTCTTGTCGCCCACCCCGACGACCACGCGGTCCGCTTTCTCCTTTCGGCTCAACATCAAAAGTGTTGGCGCCCAAAAAGGAAAGGTTGTCATTGAGAGAATAGATCGCACTATCAATGGCGGTTAAGATCCCCACCAATGCCATGATCCCAAATGCAATGATCATCAAGGTCAAAACGGCACGTAGCATATTGGCGCGAATCGATCGAAAGGCCAAGCTGATGTTTTCCAGAAAATTCATATGCCCTAAACTAGAAAAATGAAAAAAATGTATTGGGCTGTAAATTAGGCCAAATAACAACGCCTCGCGGTATTGTTCGATCAATGTGCCCAGGATTTAGACAGACTCGCTATATACTTCGCACGGGATGGAAAGTTGAAATTTTGGCGAATTTATTTTTTCGACCTGCAAGGCGCAAAGCGCAGGCATAGTTAAAGCTACGGCGAGCATTTGTAACGCAGCAGGTCGAGAAAAGAAAGAGACAAAAATCAACTGGTCATCAGGGGCGAAGTATGAAACACCCGCTCTAGCATGGCTTGGCCTTCAACATATACTTGCGGGTTAGCGGCAATGATTTCGCTGCCGTCCCAAAATCCGTTTCCGCCTTTAAAATCGCCAACTTTACCACCTGCTTCTTGTACCAAAAATGCGCCCGCAGCAACATCCCAGGGTTGAAGGTGGTATTCAAAAAACAAATCATAACGACCACAAGCCACATAGGCCAAATCAACTGCCGCTGCTCCCCAGCGACGAATGCCGCGGGTGTGCTCCATCATCCAGCGAATGGCCTCCAAATATTTCGTCATCCGATCAAAATCATAGTATGGGAAACCAGTCGCCACCAAGCCTTGATCCAGGGATGGCGTTGCACTTACTGTTACGGGTTTGCCATTCAACAACACCCCGCTGCCTTTCCAAGCGCTAAAGGTTTCACTGCGGGTTACTTCGTGTACGATGCCCAATACTACTTCGCCTTGGTATTCCAGCGCCACGCTAACCGCAAAACACGGCAATTGGTGCAAAAAGTTGGTGGTGCCGTCCAGGGGATCGATGATCCAGCGCCAATCACCTTTTTCTTGGGCAACGGTCTCTTCTTCGGTCAAAAAAACGGAGCCCGGTAAGATTTCTGATAGACCAGCGGTAAGGCGTTGTTCCGCCGTTTTATCAACGTAGCTGACCAAACTATTGAGCGCCTTGGTTTCAATTTGGTTGACACTGACTTTGCCCAATTCATGGAGGATGAAATCAGCGGTATCTTTGATCAATTCCTGCGCCGAAGAACAGATCGCGGCAAGTTGTTGGTTCATTGTGTTTATTTTGGGTAATATGTATGGCGGCAAAATTACAAAGAATGATTGAGGGCCTTACTACTGGAGTTAAGTTGCTTATAAATCTGTTCTATTTGGCTTTATTGCTCTACAAACCAGTAAAATCGTCAACGTAATGACGGAATTTGTAGAAAAATCGTCAACGTAATGACGGAATTTGTATTTTTGAAGTATTTACAAGCAAAATCACCAACCTCACCGTGGAAATAAACCGATATATCGAGCCCAATCTTTTGGAAAAACTAGTTCCAAATAAAGTCAATCTAATCTTTGGGACGAGAAGAGTAGGAAAGACTTTTTTGTTAAAAACGATTTTGGCCAATAACAAATTGAAATCGGTGTATTTGCATGGCGAGGATACTGATGTCCAACAAGTTTTTGCCCAACGTACTATTGCTAATTACAAGCGCTTGCTTCAAGATAATACTTTATTGATCATTGACGAAGCTCAAGTAATCCCTGACATAGGCAAAGCACTGAAATTGATCGTCGACAATATTGAAGGCATTAGAATCATCGCAACGGGTTCGTCGGCATTTGATCTCGCGAATTTATCGGGTGAACCCCTGACCGGGCGGGCTTTTTTCCATGAATTGTATCCCATAGCTCAAGTTGAATTAATGCCCTATGAAAATGCCTTACAAACCGCTCAAAGACTAGAAGATCGGCTCGTTTTTGGGAGCTATCCTGAGCTTTGGAATCTATCGCCTGGAGTAAGCCCAGCAGGATATTTGAGAGATCTACTAAACGCTTATTTGCTGAAAGACGTCATCGCTTTTGAAGGGATTCGAAACAGCTCAAAGATTAGAGATTTGCTGCGATTGATTGCTTTCCAAATCGGCAAAGAGGTTTCACTTGAAGAATTAGGGCGACAATTGCAGATGAGCAAAAATACGGTAGAAAAATACCTTGATCTGTGCAGCAAAGTATTCATCTTGAAGAAGATTGAAGCATTTAGCCGTAATCTTCGCAAAGAAATAACCAAAACCTCCCGTTGGTATTTTTGGGATTTAGGCGTAAGAAACGCTATTATCAACGATTTTCGCCCTTTATCGCTTAGAACTGACATTGGGGAATTATGGGAGAACTATCTGATTGTTGAACGTTTAAAAATACTCAAATACAGCAATAGCTTGACCGAAACCTATTTCTGGCGCACCTACGATCAGCAAGAAGTCGATTGGGTTGAACTCCAAAACGGCCAACTTGCAGCATATGAGTTCAAATGGCAAAGTAGCAAGGCTAAAACTCCTAAGGTTTTTTTAAATGCTTACCCCGATGCTACTTTCAAAATGATTAATAAGGAAAATTATCTTCCATTTATCACTTCACCATAATTGATCCACAATCCTACATTTCCAAACTCACCCCGCCTTTATCAATTTTGATCGCCCGCAACTCGGTGGTGCGTGTTGTCAAATCAATCGCGCTGTTTTCCAATTTGAGTACCCCGCGCGGACATACGGCCGCACATACGCCGCAGCCTACGCACGAAGCCCTTACTATGTTTTGTCCCTTTTGTGCATAAGCCCGCACATCAATTCCCATTTCACAATAAGTAGAACAGTTGCCGCATGAAATACACTGTCCCCCATTGGTAGTAATGCGGAAACGGCTAAAGAATTTTTGCTGCATGCCCAAAACAGCCGCCATAGGGCAACCAAATCGACACCAAACCCGACTCCCAAAAATCGGGTAAAATCCTACGCCAATAACACCGGAAAAAATAGCGCCTATGAAAAACCCATACCAGCCCTTCAGCCAATCGCTAGGGATGAAAAACACTTCTTTTATACCTAAAATATAAGCTCCCAGTGTTAGTACGGCAATGGCCGCCAAAGCAATCGTTGCTGCTCTTTTTACTGATTTTTGCAAGCCGCTCACATACGCGGGGCGCAACCACAACACGCCCAACAACCCAACCATCACCACCAATACAATCGCTAAAAAGAACTCCCGAGTTACAAAATAGCCCCGTGGATCGTCATGAAAAAGACTGTACAATGTAGCTATGGTCATCACCGTTGAAAAGAGCAACACGCTGTGGATCATTAAGCGTTCAAATTTCCAAGCCCCAAGCGACTTATTCGACAGATGCCGGAAGGGATCGCCTACTGTTTCGGCCAATCCGCCGCAGCCACATACCCAGGAGCAATACCATCTTTTGCCATAAAAATAAGTCAGTACAGGCGAGATCACAAAAACCATCAAAACCCCAAATAGGATCATGTACCCGCCCAAAGTACCCGTGTTGAGCACGTAGTTCAATTGATCTTTTTGAAAAAAGTCGTAATCCAGCGGCCACATGTTTTTGAAATCATAATAAGGTTCGTTGAGCCGCTGCATAAACTCAGGTAGTAAAAAGGCAAAACCCATTTGAAAAAAAATGACTGAGCAGGTGCGTAAGATTTGGTAGCGATTATGCCGGTATTTCCAGATAAATTTTATACCCATCACGGTAATGCCGAGAGAATACAATACCCCATATACAAACCACTGGCTGGCTGGCTGTTTTTTTAGAAAATAGCTCAAGGGGTCAAAAAGGGCGACCAATCCAGTATTCGCTGCACCGTTTGCCCCCTGACCCAATGCTGCCGGAAAAAAATAGAGCAATACATAAAAAGCGGTCAAAGAAATACCCGTTACCCAGGCAATTGCGCCCTTATTCGAAATGGCTCGAATAAAAACCCCGTTGTTTTTGATGCCAGCCGGGAGTCCGCTATAGGTAGCGTAGGCATAGCCCAAAAAACCCACAGTAAACGCAATCAATGCGCCACTGAGCCACAGTACCGGATTAGCAAAAGAATACCCTCCTGCTGCGACTAGCAAAATGAGGAGTCCAAAAGTGGCAACGGCCAGATTGAGTTTTTGCCCCGTATTCAGGTCGAAATGCGCCTGTGGATTGGCCAGCGAAAGAGTTGGGTCTACTTGGGTCATGTATTTTGAGTTAGGTTTATTCAAAGAAATGTACACTTGATTAAAAAAGAGTCGATTAATTAGTGAGTAACCATTTTTGACTGCTGAAAAATTCGGCTCACTTCCTGTTCATAGCGGCGGTAAAACTCTGGATCAAAATTGGCTTTTTTCAAATCAACCACTACTTGATCGATCGGCGTTTTGGCGGCGATCCATTGCTCGCATACTTCTTGACGGAATCGAATTCCCATCAAGTTGAATCCCACTACAGCATGAGAAGCACGTTCATATACCAGTCGGATGCTCTTTTTTCCTTGCGGGTGTTCCCAGTAAATGGTTCCTAGTTCATCGGGCATATTCGCTGGTGCCTGGCCATAAATCTGGTATTCAATGTCAAAAAACTTAGCCGAATTGAACCAGATACCAGGGTCGTATGGCGTAGGATCCCCGCAAACCGTGTAAGCCAGTGTTTCACCCATGATGCGCCCCGTGTACCAAACCGGTTCAATGGCTTTGCGGCCAGTTTGCGGTGCTCGTACCTCAACGCAATCGCCGGCGGCGTAAATATCGGGCAAATTGGTTTGTAAAAATTGATCCACCAAAATGCCGCGATTCATTTCGATGCCACTGTTTTCCAAAAAAGCAATATTGGGGCTAACCCCGGCGGTAAGTCCTACAAATCCGCATTCGATGCGTTCGCCAGATTTGGTCATTACGGCGCCAACTTGTCCGCTACCATCGTCAATGATGCTTTCCAATTCGTTAGAAAGTCGTAAATCTATCCCATATTCCTTTAGATGCCGGTTTACCATGGCTGATTCTTCGGCGGGAAGCACGCCATTCCAAAAGCTTTTTTCCCGCACCAAAAAAGTAACTGGAATATGCCGGGAATGGAACATTTCAGCCATTTCTATGCCAATGAGTCCGCCGCCTACGATCACTGCTCTTTGTAATCCTTTGCTGGCGGTTTCCATGGCCGCCAAATCTTGAATGCTATACAACCCATGGACGTGGCGCAGATCCTGTCCCGGCCAGCCAAATTTATTGGAACGCGATCCCGTTGCAATGATCAGTTTGTCATAAGCGATGGCTTCTCCCTCAGAAGTGTGTAGCGTTTTTTCGGTAGGATTTATGTTTTGGATGTATGCTCTTTTGAGTTGGATCCGATTTTTTTCCCAAAACCAAGGTTCGTAAGGTTGGGTATCCTGAAACCGCATCTGCCCCATATAGATGTACATCAATGCCGTTCGCGAAAAAAAATAATCGCTTTCAGCAGAAATGACCACGATCTCATGATCGCTCAGCTTGCGAATAAAACGCGCGGCAGTGATTCCACTAATGCCATTACCAAGGATAATTATTTTCATGCTATGTATTCTGCGTCGGTAAAGACACCTCATTTATTTCAAACCACAAAGTACTGCTCGATCTAGAAACACAATGTCACTGTACGGACAATGCCCCTTTTGTCGTTAAATAAAATGTCACCAAGCTGACCAAAGGAGCAATCGCAGGAACAATTTACGTGGTAAAACGTAGTAAATAGATATTCAACCGTTTAAGGAGCTGTAAAACAATATACAAAAGCGCTCTTAAACAAATCTTAAAGTCGCCCCTAGCCATTGTGAACGGTTGAAATATAGTTTAATTTGCGCAACATAAAAAGCAACAGCGCCCTGATCACCGATTAAATTTTGACGACCCATGAAACGAATGCTACTTCCTTTCACCTTTTTTTTGCTAACGATGCTGCCGCTTATTGGCCAAAGCACCCTACTCTCCATCACCCCCGGTACCTTAAAAAAAGATTTTACGGTTGATTTGAATGATCCTTACCTCGATTTGGAAGTACGCGCTACCATTTCCAATACCTCAAAAGATACCCTTAAACTCAAGTGGAAAAGGGTAGAACTTAGTAAACCTGGCAAATGGGCCACCCAAGTATGTGATGGCATTGTTTGCTATGATGAGATTGTGGGGAGCAATGTAGACAGCAAATTGGGACTTAATGCCCCGCTAAAAATGGCGCCTGGCAAAAAAATTGAATTCATTTTCCATATTTTGCCCAACAAAACAGCAGGTACTGGAAAATATGGCCTCGATTTTTCTTTGCTCAACAAACCTGATTCTGCGCTGGTGCGCATGAATTTTGAAGTGTCAGTAGCCAGTCGGATTACTGCCGTACGCGAGGTACGCAACGAAGGTTTGGTTTTATACCCCAATCCAGCCGTCGATTTTTTCCAACTCAAAAATCCAGAGGGTATTGACCGCCTGGTCATTTACAATGTATTGGGTACCGTAGTGCGGGAATACAACGTAATTGACGGCGAGCGGTATCGGGTTGGTTCGCTACCTGATGGCATGTATTTGGTCAGCTTGGTTGATGAAAACAACAACACCGTTCGTACTTTGCGCCTATTAAAACGTGATGTAAGACCTTAACTTAACCAGCAGGGTATTCCACAAAGTTCCTGGGCGTTTCATACAACCGTACTGCTAAATCATACCGCGCATCCAGTTTTTCGCGTAGAATGTTCCAAATCACGTAGCAAATGTTTTCTGCGGTAGGGTTCAAATGTTGAAACTCTACCGTATCGAGGTTGAGGTTTTTGTGGTCAAACCTATTTTCCACTTCCTCTTTGATCAAATCAGACAAAATTTTCAAATCGATCAAATAGCCAGTGTCGGGATCCACCTCTCCTGCCACTTTTACTTCCAGCTCATAATTGTGCCCATGGTAGTTGGGGTTATTGCACAAACCAAAAACCGCGCGATTTTTTTCGTCTGTCCATTGAGGATTGTGTAGTCGGTGGGCGGCATTGAAATGAGCCTTTCGGTAAGCAGCGATACGCATGGTAGCTTTTTTGTTTGGATAACAAAATTTGTCGGGCAAGGTTGTTGCTTGATGTAGGGGAACCAAATTAAATTGATCGTTTTTTGAAAAAATCCTTACATTTACCGGGAAAGGACTAATAATAAGAAGGTGAGTTCGATACATCAATTTGTAGTAGAAGACGTTGCGGGTAAGGATATCAATTTTGCCGATTTTGCAGGCAAGAAAATACTAGTGGTCAATGTAGCCTCTGAGTGTGGCTTCACCTCACAATATGCTCAATTACAAGAGCTTTATAATCACTTTCAAAATCAATTGACAGTGGTGGGTTTTCCTTCAAATGATTTTGGAGGCCAGGAACCAGGCTCTAATGAAGCAATAGCTACCTTTTGTACGGCACGATATGGCGTCACGTTTCCATTGGCGGCAAAGATCCGCATTAAAGGAGACGACCCACATCCGGTTTATCGCTGGCTGACCAATAAAGATCAGAATGGCGTCAAAGACTCTGCCGTGCAATGGAACTTCCAGAAATATTTACTGGATGAACAAGGGCGATTGATAGATACCTTCCCCTCCAATGTCAGTCCTACAGATGAGGCTATTTTGCAATATCTGCAATCCTGACTCAACACTTAACTTATCTTATCTTAGTCCTATGGTTTTTCGGCATCCACGGGCAATGACTGAAGTCGTTGTGGCGTTTGTGATGTTTTCTAAATCCAAGGTACATGTTATTCAAAGATATCATAGGACAAACCAGCATAGGAGCAGATCTTCGGCAAATGGCGCTTTCGGAGCGACTGCCGCATGCTTTGCTGTTGCTAGGTCCGGCTGGTAGTGGAAAACGCACCTTGGCGCTGGCGCTCACCCAATTTTTGCTTTGCGACAACCGCACTGCCGATGATGCCTGCGGTCGTTGTGCGGCTTGTACCAAAGTGGAAAAACTCATTCACCCTGATGTGCATTTTGTTTTTCCGGTGACCGGCGCCAACATGACCAGCGATAAATTCCTTCCACAATGGCGCCAATCGTTCCTCGAAAATCCCTATATCGGACTGTTTGATTGGCTCCAAGCCATCGGCGCCGAAAACAAACAAGGGAACATCAATAAAGAAGAATGCCAGCAGATTGTTCGGAAGTTGAGCTTAAAGACTTTCGAAGCCAAACACAAAGTACTCTTCCTTTGGCTCCCGGAGTTTTTGGGCAATGAAGGCAATCGTTTGTTGAAAATCATCGAAGAGCCACCTGCCGAAACTTACTTCATCCTGATGGCCGAAAATCAGGAGCAAATACTCAATACCATTTTATCGCGTTGTCAATTGATCAAAACGCTGCCACTTTCGGATGCGGAGGTTGCCCAAGGCATTCAAAAAAGCCACCCCGAATTGAGTGATCAGGCTTGGGGCGCTGCTTATTTGGCCAATGGCGACATGAGTGAAGCACTTAAAATTGCCGCCAATAAAGAAAATAACGACGCGGCTCTTTTTCTCGATTGGCTCCGTAAATGCTACAAAGGCAACGGCATTGAAATGGTAAAATGGGTCGACCAGTTTGCCGGTGTTGGTCGGGAAGGACAAAAACATTTTTTACAATATGGCTTACATTTCATGCGCGAGTTTTTATTGATCAAACTCACTGGCGCGAGCAAGGTAAGACTTCAGCCCGAAGAGTTGAAAACCGCGCAAAACCTGGTAAAAGTGTTACAGCCAAACCAAGTAGAGCGCATAGCTCAACTGTTCAACGACTGTTATACCTACATTGAAAGAAACGCAAACCCTAAAATACTTTTTTTAGATGCTTCTATCCAACTACATAAAACAATGCAACGATGGGATGCTTAGGATGTACTACTTGTAATACCGGAAGCGGCGCAAAAGGATGCAATAGCAATGGCGGCTGTGGAACTGGTGGTTGTAATCGACTGAATACGTTCGACTGGTTGTCGAAAATGGAGATTGAGGACGTTGTTCTGCAAGATATCATAGAAGTGAGTTTTAAAAATGGCTCGCGCAAAGGCTTTTTTCGTGTTCCTGAACAAGTTCGTACCATTACCGGTGATATGGTGGTGGTGGAAACGGGCAATGGCTACGATGTAGGCAAAGTGACGCTTTCGGGCGAACTGGTACGCCTCCAAATGAAAAAGAAACGCACCGACGAACGCTCGGCACAACTGCAAGTGATTCGCCGGGCAAACGACCGTGATTTGGAACGCTTACAGGAAGCCATTGAGCAAGAACAACCTACAATGGTAAGGGCTCGCGCCATTTCTCGAACCCTGGGTTTGGAAATGAAGATTGGTGATGTGGAATTTCAGGGCGATAAACGCAAAGCTACTTTTTACTATACGGCTGATGGCCGGGTTGATTTCCGGGAGCTGATTCGGCATTTTGCTAAAGAGTTTCGGGTAAAAATTGAAATGCGGCAAATTGGTGCTCGCCAGGAGTCGGCGCGTATCGGCGGAATTGGTTCCTGCGGGCGTGAACTTTGTTGCTCCACTTGGTTGAGCGATTTTAAATCGGTTTCAACTTCGGCGGCCCGTTACCAAAACTTGGCCATCAATCAGGCTAAGCTTTCGGGGCAATGTGGTCGCTTGAAATGCTGTTTGAACTACGAACTGGACACCTACCTGGACGCTTTGGAAGATTTTCCTGCTGCCGGGGAAAAACTCCAAACCGAGAAAGGCAACGCTTCGCTGATCAAAACGGATATTTTCAAAAAAGTCCTCTATTACGCTTATGATCATGAACGGGGACGAGGAAAAATCTATCCCCTTACTTTGGGGCAAGTGAAGGAACTGCAAGCAAAAAATGCTCGCGGAGAAAAACCTGCAGATTTTGACGTGATGGCTACTTCCGAATCTTTTGTAGCGCAAGATGCAATCATCGATTATGAGGATGTAACTGGCGGAATTGAATTGCCAGAAGACAAAAAACGTCGCAAAAAGAAAAAGAAAAGCCGCAATGGCCGCGATGGCGTACGCCGGGACGGACCGAGTAATTCAGCTCCACAAGATCCAAACCGCCCCGAACGCCGCAATCCACCGCAGCAAGGCAACAACAACCCACGCCAGCAACCACCACAACAAGGCCAAGGCCAAGGCGGCAGCAATCAACAACGTCCTCAGCCACGCAACGATCGCCCGGATGCGCGCCCAGAACGCCGTGACCAAGGCAATAACGACGCCGGCGAAGCACGTACCGAAAGGCCGCCAAGACCAAATCAACAAGAACGGTCGCAACAGCCCGAGCGCCAAAACCGCCCGCCAGAACGCGATCGCCCACGACAGGACAACCGCCCTAATAACAACAATCAGGGGCAACCGCCGCGCAACGATCAGCGAAAACCTACTGATGACAACGCCGGTAATCCTACAACAGGAGGAGCTGATCAATCCGGTACGCCTAATCCGAATCGCAAAAAGAAGAACAATCGCAATAAAAGACGCAATAAGAACCCGAATCGCGACAACCAGCCGCCTAAGGAATGATGTTATTAATTTGATAGAGAACAAGCGATATGTTATGGTTTAATCATTCCTAAGCCCTAACTTGTGGCCAAATTTCCAAAGCATCTGTCATCAGTGGAAATAACTGGGTTCAATTTCTAGAATCAAGTTGTTTCCATTGGCAACAGATCTAATACATCATTCATAATTTTGACACCATGCAATACGATGTGACCATCATCGGATCAGGTCCTGGAGGCTATGTTGCCGCCATCCGTTGTGCCCAATTGGGATTAAAAACTGCTATCATTGAGCGTTACAATGCGCTTGGCGGTACCTGCTTGAACGTAGGTTGTATCCCTTCCAAGGCTTTGCTGGATTCTTCAGAACATTACCACGCCGCTAAATCCACTTTTACCGAACATGGTATTGGACTTAACGACCTTTCCATCAACATGCCGCAAATGATCAAGCGGAAAAATGAGGTGGTTAGCCAAACCGTCAAAGGAGTGGAGTTTTTGATGAAAAAAAATAAAATCGATGTCTTTTATGGCCATGGTTCTTTCGTGACGGCCAATAAAATCAGCATCGCCAAAAATGATGGCACTACTGAGGAGATTGAAACGGCTAAAGTGATCATCGCTACCGGTTCTAAACCCGTAATGCCTGACAATTTCCACTACGATAAAAAACGCGTGATCACTTCTACTGAAGCACTCAACATTCAAGAAGTGCCAAAACGGATGGTCATCATTGGCGGCGGCGTTATTGGATTGGAGTTGGGATCGGTTTATGCCCGTTTGGGTACTCAAATTGACATCATTGAATTTATGGATCGCATCATTCCTACTATGGATACCGATTGCGCCAAAGAATTGCAACGTTCGATGTCCAAAATGGGCGTTAATTTCTACTTGAAACACATGGTGACTGCTGTTGCGCCCACCGAAAATAGCGTGACTGTAGAATACCAAAAACGCGATACCGAAGAAAAATTCAGCATTGAGGCTGATTACTGCTTGGTTTGTATTGGTCGCAAGCCCTATACCTATGGCTTGGGCTTAGACAAAGCGGGCGTACTGAGCGATGAAAAAGGTCGGGTTGTGGTAGACAATCACCTCCAGACCAACATTCCTGGCATCTACGCCATTGGCGATGTAGTGCGTGGCGCAATGCTAGCTCACAAAGCTGAAGAAGAAGGCGTTATGGTAGCCGAACAACTTGCCGGACAAAAACCACACATTGATTACAACCTCATCCCTGGAGTAGTGTATACCTGGCCAGAAGTGGCCAGTGTAGGCCGCACCGAGGAGCAACTGAAAGCTGATGGCGTGGAGTACAAAGTGGGTAAGTTTCCATTCAAAGCTTTGGGTCGCGCTAGGGCCAGTATGGATACCGAAGGGTTGGCAAAAGTGTTGGCGGATAAAACCACCGATGAAATTCTGGGCGTCCACATCGTTGGCCCGCGTGCAGCCGATATGATTGCCGAAGGAGTGGCTTTGATGGAATTCCGCGCTTCAGCAGAAGACGCTGCCCGCATGAGCCACGCCCACCCTACTTACACCGAAGCATTTAAAGAAGCCGCGCTGGCTGCAACTGCTAACCGCGCTTTGCATATTTAATTTTAACTTCAGAATTGACAAGCGCCTATTTTTTTGACCATCAAGGTTAAAAAATCAGGCGCTTGTCAGTTTTTTTTGGCGCATTCATTCTACCATTGTCAGTTTACTTTTTACGTGAAAACAGACCTTGCCGATTCGGCGATTCAATTGCTGCGCGAGCTCATCGCGATCCCTTCTTTTTCCCGAGAAGAAACCGAAGCAGCCAATGCTGTTGCCCATTTTTTTGAAAAACACCATATTCCCATTCACCGCAAAGGCAACAATACTTGGGCAAAGTCGCAGTATTGGGATGAGAACAAGCCTAGCTTATTACTCAATTCCCACATTGACACCGTCAAGCCAGTTGCTGGTTGGCAGCGAGATCCTTTCAATCCCGGTATTGAGAATGGCATTTTATATGGTTTGGGGAGCAATGATGCCGGGGCATCTTTAGTCGCACTAATGGCTGTTTTTGTCCATTTTTACGAAAAAAAGGACCTCCCTTTTAACCTGATCCTGGCGGCCACTGCGGAAGAAGAAATTTCTGGCGCCAATGGCATTGCTGCAATTTTACCTGATTTGGGCACGATTGATGCAGCCATCGTTGGCGAGCCCACCGAGATGCAAATGGCCATTGCCGAAAAAGGCTTAATGGTAGTAGACGCTTTAGCCATCGGACAGGCCGGTCATGCGGCGCGCGAGGAAGGAATCAATGCCATATATCTCGCACTAAACGACATTCAAACCATTCAATCCCTCGAACTACCAAAAATATCGCCACTTTTAGGGAAGGTAAAATTTAGCGTAACCCAAATTGAGGCCGGCAAACAACACAATGTAGTACCCGATGCCTGTCGGTTTGTGATCGATATACGCACAAACGAGTGTTACCGTAATGAGGAAGTGTTTCAGCTGTTGCAAAATGCGGTGCGTGCAGAATTGACCGCCCGTTCATTCAGACTAAATTCATCGGGTATTGCGCTGGATCATCCCTTGGTAAAAAGCGGTTTGGCTATGGAACTCAGTTACTATGGTTCCCCAACTTTATCCGATCAAGCATTAATGCCGTTTCCTTCCCTAAAAATGGGTTGCGGGCATTCCGCACGCTCACATACAGCTGATGAGTTCATCTACCTCGACGAAATAAAAAACGCCATTCCTATATACATTCAGCTATTGGAACAACTCCATTGGCCCTTTGAACAAAAACAGCAACTATGAAACTCTGGCAAAAAGACACCACTGTTCAAGCAGAAGTAGAAAAATTCACGGTTGGACGTGATCGGGAATTGGATCTTCAATTGGCTGCTTACGACATTTTGGGTTCGCTGGCACATATTGAAATGCTCAGCACCGTTGGGTTGATTGAACCTTCTGAATATGTTCTTTTGGCTGCGGCGCTCAAAAAACTATATACAACTACCGAAACCGGCGCTTTTACCATCGAGGAGGGCGTTGAAGATGTACACTCACAAGTGGAACTAATGCTCACCCGTGAACTGGGCGATTTGGGTAAAAAAATCCACAGCGGCCGCTCGCGCAACGACCAAGTGTTGGTGGATTTACGCTTGTTTTTTCGGGCGGAATTAGCTGATTTGGCGCAGCAAATGGACGAACTCTTCACCGTTTTGCAACAACTTTCGGAGACCCATCAAGCAGTGCAGATGCCGGGTTACACCCATTTTCAAGTGGCCATGGTTTCCTCCTTTGGGTTGTGGTTTGGCGCCTATGCTGAATCGCTGATCGATGACTTACAGCAATTGCAAAGCACCTACCACATCATCAATCAAAATCCTTTGGGCTCGGCGGCAGGTTATGGTTCATCTTTTCCCTTGAATCGCCGAATGACCACCGATTTATTGGGTTTTGCGGATCTCAATTACAATGTGGTACATGCCCAAATGGGCCGCGGCAAATCAGAATTGTTTTTGGCCTTTACCTTGGCCAGTGTTGGACATACTTTGGGCAAACTGGCGATGGATGTGGTATTGTTTATGAACCAAAATTTTGGATTCATCAGCTTCCCGGAAGAATTAACTACGGGTTCCAGCATCATGCCACACAAGAAAAATCCGGATGTATTTGAATTGATGCGCGCCAAATGCAATCAACTGATCGCGCTGCCACAACAGGTCAGTTTGTTAACCACTAATTTGCCATCTGGCTATCACCGCGATTTTCAGTTGCTCAAGGAAGTGATCTTTCCTGCCATTACTACATTGAAGGAATGTTTAGCAATGGCTTGTTTTGCTTTGCCGCAAGTTAAAGTACGTACCGATATTTTGGATGATGACAAATACCAATATTTGTATACCGTAGAAGAAGTGAACCGATTGGTTTTGGAAGGAGTGCCGTTTAGGGATGCCTATCGCCAAGTTGGCAAAGGTATTGCCGATGGCACTTATCATCCTTCGCGAGAGATCAACCATACTCACGAGGGTTCCATCGGCAACCTTTGCACATCCGAGATCCGGATGAAATGGGGACGCGTGTGGTCCGGATTCGGTTTTGATTCCGTACAAAAAAAGATCAAAAGTCTGCTTAAGCCATAGTTTTTAATTCGTTTATTTTTCATTATAAACGGATTAAAAAAGCGCTGCTAATGACGTGGCTTCAAAAACCACGCCATTTCGCAGCCGTACAGCGTTTTTAAAATGATGGGACAATACAATTAAAAATCTCCAATAGAATTTTTAAAATTACTGTCCGATCATCTATTGCTTATTATTGACTATCAATTTTCCGCTTACCCGCATTTGGCCATTGCCAACGCGGTAAATATAAGCGCCTGCTGGAAGCTCTTGGATCGGTACATCCATTTGGAAAAATCCGCCAGCGGGTACGTCAATGCTGAATTGTTTCAGCTGTTTTCCCGTCAAGTCCATTACTTCAACCATTTGTTTTCCTTGTGGCCAACTGCTCAGTTTGATTTGCGTCTGATCAGTAGCTGGGTTTGGAAAAATCACGGCAGTTGGTGTATCGCCATAAGTTGCGCTTGCAGAGGGCGGAACAGGTACCGTAATGCTGCTGCCTGGATTGTCGCGCGGGCTGATACAAGAAGTGCCATCGTAAATTTGAATATTACGGAAAAACGAATTCCCATTTTTCAAACCCTCGTCATGATCAGCAGCAAAAAATAATCGGGTTGCCGCACCAGTATAAAATTGTCCAACCGGAATAGTGTAGGTCTTCCAGTTGCCGGAGCCATCGTAATCTTTGTAGGTAGTATTTCCCCATACTTGCGTACCGTACAATCCAAAAGTATAAGGCGAGGAAATATTGTCGTCATCATCAAACCCAATTCCAGATATTTCACCTTGTCGGGTTGATTTGAATTCAAATTTGAGTACCGTAGTACCAACAATATTGTAATTAAATGGAATGGCTTTCCAAGCATTGTTTTCAATCAAAATGCCTTTTCCATTCTCGATCACCGTCAATTGGCCTTGATCTTGAACGCCACCATAGCTTTGAGGGCGGATTTTTGTAAAATCAACCACTACACAGTTACTAGAAGTGGGCGGGTTAGTGGGTGGATTCGTTGGTGGATTCGTCGGCGGGGTGGTACCTCCTGGTTTGACTAGACAAAAAGAAGTAGAAGCTTCTTTGCCAAATTGATCCCCACTAAGCAATACTTTGCCAGTGCTATCAATCAACTTAAACCCGCCGCTGCCATAGGTACAGCACATACCGTCGCCAGCTGCATCTTTGATTTTAAAGGTATAGCAGCCAAAAGGCAAACATATTTTGCGCTCCTGTTTTTGACCTTGGGTTTTGTTGGCATATGGCCCGCCTTGCTGAACCACCTTATTGGTAGTGGCATCGGCAATCTCCCAGGTGTTTTCAGTGCCAAACATATCCAAAGTCAGGCTAACCGTAACATTTAGACAAGTAGGGCTTGTATTGCCTCCCGATGGTGGATTGGTAGGTGGGTTAGGTGGCGTAGGTGGATTTACTGGCGGATTGGTGGTAGTACACGCCGTTAAACAAGTACCTGCTGCTACCCTGCTGCGCATTAAATTACCCGGCTGAGGGCCAAAACCCAGCGAAAAATTGATGCCCACACTCGACAAATGGCAATAAGACATGATGGTTCCGCCTCCAGTTGGGGGAGCAGTGGGGATGGCACAACTACCTTCCACAAAACCCGGGCAACTATCAATGGCCGTATTATTGCCATTCCAAGCACAGGCGTGGGTGTGCTGCGACCCAAATAAGTGACCCAATTCGTGAGCGATCACCATTACCGGAAAAGAAAAAGTAGGCACCTTAGAAAAGGAACGGCCTATGCCAGCATAGCTCTGTTTGTAAGAAGCATTGGACCGACATAGACCATCCACTACCGCAATACCCCCGTTGCCTCGATAGGAGATCAGCTGACCCAGATCTCCATTGAACGAAGTCCTCGTTCGTTGGAACGCATTGAGTAAATCGCCCGTATTGGTTAAAGAGGCATAAGGACTGGGGGTATTCCAAACGAAGATTTGGGATAAAACAATTGGAATACTCTCTGCTGCATATAAGGTAACCACCTCATTGAACAATGCCGTCATGTACTTTACGGTGCCATCTTGCCCGCCTTTATCTACATACACGTCGTTGTCTATTTCAAAGTAAATTTTAGTACAACCCGCAGCACGTACCGAGGGTTTGCTTGTCAAATCTTCTTTACGGTATTGCACGGTACCGTCTTCGGTATAGCAATCAAAGTCGCGTCTTCCCGGTAGCTTGTCATCTTGATACAAGCGGTGGAGGCCTTCGACAGCATTGGCTTCCTTGCTGATCACCAGATTGCTTTCATTTGGCGTGCTGATGAGTGCCATCACTTCACCGTCAAAAATGCTGACTGCTGCCAAAGAGCCAGGTTTTCCTTTCACCTTTCCTTGGTAAAAAATTCCTTCAGCAGGTTCTGGAACACCCCCGCCACTCAGTACAATTTTAAAATCAGCTGAAAAAATATTGACTTTTACCAGTTCCAATTCCAGCGTTCCTTGATCGCCTGCTGGCAAAGGCAAGGTGAAACCTGCAGGTGATTGTTGTTGCAACAAGCGCATGGCTTGAGGACGTAATTGTAATGACAATCCTTCCACATCAGTCCCACTGCGCAAAGTCGGAACTTGATCAAACAATACCACCGGTGTGGATAAACTCGTTTTTTGGCTTTGAATTGCTGCCATTTTGCCTGGCGGAGTAATGAGTTGAGCATGGGCGATGACCACATAGAGGGCCAGCACCAGAGTGATTAAAATTCTCATGGCGTGAATCGGTTTTTGTGTAGTACTGGATCAGGTAAAATTGATGGGTGAAATCCCAATGAGGTAAGCTTACAGGTATGGCTGTTTTTTTGAAATGCAATTCAAGCATTCTTTGAAAACAAATAGACTGTAAAGCCAAACATCAACGGAAATGTCCATTCATTTTGACCAAGTACAAATTAAGGTTACTTGATAATTGCGGGTCAGAACAGACCCGTGTTAGCAGTTTTTGAAGCAGTACACGCTCAACAAGAGCCGACTATGCAAAATGCTAATACGGGTTTGTGCCCAAAATGTAGTTTTCTCATAGTATGCCGTAAGTTCTGGCATTAGAATAGGGTGAAAAATTGGGAAAAGATGATGATCGCGTGGATCAGCATTTTAGAGTGTGTTTTGATTTTTAGTTCGTAGGCGAAAATGAGTCAAAATTTGCACCAACGAGGCGTGAAAAACGGAGTGTAGCAGCGCTACATGAGTATTTTCACAACGAAGTTGGGGTGAATTTTGGCCATTTGCAGCGCGAATAAAAAATCCAAATACACTCTAAACTGCAAAAAAAGTGACTCGATTATGATTGTTATTAGGTAGGCAACGAATTCGTTTGGGTTAGCTTGATTTAGTTGAGCATTCAAACGTGAGTCTGCATGTATAAACTTTTTTAGTATGGAAAAATTGTGTGTGTTTGGCGGAAAAAATAAAACTGGCCGGTCATTTTTATCGAATGAATATTTTTTACAATAATTAAAATGCTGAAAAAAAGACCATTGAATGTCATTTTTTTCAGCATTTATCATCGAGAAAAAAATTAATTTTTTTCCAAAACCTAGAACTCAACTCGATAGCTCAAAATGGGAATCAAGCCCAATTGCGTTTTTTGAATAATTTGCCCTTTTTGAGCATCGTAATAGTTGTAGGCGGCATTTTTTTGGTTGGCTACGTTTTGAATATCCAAGGCCAAGGTGTTGTTCCTCCCCACTTTATTGCGCTTCAAGTAAATCCGCAAATCCAACCGGGAATAAGTTGGCAACTGTGTGGAGTATGCTGCTGATTCTATGTAAACCGTGGTTCCTGCTTTTTTGGAAGCGGCCAAATCAATTGGCGTATCGCGGAAGCCGCCCACTACGGTAAAGCGACCATTGATGCCTAGGATGCCAATCCGGTTCTTTGAACGCGGTTTTTGCCACTCCTTGCCCCCAGTGAAGTTGAAAATGAAGCTATTATTGAACCGGGTATTGCGCCAAATGTTGTCGCTACCTGCATATTCTGATTTGTAGATCGTGGCATTGGTGAGGTAGTAGAATCCTTTGGTCCAATACTGCTGTAAATTCATTTCAATGCCGTAGTTCCTTCCCTTTCCGGTATTAATCAACTTTTCATTCACAAAGCCCTCGATCACGTTCAAAGCAGAAAAACTGCTGGATCTTTGAGCAGAAATTGGAACGCCGTATAAGCTTTGATAGTAAGCCTGAATCTCAAACGTGCGCAGATCGCCTAATTTGCGCAAATAAGAAAGCACCATATGATGCGCTTTGGTCAAATTCAAATTTTGGTTGTTACCGTTTTCAAATTGCGCAAAATAGAGTTGAGATTGCTGCAATTGGGCATGTTTTCCATAAGCAAGGCTTAAACGATTTTTATTATCCGCCTGATAAGAAACAGCCAAACGTGGTTGCCAGGCATCGCTGCCGTTGTAGGTATACCGCAAATAGTGTAGCCCGCCGTCGATGGCAAATTTGGCGCCCAAATCGCTGCGCCAGCCAATGTAAGGTTGTAATAACAAACCGGTACTTGAACCATTTGCCAATGTTTGCCCCAAATTTTGAGAAAGAATGTCATAGTACTGACGGGTCACTTGTGCACCCACTCTAAAGCTGTTGCGTGCCGAAATTTGAAACCGCAGCACACTGTGAACGTTGATTTTGCTCTGTGAAATGACATCGTTTTCAGCTTGACTGAGCTGATATTTTGCATCCAACTTATCGGCAGTACGCGTTGTATACAAGCCCGATCCAGCTACTACCGTACGCCAGGAACCGTGTGTGCCAACTGGCACAGTATAGGTAGCGCCCAAAACGCCGGCTTTGGATTGGAAAGTAATGTCATAACGGTCTTTTGAGGTTTCCCAAAGAATGCTGTCACGTTTACCTTTAAAAATATTCGAGCTGGTACCGCCCATGCCAAAAAAGGTCAACCTTGCTTTGTTGGCCGTGGGTACGTTGATGTTAAAAGAAAAATCTTGAAAGGTAGTCTTCTCGTCTCCCAAATCGACGCCAACGGCACTAAGTAATCCAAGTGTAGAGTAACGGTAGTTGGCCAAAAAAGAGGATTTGCCCTTTGTCCCTATTGGTCCTTCAGCAGCTGCATCGATACCGATCAAGCTGGCTTGTAGGGTGTATTCTCTTTTTTCATTGTTCCCATTGCGCAAGCGCATGTCCAGTACGCCGCTGAGGGCGTTGCCGTATTCTACTGGGAAAGCGCCAGTATAAAACCCTGAGTTGCCCAGCAATTGGGTACTCAACATATTCACGCCTCCTGCCGAAGTAGATATGCGATCACTAAAAGTACCAGCATTGGAAGTGTGGTTGGGGTTAATGATATCGGCCCCCTCTAGTCGCCAAATCATGCTATTGGGGGAATTACCCCGAATGTTGAGGCCATTGGCCTGGTCGTTGGAGTTAACTACACCCGGAAAAGTGATGGCCGTACGTGCTGGGTCAAAAAATGTGGCTGGAAAACGCAGCGTCGTTTCATTACTGATGCTGCGTACCGATGGCGAAATGGCCGTCAATTCCAAAGGCGCGGCAGTAACCACAATCCCTTCTAAAGAGTTGACTGCCAGGCGTAATGGCAGATCCAAGACCCGCTCCCGACCACTTTCCAAAAATAGCTCAGCTACCACCAAAGTATCATAACCTACAAATGAAACTTGCAAACGGTAACGCCCCACCGGAACATTATCAAAGCGGAAGACCCCATTTGAGTCCGTACTAGTTCCCTTGAAGTTAAAATTCAGCGTCAGCGAAGCCCCAATAAGGGGTTGCTGAGTAACGGCGTCAATCACTTTTCCCCGCATGGTTTGCACGGGCGTTTGGGCATGTAAAGCATAGGCCGACAATACCGTAAAACAATAAAGAACCAATAATCGAAAATCGAGGCGCATATTGTGTGTGTTTTGAGGGGCTGAAGATACTATTCTTTGGGTGTAATTCAAAATGTCGCCAATTGAATTAAGCTGCACACTTTCTAAAAATA
>JBBANM010000079.1:0-32689 GCA_040401995.1 Saprospiraceae bacterium
TATTTATCAATTAACAACTCACCTTTTTACTGTCCAATCTTTGGGGTACACTTCACTCTTCTAAATTTATTTGACTATAAAAATTTGAGCACTTTAAGCATAATCGTATTTAGAAGTATCAATATATTTGAATTCCTATTTGTTTTTGTTCTCATACAGGGTTTTAAACCCTTCTTTAACCAAAGGGAAAATGCTATATTTTTAGTCCTTTCAACATATGGAACTGGGTTTATTTTATTAATAATCTTTAAAATATTATTTTCAATATGAGAAATTATTTCCTCTTTATCGTTTTTATTTTCTTACTCCTCACAGGTTTGTTTATTTATAAGCTGCGCATCAAAGAGGATGGTCTAAAAAAAAACAAACACTTACCTCATTTTACTTTTGAAAATTACGTGAAGAAAAAAGAAGGAATTGTGTTTGACTCATATAATAAATTGCCTACAATTATTGGTTTTTTAAGTTTTGAATGCAGTACTTGTATTTCTTTCATTAACTCAATAAAAGAGAAGAATGAAAAATGTAATTATTTTTTAATACTAGAAAACAACTCTAGACCCAATATATCATATAAATTTATCCATAAAATGGATTCATTAAATATAAAAATTTTATTTGCTGAAAGTCGCGATATCAGCAATAAATTTGGAGCCGTTACCCCTTCGACATTTCTTATTTACGACGAACAAGGCAATCTTGTTAAGCATTATGTCGGCTCTATAAATCCATTGAATTTTTTGGAATAACCAAATCTGAGTTAAAAGATTTTGTAAAATGTTTATCCCAAAAATTAGTCGACAATAATATTATTGAAAATAGACAATTTTCATTCACTCTAGAATTGGAGTATGCCTTTTACCCCAAAGCAACTTACGCTATCTACATCGTGGTGCTGTTTTTGGTCAGTGTCAATTTGTTGAAACGGATCAATCAGGAGGCGAAGGCGATGGAGTGAGGGAGCTTAAATTATTTCATTATGGCCTTTAAAAAACCACACTGTGATTTTTCTAAAGTGCTAAACTGGTACTAAACCTCCACCACCTCCAACCACCCTTGCTGCTCAAATACATTGTGCACATCCTTGACAAAACGCTTCCAGTCAAAATTGACAATCTTCTTTTTAGGCAGCCACAGTTGCATGGTTTCGATGTACTTGGCAGCCATCATGTGCAATACTTCTTGTTGGGTAGATTTTTGGACGTCCCGATAGGGAAGGCGGAATTGAGCATGAATTTCCTTAAGCTTAGATCGGTAAATGAAATGATCCTGGTAAAAATCCTCATCTTGTTCAATTACAAAAATGAAGGCCACTCCAGCAATGTCGCCATACTCGCTGAGCTGTAAGTTGGCTTTTAATAGTCCTTCTATACTGACAACATTATCAATGGCCATTTCAAGAGGCACCTCGCGCCAGATTATACTGGATACAACGAATGGGTCGCGCATATTTGTAAATTTTATCGATCTACTTTGTTTCCAGGAGGTCTAATCAATGGCCTAGCCCTTTTCAGGTTCTCCGGAAGAGTAGCATAGTTGTAGATTTTTTTGCTTAAATCTTTCTCCATCACTTCCGCCGCTTCCGCCATTCTTCCAACAACAACAGATCCTGTTCATTTTTAATCAGCGTATGCAAATGCGGCGGCAATTTTTCTTTAAGCGCCTCAGCTTGTAGCGCTGATTCCGGCAACTGCTCAAAAAGCAACAGACTGATCCAATCCAACAACTCGCTGGTAGAAGGTTTTTTCTTGATGCCTGTTACCTCTCGCAAGCCAAAAAATGCGGCGAGGGCGTTGTCCAACAGTTCTTTGCGGATATCGGGAAAATGAACATCGACGATCTCCTTCATGGTTTCCGGATCTGGGAAACGGATGTAATGGAATAAACAGCGACGCAAAAAAGCATCGGGCAATTCCTTCTCATTGTTGGAAGTGATGATCACTATGGGGCGATGAACAGCCTTAATGGTCGTTTGTAACTCATACACATAAAACTCCATGCGGTCCAACTCCAATAGCAAATCGTTAGGAAATTCGATGTCGGCTTTGTCAATTTCGTCGATTAGCAACACCACGGTTTCATCGGCGGCGAAGGCTTCCCATAATTTGCCCCGCTTGATGTAGCGGCTGATGTCGTCGACGCCTTCTTTGCCCAGTTGTGAATCACGTAGCCGCGATACCGCATCGTATTCATAAAGCCCTTGCTGGGCTTGCGTAGTCGATTTGATGTGCCAAGTAATCAGTTTTTTACCCAGTGCTTTGGCAATTTCGTGTGCCAGCAGTGTTTTGCCGGTACCCGGTTCGCCTTTTACCAACAATGGTTTTTGCAAATAAATAGCGGCATTCACTGCAATTTGAAGTTCCTGAGTCGCTACGTAGTTCTGTGTTCCTTGAAAAGCCATATGTGTAATTTAAGAATGGTACAATATAAACCAACATCTTGCTCTTAGATGCTTTCCTGGCTTCATTTTTGCAAAAAAATCAGAACTTTGCCGTTGAAGCATTAAAGTTCAATCCAAAATCGGGTAGATTGCCTTTATAGGAGTAATGGCTCCAATTCTGTAGGGGCTGTATCATAAGGTCGAAAAATGATAAAATTTAAAAATTCAGTCATTTTTTAGAATCTAGAAACAAGCTGAGTAAATAATTGAATAAATCAACATATTTTCAAATTGCCTACTTATGATACAGCCCCTACGATATCGTGCTCATTAACAAATTTTTAGCTCAACCTGTATGCTTACATTCTTATCCGCCTTGTCTTGGATCGAAATTGTCGCTGTACTGGCGGGGATTGTTTATGTGGTGCTATCCGCTCAAGACAACATCTGGTGTTGGAGCTTTGGCATCATGAATGCCTTGCTGAGCATCTATCTGTTTTACCATTCGCAGTTGTATGCCGAATCATTTTTGTATGTCTACTATGTTTTGGCTGGAATATACGGTTGGTACAGCTGGGGCAAAGGTTGGGGAGCGCAGGAACATTTAGCCATTACCACTTGGAAGTTGCAAAAACATGCTCCGGTATTGCTCCTCAGCGAGGTGTTGTCATTGGGGTTGGGCTATTATTTAGCTTATTACACCGATGCCCGTTACCCTTGGATGGACGCCCATACTACCCTCTTTAGTTTTGCTGCTACATTTCTGTCTACCCGTAAAGTATTAGAAAATTGGGTATACTGGATCATCATTGATGCAGTTTCCATCGGTATTTGTTGGGGCCGTGAATTGTATTTCTACGCCTTTCTGATGGTTGTTTATACCATTATGGCGTATTGGGGCTGGCGCAATTGGAAAAACATCTTGAAGAGGGTGGGAATTATTTAAATGCAAAAAATTAAGCGCAAAGGCTCCTGTTCCGTAGAGACACATTGCAATGTGTCGCTACAACATCGTGCTCAACTGCAATTAATTACTCACTCCTCAAATCTAAATTTCATCCAAAAACGAAAAGACCCCGGATTGGGTAATGACAATCATGTAGGCGTAGAGGCTCCTGTTCCGTAGGGGTTGTGTAAAAAGTCAAAAAATGGGTCATATTTTTATTTCACTTAAAGTTTAAGTGGTGTTTTTAAACAAAACTTATAAATAAATTAAATTTTAATTTGAAGCAATTTTCGACTTTTTACACAACCCCTACAACATTGTGCTCAACCACAATTTTTTACGCATTCCTCAAATCTAAAACTCTTCCAAAAATAAAAAGACCCCGGATTGGGTAATAACAATCATGGAGGAGTAAAGGCTCCTGTTCCGTAGAGACACATTGCAATGTGTCTCTACAACATTGTGCTCAACCACAATTAATTACTCACTCCTCAGATGTAAAACTATCCACAAAGAAAAGACCCCGGATGCGGACATCCGAGGTCTTTTTCGATACTCATTATTTTAAGGAACCAGCTGAAAATTAAATCCCGCCGCCCTTTTCTTCTTTTTCTTCGTAAGTAAAGGCCGCAGAAAGGTATTCGCGGTTCAAACGCGCGATGTTGGTCACCGAAATCTCTTTTGGACATTCCGCTTCGCAAGCCGTTACGTTGGAGCAATTGCCAAAACCTTCCAAATCCATCTGGTGTACCATTGCCAATGCGCGACGCTTGGCTTCCACCTTACCTTGTGGCAATAAGGCCAAATGCGATACTTTGGCGCTAACAAATAACATTGCCGATGCATTGGGGCAAGCCGCTACACAAGCACCGCAACCGATGCAGGCTGCTGCGTCAAACGACATCGAAGCATATTCCTTAGAAACCGGAATAGCGTTGGCATCTTGCGCCTGACCAGTATTTACCGACACATAACCGCCAGCCTGAATGATCCGGTCAAAAGAAGAACGGTCAACCGCCAAATCTTTAAGTACTGGAAAAGCTGCTGCCCGGAAAGGCTCGATGGTAATGATATCACCATCTTTGAAATGCCGCATATGCAACTGACAAGTAGTAGTACCGGCCATGGGGCCATGCGGATAACCGTTGATCACCATGGAACAAGTACCGCAAATGCCTTCGCGACAGTCGTGTTCAAACACCACTGGTTCTTCGCGTTTTTGGATCAATTGTTCGTTGAGTACGTCCAACATTTCCAAGAAAGACATATGCTCGCTGACATTATCCAACTGGTAGGTAACAAATTTACCTTTTGTATCTTTGCCGCCCTGGCGCCAAACTTTGAGCGTGAGTTTCATATTCATGTTGAAAAAATTTACCTGATTATTTATAACTGCGCGCTTTAAGCTCGACGTTTTCAAATACCAATTCTTCCTTGTTCAATGTAGGTTCCTGATCCCAGCCGGTGTATCCCCAAGCAGCTACGTAGGCATAATCGGCGTCGTTGCGCAATGCTTCGCCTTCTTCGGTTTGGTATTCCTCACGGAAGTGGCCACCACAAGATTCGTTGCGGTTGTGCGCATCAACAATCATCAATTCGCCCAATTCAAAGAAATCTGCAACCCGGAGTGCTTTTTCCAATTCTGGATTGTACTCTGATTCTGTACCTGGGATGAACACATCTTTATAAAACTCTTCCCGCAGCTCTTGTACCATTTTACGGGCAGAAGTCAAACCTTCGGCACTACGCGACATACCGCAATAATCCCAGATGATCTTACCCAAACGGCGGTGGAAGCTTTCCACTGATTGTTTTCCTTGTACCGACAACAATGTTTTGATGCGGCCTTCGGTATCCGACTGCGCCTGCATGAATTCAGGGCTATTGGCATCGATTTTTGGGGTACGAATTTCGTTGGCCAAAAACGAACCAATGGTATAAGGCAGTACAAAATAACCGTCGGCCAAGCCCTGCATCAAAGCAGAAGCGCCCAAACGGTTGGCGCCGTGATCAGAGAAGTTACACTCGCCGATAGCAAAGAGGCCAGAGATATTGGTTTCCAAGTTGTAATCTACCCACAGGCCACCCATGGTATAGTGTACAGCAGGATAAATTTTCATCGGCTGTTTGTAAGGGTTTTCGCCGCTGATTTTTTCGTACATGGCAAAAAGGTTGCCATACTTTTCTTCCACTACTTTTTCTCCCAATTCGCGTATCGTGGCTGCATCAGCATTGTGGTTGCCCATGGTGTTGGCTTTGGAATGTCCGTAGCGATCGATGGCTGCGGCAAAATCCATAAACACCGCCAAACCGGTAGGTGCTACGCCCAAACCTTCATCGCATACCACTTTAGCGGCCCGTGAAGCTACGTCGCGAGGTACCAGGTTACCAAAAGCAGGGTAACGACGCTCCAAGAAATAATCGCGATCGCCTTCGGCAATATCGTTGGCTGTTTTGCGACCTTCACGAATCGCAGCAGCATCTTCCTGTTTTTTTGGAACCCATACCCGACCGTCGTTGCGCAATGACTCCGACATCAGCGTCAACTTGGATTGGTAATCACCACTTACTGGAATACAAGTGGGGTGAATCTGCGTGAAACAAGGGTTGGCCATCAAGGCGCCCCGACGTACCGACCGCCAGGCAGCCGTTACATTACACATCATGGCGTTAGTAGATAGGTAAAAAACGTTGCCATAACCGCCTGTGCCCAATACCACCGCATGAGCAGAGTGGCGCTCCAATTCGCCGGTAATCAGGTTACGAGCAATGATACCGCGTGCTTTACCGTCAACAATTACCAAATCCAACATTTCATGGCGGTTGAACAATTCAACGGTACCCAATGAAACCTGGCGCGACAACGACTGGTAAGCGCCGATCAACAATTGCTGACCAGTTTGGCCACGTGCGTAAAAAGTACGACTTACCTGAACCCCGCCAAAAGACCGGTTATCGAGCAAACCGCCGTACTCACGAGCAAAAGGAACACCTTGTGCTACGGCTTGGTCGATGATGCTTGCGCTCACCTCTGCCAAACGGTATACGTTGCCTTCGCGTGCGCGGTAGTCGCCCCCTTTGATGGTATCATAAAACAAACGGTAAGTACTATCGCCGTCGTTGCGATAATTTTTAGCGGCATTGATACCCCCTTGGGCAGCAATACTATGTGCCCGACGCGGGCTATCGTGGAAAGTAAAACATTTAACATTGTAGCCCAACTCGCCCAAACTTGCTGCTGCTGCTGCACCGGCCAAACCGCTACCCACGATGATGATATCGATGCGGCGTTTGTTATTGGGAGCAACAAGCGGAATGGATGATTTATAGCGGGACCATTTTTCTTGAATTGATCCGGGTGGAATTTTACCGTTGAGTTGCATATGATTGCGAATTTGGATTTTTTGAATGAAACATTTGAAAACCGTGCAAAAAGCATGCGTTTACCACCAACCCATGGTTTGGCCATAAACAACAATCGGAATAATTGCAAAACCAAGCGATAAAACAATGGAAATCAACCAGCCCAAAGATTTGATCAATGGGGTATACTTCTGGTGATTAAGTCCCAGCGTTTGAAATGCACTCTGAAAACCGTGGAGCAAGTGAAACCCAATCACCCCCATCGACAACACGTAAAGGATGACATAAATCGGATTGGTAAAGGCATTCATTACCGGTTCATAAAGATTTTTCACCTCTTCACCTCCATAAACTGCATATTCAACCAAGTCCAACTTCATCTGCAACCAAAACTGGTACATGTGCAATACGATGAAAATGAAAATGATGGTTCCCAGCCAGCCCATGTTAGAAGCAGCTCGAGGGTTGGTTCCAGTTCCGCGGGTTACTTTAACCGCATATCCAGCGGCGCCGCGGGCTGCAATGTTTTGACGCCAGATCAACCAGCCCTGAATGGCATGCAACAAAATGGAAAAATACAGCAGATAAGAAACTGTTTTGATCAAAGGGTTGTGGGTCATGAATTGCGCATAAAGGTTGAAGCTTTCGCCGCCATCTGATTTGAGCAATTGCAAGTTCCCAAGCAGGTGTATAAAAAGAAAAGAGATCAAAAACAGACCAGAAAGGCTCATGATGGTCTTTCTTCCAATGGAAGACGTCAGAAAATCGCCCAGCCATTTTAGGCCAATTGGGGCCAATGCGTTTGGTACCAAGCTCATTTGTCAGTTGTTTTACGTTGTGTTTTAGGGGGCTTCCCTACAGTTATTGATTCCTCGCAAGGACAAAATACGCGGAAGTAACCGTTCTTTTTCAATTTTCTGTTCGAGATGCTTATTTTTGTAAACGGATATGGTGAATCAAAAGATTTCGCCAAACCTGTCGGAAGCAAAACTATATATTTAAGCCTACATGCCCAATAAGTGTTCGGCTTTAGTTAGTTTTGGCGTTTTATTTAGAATCGATCAAAATTAAATTCCAAAAAAATCGAGATCTCCCCAGTCATTCAACCTTTTCGCTAGTTTAATTTGTTACGTTAGGAATTATGGAAGAACGATTTGTAACCATTAAGCACTTCATTGAGCGTTTTCCTGAAGCACGCTTGCCAATCACCTTAACGGATAGTTCGCAACGCGTTTTCAGCGCCACCAATGAACCATTCCCTCAGCTCGTCATTGATCAATATTTAGCGCCGCTTGAAGGTGAACCAGTGGACGAATATACCGAATTTGTACCTTGTTTTCGGATACCGGATACCCAAGATTTTCATGCCGTGGTGTATTGGAAAGCTGAATTGTTGAATTATCAGTTCATTCTAACTACTTTTAGCAAGAAGGGCGAACTGATCGACAAAAAAGTGATTGCTGGAACTTACTTCGACGGAAAGTCGTTAGTAAGCTCGGTTGCAACCATTGATGAGGATTGGGAAATCCTCATAGTTTCCGGAAAGACGGAAGATGAAAAAATTTATGATGCCACCGGAAGCAAGACCACCAAACTCGAACTTTTACCGGACGGCCAAATTATTACTATCGGATAAGCCAAACCAAAGTATGGTCAATGGCGAATGAAAAAACAATGAAAGGAAAAAAAACTGGCGACAGAATCCCAAAAAAACTGACAGCCAAAGAATTAGAGCAACAAATCCTGTTGCTCTTCCAGCGTGAACCCAAAAAGCGGTACAACCCAAAACAGATCAGTACTAAACTTCGCCTTGAAAACAGCAAAGATGCGGTGATGTTCGCTCTGGAGCAATTGGCGGCAAAAAAGCTGATCATCCAACTCGAAGATTTCAAATACAAACTACGCAGCATTGCTGGCGGTACGCTTTCCCAAAAAACGTATGAAGGCAGAATCGATATGACCCGCACCGGGGCAGCCTACGTGGTCGTTGAAGGACAAGAGGAAGACGTTTTTGTCGCGGCAAAAAACATGAATACGGCTCTCAACGGCGATAAGGTAAAAATTCGCGCTTGGGTTCCTCGCGGACGCCGTCGCGCGGAAGGCGAAGTACTCGAAGTTATGGAACGCTCGCGCGATCATTTCATGGGCACCATCTACATCTACCCACGCTATGCCGTAGTGGCTTGTGATGGTTATACGCCAATGGAAGTGATGGTAGATCTAGTGGAATTGAAAGGCGCAATCGACAATGATCGGGTGGTGGTTAAAATCGTTCGCTGGACCAGCGGCGACTACAAACAACCACTTGGGGTGGTAACTTACGTGCTTGGCCAAGCGGGTAGTCACGACATTGAGATGAAAGCCATCCTCATCAACCATGGTTTCAACCTGCAATTCACTGATGAAGTGATGCAGGAGGCTGAAAACCTCAATACCGAAATCACCGAGGAGGAAGTTGCTCGGCGTCGCGATCTACGCGAGATTACCACTTTCACGATCGACCCCTACAATGCCAAAGATTTTGATGATGCGCTGTCTATCCGTTACCTCGAGAATGGCAACTTGGAAGTAGGCGTGCACATTGCCGACGTTACGCATTATGTTGCTGAAAATTCACTATTAGACAAGGAAGCTTTGGATCGCTCCACTTCGGTATATTTGGTGGATCGCGTGTTACCCATGTTGCCCGAAAAACTTTCGAATGAGTTGTGTTCCTTACGCCCGCACGAGGATAAATTGACCTTTTCCGCCATTTTTACTTTTGACAAGGATCAAAAAATAGTAGAACGTTGGTTTGGAAAAACCATCATCCACTCCGATCGGCGGTTTACCTATGAAGAAGCGCAAGAAATACTCGAAAGTGGCGAAGGTGATTTCGCTGCCGAACTGATTCAGCTCAATAAAATGGCGCATAAATTGCGCAAAGCCCGTTTCAAAAATGGCGCCATCAACTTTGATTCAGAGGAGGTGATGTTCCGACTTGATGAAGAAGGGGTACCTGTAGAGGTATTCGCCAAAGAGCGTAAAGAAGCGCACATGCTTATCGAAGATTTTATGTTGCTGGCCAATAAAGAAGTAGCGACTTATATTACGCAAAAAGGGATAAAAGAAGGGATGGAAATTCCTTTCATCTACCGTATCCACGATGAGCCCAACCAAGATAAAGTAGAAGAATTGGCACGTTTTGCCCGCGAAATGGGCATTGTGATGAAGGTGGATACGCCCAAAGACATTGCCAGGTCCTTCAACAAGCTGGCCGAAATGGCCGAAGAAGATGAAGCTTTAAGCATCTTAGGCCCCATTGCCATTCGCACCATGGCCAAGGCGGCTTATTCTTCCGAAAACATCGGCCACTACGGTTTGGCATTTGATTTTTACTCACATTTCACCTCTCCGATTCGTCGATATTCTGATGTGTTATCGCACCGCATTTTGGAAAAAAACCTACAAAGTACGGTGCGGGTAAATAAAGCGCGTTTGGAAGAAATGTGCGGCCATATTTCCAAAAAAGAACGCAAAGCGATTGAAGCCGAACGCGAATCCATCAAGTACAAACAGGTGGAATTCATGGAAAAACACTTGGGTGATGTTTTCCCTGGTTTTATCTCCGGTTTTAATGATCGCGGCATGTTTGTAGAATTGAAAGGCAACCACTGTGAAGGTATGGTTGCTTACGAAACCATGGACGAACCTTTTGAATTGGAAAGTTCACGCCTACGCATCCGCGGCGCCTATAGCGGAACTGAATACATGATGGGGCAAGAGATCATGGTGCGGATTGTCCGTACTGATTTGTCGCGCCGCCAGATTGATATGGCTTGGGTTACCCAGGATATAACGGTTAAAGTGGATCGGGGGTGAAAATACAGAACGATTAAAACACCTTTATCAACGGAGATTAAGAGCTTGTTCATGATTCTGCATTGAGCTACAAATGGCCAAAATCCACTCTAATTTCGTTACAAAAATGCTCATGTAGCGCTGTCCTGTCTTCCGATGATGTCAGAACTACACTCTTTCCGGTATAATCGGAACTGTGCCATGCTTTTTGCGCCTCATTAGTGTGAATTTTAGCTCACTATACCTTCGAACCAGAATCGTGTACAAGCTCGAAGCCATTTCTTTAAATAAACCAACTAATAATCAATCATATACAAAATCAAGATTAAAACGCTTTAATGTAATTGCCATTTAAATGTAATTTTAACTTCTGGTTCAAAAAATCAACTATTCCTCTGAAATAATTTTTATTCTCGGTTTGTTATATTCGCAGTTATTAGGAGCGAGCTCATTGAAAATGGGAGGAATCAATTGTAGTGCCAATAGCCAACTTTCATCCCAAGTTTGATGCAAATTGCTCATGCATCGCATCTTTTTCAATCCACTCAATGTCGTAATTTTTACTAATTGAAGTATTTGGATCTCTCCATTTACCTTCTTTTCCATCCAATCCATTTTGTTTTGAATTAAAAATAAATTTAATGTTATAAATTTAATCTTCTTTACTATGAAAAAAATTTTTCTAGTTACCCTATCTATCCTGCCATTGGGGCTACTTTTCGCTCAAACAGATACCCTTCGCCTCACCCTTCGCCAAGCTGAGGCGCAATTTTTGCAAAAAAACTTGGTATTGCTGGCTCAAAAGTACAACATCAATATTGCGGAAGCTGCTGTTAGCCAAGCCAAACTTTGGGACAACCCAAACTTGCAGATTGAAATCAATGCGTTCAACGGCGGTACCAAGAAAATATTCCCCCTCACCAATCCCAGTAAGGATGCCAACAATCCTACAGGAGGCAACTATACCTGGCAACTCCAACAAGTACTCAACCTAGCAAAAAATCGCAGCAAGTTAGTAGCCCTCAATCAAAGTAATGTTGAACTCCAAGGCGTAATATTCCAAGATCTCATGCGTGCCTTGCGGTATGAACTTGCTCAATCCTTCGGCAACTTATCTGCCGAACAGCAGCAACTTCAGTTGTTAAACCTTCAGCGCCAACAACTTGAAACACTCATTATTGCTTATCGAGCGCAACTCAACTTGGGGGTTGTGTCTGAATATGAAGTTACACGTTTGGAATTGGAACAGAAAAATTCAGATACGGATATTCAGAATTTATTGGATCAAATCAGTCGAGACCAAGCCACTTTGCGTGTTCTTCTGGTCAGTAGCGACACTGATTATTTTTTGCCGCAAATTTCACCTCAAGTTGTCCCATTGCCCCTGCTGAATTCACTTATAGATCAAGCATTGCAGAATAGGACGGATGTAAAAGTTGCGGAAAGACAGATCTCCTATTCCAAACAAAATCTTGTTTATCAAAAGGCACTGGCAACCCCAAGACTCACCCTTGGCGTTGATTATCAAAGATTTGGATCCGCTTATCCATCCTATTACGGGTTACAAATGGGCATTGATTTGCCAGTAAAAAATCGGAATCAAGGAAATATTCAGGCCGCAATGATCAGCATTGAGCAAAGCAACCAATTACAAGGAGTTGTTCAACTACAGGTAAAACAAGACGTGATCAGTGCTTTTGAACAACTTCAGCACGCTCAAAATCTGCGCAGCAATATCAATGAAGACTATCTCCGTCGGATTGAAGAGGTCAACAAAAACGCCCAAGATAGTTATTCTCGCCGCGTAATTGATTTGGTCAGTTTCATTGATAAGATCAGAGCATACAAAGATGCCAAAATGAATTTGATACAGCTCAATAACAGTCTTTTCCAATCGCAGGAACAGTTAAAGTTTGTCACCAATAGCGCATTGTTTTAGTCCATTAAACCTTCAAAAGATATGAAAAAAGCAATCCTTCAATCTATTTTTGTCTTCTTCGCACTGTTCAGCTTTTTTGGCTGCCAACCCAAGAAAGTACAAGAAGTAGAAACAAAAGACATGAATTCCGTTTACAAGTTTGATACCGTGCGATTACGCAATTTTGAACAAGAATTGCAATTTACCGGGCAGGTCTCTTTTGACCAAAAACAAGTGGATCGAGTCTATTCTGTTGTAAGCGGAAATGTTTTGGAAGTAACCGCAGAACTGGGAAGCTACGTGTCCAAAGGGCAAGTACTGGCCAAGGTTCAAAGTGCTGATGTGAGCGGCTATTTAAAAGATTACAACACGGCCAAATCCAATTATGATCTTGCAAAACGCAATGCTGACAATACGGAGCAATTGTACAAAACAAAATTTTCGAGTGAAAACGAACTTATTAGTGCCCGTAAACAATTGGAAATTGCCAGTTCAGAGTTGGAGAGGTCTTCCCAAGTATTAAAATTATACGGAGGAACAACCAAGATCGGATCCTCTAACGCGCAACCCATTTTCACTGTACAAGCGCCTGTCAGCGGCTATGTTGTGGAAAGGAATATCAATCCAAATGTTCAAATCCGACCCGACAATGGGGATCCTCTTTTTACTATCTCTAATTTAGCGGATGTATGGGTGATGATCAATATCTATGAATCCGATATAGAAGCCGTAAAAGTAGGACAACAAGTAAATATTACAACCATCGCCTACCCTGAGAAAATATTCAAAGGTACCATCCAAAACATTGGTCAAGTGATTGATAATGATAGCAAGGTATTACAGGCAAGAGTAGTTTTACAAAACCCCAATGGCATTTTAAAGCCTGATATGTTTTGTACCATAAAATTACACATCGAAAAACCTGAAAAGCTGCTTTCCGTGAATCCTAAATCCGTCATTTTTAGTGAAGATCAATATTATGTGGTCAAAGATTTAGGTCAACAGCAATTTAAAGTGATCCCTATTGAAGTTGTGAAAAGCACTTCAAAATACGATTATGTGAAAGGCGATATCAAAGAACGCGACCACGTTGTAACAGAAGGCGCACTATTGATTTTTAACGACTTACACTAACAACAAGCAACTATGAATCAATTCATTAAAAACATAATTGGCTTTTCGTTAAAAAACAAGGCCATTGTTTTCTTGATTACCTTTTTGGTGATCATTGGGGGCGCCGTTAGTTTTTATTTTACCCCGGTTGAAGCTTATCCTGATGTTACCAATACCGAAGTTGTCATTATTACCCAGTGGTTTGGGCGAAGCGCGGAGGAAGTGGAACGGTTTATTTCCATCCCGATTGAAACGGAGATGAACTCAATCAACCATAAAACAGCATTGCGCTCCATCAATCTTTTCGGTTTATCATTTATAAAAATTGTTTTTGAAGACGGCGTGGATAATTTTAATGCCCGGATGGAAGCCAGCCAAAAGCTGGCCAACGTCAACTTGCCTGACGGGGTTGATCCGGAGATTCAACCACCAGCAGGCCCAACCGGTGAAATATATCGATTTACCCTTTCATCAAAAACAAAAAACAGCACAGAGCTAAAAACCATTGAAGACTGGGTAATCGAAAAAAACTTAAAAGCAGTATCTGGCATTGCTGACGTCGTAAGTTTTGGCGGACATGTCAAAACTTTTGAAGTAAGCGTAAACCCCAATTTGTTAGCCAAATACAGCTTAACTGCACTTGACGTTTTTAGCGCTCTGCAGCGCGCCAACGTAAATGTAGGAGGCGACATATTGCGCGAAGGCCAACAAGCATTTGTGGTAAGGGGTATTGGTGTTGTTAAAAACATCGAGGACATCGAAAAGATCATTGTCAAAAACCTGAATGGCGTTCCCGTAAGGATGAGCAATATTGGTACTGTTCACGAATCTGCATTGCCACAATTGGGAATCGTAGGGAGAGATTTCAACGATGATGTAGTTGAAGGGATTGTATTGATGCGAAAAAACGAAAACCCAGGCCAAGTACTCCCTGCCCTAAAAGCCAAAATTGACTATTTAAACACCACCGTTTTACCGCAAGGAGTAAAGATCAAGGTATTTTATGATCGAACGGAATTGAATAACCACACCCTGCATACAGTTGGCGAAAACGTATTGATGGGGATTATTCTGGTGACCGTCATTTTATTGATTTTTCTAGCCGATTGGAGAACTACGGTTACCGTTGCTATAGTGATCCCTTTAGCATTGCTGTTTGCCTTTATTTTAATGCGGGTGAAAGGAATGACCGCCAACTTACTGTCTATTGGCGCTATTGATTTTGGTATTATTATCGACGGTTCAGTGGTAATGGTAGAAGGGCTTTTTGTGATGCTTGCTCATTGGGCAGAAAGAGATGGCATGGAATCCTTCAATAAACGGGCAAAGTTAGGTAGAATTTTTAAAACGGCAATTGAGATGGGTAAATCCATCTTCACTTCTAAACTAATCATTATCACTGCGTTGTTGCCCATCTTTACTTTTCAAAAAGTAGAAGGTAAACTATTTAGCCCTCTGGCTTTTACTATGGGGTTTGCCTTGCTTGGCGCTTTACTTTTAGCGCTAACCTTGGTTCCTGTTCTAAGCAGCATCCTATTGAATAAAAACGTAAGAGAACGGCACAATCCAATTATTGAGTGGCTGAATCGGCAGTATGCGCCCCTGCTCAATCATGTAATGCGGTACCCGAAGCGAGCAATGACGACTGGCGTTGTTAGCTTAATCATTGCTTTGGTGGCGTTTAATTTTGTGGGATCAGAGTTTTTACCCCACCTGAATGAAGGCTCCATTTACGTCCGCGCCAGCATGCCTTTGAGCATTAGTTTAGAGGACAGCTACCATTATACCAAGAAATTTCGGCAAGTATTCGAAAACTTCAAAGAGGTACGCGGCGTCATTTCACAAACTGGTCGCCCCAACGATGGTACCGATGCTACCGGTTTTTTTAACCAAGAGTTTTTTGTTGATTTATTTCCAAAAGAAGAATGGAAGCGAAAAATTACCAAAGAGGCCTTAATTGCCGAAATGCAGTTAAAACTAAATCAATTCAAAGGGATTGATTTCAACTTTTCCCAACCCATTTCTGACAACGTTGAAGAGGCCGTATCTGGAGTGAAAGGATCGATTGCTGTAAAAATTCAAGGCGACGACTTAAACATCCTGGATAAAAAGGCAACCGCTGTTTTTACACAGTTAAGTAAAATTAAAGGGATAGAAGATTTGGGCGTCTTTAGAAATTTAGGACAACCAGAGCTTAGAATATTACTCAATCCTGATAAAATGGCGCAGTATGGCGTAGATGCTGCTGATGCCAACTTGGTTATTGAAATGGCAATAGGCGGTAAAGCAGTAAGCCAGGTGTATGAAGGAGAGAAAAAATTTGACTTGCGTTTGCGTTACGATTTGCCATACCGGAGTTCAATAGAACAAATCAGCGCCCTTCAGGTTCCGACGTTATCAGGAGGTAAAATTCCGCTAAAGGAGATTGCCGACATTCGCAATGTTTCCGGACCTGCTTTTATCTACCGAGAAAATAATGCCCGATTTATTGCGGTAAAATTTTCAGTACGGGGGCGCGATTTAGGTAGTACCGTTGCTCAAGCCCGAAAAACAATCCAAAAAACAATTTCACTCCCCAAAGGCTATGAAATAAAATGGAATGGAGAATTTGAAAATCAACAACGGGCAGAACAAAGTTTAATGTTGGTAGTGCCCATAAGCATCTTACTTATCTTTTTTATCCTCTTTGCCGCATTTGGAAATTCACTCGATGCCATCTTGGTGCTGTTAAATGTTCCTTTTGCCCTGATTGGCGGCATCCTCGCCCTATTTTTCACAGGTATCAACTTTAGCATCTCAGCCGGGGTAGGTTTTATTGCCCTTTTCGGGGTGGCTACGCAAGATGGGGTCATTTTAGTCAATAAATTTCGGCACAATATAAAAGAGGGGATGGAGCTTGTTGATGCCATAAAAAATGGAGCAAAATCAAGACTCCGTCCGGTAATCATGACCGCATTGATGGCTTCCTTAGGGCTATTACCGGCAGCATTGAGTACAGGAATTGGTTCAGAAACCCAAAAGCCTTTAGCGGTTGTTATCATTGGCGGGCTGATAACCGCTACTTTGCTTTCCTTGTTGATTTTGCCTACTATTTATCAATGGATTTATAGTCGTTCAGCAAAGGAAAAGGAAAGTTAAGGAACAGAAGTCAGTTAGGAACGGACAAACAATAAAATGTCACTTTTGCATTGCTCTTTTACCGCCACTCTTCCTATCTTTTTCGTTATACTTCCCACGGGATGGAAAGGTGAAATTTTGGCGAATTTATTTTTTTGAACTGCGAGGCGCAAAGCGCAGGCGTAGCCAAAGCTACGGCGAACATTTGCAACGCAGCAGGACGAAAAAAGATAGAGACAAAAATCATTTGGTCATCCCGTGGGAAGTATTAAATGCCCCACATTGCGCCTCAAAAGATAGTTGATTGGCAGCAAAATAGCGGCGGCTAAAATGACACTTTATTATTCACCCGTTCCTTAACAAGAATAGTCATTTGCAAAGAAATACATGGGCATGGTATTTAAATATTCAGAAGTCGCTACCGATGGTCTTTTTTACTTAATCAAAGAAGAGACAGACTTCCATCGGCACTTTTTTCGCGATCGTAAACTATCTCTCCTCACTATAGCTTGGAACAGAGGCCCCGACCAAAAAATAAACATCGACGGAGTTGATTTCCAGTTTGCCAGCAACAGCATAGTATCGCTGATGACCAACAATACTTTTTACTTTGAGCGACCCGAAGACATAGTTGCCTGGCAATACAATCGTGCATTTTACTGCATCATCGATCACGATAAAGAGGTAAGCTGTGTTGGTTTTTTATTTTATGGCAGCAATGGCGTCATGTTTATGGGGCTTGATACAGATTACGCTAGGAAGATAAATGCCTTGTTGACCGTCTTTTTGGATGAATTTTCCGAAAAAGACAACATACAAGGCGAGATGCTGCGGATGTTGTTGAAACGGCTCATCATTCTCATTACTCGCTTGGCCAAACGCCAACATTTGAATGGGTTTGACTTACCCGAGGAGGAATTTGACATCGTTCGCAGGTTCAATTTGTTGGTAGAAAACCATTACTGGCAATACCATCAGGTACAAGACTATGCCAATCTATTGAACAAATCGCCCAAAACACTGAGCAATCTTTTTGCCCTATACAATAACAAAACGCCGCTCCAGGTGATCAAGGAAAGAATCGCTTTAGAAGCAAAAAGATTGCTCCAATACACGGACAAGACTTCCAAAGAAATCGCCTTCGAATTGGGGTTTGAAGATCCGGCCAATTTTAGTCGTTTTTTCAAGCAACAAACCGGGTTACCACCAGGAGATTTTAAAGTTTCACTCACCCGTTCCTTTACTGGGAAAAATTGACAAGCCGCCGGGAAAACTGGCCATTCTTTCCGGCTTTTTTTGCCCCCATCTTTGTGTCGTAATCAATATGATTCATCAAACACAAAAAAATACCATCATGGCTACTCAATTTTCCGTTCCAACCAAAGCAGAAGTAAGCGAAACCAATCAAGCTATTTTTGACAACCTAGAAAAGGGCTTGGGCTTTGTACCAAATTTATACGCTACGATCGCTTATAGCTCTACCGCACTTGCCGATTACTTGGCATTGCAAAACCGCAAATCATCAATTAAGGCAAAAGAGCGTGAAGTCATCAATTTGGTAGTAAGCCAAATAAACGACTGTCGCTATTGCCAAAGCGCCCATACTGCTCTAGGAAAAATGAACGGATTTACCGACGATCAAATTTTGGAAATCCGCGGTGGTAGCGCTTCTTTTGATGCCAAATTGGATGCATTGGCCAAATTCGTAGCCGATGTAACTGAAAACCGCGGCAAACCAGCACCAGAAAGCACCGAAGCATTTTTTGCTGCGGGCTATAACAAAGAAAACTTGGTGGATACCTTGGTAATCGTTGGCGATAAAATCATCAGCAACTATTTGCACGGTGTGACTCAGATTCCGATTGATTTTCCTTTGGCGCCAGCCTTGGAATCAGTTCACGCATAGTTCTGCGCTTTTTAAATTCCGCTTGTACCGATAAAAGGGTTGTCCCAAGATCAGATGATGGGGCAACCCTTTTTTAGTGTCAATACATCCGTAAATTGTTAGGAATAAACGGACCTTTTCACTCTACTCCAATTTAATGATAATCAGATTAATATAAAATTTAGATTAAAGAATTTTAATCCAATTGCCATTGGCATGTAATATTAAATTGAAGGCTTAAGAATCAGCTATTTTTTGTAATAATTTCTCCTTCTGGCTTGTTGTATAGCCAGTTATAATGAGCAATCTCATTAAGACTTTAAGGTTTTTTCAAAAAGAGTTAAAAATTTAAAGTCATGAAAAACAAGCAGTTTTTTCAAGTTAAAAGTTTCTTTAAACTTAGCAACAGCGGGGTTTTTCGCTTTTTGCTCATCGTTTTGACTTTAGCAGCGACAAATATTTTTGCAACGGCACAAACGAATAAGCTGGAAACGGAAAAAGGCATCATCGCCTCCATTGCTCCTTACAATGCCGATGTAAGACAAGCCATCTTACAGACCAGTCAGTACCCTGGCGTATTGACGCAATTACAGGAATCAAAGACAAAAACCGTTGCCTCATTCCAAAATCTCATCAATAATTTTGGACAAAAAAAGCAAGCCTGGTTTTATACGTTGACCAGATACCCCGACCTTTTGCACAAATTGGTTCTTCTTCCTAGTGGACTCAAACAGGATGAGGTGAATTCCTTTTTACCGAATCAGGATCCAAATTTGCAATTGGCTGCATGGAAGTTGTATCGTGGAAAAAAGGCAGATTTGGTGAAAGTAGACAACATCCAAAATTTTGCCCAGCAAGAATTTGAACGGTCAATACAACATCTTGATGATCCGACCAAGGCTGCTTTTCTTAAGTTATCACAATTACCAGAAGTACTGTCGCTGTTGACTGACAACATTGAACTAACGTCAGCTTTAGGAGCCAATTATGCTGCATCCCCTACCTTGATCAACAATCAGCTATCAGTTTTACATGATAGCCTGAGTGTGCAAAATCAGCGTGAGATTGCAAAATATAAAAAGCAACTAGAGGATAACCCTAAAGCGGTTCAGGAGTTGAATCAGGCGACCAAAGCTTACGCCCGTGCCAATGGCTATAACATGCCCTATCAGCAAGGCTACTATGCCAATAATTCAAATTATTATGGCAACCCTTATTCTTATTGGTTTGGGTATCCCTCTTGGTACAGTTCGCCACTTTGGTATCCTGGAAGCTTTGGGTTTGGTGGCCTGGGGTACTATGCCGGTTTCGGCGGTTCTGGTATCTATGGTTTCCCAAGTTATGGTTTTTCCAATTGGTTCTTCAATTCGGGATACTACAATAGATATCCGAATCTGTACCGCCAATTTGGAAATTATTACAATGAACATCGTGGCGGCAATCGGGTTTATGGTTCGGCTAACAATGGCTTTATCGGCGCAGCCAACAACCATTTTAGCCCATCTGGTAATAGGCAAATGAACTACCAGAATTCGCCAAGTGGTTATCGCCAAGCAAGTGGACAACGCCTGCAACAAGGATTCAGCCAAAATCGCGCAAATACCAATATGTATCGTCCACAATCCGGGGGATCATTTGGTGGCGGTAATGGATTTCGAAGTAGCGGCTTTTCAGGGGGAGGCTTCCAAGGCGGCGGATTCCACAGCGGTGGCTTTCAAGGCGGCGGTGGGTTCCACGGCGGCGGCGGCGGTGGTCGCCACTGATTATGCTAAACGATGGAATTGCCTCCGTTCTAGCTAAAAAATTAGTTTGAATTTGGAAGATAAGGTTGTCTCAAGATGGATTCATCGGGCAACCTTATTTTTTATGTAAATTTGCAATCGGATTGCAAATTTACATAAAAAGGCGCCCTTGATTCAAAGCCTTTGCTTAGAGCTTGTTCATCAATTTTTCGATCCACATTGCCAACACTTAAAACCACACCAGCCATGCCTACAGAAAACCCTTGGCTCCCGCAAATTGATGCGGATACCACTGCTTATCAAGCCCTTCTTGGACACCTTACAATTGAGCAGTTGAACTGGAAATCCAATCCCGAAACTTGGAGCATTGCCCAAATTTTAGACCACCTCATCCTTACCAGCCAATCTTATTTTCCTTTGGTGGAACAAATTAAAGCAGGCAAGTATAGCATGCCCTGGAGTGGGCGTTTACCCATTTTGGTGCGTTTTTTTGGCAGCTTTCTGGTATCATCACTTCAACCCGATCGCAAAAGAAAAATGAAGACTTTCCCGGTTTGGGAACCTTCCAGCTCAACGATTGAAGCAGGTATTTTGGAGCGCTTTGTCGCCCAACAAGATCAATTAAAAAATCTGACCCAAGAGGTAGTTGCCAGGAATTTATTGGAAAAAGTGGTCGGTTCTCCGGCCAATGGTTTTATTGTTTATACCTTAAAAGCGGCTTTTGACATCATTGTCGTTCACGAAAAACGCCATTTGGAGCAAGCCAAAGAAGTAGTAGCGCAATTACCTCAACAAGTTTGAAAATTGGCTAAAAGCTGATCTTCAATAGCAATCAAATGATCCAAACGGATGGATGGAACGCCAGCATTAAAAAACAGGTATTCGCCATCCGGCGCGGTAGAGGTTGTTAATATTTTACATCTTGCGGTTTGTTCTTGATTGTTAGCATCTTTGAAGCGAATCGTTACCACTTGTTTTTTGGTGGCATAATGCTCAATCCAATCGTAGAAATCGCAACTAATGGGTGTGTAATTTTCCATTTCACTATAAATTTAAATTCAACTATGAGCACAACCATTGGAATGGTGCTGTTCCCTAAATTGACGCAGCTGGATCTAACCGGTCCTTACGAGGTATTCGCACGAATGCCCGATACCAAGATATTGCTGCTAGCGGCTTCATTAGAACCCATAGAAACAGAAAAAGGTTTAACCATTTTGCCCAATTGTACTTTTGCCGATTGCCCTATCATCGATGTCCTGTTTGTTCCTGGGGGGCCCGGTATTAATCCTAAATTATCTGACGACGTTTTTTTGGATTTTTTGCACGCAAAAGCAATTGATGCCAAATACATCACTTCGGTTTGTACGGGCGCGCTATTGCTGGCTCGCGCTGGATTGCTGGAAGGATACAAAGCCACAACACATTGGTTGTCGATGGATTTATTGCGACAATTGGGGGTAGAAGCCGTTGATGCCCGAGTAGTCAAAGACCGCAATCGCATTACGGGCGGCGGCGTTACGGCAGGTATCGACTTTGGTTTGTCGATTGCTGCTGAAATGTTTGGCGAAGAAGTAGCAAATGCCATTCAGTTGATGATGGAGTATCAGCCCCAGCCGCCTTTGCAAAGCGGTCATCCATCCACTGCTAGCGCTGTAACAGTGGCAAAAGTAACGGCCGCCGCGGCGCCTTACCAGCTTGAACGACAAAAAATCATCGATGGATTTGCGAAATGACAGGGATTAGATTACCCATTAAAACCTTACTTGAACGACTAAATTGGGCGTAATCCCGGCTGCTCGACGTTTTATCTCCCGCAGTGAACCAATTTGAGGTTGGTTAATCGGCGGAAGGTCGAGTACAAAATCCTTGTCCAGCAGATTGACCCGATTCAGCAAATTGTAAACCGAAAGCCCAATACGGGCTTCCCAGCCTGGATGTCGCCATTTCCAGTTGATGCCTAAATCAACACGCACAATTTCTTTTAGCCGTCTGGTATTCAGGCGTTGATATCCTAATTTTTGCGTTACCCCATCTATACACTCGCTACATTCTACCTGGTAAACAGTATCGGGCGCTGTAAATGGTTGACCTGATCGATAATTGAAATTTAGTGAAAAATCAAAATTCTTATACGCGAACATGTTTACAATACTCAACGCATGGCGTATATCTTGCTGGGCTGAGAATGGCTGATCGAAATTTAAACCAGGAAAACTTTGTGTTACTCGGCCCAAAGAATAAGAAAACCACAAGCTGTAGGGGTGCCAGGTTTTTCGCAACAAAAAATCAATCCCCTTTGCTTTACTAGTCCCATCAAAAGTATAAGGGTTTTCCTGTTCCTGTTTTAATTTTAGGGTAACGGAAGTTAGACCCGTTAACTGCTTTAGGTATCCTTCAACGCGAATGTACAAATTAGGCTTTTCGTATTTTACCCCCAGTACCCCCTGCCAGGTTTGTTGAGCAGGAATTTCGCTACTTGAGGCTTGCCAAAATGGCGCCCCTACCCCTACACTATTCCATTGCAAACTTTGAAAAAGAAACTGATAGTACTTGCCAAACGATGCCTGAAAACGCCAAGGTGTTTTAGATGGAGCCCATTGGATAAACATTCGCGGCTCTCGATAAAATTTATGATGAATCTCGTAATAGTTTTCTCGCACTCCCAATTGAAATAACCAATCCGGTTTGGGGCTAAATTTGAATTCAGCAAACAAAGTATGAAGTCCTGAAGTAGTGCTATCGCGATAATAGCTATCGGCATTGCGGTCAGCAAAAATGATGTCTCGAAAACGTACCTGGTGGGCATATCTGGAAAACTGGTAACCAAAAGAAAGTATATTTTTTTCAGTCAACTGATAACTATGGTTGAGCTTAACTGTGATGTCTTCCAAACGATTGTACTGGAGGTGAAGGTATTCCTTGGGCTTAACCCGATCCCAGCCATATAAATAGCTGTACTGATTGCGGTACCGACTGATGGAAACAGCGTACTCCGCTTTTAATTTTGACGACCAATTACCTGCATATTGTGTACTCAAGCCGAAGTTTTCGGTTGATAATCGATCCCGACTAGCAAAAAAATAGCTGGGATCACTGTAGCGATAATAGTAATCCAATTGGTCTTTGCCTTGATATAAACTTGCAGAAAACTTGTGGTCTTTGCTAATATTCCAAAGGCACTTAGCATTGACGTCAAAATAATAATAATTCGGCTGCCAACTAACTGCTGAGCTGTCGCGGTTTCCCCTTTCTTCTTTTTCTGAAACAACGCGCCCGTTTTGAAAGACTTGGTTGAACAGGTTTTGATAAGTCCCGCTTTGCACTAAATCTGAATAGGATCGACGCCCTGCGATCATCAATTGCAGTTTGTTTCGAATGATGGGCGCCTCCAAGAATCCATAGGCATGTAATAAATTGAAACCTGCTGTACCATGCCATTTGCCATCATTGAATTGCGGTTTTGCGGCAACATCGATGATGCTGGCAGTTCTGCCGCCATAACTTGCACTAAAGTTGCCTCCATAAAAATCAACTTTTTGGACAACATAGGGATTGATCGCGTCATACAATCCAAAAAAGTGACCGGTATGATAGATCGGGATTTTATCCCAAAGAATGAGGTTTTGATCAGGAGTACCGCCGCGCACACTTAGGTTGCCAACGCCTTCATCGGCACTGGCTACGCCAGGTAGGAGAAGCAATAAGCGAGAAACATCGGGTTCGCCCCAGCCTGGTAAAATAGGGATACGCTCGGGTCGAAAAACTGCGGCATTGCCTAGCGTATCGTAGTTGAGCATATCCGTGGCGAAGTCCCTTACTTCAACAGCTTTCATCCATTGAATGGAGAGCGTGAGGTAGATATCCCGACATGGACTGCTCCCGGAGCGGAACACCGGAATTTTAACCAGTTCATATCCCAAATAACTAATCAATAAGGTATCGCGGGGAGTAAATTTCGCAGAAAATTGAAATTCACCTTTTTCACTGGCAATGGCTCCTCCTAAACGACTTTTTAAGGCCACCACTGCCCCAATGAGGGGATCGCCCGTATCTTCATTCAATACCCTACCGCAAAAAGCGGTAGTGGGTACTGTTTCTTCTTTTTCAATGATCGTTGGTAACCGCCTTTTTTTGATCAAAATATAGCGCCCCTCCAGCAATTCATAATCCAAGTCATGTGCCGTTAGCAGGGTCTGAAGCACAGATTTGAGGTGTTGTTTTTTGAAATCAGCTTGAATGACAATGCCTTTGACCAAATCATTATCATATGAAAACGAAAGCGGATATTTGCCCTCTAGTTTAGAAAAAACCTTGGCCAGCGGTAGATTATTGAAACGCGCAGTAATCTCAAGCGCTGTTTGAGCGGATGATAGAATGGAAAAAAATGAAAAAAGAATGATCAGTAAAAAGGATTTCTGCATTGTCCCCTGCTTCATTTCACAAAAATGAACAAAAACCCTCTTAGGTCTAAACTTTAAAGGAAAAATAATTAGCGTTTAGTAATATCAAAGACGTGTTTTGTGACGAAAAGGATAGAAACAGGGACGAAATGACTTCTTATAAATCTATCAAGGCAATGGGATAAATCGCTTTAGCAGCTTGACTTTCCAACGATCAATTCTTTTTTTCCAGTCTAACGCTACTGATTCGTTGGTATCAGGAAGCTTTCCCAAAAATTGGGGGCCGATTTGGAGGTAGTATTGAAAAAAGGTGTTGCTGCTCATTCCCCATTTTAGAATGAACGTGCTACGCCCATCGTTGCGTTTCACTCTTGCAGTAGTGCGGCTGCCAAAATGATAGGCCCTACTTTTTCCTAATCCCTTGAAATAGCGGACGCCATAATGCCAAAGTTTGATCATAAAATCGGGATCGCTGTACATTCCTGGCGTAAATTCAGTACTCAATCCGCCAACTGCACGATAAACCGCAGTAGGTAAAACCATTGGATACCATTGGCTACCGTTCCAATCGGCTTTTTCAAATTGGGTATATTCCTTTAAAAAACGTTCTTCCTCAAATTCATCGGGGTGGAGGCCATAAGGTTTATTGGTAATCACACAAGGATTTCCTTTGTCAAAAGGTTCGATCATGGTGCTGCTGATGCACCATTTATCATCTTGATGGGTCGCAATTTCCTCAACCAGGTAGCGATCCCAGTCGGGGCAAAGATACATGTCGTCATCAATAAAAACCAAATGCTCGGAAATGGCTAAGTGAGAGGCAGCATTAAATCCATAACACACCCCGCAGTTGGTCTCACTTTTGCTAAAGCTTACTCCTGATTGTTGGCGTATCCATTCTTCCGTTCCATCCAGACCTTCATTGATGTGTACAATGATTTGATGTTGAAAAGCGCTGTTCTTTTTAATGCTATCAATCGCACATTGCAGATAGGGCAAATTATTCCAGGACGGAATTAGGATGGAAAAAGTGGGGGCGTAATCGAGAGTAGCCTTATGGTAGCTAAAATTCATGGCATTTTGATTTGGACTTTAAGATAGGGATGGTGCTGGCTTTTTACAATTTATAGCCAGATAAATAAAAAAGGTACGGTAGAAAACAATCTACCATACCTCTTTTTTATCTTCAGCCTATTACTACCAGCCTTTTTTCAGCACTTCAGCAATGTACCTCACATTGTCTTCGGTCACTTTAGCGTGTAGTGGGAGTACAATGTAACGATCCTCAATGGAATCCATTTTTGGGAATTTACCTTTGATGCGGCCGCCAAAAATAGAATAGCGGTCGTTGCGGTAATGCACTTGAGCCGATTCGATGCCATGATTCCGCAAGTGGGTAATTAACTTTTCGCGTTTGTCCACTTCGGCGGTCAACAGCCACGCAGCATGTTCCCGATCGCGGTATTCGGTACCGATGACTCGGATGCCTTTGACATTTTTCAACAACTCGCTATACAATTGGTAAAGTTTCTGTCGATGAGCCAAGTGGTCATCAAACTCTGCTAATCCTTGCAGACCAATGCTAGCGGCGATATCATTCATTTGGTATTTATACCCCACTTCGGTGATGTCATTTTCCCAAATACCTTTTTGTTTGCTGCTGCGATCGATACCGAACCAACGCACTCGTTTGGCTTTTTCGATCAAAGAGCGGTCTTTGATCACCAGCATACCGCCATCGCCAGTGGTGATGTGTTTGATGGCTTGGAAAGAAAAAATAGTAAAATCACTCTGACTACCGATATATCTATCCTGATATTTGGCGCCAATAGCATGCGCAGCATCTTCAATGATGGCAATGTTGTGCTCCTTGCCCAATGCCCATAGCGCATCCATATCACAAGGCAGACCTCCGTAATGAACGCAAACGATAGCTTTAGTTTTAGGCGTAATTAAAGAGGCAACATGATTGACATCAATGTTCAAGTTTTCATCCACATCGGCAAAAACGATGTTGACACCCATGTATAAAAAAGGAATATTGGTTGCGGTACAAGTAAAAACCGGGGCAATGACTTCATCCCCTTCTTCAAGTCCAGCCAAAATATAGGCTAAATGCAAGGCGTCAGTTCCTGAGCCTACAGCGATACAGGTACAAGGATCTGTAAATTTAGCCTGAAACCGTTTTTCAAATTCATCCACTTTGGGGCCTTGCCCGATCCAGCGGGTGTTGAGCACTTCGGTTACTGCCTGAGCTGCGTTTTTGGGAATGTTGGGGTAAAACAACACGATACCCTCCTGAGTGTCCATTAAAGGCAACTCATTCATTGGCTTTTCCTTGATTTCCTTGATCATAAAGCGAAAATTAGCGAGATGTACATCAATAACATAATCCAAGAACTTACGCCCCATAGCAATAATTAACACGCGGATTGGTTGAAGCAATAAGTGAAGTAGAACGGTTTAGGGATGAGCTACCCTACCCAAAAAATAAGTAAACAGTAATATTTTTTTTCTTAAAACGAAAAAAGCAAATTTATTTTGGTCGGCTTGCAACGTTTAAACATAAATAGGGCAAAGACTTGAAAAGGGCGTCTATTTATTGGGATTTGCTAAAAAAATAATTCTACTTGTCTTCTATTTTAACCAGTTGATTTTCTAGACTGTAGCGAAGTTCCATGGGAATGCAAACCATTTTTAGCGCCAATTCAAGGTTGTCGTTGCGAAAAGCGCCTGTAAACCTACGCGATTGGTATTTTTCTTTATTGGCAATGGATACATTGAATTGGGCTTCCATTTTTGCAAAAACTTCTTCCAAAGAAGCTACATAAAAATTACATTGCCCTTGCTCAATCTTGGGAAGATTTGTAGACTTAGAATATAATGGTCTGTTTTCAGCAGCATGAAGTTGTACAAAATCACCTGGCTGAAGTAAATATTGGCGATTCTGTGTACTGGCATCAGTTACCCTAACTTTTCCAGAAAAACATTGTACGGCCAAGGCGTCCCCTATAGCAACTACATTAAAGGAAGTGCCCACAACTTCTATTTGCCCCCCTCTGCTTTTTACGGTAAAGGTACGGCCAGGTTTTACTTGAAAAAAAGCTTCGCCCCGCAAATCCAGGGTGCGGTCTTTTTTCCAAAGTTTTGGCGCGTAATACAAAGCACTACCTCCTTGCATGCTAACTTGCGAACCATCAGGCAAAACCAGTTTTTTATTTTCGGCTACGCCGGTAGTAACGTTGACTTCTTTAATGGGATATAACGACCAAACCGATAAGCCCAAAACCACAACTGCCGCAATTGCCCGCAACCAACCCCAGTAGATAATTGTAGTTTTTGCTTCCTGCGGAGTTGAAAGACGGCTACGAAGCTCTTTAAACACCTTTACTTCATTAAAATTAGGTGCTCTGAGAGCGCCAATATCTTTGATTAAAGTTACATAGCTTTGGTGTTCAGGATCTTGCTCGAAGTCCTGTTTTTCTTTGTCGGTTAATTCACCTGACAACCACCTTGCTAAAAATGTATCATCACTAAACATTGAATACGATTTCTTTTTTTCCACTACCACAAGAACGGTTATACCCGCGACTACCCTACCTCTTTTTAAATAGATTTCAAAACTTGCCGGAGCGTAACCAATGCACCGTGCATTCTTTTTTCTACTGCTTTTACACTAATGTTCAAAAGTTCAGCAATCTCTGCGTATTTCAAATCGTCAAATCGATTCATCAAAAAAACAATCCGCTGATGTTCAGGAAGACCAGAAATGGCTTTTTCCAGTTCGGTATGCAACTCAGATGTTTCCAATAAAAAATGAGGATTCTCTGGATTAATGGAGTCGGAATTGCTTTTTTGCTCAAATTTCAGTACCACTTTTTGGTGGCGTGCATGATCCAAAAATATGTTGTTTGCTACCTTGAACAAAAAAGAACGCGCCTTTTCAACCGATACTTTCTCGCATTCTTGCCACAATTTAATAAAGGCTTCCTGCAGCCAATCTTCGGCCAAAGACAATGAACCGCTTTTGTAGTACAAAAAATTGCGAATCACTTGCCCGTGAACGTGAAATAAGTGCTCAAAAGTTTTTTCTTCGCATACAGTTTCATGAATTTGATTCGACACGAGGTTGGTTTTATTTTAACAATAGGAATAGGAAAAGAAACAGAGTCCAAAACCAAACAGCGCAGTGTAAGAATAGTTGGCCTTTTCCAAATGGCAAATTCGTTAATTTATTCGAACAAAAAAAATCTTAAGAACGGGTGAATAATAAGTGATCGCTTTAGCCACCGCTATTTTGCCGCCAATCAACTATCTTTTGAGGCGCAATGTGGGACATTGTAACGAAAAAGATAGGAAGAGTGGTGGTGAAAGAGCAAGGCAAAAGTGAGCACTTATTGTTTAACCGTTCCTTAGTAGGGTAAAAGCCAATTGTAGCGTTATAATCAAAAACCGAATTCAATGGCCGAAAGAAAAATTTCCCGACGACAATTTTTCAAACCAAGCCCTTCATTTACTTCTCCTCGTATCATTCAAGTTAAAAAACTCACTAATAAACAAGAGCCTCCTATTGTTTCCAATGTAGAATTTACACTACTCGGCGATCTAAAGCCTTATTCTGGATCTTGGGGTATTGACCAAGCCTGCCATCTGTTGCGGCGAATTACCTTTGGAGTCACGAAAAAGCAGTTGGATCAGGTTCTGGCTTTTAAGTCGGCTACTTCTGCAGTCGATTTTGCACTTACGGTTAAAAGAAATGCTCCATCTCCGCCAATCAACAATTACAACAGATCAACCGGCGATAACCCGATTAAAGATCCCAATGTTGCTGCCGGCCAAACCTGGGTGAATGCAAAAAGTCCTAATGACTCGGATATTGAATTTTGCAGAATCGAGAGCTGGCGAGGCTGGTGGCTGGATCGCATGATCCAATCAGATTTCAATCTTACCGAAAAGATGACTTTGTTTTGGCACAATCATTTTGCTACCAAAACAAATGTATTCAATGCCCGAGCTCTTTATGTACATAATAGCTTATTGCGCAAATACGCATTGGGCAATTTCAAAGCATTGGTAAAAGCGGTAACGCTAGATCCGCAAATGCTCTATTTTCTAAATGGCGCCGAAAATGAGAAATCAGCGCCTGATGAAAATTATGCCCGCGAACTTCAGGAATTATTTACAGTAGGTAAAGATAGTACAAGCCAGTACCAAGAAATGGATGTGGTAGCGGCAGCGAGAGTACTTACCGGTTGGCGGGTTAACGAAGGAGATAATGCCCTTTCGGTATATCTTGACAAAGAGGCTCATGATACCAATGATAAGCAATTTTCAAAATTTTACAACAATGCCCTTATCGTTGGTAATCAGGATGCAGAAGTGGAACTAGATACGCTTTTGGATCTCATTTTTAAACGCCCTGAAGTGTCTCTCCATGTGTGTCGCAAAATCTACCGATTTTTTGTGTATTATAAAATTAACGCAGAGGTAGAAAGTACCATCATCGAGCCGCTGGCTAAAATATTACGCGACAACAATTTTGAAATACTGCCCGTTCTGAAAACCCTTTTCAAGAGTGAACATTTTTTTGATGCCCTAAACAAAGGCTGCTATATTAAAACACCCGTTGACTTAGTGGCTGGGTTGATGCGTAATTTCAATTTGACGGTTCCCAGCACGCCTTTTTTAAACCAGTGGGATCTACTAAACACCCTAAATTACCGGTGTTCAGATATGGCAATGATCATTGGCGACCCGCCCAATGTTGCTGGTTGGCAAGCTTTTCGGCAATCTCCAATTTACTACCGCATGTGGATTACGGGTGACACCATCCGGGTGCGAAGTCAGTTCATCGACAACATAATTTTGGATGCCATCTATACAGGCGATACCCAAATTAGCGTAGATCACCTTGCTTTTGCCAAACAGTTTGACCATCCTGAAGACCCAAATCTTTTGATTGAAGACTTATTGAAACTGCTCACTCCAATACCTTTTTCGAAAGCCAAAAAAGCATTCCTGAAAAATATTTTATTGAGTGGCGAACGTACCGATGATTACTGGACGACAGCATGGAACGCATATATCGCTAATCCGAACGATGAAATGGTTGCCGATACGGTAAAATCAAGATTTACCCAATTATTGCGTTACTTATTGAATTTGCCTGAATACCAATTGTCTTAATCGTATTCCCAATAACCACACTAACCGATGGTAAACAGAAGAAAATTCATTCAATATGCTGGATTAACTTCAAGTGCAGCTTCTTTCTCTTTCAAGGGGTTTTCGATGAATACGATGCCACGGATTCCGTTTTTACATGCTTTAGCAGCTAATGGTAATCCACGTGATCGTGTTTTGGTACTCATCCAATTGATTGGGGGCAATGATGGTCTGAACACTTTTATTCCACTGGATCAATACAGCAATTTATCCAAACTGCGTAAAAACATCTTAATCCCAGAAAAGGAAATTTTAAGGATTCAAGGGGCGCCATCCAATGGTTTTCATCCTGCCATGACCGATCTGCGGACTCTATATGACGAGGGCAAGTTGTCGGTTGTCCAAAATGTTGGATACCCCAATCAAGATTATTCTCATTTTCGCTCTATTGATATCTGGATGTCGGCTTCAGATTCAGATAAATTTGTAGAAACTGGCTGGTTAGGGCGTCATTTACAAAGCAAGTTTCCCGCGTTTCCAGTGGGATACCCGAATTCAGATATGCCTGATCCTTTAGCCATTCAAATTGGCTCTATAATATCTTTGGCCTTGATGGGAGATCCTGTCCCCATGGGCTTTGCTGTTAACGATACCGAATCTTTTTATCAATTTGTAAACGATGTGGTAGAAAAGGCTCCAAGTACTCCTTTTGGCGACGAGTTGGAGTATATAAGGCTTATTTCGCAACAAGCGCAAGTTTATTATGAAGTCATTAAAAAAGCGGCTTCAAAGGGGAAAAACCTTTCCCAAAAATATCCTTCAAAGGACAATTACCTGGCAGATCAGCTTCGTATTGTAGCCCAGCTAATTAGTGGCGGGCTCAAGACCCCTGTCTATATTGTAACGCTTGATGGGTTTGACTCTCACAGCAACCAAGTTGATGCAGTAATGGGCTCATCCAAGGGCAGTCATGCCGAATTACTTGGTAAAGTTTCAGAAGCAATTGGTGCTTTTCAGGACGATCTCAAAAAACTGGGCATCGATGATCGGGTCGCAGGGATGACCTTCTCAGAATTCGGAAGAACCATAGCTTCCAATGCTAGTCTAGGTACCGATCATGGCGCAGCAGCACCATTATTTGTTTTTGGAACCAATGTTATTCCAGGAATTATAGGTTCCAATCCTAAAGTAAAAGACCAATTGAACGTTTCTGAGGACATACCTATGGAACACGATTTCCGAGCAGTTTATGCTAGTACTTTGCAAGATTGGTTCGAATTACCTAATCCTGAATTGGTACTAAAAAACAAATTCCCAATTTTGCCAATATTCAAAAAAACAACTTCAGGCGGGCAAAACCCTACTGGAGATACACTAGACCAAACTTTCAACTACCCTAATCCATTTCATGGTTTTACCACCATCAAATTTGCCGCGCCTACTGGAGGTAATGTCGTCATCAATCTTTTGGATGCTAGCGGTAGATGGCTTGAAAATCTTGAAAACAAATATTATTCTCCAGGAACGTATCAGTTAACCGTCAGTCTTGCTCAACTTCCGTCTGGCAATTATTTTTATCAGCTAAAAATTGGATCAGATAGCGTAATGAAAAAGTTAATTGTGTATTGAATCCAGGGATGAGAATGACAGCTTAACGCAGCAATGGCATGGGCTAAAACTTGGGAAAACAACACCAAAACTCAGTGCTAATTACTTATATGTCCTTTTTATTTTTTTCTTAGGGTTCAATTTTTGGGCAATCCATAGGGCAAACGCATCAAAACGCTCAATCAGCATAAAATCCGATATTGCACTTC
>JBBANM010000080.1:0-20831 GCA_040401995.1 Saprospiraceae bacterium
CCAATACGAGCTGGCGCTTTGTGGATGCGGCTTACCGTTTCCCGAACCCAAGCAACCCTTGGAGCGAAAGCTTCCCAGAAATCTCAAGCATCAACAACTTGAACGGTAAAGCCAATGCTGACTTTGTAGCGGTGAAAATCGGGGATGTGAATGGCAATGCCAGTCCAACTTCAGCAGCAGCAGCCCAGCCACGTAAAGCAGGCAAGTTGGAGCTGAGCACCGAAGAACAACGCATCGAAGGTGGCCAAGAGTACCGAGTAGAAATCCGCGCCAAAGATCTGAAAACGATCGAAGGGTACCAGTTTACGCTGGAATTGGATCGCAATAAAGTAGACTTGCTGGACATCGACTACGGCGTAGCGAAAGCGGAGAACTTCGGTATCTTCCAACGCGAAGGCATCATCACGACGAGCTGGAACCGCAAAGGCGCCAAAGAAAACGACGATGCGATCCTGTTCACCATGCACCTGCAAGGCAAAGGAGCCGCGAAGTTGAGCGAAGCCTTGACGATTAGCTCACGCTACACTGCCAATGAAGCCTACCAAGAAGGGGGTGATTACCTAAGCGTAGCGATAAGCTACACCAAGCCAGTGGTGATCAACGACCAACCCGAGTTGTTGCAAAACACACCAAACCCATTTGCGGATCAGACGCAGATTGGCTTCTACTTGCCCCAAGCAACCGAAGGCCGCCTGACGATCAGAGATGCGAAGGGATCGATAGTGTACCGCTTGAAAGGGGATTATAACAAAGGTTGGAATCAGGTGACAATCAAACAGGGTGATTTGAAGGCCGCGGGTGTGTTGTACTACACCCTCGAAACGCCAGACTTTACTGCCACCAAGAAAATGGTGATAGTAAATCAATAATACGTAAGAGCTGATTGAAAAAGCAAGGACTAAGGGAGTTTACTTCTGTGCCCTTGCTTCTTTCCTTTTTAAAGACATTTTTGTTATTAGCGTTCTAATTTATAGGGTCTAAATCTTTCATGGTTTAGATCCTTTTTTGTTAGTGCGCCTAGATGGGCTCAGGCACGGCGGTGAAAGTCCGCTATTCGCTTTGTAGCGAGGAGTATTAACCAATAGCAAAAGTGTCAATTATCAATGTAATGTTCACTGAACATTCTTTCATACGTAGATCAGCTTCTACTTACCCCAAGCAACCCAAGGCCGCCTGACAATCAGAGATGCCAAAGGATCAATTGTATACCGTTTAAAAGCCGATTACAACAAAGGTTGGAATCAGGTGACGATCAAACAGAGTGATTTGAAGGCCGCGGGTGTGTTGTACTACACCCTCTAAACGCCAGACTTTATTGGCACTAAGAAGATGGTGGTGGTAAATAGATAGTTTTAATCTAGATCATTAGATAAAAAAGCAGGGGCTTATGGTAACATGGCTCCTGTTTTTTTTGCCTCCAAAATAAAAATTGACTCGGTGGAAGAAGTCCGCTAAGGCTAAGTTAGCGGAAAGATTGCGGGTGCTTTTTTTGTCAGAAACTCGACATTTTTCTCCAAGAGCTTATTTTTTTATGAAATCGTGAACATTTTTTCAAAATGAAAGTTTATCATTGCTGATTATAAAAAAGTTAGCCTATCAAATTTGAAAGTCGCTTACTTTTAATTTTTTAATAAAACAGGTATGTTGCTATTTGCTAAGTAGCTGTTTTTGTTTGAGTTAAGTTCTTTGCTTTTTATTCAGTCCATTTTGATCATTTATGCTAACATTCGAGTAAACCGAAGAGCCTAAATCTAAGGCATAGTTAGTCCTAAATCAAAAATAAACGCTCCTGTCAATTCCTCGGAATTTGTGATAAGTAAGCTGCTTGTCGCAAAACCAAACCTCGTTACTAAACGCTTTTCGCTACTAAACATTTAATCCCATTTTTTTACGATCGCAAACCAACAACTGAGTAATGCGGGTCTAACACCTGTATGACTATACTGGATTTTACTTTCAATCATTTTAACATCACTAGTATGAAACAACATTTTTTTACTTTATTACTGCTCCTGCTAGGGGCTACTGTGGCTTTCGGGCAACAAGAGATCAGTGGTAAAGTTACCGACAAAAATGGCGAAGCTTTGATCGGCGCCAGCGTCATGGTGAAAGGAACCAATAACTTGGTGATTTCCTCAACAGATGGAGCTTTCAAAATTAATGCTGATGGAAATGCTACTTTGGTTATTTCCTACACTGGTTTTGCCACCCTTGAGGAGGCAATAAAAGGCCGTACCGACGTAACAGTAGCGCTTTCTCCGGGTATCGACCTCGATGAGATGCTCGTAACCGGTTATGGTACGGCACTTAAGCGGGAATTGACCGGCAACATCGCTAAAATCCGCAGCGAGGACATTAAAAACATGCCCGTAACCAGTTTTGACCAAGCCATGCAAGGAAAGGCTGCCGGGGTGCAAATCACTGCAGGCAACGGTAAACTAGGTCAAGCTGTACAAATCCGCGTACGTGGTCAATCTTCCGTATCGGCATCCAACGAGCCGCTGATGGTTATTGACGGAATACCGGCTACTCAAAACAACTTGGGATCTTTTGGCGGCGCCACCAACCCGTTGACCGATATCAACCCGCAAGACATTGAGTCCATCGAAATTTTGAAGGATGCTTCGGCTGCAGCTATTTATGGTGCTCGTGCTGCCAATGGTGTGGTTTTGGTGACTACCAAACGCGGTAAAGCGGGTCGTACCGCGGTGACTTATGGCTATCAGTATGGTACCAGCAAACCGACCAAAAAAGTGGAATTCTTGAATACCGAGCAGTACCTCAAATTGTACCGTCAAGCGGCTGCTAACTCTGACCGCATTGATGGCTATGATGCTGCCGATCCTGATTCTTACACCACCTATATGGAAGGCTTTTTTAAAACATATGGCTTAGGAACAGTAGGAACACCGCAACAAGTGGATACCCGCTGGGGCGATTTGGCGTACCAAAAAGCGCCAATGCAACAACACGACATGAATATCTCGGGCGGAAATGATAAAACAACTTTTTACATTTCCGGACAATACCTCGATCAGTCAGGTATCTTGATTGGTAATCAGCTTAACCGTATTTCGGGTCGTATCAACCTTGATCATCAGGCTACAAAATGGCTGAAAGTGGGTGCAAACCTGGGATTGAGTCGCTCGCTAAACAAGCGTTTGTCGGGAGATACCAGTTTTGATAATCCCGTTCAGATGGTGGCGCTTTCTCCATTTACTCCAGCTACCGACCCAAACACCGGTTTGCCAACTGGAACGCCTCCTGGCGACATCAACTTGCCTTACTACTATAACCCGATTGTCAACATCGGAAACTTGATTTACAACACCACTACGCACCGCAACTTGAGTAGTACGTATGCACAAGCCACAATTTTAAAGGGCTTAAAGTTTCGTACAGAATTTGCTTTGGATCTTTTGGATCAGCAGGAAGAATTGTATTCCAACTCTAAAACTCAGCGCAACTCTGGCGCGCCAGGCGGTGAGGGCTCCAACCTTTTTACTCGCGTTGAAAACTACAACACGAACAACTATTTCACTTACAACTTAGGTTTAGGAAAAAACCTGATTGACTTGACTGCTGGTATGTCTTATCAGCAATCGCAAACCAAAACTAACTTCACTCAAGGTCAGGATTTTCCTTCTGATGCTTATAAAACCATTGCGAGTGCTGCCCGCAAAACCGATGGTAGCTCATCACAAACCGACTTCCGTTTCTTGTCTTATTTTGCCCGCGCCAACTACAAGTTTGCTGGCAAATACCTCTTTGGGGTTAGTGTGCGTAGCGACGGTTCTACTCGTTTTGGTAGAGAAAATCGCTATGGTTTCTTCCCAGCTGCCTCTTTGGGCTGGATTGTATCAGAAGAAGGGTTTTTGAAAAATAAAAATGCCATTAGTTTCTTGAAAGTACGTGCCAGCTACGGTCGTACGGGTAATGCAGAAATTGGTAACTTCCCACAGTTGGGTCTGTTTATCGGTGATGCAAACTATGGCGGAAGCCCCGGACAACGCCCATCACAGTTGGCCAACCCTGCTTTGAGCTGGGAAACTACCGATCAATTTGACGGAGGTATTGACTTTGGTTTGTTCAACGACCGCTTAACAGGAGAAATTGATATCTACGACAAACAAACTTCGGGTTTGCTGTTGAATGTAAACGTACCTGGAACAACCGGTTTTTCCACCCAAGTACGCAACGTTGGTAAGTTGACTAACCGCGGGGTAGAATTGGTACTGAATACCGATGTGGTAAGAGGCGCTTTCCGTTGGAAAACCAGCATCAACTTTTCAGCTAACCGCAATAAAATCACCGACCTACAGGGCCAAATTATTGAAGGCGGTCTGAGTAACATGAGTCGCGCGGTAGAAGGACAACCGCTTGGTACTTATTTTACGGCTGAATATGCCGGCGTAGATCCAGCAAATGGTAATGCACTTTGGTATAAAAACGACAAAGAAGGCAGTCGGGAAACAACCAGTGCTTATAGCCAAGCAAAACGCGCTGTTGTGGGTAGTCCGCTTCCCAAGTGGATTGGCGGTATCACCAATACCTTTAGCTACAAAGGTTTTGACTTGTCAGTGTTCTTCAATGGCGTATTTGGCAACAAGCTGAATTTCTACGGGGTAGGTCGTTACTCTTCGGCTAATGCTCGTTTTGAAGACAACCAAACTGTGGATCAGTTGGATGCCTGGACGAAAGAAAACCCAAACACCAAAACGCCGGAAGCACGTTTGTTTTTCAATAATGGCGCTCAGCCTTCAAGCCGATTCATTCAAGATGGCACTTTCGTGCGTTTGCGCAACGTAACTTTGGCTTACAGTTTCCCAAAAACTTTGTTGACTAAAGCGAAGATTCAAAACTTGCGGGTATACGTGACTGGCCAGAACTTATTGACCTGGACGCATTACACCGGTTGGGATCCAGAAGTAAACGCCGACGTAGTGGTTTCGAACATCGCACAGGGCTATGACTTCTATTCAGCACCCCAGGCTCGTACCATTACTTTTGGTATCAATGTCGGTTTGTAACAGTTTTTTCAACTTTAAATCAATGATGATGAATAAAATACTTCAAAATATAGCACCAGTGGTACTTTTTTCCTTACTGCTAGTTGCTTGTGATAAAAAATTGGACATTCAGCCCACCCAAAGCATCGATGAAACCAATGCTTTGGCAACTGCTCAAGACGTAAAAGTTACCTTGACGGGTGCTTATGATGGTATGAGTAGCACCAACGTATATGGCGGTGGTTTTCAGTACACCTCTGAGTTGTTGGGCGATGATCGAGAGATCGTTTTTGGGGGTACTTTTTCCACTTTGGATGAACTGTGGCGTAAAACCGTTACCACCGGTAATACTCAAGTTGCCGCTACTTGGTTGAGTTCTTATGCCGCGATCAACCGCGTCAATAACGTGCTTTCTGCTTTGAGTGTACTGAGCGAAGGCGATAAAGGCCAAGTGGAAGGTGAAGCCAGATTTATTCGCGGAGCCATCTATTTCGGGTTGGTTAATTTGTTTGCCAAAACCTGGGGCGATGGCGACAATGGCGTCAATCCGGGAGTTCCCCTGGTAACTACGCCAACACGTGCTATCTCCGACGCTGATAGCCGTTCACGCGCCAGTGTGCAAGCGGTGTACGCGCAAATTTTGGAAGACTTGACTAAGGCGGAGACACTACTTCCCGCAACGGGAGCAAATGATGATGCCAGCCGGGCTACGCGCATTGCTGCTAGCGCCTTGCTTGCCCGGGTGTACATGACCCAAGGAAATTATGCTTTGGCTTTAGCGGCCGCTAACCGCGTCATTACTTCCGGCATTCGCAAATTGGAAACCAACTTTGCCGATGTATTTGCTACTGGCGGCGCCAGCAATGAAATCATTTTCCGCATTGCCGTTTCTGATCAAGATGGTAGCAATGCCATGAACACCTTTTACGCTCCGGCTACTTTCCAAGGTCGCGGGGATATGCGCGTACAGACCAAGCATTTGGATTTGTACAACGCTGCCGATGTACGTGGGAAGTTTTTTGTCAAGGCAGGTACCAATACCTATACCAGAAAATTCCTAGATCGTTTTGCGGATGTTTTGGTGGTGCGTTTGGCAGAAATGCACTTGACAAGAGCAGAATGCAATGTGCGTTTGAACAGTTCAACTGGTGCAGCTCCACTCGGTGATGTCAATGCAACCCGTACCCGTGCCGGATTGCCTGCACTTACTGCCGTAACCTTAGCCGCAATTCTGACCGAGCGTAAATTAGAATTGGCGTTTGAAGGCAACCAATTGTACGACGTAAAACGCAACAAATTGAGTGTAGGCGGTAAGGCATTCAACGACAATGCGTTGGTGTTGCCGATTCCACAACGGGAAATTGATACCAATAAAAATTTGGTACAAAACGCGGGATACTAATCGCCAAGATTCTTTCCAATCCAATACACATTTTTATCAGGAGGCGGCCTTAGTGATAGGGTCGCCTCCTTCGTTTTTTACTTATTCATGTACCAAAAAGACCAATGAATCACCGCGCCAGGAGTTATTTCCATTGTTTTACACAAGATTGACCAACATTTGGCCAAAACTGCTGTTCTTTACAGCAACAAAAGCACAAGACATTATGCGGTTATGGATTCAGTATTTAGCGCTTTTTATTCTTTTGGTTGTTACCCCGGCCATTAGTTGGGTGTATTTGAGCAACGGGTTGGATTACCATCGGAAAGCTTTGGCCGAATTGAAAAAACTGGGCTCAATTCCTAGCTACAAGGCGCTTACACTACAGGGCGACTCCCTACGTACTAGCGACGTCGAGGGAAAGCTGCTGGTAGTTGGAACTGTTGATTTAACGGCCAGCAAAAATACTCCAAACGTTTTGAGCAACCTAAAAGAATTGCATGCTCAGTTTGATGACCGAACCGACGTATTTTTTCTGTTGTATGTTCAACCAGCAGATACCGCAGCGGTAAGAAAATTCGCTACTTCCCAAGAACTGGATGAACCTACTCAGGTCTTTTACTTGCCTTATAATCAAACTATTATGAATGCCTATCACTTGCCGGCAACTGGTGCGATAACCCCCTATTTTTCATTAGCAGATACCAAAGGAATGGTGCGTAAAGTTTACGACCTGCGGGAAGGACGTCAATATGCCCGCTTGGTGGAACACTTGGCTTTGTTGCTGCCAATCGAAAAAAGGGAGAACGCAATCCTCAAGCGCGAGCGTGAGAAATAATAAGCTTTAAGAGCTTGTTCAGGATTCTGCTTCGAGCTACAAATGGCCAAAATTCACCCCAATTTCGTTACAAAAATGCTCATGTAGCGCTGCTACACTCCGCCTTTTGTGCCTCATTGGTGTAAATTTTAGCTCATTTTCGCCATCGAACAGAATCCTGAACAAGCTCTAATTCAATTTTATAGATTTTTCAGTTTTGATCATCATAATCAGCGGTTTATTCATGGAACCAAATGTACAGTTGGCTAAAAAATTAAACATCGGCGCCTGGATTGTATCTGGCGCAGTATTGTTGTTGGTAGGATTGATGCGACAGGTGAAGATTACTTTACCGGCTGGCGTTAACTTGGGTTTTTTGCCCCCTTTTCACGCTACTTTAAATGCCTTGACCGCCGTGGTGCTGTTGGTTGCTTTGTATTTTATCAAGCAAAAAAAAGTAACCCAACACCGCCAAGCCATTTATGTAGCAATGGGATTGAGCATCTTGTTTTTGCTCTCTTACGTTGCTTATCATTTTACTGCACCAGCAACTTTGTATGGCGATGCCAATCACGATGGGGTAGTGGATGCTGCTGAAAAGCTAGCGGTGGGCGGTAGCCGAGGTTTTTACCTGATCTTGTTGATCACGCACATCACCTTAGCGGCAGGCATTTTACCGTTTATATTGTTTACGTTTATCCGGGCCTTTACCAATCAGTTTGATCGCCACAAAAAAATGGCGCGTTGGGTATTCCCGCTGTGGTTATATGTGGCGATTACTGGCCCTATTTGTTACTTGATGCTGATGCCTTATTATTAGTAGTCGGTATAAATAGCGTGGGTTTTCTGTAAAATAGGCGTCTAAGCTTTGAATAGGATTGCAATCCCAGGAAAGATTATTTATTTTTGAACAAAAAATCGAAGACATGAAAATAGGAAGATGGGTAGCCGTAGTTTCTGTTTGGGCGGCATTGACTTTTTTTGCTGCACCACAAACTGCTCAAGCACAATGCCCGATGTGTAAAATTGGCGCCGAAAGCAACATGAAAAACGGCGGTTCACAAGGAAAAGGTTTGAATGCCGGTATTCTGTATATGCTGGCTACGCCTTACTTGTTGGTGGGTGGCGTAGCGTTTTACTGGTGGCGCAACCGCCGCCGGAAAGACGAAGAAGACGTTTGGACTACAGATGAGAAATAATTCATTCATCTAGGAATTGGCTAGAAAAAAAAGAGCTTCCAGTTGCTTTGGTGCAATGGGAAGCTCTTTTTGTTTTTTTATTTTGCGGAAAATCGGAATAAATTTATTTCGACTATTTACCCGTTTCGTCCTTATAACGGCGATCGTATTCCATAAAAGTAGAGAGGAACAAACAAACCCAGCCCAGGATGAAACAAAGCCCGCCCAGCGGGGTAACCGGCCCTAACATGCTCAAATTCAGCTTGATGATGCTGGCGAAACTCATGGCATACAAAGAGCCGGAGAAAAACACAATCCCGATTGTAAAAAAAGTACCTGCGTAGGTTAGCATGCTTTTACGACCAAAATGCATCAACCCAGCAACAAAAAGGATAGCGAAGGTATGGTAAAATTGGTATTCAACAGCAGTGTGAAAAACCGTAAATTGATTATCATCCAACAATGGTTTGATGCCGTGTGCTCCAAAAGCGCCGATAGCAACCGAAACAAATCCCATAAAAGCGCCAATTCGTAGAAATCGTTTTCTCATTGTTAGTAGAATTTGAATTATAAAACCCTGTCACTGAATCAACAGCTGGTCATCGGTTTGAACACTTTATTTTTATATCAATGTGGGAATTAGGAACAGAAATATCAATAATTCAACTATGAAGTAATTTATTTACATATTAAAACAAAGATAGGAATAATGGCATATCCAAGGGTTTTTTTCAAAAAAAATGACAATAAATTGCTGAAGAAAGGGCAAATACTGGCCCTTTTGGGGGTATTCACCGTGGTTTGCGCCTATTTTTTTACCCAAAAAGGGATTCAGACGTTTATCCCTGAACAGGCCATTGCGGTAATGCGCCCCGATTTTAAATTAACTGCCTCCTCCGCATCCGGGCTCGATTTGTGGAAATTGGTTCAAACCAGTAAACCCACTCAGAGCTTATTGATACAAGCCCCCATCTCCGCACAAGCAAATGAATGGCTGGCAATATGGCAAAACGCCGCGCTGTCTGACCCCACGGTTTTGCTCCAACGCTGGCAGGTAAAAGGCTCCAGAACAACGCTTTATCACCGTCATACCTTGTACCATTGGACCTCGACTTCGGGTACGGATTATTGTTTTTCCCGCATCAAAAACAAAGGATTGTTGTCGCATTCCGCGCTTTTGGTGGAGGAAGCCATTCGCGCCTCAGAATCATCGCAAAAACGGTTTTGGCCTAAACATTTGAAAAATTTACCGAAAGACCAAGTGGGCATCGTCATGCAACTTCAGCCCAGTACGAGCGATGTTTTGTCGCAGCTTTTTTCCAGTCTTTTACTCCGCAAAACCGCCGATGGGACCTATCAAGGAAACGCCCAATTGGCCGATACCTGGCAACCCTGGCCAAGCAAAAGCACTACTGGTTGGCAGCAGCTCAGCAACAACATCCCGCTGGATTTGGAATGGCTCATGCCGCTGCTGACCGATCCCGCTCAAACCGATGCCTCCGCACAACGCTGTTGGAAAAAATACTTTGCCCCCTGGGTAATCGGCCAACCCCTCCTAGGCGCATTTGCGGGCGACCCAAACGCCGTGCTGGTTCTGCCCTGGAAAGATCGCACAGCGGCCGAGCGCAGCTTAAAGGCTTATCTTTCAGAGTACGGACAACTAGAGCGCCGCGACTACCAGACTTTTGTGATTCGCCAAGTGCTGGATGCGAGTTTACAACAGGCTTTTCAGGCCTATGGGCAACAAAATTGGCCCAATTTGTCGTTTACCCTAGCGGAAGGTTGCGTATTGGCCAGTCCTTCTCCAGCGGCCTTGGAGCGTTGGATCGATGCTTTTGTGGTAGGTAATGTTTTGGCGCGCAGTTCTAACAGGTACGCTAGCCCATCAAGCAACAAAGCTCTGTTTCGATTCCCAGGCCAAATGAGCAAACGGATTGCTGCCGCCATTAACTTGGTCAACGGCCGGCCACTGCCCCCCACGGATTTTTTTGTAGAAGGAGATTTACAAGGTCGAGACTGGTATTTTGGCTTGAAGCAGGTTCTTTCCACCTCGCAAGATTTACCACCTATTGCGCGGGTTTGGCAAACCGCTTTGTCGGGTGGGGATGTACAACGCTTGTTTTTGTTATCTGACATACGCAGCATCGGTGTGCAAACCGGTGATCACGCCTTGCAACTATTGGATGAACAAGGAAAACTACGCTGGAGCAAACCGCTGGAAGGTGCAGTATTGGGCGAAATAGCCACCATTGACTATTTTAGTGATGGCGAAAAACAGCTGTTTTTCAATACGGCCTCGCAAGTTCATTGTATTGACAAACAGGGGCGGGAGATCATCGATTTTCCCTTTCCCTTGCGAGTGCGCGCTGCCACCGGGCTCACGGTGGCGGGCGCTAACCTCGATTTTTTTATTCCCGCAGTTAACGGTCGGGTGTACGGTTTTGACCACAAAAACTTCCCATTGCCGGCTTGGAACCCGGGTCCGGAAGTGGGCATTTTGCGATTTCCGGTGCAATTTACCCAAAGCGACGGTCAAGATTTTGTGTTTATGCTCAACGTTGATGGTGTTGTGATAGTAGCCAATCACAACTGCGAAACCTATTTTCCACCGCTGCAGCTGACTTTGCCGCTGGATAGCCCCTTGGCACTGGAATGGACGCCAAACGCTAAACGCGCCGTGGCATTGGAAGGCGGATTAAAAATGGCGGTCATTGATCCCAAAGGCGAGGTTTTTCGACTGGCCAGCGGGTTGACTGCTCCCGCTGAAGGCGCGCGGCTGCTTTTGGAAGATGTGATCGGCGACGCCCGCAAAGATTACCTCACTTTAGTCGCTCGACAATTGACGTTGCACCACTACGAAGGCTCGAATTATATCGCCGATTTTAATCGCAGCTTCCCACAAGCGATGGATACCCTTTTTTTGGCGCAAAGCAAAAACAGAGGCGGAGCTTTGCTGGGCGTAGGATCGCGGAAAAAACAGGTATTGTATTTATTGGATGAAAAAGGAAACACGGTGACTGGTTTTCCCATTGCGGCTACAGCGGGCGGGATACTTCAGCCGAGTGGTTTGTTGATTGCTGTTTTGGAGGAGAAAGTCTATGCTTATCGCGTTAAGCTCAACGCTGAAAAGTTTTGAACATAGAAAAAATCTTAAAATTAGGATTGTATCTTTTTTGACACATAAAATCGAATAGATCAAATGATAATCGACCACAGATTCACAGATTCTTGTGATGTCATCACCAGCACGATTCCACAGATTGGATTTCACCAAATCTGTGGAATCGTGCTTACGCCGCAGGCGATAAGAATCTGTGAATCTGTGGTGAATTTTAAAATCACAACAGCTTCAGAGGTGAAAAGAAGTTGCTCTTTTACCTACACACTTGATCGTTTTAAGCATGCTAAAATGAACTATGGCTCTACTCCGGCAACTGCCAATTGATAGGTGTTTGCTGATGTTCCAGTAAATAAGCATTGGTTTTGGAAAAATGTTTACAACCCGAAAATGCATTCCCAGCCAGTGGAGAAGGATGCGCCGACTCCAGAATCAAGTGTTTTTGCCCATCAATCAGGGCGGCTTTTTTCTTAGCAAAATTTCCCCACAGCAAAAAGACAAGTCCTTCCCGCTCAGCCGATAAAGTGCGGATGACCGCATCGGTAAAATGCTGCCAGCCGATGTCTTTGTGAGATGCCGCCTGGTTTTTTTCCACCGTCAGCATGGCATTGAGCAAAAACACCCCCTGAGTAGCCCAGCTGGTAAGATCACCGTGTTTGGCGATGGGGATATCCAGATCGGCTTTTAATTCTTTGTACACATTGACCAGAGAAGGTGGGACACGCACGCCACGCGGCACTGAAAAACACAAACCCATGGCCTCGCCGGGATTGTGGTAGGGGTCTTGTCCCAAAATCACTGCCTTTACCGAATCAAAAGGCGTGAGGTTGAAGGCGTTAAAAATCAAAGCTCCGGGCGGGAAAATAGTTTTTCCGGCAGCAATTTCTTGTTTCAGATGTGCGCTGATGGCCGCAAAATAAGGTTGCTCGAATTCAGTAGCCAGAGCCGTTTTCCAAGAAGATTCGATTTTTACGTCGCTCATATGCGGGGAGGTTTGAAGGCGATTAGTGCTGTATTTTAAAAGTTAAGCACTCTCATCTTCGATGGAGTGGTTTTAAAAAATGTAGCCACAAATTGCACAAATTTTCACAAATTAAAGCACGAACGCTGTTCGGGAAGGGTGCACAAACGCCAGTTTGTGTCCTAATTTGTGAAAATTTGTGGAATTTGTGGCTGAAATTTATTTTGTCGCCGAAGGCGATCTATCTAGCGCAACATAAATACAACTTTTTCAAAAACTACCTTCTCCAATTATCTTTTTGCCAAAACCGATCCATTGCTGAGCATACAACAATCTATCAAACGGATCAAAGAACGCACTAGTAATGGATTTTGCGTATACAGCAAATCGTGTTTGGAATTGGGAATGAAGGTCAGGTTGGCCGAAGCGGCATTGCGCAGTTTTTCAAAAGCGTAGCTGGCATTTTCGGGGAAGATCAATCGATCGGCCTTGCCGTGCAAAATGATGCAATTGGCGCGGATACGATCCCAGCCTTTGGCCATGTCGTTGAGCTGCTGGCGGTGCGACAACTTTTCGGCGTTGGCGGTGCGCAGCGAACCCGGTACCAGCCAGGCCAAGCTCCAGTGATTAGTAGGGTAGGAGATATCAAAAGTGGTTTCAGCACCTGGTTTGAGCGATGCTGACTGTAAAAACAAACCATCGACCAATTCGGGGTAATCCATGGCTAGTCGCGCAGCTACTGTGCCGCCGTAAGACGATCCGTGCACGATTATGACCGAATGTTTTTTGCGTTTTTCCTTAAGAATGACGGAGATCAACTCTGCCTGTTTTTTGACTGAGGTTTCCGGGCGGCCATAGCCAGAATAGCCATAACCGGGGCGGTCAACGGCCAGAAGTTTGGCGCTTTTGAGCAGGGTACGGTTTTCCATCATCTCTTCCCAAAAAATGGAAGAGCTAGGAGCGCCATGGATAAAAACAATTAGCGGTTGGTGATCGTTGCCGATTTCGACGTAACGGATACGGCGACCGTCTTTCCAGAAACGGTGTGCTTCGGCGCGATAACCAAAGGGGTTATTGGAAAGTTGGCGCACAAATTCGCGGTCACCCACGCGATCAGTGGCAGCATCATAGATCAGGATCAAACCAGTAATCAGGACCAAGGAAAAATAGAAACGTTTGCGCCGCAAGAGCCAAGTAAGGTACTTCTGGAACATGGGTATGGGATTACAAGCGAAGGAACCAGGTACATCAGGCAAAATGTTGATGCGCATTTTTCCATCACTTAACTTGAACAAAAGGGTAACCAATTAAACAGACGGCAGGTTGCAAAGTTTCAGGGTAAGATAAGAAAATAATCTGAGGGCTAAAATAAAGACATTGAATAAATTCCAAAATAATCTTACATTTGCACCGTTTTTGACCACAACGCACTTGGTCCCGTAGCTCAGCTGGATAGAGCAACTGACTTCTAATCAGTAGGTCTCAGGTTCGAACCCTGACGGGATCACAACGGCCTCTTAATCTAAGTATCGCTTGATTAGGAGGCTTTTTTTATTTGATTAGGGCGTTGGAATGTGCCATATCCATTTCAAAATGTTTTCGTGGGCAACATCATAAACGAAAAAGTTGCAACCCATATCAAGCAACCGCATACCCTGAAAACTGCCGAACATGTTCAGGTAATAACGCTAGTACGATTTCATTTTTGGGTATCCCCATTTCAACTAACATTTCAGCAATATCCTCTTCCGTGCGGTTTTCCATAATCCAGACTTTTCCATCTGATTTGATGTGCAGATGTATCCTTACCCGCAGAAAATAATGGTTGAGGCTGTCCCAGCCTGCCCGCATTACCTGATAGTGGTGATGAACGGTATCCGTCAAGATGTAAGTTTGTTGATCCTGGTTATCATTTTCAAACGCTTTGAACAAATCCAAGACAATGGCCTGGTGTTTGGCTATTTTTTCCATATCACTATATTGGGTTGGGTGGAATCAAAAACTATATAACTTACTTGGTATCGATTTAATAAATCCAAAATAAATGGATATTCCTGCAGACGCTCATAGGCAAAATCGGGCATTGCCAAAAGTAAAATACGCTCAGGAGCAAGTAGTTTAAGGGCTTCCAGATACACCAAGTATTGACCAAATACGCTATGAAATTCGTGACTAATTGATGCCCGTAGAAAACTTTTAACTTCAACCGCGATTTTCTCTAGTCCTCTTTCTGCAACAATTAGCTTCTCGGCACCTAAATCAATTTCATAATCGATACTTGCTCCTTCTTCCACTAAATATAATGGATCATGCGTGATCAGCCAGCCTTCTTTCCTCAAAGCTTCCTTCACTGTCTCGTGGTACAAGTCTCTTGCCATACTGAATTGCTCTAAACCAAAGATACCGATTTTTTTAGAGAATGATAGCAATTTTATTCCCCAATACGTGCAGAACGAATTCACCTAAACGTAGTCAAGCCTAGAAAACTAAAGAGGCTGACTCCCTCCCATTACCACATTTCCAATATTTATTTTATTTTTATCCCATTGCAAGTACAGCAGCAGCAACTCAACCCAGCACCTCGTATGCCTACAACCCTACATACCGCCTCTACCGATCAAGATTGGGACGAAATCATCGACAGCCTCGAAGCTGAAAAATGCGTGCTCTTCCTGGGCAGCGGCGTATACCAAGCGCCCGGCGGTGCTAGCCTGGAAACGGCTTTGGCCAAATGGCTCGAAACCGAGCAAACCCAGCACCCTTTCATTCAAGTGTACAACGACGACGGTTTTTTCCTTTTTCGCAACGCCCGTAGCCACAAACGCAAGGTGACCGCGCAAATCAAAAATTTTTACAGCCAGCCTTTTCCGGAAACTAGCGCGCGTTTTGCCCAACTGGCGCAGCTGCCGTTTAGCATCATCGTTTCCTTGATGCCCGACAATATCCTGGCGCGTACTTTTGACGAGCTGGGGCTGGATTACCAAACTGATTTTTACTTTCGCAATAAGCCCCACACTGGACATTTCGAAAAACCCACCCAAAACAAACCGCTCATCTACAATTTGATGGGCAACATTGAAGAGCCGGAAAGCCTGGTGCTCACCCACAGCGATTTTTTTGATTACCTGGAATCGATGTTTTTGGCGCGCAGCATGCACCCCGATCTGCGCGAAGAACTCGAAGGCGCCGAGCGCTACATTTTTCTGGGGTTGCCCTACGAAAAATGGTATTTCCAGCTGCTGCTGCGGGTGATGTCGATGCACTCCGAAAAGCTCAAAGACGTGGAGCGCCTGGCCTTGCAAGAATTCCAAAACCCCAAGCTGCAAACCTTGTACGCGGAAGAGTTTAAAATCAATTTTTTCCCCAGCAATCCTGAGCTGTTTATTGCCGATTTGTACCAGGCGAGTCAAAACGCGGGGGTATTGAAAAAACTGCCCGTCCCCGATCCCGCTTTGGCGCACCTGCCGGATCTCAGCGCGGCCGAACTCAAGGCGCTCATTGCCAACGCGCAAACCGCGCAAGCTATGTTGCAGCTGCGGGTTTTGCTGGATCGCCGCAAACCCAAGAGCCATATCCTGGCCAACGACCTGCTGGTGCTGCACAACCAATTCAACTTGCTGCGCCAACGCGAACTGCGGGGCACCATCGACTCCCGCGATTTGCCGGTGGAACACAACCAGATTGTGACACGCTTGATTGCTTTAATTGATCAGGCGGAAACGCTGGGCAAAAAAGACAAAGACAATGGCTAATACCGCTCCCACTACCTCCTCCCCGAGCGGATTGCCTTACCGCTACCCGGGAGTACAACCGTTTACTACCGCCCAAAGCGAGGTGTTTTATGGGCGCGATCAAGATACCGCGGATCTGTATCGCCTGATTCGGCGCGAGCCGCTGGTGGTGCTGTACGGCAAAAGCGGACTGGGCAAAAGCTCCCTGCTCAACGCCGGAATTGTGCCCCATTGCCTCAGCGAGGGGGTGTTTCAACCCGTGGTGGTCAAGTTTGGCGCCTGGACGGAAGGCAAAACCGAAACGCCGCTCGATATCACCAAGGCTTACCTTAATGCCGGGACTACGCCCCACCCCCTGCTCCAGCAATTGCTGCCCGAGGAAGACTCGCTCTGGCGCTGCGCCAAAAACCGCCAACTGAATGGCGGCGCCCGCCCCTTATTGCTCTTTGACCAGTTTGAAGAATTGTTTTCTTACCCCGAAGCGGCAGTGCGCGCGTTCCGCCAGGAGCTGGCCGAACTCCTGCATACTGATTTGCCCCTGCGCTATCGCCGCTTGTTGGATAGCGACATCGTTGCCATCAGCGCAAGCGAGGAAGAGCTGCTGGAAACCCCGCTGGAAGCCCGCATCGTGTTTGCCATCCGCTCCGACCGCATGCACTTGTTGCACCAATTGGCGGAGCACCTGCCCAATATTTTGCGCAATTTGTACGAGCTGCGCGCCCTACGCCCCGCCGATGCCCAGGCCGCGATTGTGGAACCGGCAAAACAACCGGGCGTTTTTCGTACCCCTGTTTTTACCTGGTCGCCCAGCGCCCTGAGCGCCTTGCTGGCTTACCTCCAAGACCCCGACGACGAAAACCGGGTGGAGGGCATTCTGCTGCAATTGCTGTGCCAATACTTTGAAGAAAAACTGGTGGAACAACAGGGGCTGACCCAGATTGAGGGCCGCCACCTGGGTGATTTTGAAAAAATTGTCGAAAACTACTACCACGATAAACTGGCCTCGCTGGCCGACGATACCTCCCAATACGCTGCCCGCAAACTGATTGAAGAAGGGCTGGTGATGGAGGGCGAAAACATTCGCCTCTCGCTGCACGAAGCGCAAATCACCAAACAGTACGGCGTAGATGCCGACTTGCTGGAGCGCCTGGTGAACAGCCGCCTGCTGCGTGCCGAACCCTTTTTGCGCGGCGGATACACCTACGAGCTGGCGCACGATCGATTGGTAGCGCCGGTGTTGAAAGCCAAACAGGAGCGGCTAACGCTGGAGGCGCTAGCGGCTGCGGAACGCGCCAAACTGGCCAAAGAACAAGAACTGGCCGAAGAACGCCGCAAAAGAAGAAGGGCCACTGCGCTCGCCATAGCGGGGCTGGTATTGACCGCCGTTGCCTTGGTGGCTACTTTTTTTGCTTTTAGCCAGGCCACTAAGGCCAAACAGGCGCAAACTCAGGCCGAACAGGCTAAGGGCGCGGCGTTGGATAGCGCGGCAGTAGCGCGTAAACAACGGGAACTGGCGCAATCAGCCCAATTACAATCGCAGCGAGATGCGGCCATTGCGCGTCAAAAAACAGCAGAAGCAGAGCGTAATTTGAAATTGGCCGATAGTAATCTCGCCCTTGCCAAGCGAGAAGAATTACGAGCAAAAGCGGCTCTAGAGCAGGTTAAAAAAGAAAAAACAGCCACTGAAGCACAACGCCTCATAGCGGAAGGCAACTTCCGCAAAGCGCAAGAAAACGAAAGGGTAGCCGCTGAACAACGAGACAAAGCCGAAAAAGCCTTGCTTAACCTGGAAAAAGCGACAATTGATGTAGTTCGTGCCATTTTACGTGACGCGGATCGCTTTATTCTACAATTGGACTATACCAATGCCCGGAATAAGCTACGTGAAGCGGCAGCGCTGAATTCGGCAAAAAAAGAAGTAGGTATTGCCATGCTAGAGTTGGTATTCTGGTATGCCGAAACGGAAAATTTTCAAAGCGCGAAAGGAAAGTTGGATACGGCCAGCCAATACTTTGGAAAAGCCCTTACTGTGGATGGATTGGGTAGCGAAACAAAAGATATTTTAGGTCGGAAAAAATTATTTCGTACAGCCATTCAACAACTCCATCCAGAAAAGTTTGTAGCCCTGATGGAGCGCTACTATCCAGTTGAGTCCAACTTGGTAAAAGTTGGAGAAGGAAATTTAAAACGAGACAATTACTCTGTTTCTATTAGTTCTTTTTATTTGGCTAAAACAGAAGTCACTTACTGGCAGTGGGGTCTTTTTTGTTCTGCAACCTCGGTTGCAATTGAAAAACCTGGTTGGGGAAGCGAAGGCAATAACCCAGCAGTGAATGTAAGCTGGGACGACGCAACCAATTATTGCAATTGGGTAGGCACTCAGCTGGGGTATGCTCAGGTTTATACAATAGAAGGTAGAAATGTGTCGACCAATTGGAAAACCAAAGGATTTCGCTTACCCACTGAAGCGGAATGGGAATATGCTGCCCGAGGCGGCCCTAACCAACAAGATGATGAATACAGCGGAAGTAATGAGATAGAGGAGGTGGCTTGGTATAGGGATAATTCAGGAAGCAGAACAAGACCAGTTGCTACCAGAAAAGCGAATACCTTGGGGCTATTTGACATGAGCGGCAATGTGTGGGAATGGTGCTGGGATAGGTATGCAGATGATTACGATCCATTGGTCAAAATTAATCCGCACGGTTCTGTTGAGGGCTCTTACCGCGTGGATCGTGGCGGTGGCTGGGGCGACACCGCCGGGCTTTGCCGCGTCTCGTATCGCGGCAACTACACGCCGTCGGGCCGCGGCTACGATTTGGGGTTCCGTCTTGCCCTCTAGTTAGGAGGTTTGCTAATCCGGCTTTCCTGTGAGCTAAAAAGAAAGAAAAAACGCTATAGTGCGGCCTATCACCGCGCTCGCCCCAAGCGAGCAAAAGCGGGGATTGGCAGCGCTATGGCGCACGTGTGGTTGGCAAGGTGGGCCCTCTGGGCCCGATTTTTTTTGCCCCAGGGCTGCACCCTGGGTTAGTGGATGGCGCCCTTGCAGGGCTGGGAGGGGAGGCGCCAATCCAACTTACACAGATCCGCTCAAAACCTCCCAAATTCGTCCAATCCCCTCGCTGTCCTGCAAATCTTTTATCGGCGAAAGGCCAATCGACTTCCGCAAGGTATTGACCTGGGCGGTTTCGCTTTTTGGCGTCAAGCCATGTCGCAACATCAGCAGCGCTGTTTTGAGGGTTCCCGCTTTTACGCGAATGCAATGCAGGGCGTTTCGCGCCGGATGGATGTGGATGTAGCGGGCGGGGTCATCGCCGGGTAGTAAAGTCCAGGCGGAGCCGTCGGTAAGGGTCAGGTTTTGATAGCCTTGTTGTTTGGCCAAAAAGGCGGTAAAGTCGGGCTCGGTGGCTATGCCGCTGGTGGTTAATTGCGCTAAAATTTCCTGGGCAATGCTATGCGGGCTGAGTTCGCCACAGTACAAATCCATTTGGGAGGCGCCAATGCGGGGGATGGCTTTATAAAATTCGGCATCAGTGCTGTTGGGGATGAAATACTGGAGGTACCCCAAGTGGTGTTTCAAGGGGTGAAAAAGGATGGGGATGGGGGCGGTGAAATCGGGTTCGAGCATTTTTTCAGAGCTAAGGCATTATGGTATTAGTACAATTTAAAGTAACCTCTTTAACTTGATTTTTTGGATTTAAATTCCCAGTTTGTTATTTTTACAGCCTGCACCATGTTGCTCGTTTTGCTGGGCACTATACAATTGCTTTCCTATTTTTTGCCATTTTTCAATTTCACAGTTTTGATGGTTTGAAATGCTTCTGATTGCTTTAGTCAGGGGCTATTACTTAGCTTAAACCTCAGTTGATTATGAGCCAATCGCTTGTGAAAAATTATGTTCATTTGGTGTTCAGTACAAAACACCGTCAGCCTTTGATTTTTGCGCCGTATGAGGAGGAACTGCATCACTACTTGGGTGGAGTTTGTAAGCGGCTGGAATGTCAGCCGATCATGGTGGGCGGGTATGTGGATCATGTCCATATTTTGTGTTTGCTCTCGAAAAAGATCGCGCTGATGAAGTTGGTGGAGGAGGTGAAATCTCATTCTTCGAAGTGGATGAAGGGTCAGGATCCGGCTTTGTCTAATTTTTATTGGCAGGATGGGTATGCGGCTTTTTCGGTTAATCCGCGGGGTGTGGATCGAGTTAGTGCTTATATCGCTAATCAGCATGTGCATCATGGGAAGCAGGTGTTTCAGGATGAGCTGCGGGGCTTGTTGGTAAAGCATCGGGTGGAGTTCGATGAGCGGTATGTTTGGGATTAGGCACAGGGCTGCACATGCTTTTTTCTCACAGGGCTGCACCCTCTCCTGTCTCACAGGGCTGCACCCTGTGTTATGGGATGACGCCCTTACAGGGCTGGTAGGGTGGGACGCCATGCTCAAAGCCCTGTAAGGGCGCAATCTCCCGTGCGACGGGTGAAGCCCATCGCACAAAGGGGCAAAATTTCCTCCTATAATCCACTTTTCCCTAAATTTATAGTGTAATGAGATGCCCCCCTACATGGCTAGGCGGGCTGGGCACCATGCTCAAAGCCCTGTAAGGGCGCAATCTCCCGTGCGACGGGTGAAGCCCATC
>JBBANM010000080.1:20931-31859 GCA_040401995.1 Saprospiraceae bacterium
CCTACATGGCTAGGCGGGCTGGGCACCATGCTCAAAGCCCTGTAAGGGCGCAATCCCCCGTGCGACGGGTGAAGCCCATCGCACAAATGGTCAAAATCTCCATCGCATAGAAGGGAAAATCTACAAGCCCATTTTTTTCTTTTAAAAAATTCTATTCTACCCATCGCACAAAAGGTCAAAATCTCCTCCCCATCCTCCACTTTTCCCCAACTTTAACTATCTTAGGACATTAAAGCTGCCAATTCCTTACCATAATCAGCCACTTATGCAAAACAAAGCACCTCGAAGCGCCTGGTTCGCCCTCTGGATTCTGTTTGGGATCAACACCATGAACTTTTACGACCGCCAGATTATGGGCGCAGTTGCCGAGATGGTGCGCAAAGATTGGGCGCTGAGCGATACCATGCTCGGCACCTTAGGAACTGCTTTTATCTTGATCTATGCCATCGTGGGGTTGCCTTTGGGGCGACTGGCCGATATCTGGAGTCGCAGAAAAGTGCTGGGTATTGGCGTTGGCGTTTGGAGTCTGTTGACTGCCGCTTCGGGATTAGCGCCAAATATTGGCTGGTTGTTTGCTACGCGCATAGGCGTAGGCGTAGGCGAGGCCAGTTGTGCACCCGCCGCCAATTCCTTGGTGGGGGATCTGTTTCCGCCCCGACAACGCGCGCTGGCGCTGTCCATTTTTATGCTGGGCTTGCCGATTGGCGTGTTCTTTTGCTACCGCATCAGCGGACTCATCGCGCAGGCGTATAGCTGGCGCGAGGCCTTTTATTTTGCCTGTATTCCGGGGTTGATATTGAGTTTTTTGGCTTTTCGCTTGCCCGAACCAGCGCGCGGAGGAGCAGAAATTATCCCAACTTTTAACCGGAGAAGAGCGGGTTCGCCTTACCTCGTGGTATTGGGAATTCCCACCATTTTGTGGATCATCATCTCCGGGGCTTTGCACAATTTCAATGCCTATGCCATCAATTCTTTTATGCCTTCGTACTTGATGCGCACTCACTTGATGAGCGTAAAGGAGGCCTCCAATATTTCCTCCATTGTACTGGGCGCCGTAGGGGTAGTAGGCATGGTTGGTGGCGGTTTGGGCGCTGATTATTTGGGTCGGCGCTGGGCCAATGGAAAGCTATTGTTGCCTGCCATCGGTATGTTACTGGCCGCGCCTTGCATTTATTTGGCTTTGAACCAGCCTCCTGGCGCTACCGTAAGTTTTATGTTATTGATGGGTTTTGGTTGGTGTTTTACTTATTTCTACTATGCCAGCGTGTATGCTTCCATCCAAGATGTGATTGAGCCAGCTCTTCGTGGTACCGCGATGGCGCTTTACTTTTTTGCCATGTATGTACTGGGCGCTAGTTTTGGCCCGGTGATTACCGGTATGATGAGCGATCATTTTGCCAAAAAAGCGATGTTGGCGGCGGGTGCTAGCACCATGACGGAGCAGTTCAAAGGCATCGGGCTACATCAAGCCATGTACATCATTCCAGTGCTTTGTTTGATATTGGCGGCGGTGTTGTTCATGGCTTCGAGTACGATAAAAAAGGACATTGAAAAATTGCGGGTTTGGCAAAAAGAGGGGATGGCGGAATAGAGTTCCTATTTCAAGGTCTGTTCAACGACCATCAGGTATTCAGGATTAGGAGTTCGGAAAAAATGCCAAACCAGCTTCGAGCTAATAGCTACCCACCGCCATTCGTCATCCCAGCCCCGTTATTCATCGCCGACAGGTCATCTTTACCTGTCGAAGTTTTTCTTTTTTCCGGGCTTATTGTAGTTTAGTAGGCATCATTTTTTTCGCGCAATTCATCAAAACATATGAAAAAACTCCTCCTCCTCTGTTTACTGGCTGCTCAGGTAGTTTTTGGCCAAAATGGCAAAGACAAGGTTCTGGTGACCGATATGGTCAAAATCAAGTCGATTACCAACCTACAAATGGCGCCCGATGGCAAACACGCCCTTTATCTGTTGCGTACCGTTGAGCCCAATGAGGAAAACAAACTGGAATACGATTACCGTTCGCAGATGTTCCTCACCGATTTTCAAACCATCAAGCAATTGACTCGCGGCACGGAAAGCGTCAACTCGCCGGTTTGGTCGCCTGATGCGCGGCAAATTGCATTTACCCGCAGCGTCAAGGGCAAATTGCAAGTGTTTATTTTGCCATTGGAAGGCGGTGAAGCGTATCAATTGACCGATCTGAAATACGGCGCGGGAAGTCCGCAATGGTCGAAAGATGGTTCCAAAATTTCGTGCCAGGCGACGGTCACTCTCAAGGAAGTGCTCAAAGATTCTTTGTTGAATCCCAGCAAAGGGGTGCCGTTATGGTCGATGGAAAAACCAGGTTTTGCTTACAACGATTACCTCAAACCGAGCAAAGATGTGAAGCCCAACCCGGATGGTAACCTCGCTGAAATCCGCGCTTACCTAGCCAAAGATGAGGAAGACAAAAAAGCCAAGGTGTTCAATCGCCTTAATTTTCAGGGCGAAGCCACCACTCAGCCCGAGCTGAATTTCAATCACTTGTACGTGATCGAGGTGAAAGAAGGCGCGGTGGCGAAACCAATTACTCGTGGTTTTGATAGCTATAATGGCGGCGATTGGATTGGGGCCGACCGGATCATATCCTACATCGACCTCGATAGCTTGAAACACCCGGATCGGGAGCAAGATCGGGCAGCGATCACATTCAACAGCAAAGGGGGCGACAAAAAAATGTTGCTGTATCAAAAAGGCATGACGTTCAACAACGCTACTTTTTCGGAAGATGGCAAAATGATGGTGTACACTAAATCGCCTTCGGAGGGTGTCAATATCGGACAGTTGTTTTTGGCCAATGCCGATGGTTCGGGCGCCAAAGCGATCAGTTTTGACCGCGCCGCCGGAAGCTTCCATTGGACTACCGATGGGAAATATGTTTATTTTTCTGCGCAATCCAATGGCGGTCAACCTTTGTATCGCTTGGATGTGAAAACCCTCAAAGTGGAACAATTGACCGATTACGATACCGGTATTTTAGGTTTTGACATCAGCGCCGATAAAGTGGTGTATGTAAAAACTGAAGTGAGCAACCCCACTGAATTGTACTCAGCGGATTTGCAAATGAAAAACCCGGTGAAGTTGACCACGCACAATGATTGGGTGAAAAACAAACGCTTGAGTTTTCCCGAAAAACATACCCTGACCAATTCCAAAGGGCAAAAAGTGGAGTACTGGATCATGAAACCCAGCAACTACGAGCCGGGCAAAAAATACCCCTTGCTCCTAAATATGCACGGCGGTCCAACCGCTATGTGGGGCCCTGGCGAATTTTCCATGTGGCACGAGTTGCAGTATTTTTGCTCACAGGGTTATGGCGTAGTATATGGCAATCCAAGGGGTTCAGGCGGTTATGGTTTGGAATTCCAGCGTGCCAACATCAAAGATTGGGGAACGGGCCCACAGGAAGATGTATTAACGGCTACTACCAATGCGGCTAAAGAAGCTTGGGTGGATACGGCTCGCCAAGTCATCACCGGCGGTTCGTACGCGGGTTACCTCACGGCTTGGATTGTGGCGCATGATCATCGCTTCAAGGCGGCTTTTGCGCAGCGGGGGGTGTATGACCTGACTACGTTTATGGGCGAGGGCAACGCCTGGCGGTTGATCCCCAACTACTTCAATTATCCTTGGAACGACGATAAGGAACAGGTGTTGGAAAGCAATTCGCCTTATTCGTTTGTGGAAAACATCCGAACGCCCTTGCTGATCAAACATGGCGAAAATGACTTGCGTACGGGACCCATTCAGTCAGAAATGATGTACAAATCGTTGAAAATACTGGGTCGGCAGGTGGAATATGTGCGGATGCCCGGCGCTACGCACGAGTTGTCGAGAAGTGGCAATGTACGCCAACGGATCGACCGCATTTTGCGGATTTATGAGTTTTTTGAGCGGTATGTAGGGGCAAAAAATTAAAATATACCAATAGAAAAGCGCCACAATGAACAGCAATTTGCGTCATTGTGGCGCTTCTGTTTTTAATTCACATTCAAAGTAATCGTTTTTTGAACGACGTTACCATCTACATCCGTAATGGTGAAAAACCATTTTTCCGAACCGGCTTGGTTGCGAGTGGTAATCGTGATATCCGAATCAAATTGGGCGTTCCCGCTGGGTATATCCACACTTTGTTTGCTGGTGGTAGCGCTAGCGCCATCAAAAGCCACCGAAACGTTGAAGGTTTTTAGATCATCTTCGGTTTTTTTGATCGTTACGCCCACTTTAACGATGGCGCCTTTAGCAACAATGGCGTCGGTGGCGGTATAACCAGCACCCGTTTTGAATTCAAGGGTTGGCGGAGTTTCAGGATCTCCGTCTTTTTTGCATCCTTGAACCAAAACAATAGAAGTCATCAACAATAGGAAGAAAAACGCATTTTTCATGGTTGGAAATAGATTGGTTAATAAATTGGGTGATGATTTATTAGAACTGCCAGCCGAAATTCAAGACAAGATCCCGTCCCTTATCGCGCAGCCCGTAAAGTTTTAGCCTAGAAAGGTGATCATAATAGTAGGTATTCAACAAATTGCGACCAGTAAGCAAAAAACGCACTTTGCGAAAAGTGACCCCCGCACCGCCTTGCAACAACCAATATCCGGGAGTAGTTTTTTCATTCGCGGCAACGTGATTTTGGGCGCCGACAATCTGCGCACCCAATGATACAAATGCGCTCTGCTGCCCGCTGTTGCTGAGCGGAAGAAAATATTTGCCGTGGAGCAACAGTCGGTTGGCGGGCATAAAGGGCAACCAAGCGCCCTTGTCTTGTCGGGCACTGAGGTAGGAATAATCAGCGGATAAGCTATAAATCCCGCTTTTTTCCAAGGTCGCATCCAATTCAAATCCTTTTAATGTGGCATTGTTTTGCGTAAACCGATATACCGGGAACCCAAAGTATTGCTCATTGGTAGGCGATAAATAGATGTAATTGAAAAAATGGTTGAAAAACGCTGAACCGCGCAGCGATAAGCTTTTATGTTGCCAACTTGCCGAAACTTCGGAATTCAGCGATTGTTCCACTTTCATATTCGGGTTGCCGACGTACCAATTGGGTGTGCCTTCATGCAATCCATTGGCGGAGAGTTCGGCGAGGTTGCCGGCGCGAAAACCGGTTTCTACGTTTGCCTTCAAAGTGAAATTTTTCAAACTCCAACTTTGGCCAATAGCGCCATTAAAAGAACGATAAGGATGGCTAAATGGTGGGATTTCACTGCCCGGCAAGTTGAATTTTCGGGTCAACAAAGTATTAATTTGCCGTTGATTGAGCCGCAAGCCAATTTCGAAATTGCCGATGTTGGCGCCCCAGTTTTGTCTTTTTTTCCAATAACTGAATAGTGAACCTTCTAAGATATTGGCATCAGGCACAATGATGCGGGTACCAAAATTGACATTGTATTGCAACATGCCAGCAAAACCATTGGTCCAAGTCCATTGACCGGGCAATTGGCGTTGCACAGTTACATTGAGATTGAGGGTATGGAGCCACAAATTGAGGTCGATGCGATTGCTGCGTTCCTGCTCTTGTCGGCGGTTGGTTTGAAAACCGAGCGTGGCGGTTAAGGTCGTTTTTTCGTTGAGAATTACGGTATTTTTGCTGCTAAAAACGCCAAAAAGCACACTTTGATTGGCGCCGCTGAATTGCCGACTCAAACGCGGCGATTCCAGATTGCGATGTAATTCAGCAGTATCGGCCACAAAACCAAAGCGGTTGAAGGAGCCCAGTAGCCGATTGTCGGAAGTCCAACGATTGCGCCGGATGATGTAAGCCGTTTTTACATTCAACAAGGAAAAACGCGTATTGGGTACGCGGTTGCTTTTGCCATCAGAATAATCGGCGTGACTTTCGTAGCCGGTGCGCAGGATAAAGGTGTTTTTGTTGCCGCTTTTTTTGAGTCCGTAATCCACCCCGCTTCCATACGAATTGCTGAATAGTTTAAGGTTTAGGTTTTGTTGCAAAGTATTGGGCAGCCGCAAATCTTCTTCAATGATATTGATGACGCCACCCAGCGCATCAGCTCCAAAAAGCAAGGCTGCCGGACCCTTGATCAATTCCACTCGCTCCACGCCAACATCAGAAAGACCAAGACCGTGTTCGTCTTCCCATTGTTGATCTTCCAAACGTAGCCCGGCCACATTTACCTGAACCCGATTACCGGATAATCCGCGAATGACGGGGCGTGAGATGGCGCCGGTGGTCAATTGACTCACGCCGGGTAAGGAAGCCAAGGCATCAGAAAGTGTTTGTGCGCCCGCTTCCTTCATTTCCGAATTGGTAATGGCGGTGATGTTCCGACTGGTGGTGGCGAAAGAAGGTTTTTGCTCCGTTACATAAATCGTTTGGAGGCGGTTGACTTTAAGCGTATCGTTTGGCTTGGTTTGCGCCAGGCCAGCGATGGATCCAAAAACCGTCAAAAGGACGAAAAGCAGTAGTAGATGGCGTTTGGGCATAATCGGAAGTTTTCAATTATCCATAGCCAAATGTAGAGGTTTCAAGAAAATACAAGTCTGAAACCTCAAGGTTTTAAAAAAAGACAATATTGAGTTAACATAAGCTTCTGCGCCTATCACTCTTTTACCAATCGAAATACCCCCGATTTTCCAGTGGATTGAATCAACACCTGACCTACATAAAGTCCGGCAGGAAGCCCGTCCAAAGATAGGGTTGTGGCATCCGCCAAATACTGTTGCAATACCGAACGCCCCTGGGCATCAAATACCTTCAAAACGATGGGACTATTTTCTGTCCATTGCAATTGCAAATGATCGGTAGCTGGATTGGGATAAATTTGAAAACCTGCAGCCAACAAAACTTCATCCACTGCGGTATTGAGTGGTTTTAAGGTGGTGTTGAGGGTGGTAACTTGAGCAGGAGTTAAATTGATGGAAACTTGTTTGGTTTCATACCCTTTTAACGACAACTCTACGGTAATCGAGCCTTGCAAAGGTGCGCCGGTGCGGAAAGCTCCCGAGCCATTACTCACTGCCGCAATGCCCGTTTTTCCAACAATTCGCACTTCTACGTTGGCCAGTTTCAATTGGGTAGCAGCGTCGCTTACCGTGCCAAACAGATAGCTCGCCCGCACATAATTGGGTTTAAGTACTACCAAACCCTCTTCGATATCAGAAGCGATGATCAGGCCGCTAGGGAAGAAAGGATAAGCGCCCCACACCCCGCTGAATCCACTGCCGAATTTTGAAGTTTTGTAATTGCCAGTTTCAACCATCACTTCTGGTTGGTGCACGTCGATTAGGGTAACGCCATCGGTGTAGTTGGCCACTACTAACCAATCTTTGAGGTTGAGCACGTTGTGAGAGATAACCCCCGTTCCCAGCGAAGCCGCTCGGTTGAAACGAAAAAGTTCATTGATATTGGAAGGATCGCTGATGTCGTAACTGGTAATGGGTGCATTGGCAGTTTCTTCGGTCACATAGATCCGTTTGCTGTTGTCGGAAAGCCACACGTTGTGCGCAATGCGCGTGGGGGTGCGCTGGGTGCCGAGCCATTTGGGGGTGGCTTTATCACGTAGGTCGTAGATCGAAAAACTGGGGGTGTTTTGATCGGCGGTGTAGAGGGTATCTCCGCGGGCATAGCTGTCGTGTACGTAAACTCCAGCTACTTTACCTAGATAAACGGGGTTGTCAAGGTCGGCATTCAAGTCAAAAAAAATAGGACTACCCCCGTTGAGATTGGAGCCATTGAGGTACATGGTGCCTTTTTCATCGATGTTGATGGTGTGAATGGAGCGGAGTTCGCCCAGGTTGGGCAGCACTGGTCTAAAGTTTTTGAAAGTAACCTTTGCCGGCAATTGCGATAAGTCGGCGATCACGACGCCATCGGAGCACGCATCACACACAATGTAGGCGCGGTTTTTCCAAACCCGCATTTCCCGCCAAATGCTGGTTGTCAAGGTTGAAAATGCCACTTCTGTAGGCTGGGTAGGATTTGCAAGCGAAACAATTGATACGCCTTTGCGCGTGCCCACAATGGCGTATTCTGCTCCGTTGGGCGCAGTGTATCCCCAGCAAGAGGCGACCATCTCGGGGTAGAACTTTTTGCCCAAAAAAGTCAAATTTTGTTGGCCAAAAACAGGGGGCATGATGAGCCATGCGAAACCTAAAAACAACAAAGCACGTAAATGGAGGGTCATGAGCAATCGATTTTGGATAACAAGATAAACAGCAAACTAGAAATTAGTGCGCGGGTTTCCGACAATTGGAACGTTTAACCTTATTGTTTTTTGGCAAAAATGCACGTAAAATTTCACCAGAAGAAGCAAATTTGGGCAATTTTTCACCTACGAAATTAAAAACGGAACACACTCTTATACAAAAGTTAAAATATTCCCGCTACATTTGCGGGATTAGGTAGGGTATAAAAAACTTGTTTTTTATCTGCTTTACTAGAACCAAATTGATTAGCCAAACAGTCTTATCAACACACATGGAATCTTTATTGTATTTACTTCCTGGATTCGGATTGCTAGCGCTACTGTATCAAGCTTATTTGTCCGCATGGGTAACCAAGCAAGATGCAGGTAACGACAAAATGAAGGAAATTGCCAACGCGATCGCTGACGGCGCCATGGCTTTCCTCAAAGCGGAATACCGCGTTATGTTTCTTTTTGCCATTGTGGCCTGTCTGCTGTTGTTTTTGCAGTCGGCTTCAGTGGAAAATTCCCACTGGCTGATTTTAGTAGCCTTTTTAATCGGCGCCTTTTTCTCAGCTTTGGCTGGATTTATGGGCATGCGGATTGCTACTAAAGCCAACGTTCGAACTACTGAAGCGGCACGTACCAGCCTTTCTAAGGCATTGAAGGTATCTTTTGCCGGCGGTTCAGTAATGGGTATGGGCGTTGCCGGATTGGCCGTATTGGGCTTAAGCCTGGTATTTATTGTTCTGTATAACGTTTTCATGGGCGGTCATATGACCAGCACCCACGAAATGGAGCGGGTATTGGAAGTATTGGCTGGGTTTTCACTCGGTGCTGAATCCATTGCCTTATTTGCACGGGTAGGCGGCGGTATTTACACCAAAGCAGCCGACGTAGGCGCCGACTTGGTAGGTAAAGTGGAAGCTGGTATCCCTGAAGATGACCCACGCAACCCTGCTACCATCGCCGACAATGTGGGTGATAACGTAGGTGACGTGGCAGGTATGGGCGCCGACTTGTTCGGTTCTTATGTGGCTACCGTTTTGGCAGCTATGGTATTGGGCAACTACTTGATCGAAGACAACAATGGCATCACCGACAACTTTGGCGGCATTGGCCCCATCTTGTTGCCGATGTTGCTTGCTGGTTTGGGTATCATTTTCTCCATCTTGGGTACTTGGATGGTAAGGGTTAGCGAAGAAAACGCGACAGCACAATCGGTACAAAATGCTTTGAACCGCGGTAACTGGGGTTCCATTGCCCTGACTGGGGTAGCGAGTTTCTTTGTTGTCCAGTGGATGTTGCCTGCTGAAATTTCGATTAAATTCTTTGGAGAAGGGTTGAGAACCGTTTCTTCTATGAATATATTTTATGCCATATTGGTAGGTTTGGTTGTAGGCGGGTTGATCTCGCTGATTACCGAGTACTACACGGGAATGGGCAAAAAACCGGTAAACGATATCATCCAGCGCTCCTCTACTGGACCAGGAACCAATATCATCGAAGGTTTGGCGCAAGGGATGTTGTCTACGGCATTGCCGATCATTTTGTTTGCTATTGCCATTTATGTCACTTATAACTTGGGTGGTTTCTATGGCGTTGCTATTTCAGCTTCTGGTATGATGGCCACCACGGCCATGCAGTTGGCGATCGATGCATTTGGTCCGATTGCCGATAACGCGGGAGGTATTGCCGAGATGAGCGAATTGCCAAAAGAAGTACGCGAGCGCACCGATATCCTGGATGCAGTAGGTAACACCACTGCCGCCATCGGTAAAGGTTTTGCAATTGCTTCGGCAGCTTTGACGGCTTTGGGTCTTTTTGCTGCTTATGTCAACTTTACTAAAATTGACGGTATCAACATCTTCAAAGCAGACGTGCTTTCTGCATTGTTTGTAGGAGGGATGATTCCGGTAGTATTTAGCGCTTTTGCCATGCGCGCGGTAGGTCGTGCCGCGATGTCGATGGTACAAGAAGTACGTCGGCAGTTCCGCGAAATTCCAGGCATCATGGAAGGAACTGGTAAGCCAGATTATGGCCGTTGCGTAGACATCTCTACCCAAGCGGCGATCCGCGAAATGGTAATTCCTGGGTTGATTACCATCGTTACTCCGATCATCATCGGCTTTTTGTTGGGACCAGAAGCATTAGGCGGCTATATGGCTGGTGTAACGGTTTCTGGCGTAATGTGGGCAATTTTCCAATCTAACGCTGGTGGCGCTTGGGACAATGCCAAGAAATCATTTGAAAAAGGCGTGATGATTGATGGCGTAATGTACTACAAAGGTAGTGAACCACACAAAGCAGCTGTAATCGGTGACACAGTAGGTGATCCATTCAAAGACACTTCTGGCCCGTCGATGAACATCCTGATCAAATTGACTTGTTTGGTTGGTTTGACCATTGCGCCAATTTTGGGTAAGCTTTATGTAAGCCCACAAACTAAATTGGGTAAAAACGATGCCATCGAGCGCACGTACGAGCAACGCCCAACAGCAAAACCTGCTAGCTGGACGAAATAAGAAGGGGTTGACCTTTAGAGAAAAAACCAGAAGGGGTGACTGCGCAAGCGGGTCGCCCCTTCTGGTTTTTAGAGGTAGTTGATTTGAAAATATAGGGGATTCCCAAGGCAAACGCATTAAAAGAGCGAAAAAAATACTACTGAAAATAGGTCAAAGCTTCGATCTAGAACCCCAGGGGCTATGGCTCGGGCCTTATTGAAATCCCGATTTTGCGAAATCG
>JBBANM010000081.1:0-30978 GCA_040401995.1 Saprospiraceae bacterium
GCTTAACCCGCCTTCGATTTCGCAAAATCGGGATTTCAATAAGGCCCGGGCCATAACTCCTGAGCTTCTAGATCGAAGCTTTTGACTTGCCTTTAGAAGTTAATTCTGGCAATTTTTTCGATATTATAATGCGTTTGCTCTTAGGGTAATCCCCCGTTTTAACTCTCAGCCGCATCCAACTGCAAAGGCAATGACCGCAATCTTTTCCCCGTCAGGTCAAAAACGGCGGCGGCAATGGCCGGAGCAATTGGCGCTAGCGGCGGTTCGCCTACACCGTAGGGTATGTCGGCGCCTTCCACAATGGTGATGTCGATTTCTGGTGCATCAGCTAGGGTTACTAAGCGGTAGGCCAAAAAGTTGTTGGCCAATTGACCATCTTCCACACTCAACTCTTCGTACAAGGTAGCGCTGATCCCCATCATAATGCTGCCTTCAACCTGCATGCGAATACCATTGGGGTTGATGCAAACTCCGGCGTCAATCACGTGGGTGACTTTTTTGACGACAATCGCATCGTCGACAATGGCCACATCGATCACCGCGGCGGCGATGGATTTGCGGTCGTTACCAATGGCTACCCCTCTACCTATTCCTGGTTGTTTGGGGGCATCCCATGCGCTTTTTTTCATTAGGGTTTTCAGCACTTTTTGGTAGCGTTGGTTGATTTCTTCGGGGCCGTCCAATAGCGCCAAACGCATTTTTAACGGATCTTTTTTTGTTTCGTGCGCCAACTCATTGATAAAACTTTCTACGGCGAAGGTGTTAGGAAACATGCCCACACTGCGCCAAATGCCAATTTTCAAGGGCAATTTCATTTGCCAAAGGGTGGTGGACCTATTCTCGACGTTGTACAAAATACTGGCGCCATGACCGGCCGAAAGAAAGTCAGCGCCAAAAATGGCCAAACCAACATCTCCCGCTACTGATTCCAACACCATATCGGGCGTAGCTTGATCGTGGGTAATCGCGGTGACGTCTCCTTTCTCATTGATTACTGCTTGCAACACGTGGTGGGTGTTGGGGCGATAATGCGAGTTTTGGAATTCTTGTTCGCGGGTGTTGAACACGTGAACGGGTTTGCCCACTGCCTTGGAGATGAGGGCAGCTTCATTGGCGTTGTTAACGTCCATTCTGCGCCCAAAACCGCCGCCAGCAAAGGCTGGTTCTAAAGCAACCTCTTTGCTTTTTTGCCCTATTGCTTTGGCTACTCTATCGCGCACCATACCGGGCATTTGGGTGCCAATGACGATCTCGGTTTTGTCATCTTTGTAGGAGGCTACCGTGCCATTGGGTTCCATTTGGGCGTGTGCGCCCAGGGGCGTGCGGTAGGCTTGTTTAAACACCTTATTTCCTGCTGTTTTGATCTCGCTGTTGGCGTTGCCAACGTTTTGGATATTGACCGCTTTGCCCTTTCCTACGGTAACCGTGGCTTCAAAATCGGCTTTTTGCCATTTTTTTGGTACTTCCCATTCTGCTTCTAGTGCGGCTAAGCCCATCTCTGCGGCATAGCGGGTTTTAGCAACGATGGCGGTAAAGGTTTTTTCTTCCAAAATTTTCACTACGCCAGGAGTGGCCGCAGCGGCTTTGGTGTTGACTTTTTTTAGCGTACCGCCAATGTAAGGCGATTGCACCAGCACCGCGTAAAGCATATCGGGATAATGGTGGTCGATGGCGTACAGGGGTTTGCCCATAACTTTGTCGACTAAGTCAATGCGCGGTACGTCTTTTCCCACGTATTTAAACTCGGAACGCGGTTTGAGGGTCGGTTTTTTCGGCTTGGTCCACTCCTTGGTGGTTTTGGCTAACTCGGCATAGGTGATAGACTTACCGCCGGCACTGAGCACACCGTCTTTTACTTTGATGCTGGCGACGTTTACCTGCCAACGTTGGGCAGCAGCTGCTTTCAACATTTCCCGCAAAGAAGCGGCTACTTCGCGAATGGGTTCGTACAGCGAGCTGGTGGAGTTGCTCCCGCCAGTGCTCAGGCTGTCAACCGGACCGTTAGCGGTATTGGCGTGGGTGACCTTGATTTGTGATAAAGGTACTTCAAGTTCTTCGGCGGCCAGCATGGCAAAACCGGTAAAGATCCCCTGCCCCATTTCCACTTTGGGCGAACGGATCAGAATGGTATTGTCGTCTAAAATTTCAAACCAAAAATCGGGGTCATAGCTGGTGATCATGGAACCAATGTCCATGTTTTCAACAGTTTGCGCCAAATACCGCCGTATAAAAGGCATGCCGAAGTAGGTGGCTACAACAGTACTGCCAAGGACGACTGCACCGCGGGTCAAAAATTTGCGGCGCGAAAAGGCCTTTTTGGTGGTTTTATCTTTCGTCATGGCTTATTTCTTTTGTTGTTGCTGAAGCAAAGCCGCCTTTTTGATGGCTTTGATGATACGGGGTTGGGTACCACAGCGACAAATGTTGGTGATGTGGCTCTTGATATCGTCGTCGCTGGGTTCAGGGAATTCTTGGATGAATTGTGCGGCTGCCATCATAAATCCCGGTTGACAATACCCGCATTGGGGCACGCATTCATCAATCCATGCTTGTTGGACGGGGTGCAAGGGGGCATCGGGTTGCGACAAACCTTCCAAAGTGGTAATGTTTTTACCTGCCGCATTTTGCACTGGAAAAGAACAGGAGCGGTACACTTGTCCGTTTACATGTAGGGAGCAAGCACCGCACATCGCCCGACCGCAACCGTATTTGGTGCCTTTGAGTTGGAGCTCGTCGCGCACCACCCACAACAAGGGCATTTGAGGATCTACGTCAACGCTGACTGCTTTCCCGTTTACGTTTAAATCTATTTTCATATTTATTTTTATTAAGCTTAGTGTCGTTAAGTTTTGATAATAAAAAATCACCTACTCACTTTGCGCCGCCAAGTTTTCAGCATAGAAAATGCTTGAAATTTCGCATTTCATCTTTTTTAATGCTCAAAAATCAACTACATCAAATGATAATCGACCACAGATTCACAAATTGCACAGATTTTGTGATTCCATCACAAGCACGATTGCACAGATTGAGATTTTGCCCAATCTGTGCAATCGTGCTTACGCCGCAGGCGATAAGAATCTGTGCAATCTGTGAATCTGTGGTGAATTAAATCAAATTAAAATGCGCTAGCTAAGAGCTTGTTCAGGGTTCTGGTTCGATAGCGTAGTGAGCTAAAATTACACCAATGAGGCACAAAAAGCGGAGTGTATCCCGACTCTGTCGAGGACAGGTCAGCGCTACATGAGCATTTTTGTAACGAAATTGGGGTGAATTTTGGCCATTTGTAGCTCGAAGCAGAATCCTGAACAAGCTCTTAGTTTAAATCTTGACGACGCGCATTATAAACAACTGCATTTTTCCAAGAATGGTTGAAAATGCAGTTGTTTAGTCTTGCGTCAAATATCAATGTTCTTCTTCTTCAAAAAATGCTTGGGGCGCCACCTGAATTTGATTGCCAAAAAAGATGGCGTTCAAAAACAAACGATCAGTTCCTTGCCAGTAGCTGCGGTAAGTGGGGTCATCGGCAAAAGAGATGATTTTTCCACCGCCTTCCTGATCCACCAAAATGGCGGCGGTATTGGCAATGCGTTTGATGTTGGCTGCCGCAACGTATCCGCTGATGTAGGGGGTAGGAGAATAGCGCGATACCGTTGCGTATTTATTGCGACTGGGCAACAGGATCGTTTGGCTGTTTTTGGTAAAGACCACTTTGCGATCAGTCAACCCAAAGGCAATGGGGTTGCTAATGTCGATATCGGCAGTAAACAGACCGCCATTGATGCGGCGCGCACTTTCGGTTTCTTCTTGTTTGACATAGTCGACGCGTTCTGTTGGGCCTTTAGATCCGACTGAATCAGAGGCAACACGCTCTTGAATCAGTTCTTGACGAATGGCCCATTCGGCGGCGTTTTTGAACAAGATCAAAGTACCGCCTTCGCCTACCCAGGTTTTGATGCGGGCTACTACACTTTTGTCGAGTCGGCTGTAATTACCGCTTACTAGCAACAAAGTGTTGTAGCGGTTGAGATTGGCGCGAGAAAACACCTCAATGTCGATTTTGGAAATCGGCGCATGGAGGTGCTGATTGAGCAAAAACCACACTTGGCCTACTTCCTCAAAATTGGTTCCAGCCCCAACAATCATTGCCACCGTCGGCTTGCGAATGGTGTGCACATTGCTGCTGCCTAAGTCAATACCCTCCAAGTTGTAACCGGTGGGAGTAGCGTAAAACTTAACTTCCGCAAGTTTGGCCGCGGCTTGAACCACCTTGTACAAAGAATCAGCGGAAATCGTTTGGCGGGCTACCGGAATGACCAGTGTACCATAGCCAAATTCCATTTTCCCAGCGGCCGTGGGCGAGGTAAAGGGCTTGAAAGCCGATTTGACCAGTACACCGTTGTCCAACAAATGATAGAGCGCACGCGAGGCATTGTATTCCGTCCAAGGCAACAGATAAGCCAAGGAAGAACGTCCGCCAGCTACTTCGCCAACGACTACGGGCAGCTTGGTAACAGCTTCGCCGCGGGTCACTTTGCTGAGATCGGTCAGCCTGGCATATTGCAAACCAGCAGCATGGATCAGCGACCAAGAGGTATTGTCGTAGTAAACGCTGTCTTTGAGCGGCGGGGTTTCTTCAAAAAGGGAATGTACAATCCGGAAATAAGGTTGCTCCGATGGCACCAAGTAGGTTTTCCCTTTTTCGTATTTTTTACCATTAAGGCTGGCATCGGTGCCCAATTGGTACACCTGGATACGGTGACGCAACAACAATTGCAAAAACTTATTGGTCAGCGATTGATCGCGACTATCACCAAAGAGGTAACCTTTGGCAGCATGAGCACGAGCTTGAGTAAGGGCAGATTGGAAGAACTCTTTTTGCAACTTGAACAAGCCTGATTTTTCAAGTACCGCACCGCGCACCGTGGCGATCCCCATTTGGGTATGGTTGCGAATCGTAAATGGAAAGGTGAGCACGCCGTTTTCACTTTCCTGCGCAAACCCGCGCGAACTGGCTTCTTCAAAAGTAAATCCTGCCCCGCCAAAAAAATCGGGGTAAGTACCACCGTAGATCGGCGAAATGTTGTCGTATTGCTCTTTGGTGAAGTAAAGCGAACCAATTTTGTCCAAAGTCTCCACATAATAGCGGGCCAAAGTAACATTGAAATCATAAGAACTTTGCGGCACAATCGGGCTTTGGGTTCTTTTGGGTGTTGGCTCGAAATAGTAGGTACTGTTGGCGCCCATTTCGTGGAAGTCGATGTGAACGTTGGGGTACCACTGATGGAAAAACTCCAAACGGTTTTGGCTTTCTACCTGGGTAGCGCTCAACCAATCGCGGTTGAGGTTCGACAGGTAGTGATTTGTACGACCATTGGGCCAAATTTCCACGTGTTCTTTATCGAGCGGATCGGTGGTATTGGGAAATGATTTGTACGAGTTGTGCCAGTTGGCAGCCCGATCGCGTCCGTCGGGATTCAAGGAAGGGTCAACAAAAATGACCGATTCGCGCAGCCAGCGTTGGGTTTCCTCGCTTTGACTAGCCGTTAGGTAATAAGCAGTAAGCAACGCAGCCTCGCCGCTGGAGGTTTCGTTGCCATGCACGCTGTATCCTAAATATACGATCACCGGCTGGTTGGCGGCGCCCATGCCTTGGGCGGGATCAACCAGTTTAAGGTGTTCTTGGCGAATGGATTCCAAGCGAGCGTAGTTTTCTGGCGCGGTGATGGTGGCTACCACTTGGGGGCGCTCTTCATACGTTTTGCCGATAACTTGAAAATGAACCCGATCCGAAACCCGCGCCAACTCGCGGAGGTAGGCTACAATCTGGTCGTGGCGGGTGAAATGCGAACCCACCGGGTAGCCCAAGAATTGCTCAGGCGAAGGGATTTTGGGATCGAAATTTCCTGCGCTAGAAAAGAAATAGCTATTCTGTGCCCAGCTGATCGTCGCTAAAAAAGTGAATACGGTCAGCAGACCACAGATTTTTTGGTGCAATTGGAATGGAAGTGTTCTTAACATATCAATGGTTTTATGAATTAGGCTATAAATTGATTGATGTGGACACGCGATTAATCGCGTCTCTACCACAAGACGCGATCAATCGCGTCTCTACCGACTCAACAACCCCGCATCCAGCACATATTGGCTACCGGTAACAAACCGCGAATGATCCGAAGCCAAAAACACCACGGCATTCGCTACATCTTCCGCTTCCACCCAGGGCACTGGTAATAGATTCCCAGCCGAGCGCTCGGCTACTTCGCGCGGCGTCATGCCTTCCAGCGCAGCCAAACCATCGTTCATCGGGGTATTTACGCCAGTAGGATGAATGGAAATAACCCGAATTTGGAAAGGCGCCAGTTCAATGGCCCAGGCTTTAGTCAAACCAGTAAGCCCCCATTTTGAGGCCACGTAATGGCTCATCCGGTTCATCCCCCGCAATCCAGCAACCGATGAGTTGTTGATGATAACACCAGCATTTTGTTGTTTCATCACGGGAATGACGCGTTTGGCAACCATCCAGGCGCCTTTCAAGTTGATATCGAGCATGGCATCCCATTCATCTTCCGGTAGTTCGTCCACCGCGCCATAGGCACAAATGCCAGCATTGTTGAACAGGATATCGATGCGGCCAAAAACCGCTTTGGTTTCATCTACAGCAGCTACAATATCGGCATCGCTGCGTACATCGCCCTGAAAAGTGAGACAACGCGGACCAATCAGTTCTACTTCGTGGCGTAAGGTTTCCAGTTCACTCACTTCGCCAAGCACATACCCGGGAAAGGTTTGTGGTTTGGCAATATCAAAACCGACGATGTTCACGCCTTCTCTGGCCAATGCCAGCGCGGTAGCACGGCCTTGTCCATGCGCGGCGCCGGTGATGAATGCCACTTTGTTTTTTAAGTTATAACTCATTTTGCGGTTGTCGAGGTAAGTGGCAAATAGGGTGTCAAGTATTCGTCGATTTCCGTTTCGATCACATTGTTGAAAAGATTGGTCGCGATCATTTGTCCGGCGAAGGCAATGAGTACCACCATTTCCTGATCATTGTAGCGACTGCTAATTTGTCGGTAGAGCGCCTCAGGCACCCGACCTTGTTCCGCGGCGATCACACTGCCAAAATCCAGCACCAATTGTTCCCAATCACTGAGCAGCAAATCTTCCGGTTTTTCACCCGCGTCGATGATGAGGCGGCGAAAAAAAGTACTACACAGCGGACAATTGGAGGCCGTAGAAATGGAATGGGCGTACAAATAAGCCAGGCGATCCCCCAGTATACCCTGTACTTGGGTATACAAGGGATACCACTGCATATACGCCTCAAAAGCAATCAGTGAATGCCCCAAAGTAGCTTTCATATTGGTGATGCGCCCTTTGTATTCGGCAACATGGGCGGCAAAAGCAGCTTTGATGCCCAGTTCAGCGGTGGTTTGATCAAGGGGTTGGATTCTGGCCATTGGTTTTGAGTTTAAATATGCTACACAAAATCAAAAAAAGAATGCGTTCCCATGCTCCTATTCACCGAAAAAGCTTCCGCATAAGCCACGCCGCTAAGTCGACCAAAAAAAGCATTTTGCGCGCGCAATTCATCAAAAAAACCGGCACTGGAAATCAAGGTTTCTGGTTCGGTGTTTTTGGGGTTATGAAACTGCGATTGGTATGCTTTAAGGGCGGCAATTTTTTCCTCAATATATAAACTGATGTCGACAATCGAGTCGATTTTGTATGATCGATCTTGCAAAAAATGGTAAATACCGCGGGTTGACCACGCGTTTTGGCGAGATCCATCTGCGGCATGGGTGTTAAATCCAGGATAAGCGGCCTGGATGGCGGCTTGTACCACTAGCTCTGCTGCGCGAATGTGATCCGGATGACGGTCGTCGGGTGAGTTGGTCAAAATGAGATCGGGCTGGTATAGACGAATTTTGGCCGCAACTTTTTTGATAGAGGGGTAATCAATTGCAAAAAAACCATCAGGCAAATCCAATTGTTCGCGCAGGGTCGCTTGAAGCATTTTTGCCGCCAAAAAAGCTTCCTGGGTGCGAATTTGGGCATTGCCGCGGGTGCCTAATTCACCTTTGGTTAAATCAATTAGACCTACTTTTTTTCCCGCAGCAATCAATCGCAGCACCGTCCCGCCGGCATTGGCCTCCACATCATCGGGGTGTGCCGCTATGGCCAATACATCTAGTTTCATCAACAATAATCAACTGATATCGGGTACAGGAAACAAAACACCACCAAAAAGCAAGTATGCCCAAAGGAGGGTCCAAACGATGTTAAACGCTTGTGCGCCAATAAACGCTAAGGCTGGTCGCCCGCCCTGGATGGTCACCAAATCCGAAAAACGCGCTTCGAGTCCGATGGAGACAAAGGCCATCGCAAACCAAAGGGTACGTAGGGAATTGAGGATGCCGCCAACTTGCTTAACCGTTACTTCTGGAATGAAAAACGAAAAAACCAGAGACGCGCCGATAAAGCCCAACACAAATTTGGGAAAGCGCTCCAACACTACCCGCAAAGTAGGACGTTCGCCATTAAGAGTGCTATCGGGGTTTTTCCGCATAGTCCACCAGGTGGCGATGAAAAATGCCGCTACGCCAATCAACACGTTTTGCGAAAATTTGATGATCACGCCAGCTTTTAAGGCCGCCGGACCCACCAATTGTGCAGCGGCAGTAACTGATGCCGTGGTATCCAAAGTACCGCCCAGCCAAGCGCCACCCACCAATTCGGGGATGCCAAAGGTTTTAATGATCCAGGGTTGAATGATCAGCATGGGAATGGCCACCAGCAATACCAAAGTGGTGACATAGGAAAGTTTCTTTTTGTCGCCCTGAATGGCGCCGCTAGCCACAATAGCCGCCGATACCCCGCAAATGGATACCGCCGAGGCCAGGATAACCCCAAACTCATCGTCCACTTTTAAGCGACGCGATAGCCACATTGAAAAAAACCATACTGCGGCAACCACGATTAAAGATTGAAGGATACCCGGTAAACCCGCCTTGACAATATCGCTCAACAAAACGCTGGTTCCAAGAATAACCAAACCCGTTTTGATAAAAAATTCCGAGCGCGCCGCTTCCCGAATCCACTCAGGCAAACGGGTGAGATTGCTCAACATCAAACCCATGATCAGCGCAAAAACCACGTATTCCACCCCGTAAGTGCTGACCGTTTTGTTGCCAGCGATGATCAAGGAGGTCACACCCAATACAAAGATCAACACAAAGCCAATCAGGTATTTTTTTACATCTGCTTTTGACAGCCATACCGCCACTGATGACAGCGTAAGGTATACCAGTCCCACTAGCGCTAACAACAACAAATTGGCGGGAGCAAGCACTTTTTCGCTCAAATCAGCCCCGCTTGCCCATTGGTAAACGGGCGTGGTGAATTTCAATCCAGGCTCGGCAAAAGCCCAAACCAGGATGCCGATAATGACCACGCTGGCAATAAGCACCGCCCAGATGTCTTCAGTAAGACGGGCAAAAAACGAGGTAGGCTCCGGAGTAGTTTCTAGTACTTCTAACGCTTGTGAATCTGGAAGTTCAGAGGTAGATTCGTTTGACATAGGTGTTTTTATTTGGCTGATTAGAGGGTGAATACCCATCCAAAATAGTGATTTATTAAAGATTTTAACTACTCCGTTTTTTCAAACACATTGCGCAGGTAGTAAAGCGGTAATCCCAACAAAGCAATGATCAAACCCGGCCAGGTAAAGTTGGGTTTGTAAATGATCAGCAACAAACAAAAACTGAGGCCCATCAATATGTACAAAGTGGGTATGATCGGATAGCCAAAAGTGCGGTAAGGCCGTTCCAAATCTGGTTTTTTGACCCGCAAAATAAAAGTACCGGCAATGGTGAGGATGTAGAATATCACCACCACAAACGAGACCATATCCAACAGATCGCCATAGCGACCGCTCAAACACAGAATGGACGCCATTACCGCCTGGATCCACAAGGCAAATTCTGGTACGGCGTGGCGATTGAGTTCCGCTGCTCGTTTAAAGAACAGTCCGTCTTTGGCCATGCTATAATAAACCCGAGCGCCGGAAAGGATCATGCCGTTGTTGCAACCAAATGCCGAAATCATGATCATGATGGCGATCACGTAGGTGCCTGCCGAGCCAAAAATTTGCTCGGCAGCTACGGTTCCCACGCGATCTTTTTCAGCTGTGGCGATCCCATTCATGGGCAACACCGCAGTGTACATTACATTGATTGCCACATACAATAAGGTCACCAACAAAGTGCCAAGCAAAAGGCTCAGACCAATGTTGCGTTTAGGATTTTTGATTTCCCCGGCCACAAAGGTGACGTTGTTCCAAGCATCGTAGCTGATAATAGTGCCCACTAATGCCGCCGCCACCGCGCCGCTCAGAGCCGCGCCGCCAATATAATCCAGAATGCTGCCGTCGCTCTCTATTTGTTGAAGGTGAAAAGGGATGCTCCAGTTGGCCGCCCATACTTCGGGTTTGAAAAAAAACAAACCCGCCAAAATCAAACCAATAAAGCTAAAAACCTTGGTGAGGGTAAAAATGGTTTGGATGATTTTGCCTTCTTTTACCCCTCTGGTATTCAAAAAAGTAACAAAAAAAATGATGCCAATGCCAATCAATTGCGCCGGTGAAACATGAAAACTACCAATGGCAAAAACAACGTTGGTTTCGCTGGCGCTGGGAATGAAATAGGCCAAAAACTTGGAAAAAGACACCCCTACCGCAGCAATGGTACCGGTTTGAATAACGGCAAAAAGACTCCAGCCGTAGAGAAAAGCCACTAAAGGGTTGTAAGCCTCTTTGAGGTAAACATACTGTCCGCCTGCTTTGGGAAACATGCCGCTGAGTTCGCCATAGCTCAGTGCTGCTGCTAGCGTCATAAACCCGCCGATCAGCCACACCAAAATCAGCCAACCTGCCGAGCCCACATGCCGGGTAACATCGGCGCTAACGATAAAAATTCCCGTACCGATCATACTACCGGCTACAATCAAGGTAGCGTCCAGTAAACCAATTTCTCTTTTGAGTTCGGTAATATTTTCAGGCGATTCGCTCATGCTCTATAAATTGAATGGATCTTTTTTGCTTGGTTGTTCCAAAGATAGAAATTTGATTACACCAACACCGCCGTTGTCAATGGCGTTACCGGTATTTCTTTGGGAGTACGGTTTTGCAGCTCTGATAAATTGGCATTGGGCAAATGCGGCAATACCAATTTCGCAAAATAGTTGGCTTCCTCGATCAAGGGAAATCCCGAAAAAATGAAAGACCGAAAACCCATGTCCATATACCGATTGAGCTTATTGATGATCTGTTCGGCGCTGCCCACCAATCCACCCCCGCAACCCGAGAATACCTTACCGATGTGGGTCCAAAGGATGTCTTCCAAGTAGCCATCCTGATCCGCCTGCAAACGCAGTTCATCCTGGCGCAATACGCCGAGCGAGCGAGAATCTTCAGCCCGACTCCTGATTTCCAGCCCGCGTTTTTCATCAAACTTCGACATCAGTTTTTTGGCATAAGCTTTGGCCTCGGCTTCCGTTTCGCGTACCACCACGTGGATACGCAAGCCAAAATCTATTTTTCGACCGTATTGCGCGGCGCGTTCGGTCATGTCTTGCATGGTTTCGTACATGCTTTCCTCGGTTTCCGGCCAAGTGAGAAAAACATCGCAATAGCGGGCACACACATCGCGCGAGCCGTCGGAGGTGCCGCCAAAATAAAGCAAGGGGCCACCATTTTGCTGATAAGGTTTAACCGGATCAGCGGGTAAGTTGACGTTGTAGAGTTGGCCTTTAAAGTCGACACGATCTTGCGTCCAGCCCTGTTTGAGGATTTCGATGACCTCGGCGCAACGTTGGTAACGCATTTCGGCATTTTCACGTGTTCCGGGCAAGTCAGAATTGATGATATTGATGGCAAAACGGCCTTGTAACATATGATCCAGATTGGCGATCGCGCGCGCCAGCGTAGGCGGATGCACCTCGCCGGTGCGGATGGCCGCGAGGAGTTTGATTTTGCTGGTCATCGGCGCCACGCCCGACGCAAAAGTTAGCACCTCTTGTCCTACCGTAAAGGCCGTAGGCAAGAGAATATTGGCAAACCCCAGTTTTTCCGCTTCCAAAACGATGTCGCGACAGTGGTCAAAACTACTGCGGCGATCCCCGTCCAACACCCCCAGGTATTCGGTATCCCCGCCAATGATATCGTCAAACCAAGCGATTTCCGCCAAGCGATCAGGCGTGCGAATGGGGACGGAGGTCCACTGTTTTAAATTTTTCATGGTTATAATTATTTTAAGAGTGTGTTTGGATTTTTTATTCGCGCTGCAAATGGCTAAAATTTACCCCAACTTCGTTGCGAAAATACTCATGTAGCGCTGCTACACTCCGTTTTTCGCGCCTCGTTGGTGTGAATTTTAACTCATTTTCGCTTGCGACCTAAAAATCCAAACACACTCTTAGACTTGTTGTGTATGTGCAACTCCTGCCCCTCCTGTCGTGCATGCAAAGCAAAAATAAAAGAATTTGTTAAGAGCTAGTTCAGGATTCTGGTTCGATGGCGAAAATGAGCTAAAATCTCATGCCCTTCCTGCGGCAAAACCAACAAGCAGGCATTAACCCCATTTTTTGTCAACAACTGAAAATAATCCTGGATAATCAAAATTAAAGTGCAAACATCCCAAATCAATCGCTAACCAATTCTCGCCATCGGCATGATCGCGTTGTCGCTACACATCTACCGGAGCAGCCCCCAGGAAAATCAAGAAAAGTGTGGACCAAAAAAAGGGTGCTCCGCGCATGTGGTTAATTTTTTTTTAAAAAAAGGCGGTTCGTTTTGTTTAAAATCGGAGTTAGTCATCACCATTATTTAAGCCGAATCAAAAACGAATTCAGCCGTTAATTTAAAGTGGCTATAGAATACTTATAGCTAAAAATTACACCCTACGCCTAAAACAACTGCCCTATGTTTTCGAAAATTCTAACCCCGCATCCGGCGCTAGCACCATTTGTCAAGTGCTACATGGCTGTTAAGGTCGATGAAAAAGGAATTACTAGTAGCCCAGTATCCTGCAAAGTCTTACCTATGTTGGTTTTTTCCTATCGTTCTACGGCGAATATGGCATTTCGTTTGCTGTGGAAGCTCAGAGAATTTAATACACCTATTCCCTTGCTAACCAACATGGACTTGGGACAAATGGCTTGCAAATACTACAAACGTCGATTCAAGATTGAGACCATGTTCAAACAGTTGAAATCGGCTGGGTTTCAACTCCACAAGTCTATGCTTGACCAGCCCCAACGCATCCAAAATCTCATCATCATCCTCGCTTTGACATTCATCTTCACCTTTGGTGTCGGTATGCTCCTTAAAGAATGTGCTAATGACGTCATTAGCTCCATCTGCAGGGCCGACAGAGTCCATAAAATGGGGCCAATTACCCTAGCTAAAAAGGCTTTTGCCCATGTCTCTGACTTGGCTTACTATCTTTTCTCGATATTTTCAAAGAACTTCAATACTTTCTTTACCTAATGATGCGCGAAAAAAGTGTACGGCTATCAAGCTTCAAACCATTTCTTTTAATCATTAAAAATACCACCAATGAAAAAAAGCAATTTTCCAAATCCCCTCTTTCAGGAGAAAATGAAAGAAGCGTACCAAGCTCGTGCGGCACTTAGTGGCAACAAGTTGCAAATCACGGAGCGAATTTTTGTGGCGGGTGACCAAGAGCCGCCCAAAGTAAGCACGAAGCTGATTCCTGTTGAACGCATCATCGAAGGGCAGAAGATTCGGCACTATGAAGTTCGACTGGAAATTGATGGAGTTTTGCTCGGAGAACACGCCTCACCGCCACCCTTACTGGGCAATCCGGTGAAGGAAAGACTCTCCATACCGCAAGTGTTGGAATATGACAAACTGTTCACCAGCTTTGTTCCTGACCACCTTTCCATTGAACCTTTTCCCCAAAAAATAGAAAAGCCCATCCGGCGAATCCCAAAGCGATTGAGTGGAAAAACACGGTACAATACCACCATTTTTGGTACAGACCAACGGGCAGTATTTCAAGATACGAGCTACCCATGGAGTGCCTTTGGGCGTTGCGAGACCAATTTTGGGCCGTTCAGTGGGGTAATGGTCGGGCCACGACACTTGCTAACCTGCAATCATGGCATTGATTGGACGCCTCCGCCGGGCTATGCAGCTGACTGGCTCAGTTTTACGCCAGCTTACTACAATGGGATGGCCCCGTTTGGTTCTACTTATGCCACCCATGTTTATTGGGTACAAAAGGACAACAACGATGGATTTAGCAACGGCAACGAAGGGCAATATGATTATGTCGTATTGGTGCTGAATGACCGTATCGGCGATATTACTGGCTGGCTGGGAGCAAGGCGTTACTCAGACAGTTGGGACGGCATGAACACTTGGTGGCATATTGGATATCCCTCTGACCTTACCAGTATGGAACGCCCTATCTTTCAAAGTTGGTTCTCGATGAACGGCGATGACAACCAGGATGATGCCCATCAGGCGATTTATCACCAAGCCGATGTTTTTCCTGGTCAATCGGGTGGACCAATGTTTGGATTTTGGGACGGCGAAGTTGGCCCTCGGGCAGTAGCGGTACAATCTTGGCAAAACAGCCAAACCAACGGTGCGAGTGGGGGCGGCGACCTTTTTGACTTGGTAGTTCGAGCCAGAAATGAGCACCCATAGCGATACTCAATCATGGCAGCCATTTCGGCAGCTATTCTAAAGTAGTTCTCTGAATGGTGATACAAAGGTAAGTTGGAACTCCAATGTAGGTGCTACCACACAAACTTGGATTCCGACTTACTTTTCAATTCATATTTCAATTCACAAGGGCATAAAAACCTTAAACTTTCAATTTTCAACAGCGCTTAATCAAGCAAAATGGCAGATAAATCCTCATCCCCCCGCTTAAACATCTTCAAATCCTTCCTCAAAACCGATGCAGAGAAGGCATTTGTCGCTATTTTCAATGACCAGGAAGGAGATTGGAGCAAAATAGCCAAAGGCATTGGCGACAAGCCATTGTTGAAAAATAAGACACCCGACCTAAGCTTTAACAGCCAGCTTGATAGCCATACACTTTTTCTCTCCCCTTTGTGAGAAAAAGTGTACGGCTATCAAGTTCGGTACAATAAGTAAAACACCCCCCCAATGAATACCTACATTTTTCTATTCCCAAACAAAAAAGTCTATCAAAGCTGCTATGTGACTTCTGTAGCTTGATCCCTTTCAAGCACCGTTCAAATCATTTTCCCATCCACATCAGAAAAGTATCGTTATCCTGGCTTTAGCAGCAGCTATAAGCTTTGGATCAACTTCAAGAATAGAACGCTGTGAATAGTGATAAGGCTGCACAGGAATTTCATCCACCTGTGTGGCTTTTTTCAGCGGAAGTTGCAAAGATATGTACCCGAATTCCTCCCCTACCCCATCATCCGTACCTCCAAAATATAGGCAAACGCCCCCACAAAATACCCCAACAAAGCCAACCAAGAAATCCGGCGCAAGTACCAGAAAAATTCGATTTTCTCCATGCCCATCGCCGCTACTCCTGCCGCTGAACCGATGATTAAAATACTGCCGCCCGTACCCGCCGCATAGGCCAAAAACTCCCAGAAATAATGATCGGTAGGGAATTGATCAAGCGTATACATGCCTTGTGCGGCAGCTACCAAGGGCACATTGTCTACCACCGCCGAAAGCAAACCGATTGACATCACAACAATGGTGTCGTTGGCTACGGTTTGAGTGAGCCAATCGGCTAGTTGGCGCAATTGTCCCGTCGCTTCTAAGGCCGAGATGCTGACCAAAATACCAAGGAAAAATAAAATGCTGGGCGTATCAATTTTGCGCAGCGCGTGCACCACCGTAAGCGGGTGTTTGTCTTCGTCGTTTTTTTCGCCGTGGATGAACTCGGTCACCACCCACATCACGCCCAATCCCAGCAAAATCCCCATGAAGGGCGGCAAATGAGTGATGGTTTTAAATATGGGCACAAAGATCAAAGCACCTACTCCGAGTGCAAAAACAAGTTTGCGTTCAAAGTCGGATGTAGTTACTTTACTCTGGTCTTTCTCCGGTGTTTCGATGTTGCCTTTCATTCTTAGGGAGACAAAAATCAAGGGTACCGCAAGCGATAAAAAGCTGGGCACAAACAACTTCAGCATGATGTTGACGGTGGTAATTTGATTGCCGATCCACAACATGGTAGTGGTTACGTCACCAATGGGCGACCAAGCGCCGCCAGCATTGGCAGCAATAACGGTGATACCGGCAAAAAACAGCTTGTCTTCCCGGGCTGTAATCAATTTTCGCAACAACGTGATGATGACAATGGTAGTCGTCAAGTTATCCAGAATGGCCGAAAGAAAAAAGGTAATCAAGCTGATGACCCATAGCAATTGGACTTTGTTTTTGGTGACAATCCAAGAGGAAATGACTTGAAATCCGTCATGCGCGTCCACCAATTCCACAATGGTCATGGCGCCCAATAAGAAAAAAAGAATGCCGGCAATCTCACCCAAATGTTCCATCAACTGGGCTATCACCGGGTGCGCATCGGTCTGGTTCATGATGTAGATGGTCCAGCAGATGACGCCTGTAAGCAGCGCCGTGGCGGCTTTATCCACTTTTAGCGGATGTTCTAAAGCGATGGCAACATACCCGAGTATGAAGGTAAGAACGATGGCAATTCCCATGGTAAATTGGATTGATGGTCAAAAAATGAATGGGCAAGTTATCATTTTTTTGACAATCAACTTTTCACTCAATAACCATACTACTGGACATTTTCAGTTCCAGGAAAACGTAAACCTTCCAGGTCTTCGAGACCTGGAAGGTTTGGCAACCGATCATTATGAAAAATGTCCAGTAGTATGCTCAATAAGAGTAATAAGGCCCAAATACTTGTTTTACCTTAATTTTTGCAATGGTATCATCCAGTACCAATACGTAAAAAGTTTTCCCATCCGGTAGCACCCGCAGTACCAGATGTCCTTCCATACTTTTATACCCTTGCACAAACCAGGGGCCAAGCGTTACTTTAGTTTCTGCTTGCATGCTGGTGGAAAACAAGGCCCTTTCGCCCGGATAAAGCTGAGTTGAAGTAAGCCGGTAAAACACTTCCTGACCGGGTTGATCCGAACACCAAGCTTGCTGAAAAATGACTTTTGGCGCAAGCGTTTTGACAAAAAAAGCGTTGGTAGCGTCCCGATTGCCGTGGTGGTTAAGGGTAAGGGCTTCTACTTGACCAACGGATTTGGCAGTAGGCGTTTCGGTATCAAACCAATGTGGATTACCATAATCGTTTAGCCCCGTCATATCCCCGCCAGTAAAGTAATCAAAGGCGCCGTAGGAAATCTTCAACGCCAAACTCAAAGGATTTTCATTGAATTTACCATTTTGCAAAATAGAATCAGGGGTGAAATGAATCTTGGCCTGATCACTCTTGCCATCCCAAATGGCGGCATTGGCTTTTACATTGCGCACCTGAAAATTCGGATATTGAGCGGGTTTGATGTTCAGGCGAATCTGGTCTTTGCGCCCGGCATGGAGGGTCTCCACACCCGTTTTTTTCGCCCAAGCCGAGTAGCGCTGAAACAGCGTATCGGTTTGGTAAGCTTGCTGCAAATCCAAAGGGTAATTGTAATCTGGCCCGGCGCGATCCACAAATTTTTGGATGGGAATCAACTGCGCAAGGGGAACCAAACTGGCGTAATGGTCTTGGTGAAAATGCGACACTACCGCATAATCAATTTGCGGTTTCCGCTCCTTGGGCATCACCTGACGAATGTAGTTAGCAATCCATTGCGCGGGTGTTTGCGAGTCATCAGGTCGAGCGGGCGTTACGTGTAAGGGAGGATACTTTGCTTCAAATGGCTCAACTTGAATATTTCCAGCATCAAAAAGCATCGACGTTCCATCGGGGAACACAAAAAAGGCCGCATTGCCCCGCCCAGTATTGATGTGGTGGATATCCAAGTACCCGCTTTGCCAGGGTAGCCAGCGAAGGGTGTCTTGGTTGTAAGCCAATACGGGCAGTAGCAAAAAAACAAGCCCCAGCGCGCGGGCAATCATCGTATTTTTCATGGTCTAGTTCTCAATTTTTACGGCAATTACTTCGCGTTTTTCGCGGTGCATACCCCACATCACGCCTGGTCGGTAAGGATCCCAAGTGAGTCCTTGGCCTTGAAAGGGCGCTGGAATGGTTTTTAAATGTTCAATTTCGTAGCCCATTCTTGGCAATTGACAGATGTACAATTCTTCAAAATGGTGCGGACTGAGATAGAGTTTACCGTCTTTGCCAAAACTTCCTCCGGAAATACTTTCTGGTCGCAAGCGGTCGATCAGGCTTTTTGGCAATACCCAACCGCCTTTTTGCCGAAATTCGGAATCCATTTGTACCAACATCGAGTAAGCCACTCCTTTGTTTCCTTCCTGGGCATAGTTTTCATAATGTACAAACATCAAATACCAATCGCCTTGATAGCGATCAATCCAGGTAAATGAACCGACAAAAATCCCAAAACTATGTGATCCAATGTGTTGTAAACTTACTGGGTCAAAAATTTCCAAAGAACTGGCCATCGGCACTTCGGGGTAATTGGTGTTGGCGCAGTACAATTTGCCATCCAGAATGATGCCGCTGTTGAGGTGTTTGAAAGGGCCGGTATATTCTTTCACCACTGCGCCATCCGTTTTGCGGTGTTTGACAATTTTTGAATTGCTGATGGCATAAAAATACAGGCTATCAACAGCTACCGCTTGGGTGGCGTTTGGCGCCGAAAAACGGGCAATTTCCGTGGCTTTTTGACCAAAAAGCGGCCATGTAAACAAGCAAAAAATGGCAATGACAATCCGGTTCATGGTCTTATTTTTTTGGCACATCGATGTAATCCTTGGCATTACCATCGGGCAATATTTTGATTTGCTGCATTTTACGTTTGGTTTTTTCGTCTTTGGGCAGAACCAATAAAGCCATTCCCACTTTGCGCTGACCGGCATGCTCAAAGTAATTTGGATCGGTTTTGCGGTTGTCGCTGGGGTAATTCACCACTCCGGTGGGCGTAGCGCCGCGCACAAACAAGCTGATCGAACCGCCGCCATCCATGTTGATGCCATTGGCGGCACGGAGGTAAGTGTAAAAAAAGTCGGTCAATTCCTCGGCGTTGATGCCTTCCGCTCTGGCTGATCGACCATCCACACAAACGATGAAAAAATGGTCGTTAGCGGTAGTGCCAAAAGCCATCCGCGGTCCTGATCCGCCTTGGTGGCGCTCGGGGTTTTCGCCTTCGAGCTGGGATTTATCGCCGGTTTTTTGCTTTACAAAATACTTGCCCACTGGCACTCCTTCCGACAAAAGCAAAGGTGCACTGCTGATGATGTTGTCATACGGGAGTCTTTCGTATAGCTCTTGGGTTCCTTGGATGAAAGCGAATGACTTTTCTGCCGTTTGCACCATGGCAGCCTGGTGTTTCCAATAGCGCTGGTGGGTGGTAGGAATGGTCACCCGTTGATTTTCTTTGCCGTTACTTTTGTGGTAGCTGACGTAAGTGTCGTTTTCCAAAATCTCAAAATAGCCGCTGTTGGCAGCCACGATAGCATTGGTGGTATCCGCTACCGCGCTCACCGTTTTACGGTCTTTGGGGTCGTTGAACCAGGCGTAGTCAAATTTTACATTTGCTTTTTTCAAGTCGATGTCGATGACGTTGATGCTTTCGTTGCGTTTCAAAATTGTATCACGCCCCAGCCAGGCGTACCAATTAATACCCTTGGTTACTTTGTGCATTTTGCCTGGGGCATTGGGGAAACGCTGATTGACCCGGGTGAGCAACTCCTTGGAAGGTGCGCAGCTCAACAACAATTGGAAAAACAGAAAAAGGATGCCGTATTTTTTCATGATCGAGGATTGCTATTTTTGGAAAAAATCAAAAAATCAGGGATCTAAAGGATCCAGCGGATCGGCGTGTAGCGAGGTAATCACTGGCTTGAAGACCACATCATGAGGCGATATTTTTTCTCCCAACTCGTAAGGCAAGTAGCCCAATTCGCGCATGTTGCGTTGGTTGAAAAAATACTTGGGATCGGTGATGTAGATGATTTGATCCATGGTAGTAGTGCAAAGTGAAGGTTTACTAGTCGGTATGCCGTAGCGAAACATTTGTCGGGCGGCGTTGCGGAAGTTGGTGGTGGTATGACGAGCATGCGGATCTACCAGGATGGCGCGTTCTGGCACGCCGTATTTTTCCATCAAAGCTTTTTTCATTTCGATGGCTTCGGAGTAAGGTGTTTTATTGGGGTGCACATAACCGCCCGATAAGATAATCAGCGGCGCTAGGCCTTTGTGGTAACGCTCAGCCACCAATGCCACCCGAATTTTTCCAATCGGACTCAGCGCCACACCGGCAATGTCGGGCCCATGCCCAGGTTGCATGATCACCGCATAAGGGTACTTGTCCCATTGGATGGATGGAATATAATCCAGTGCTTTGCGGTTTTCAAATTCCTCCAATGGTTCGTGGCGCGCGGCTTCATCGCGGTCGTTCATATCCATCAAGAAAAGCGCAAAAGTGAGGTGCGGTTGAAAAAAAAGCACCCAATTCCCGGTCTGTTCGGCCAAGTAAAAACCAGCCGACATCAAATACCTCCGGTACATCATCCCTTTGGCGGGATAACTCACGGAATCAATGGAAGGGTATCTACCTTTTTTACCAAAAGCGTAGGAATCGATGATGTATTGCAGGCCATTACAAGCCTCATTCCAAGCCGCCGCAAGCAAATCTGAATCCGATTGATCCGCGTATTTGATGAACATTCCGCTGGGACGCAGGTGTTTTTGGATCATCGCTTGTATGCTCGGCTCCTTTTTAGCGATTTCTTTGAGGCGGTTGCCAATTTTTTGTTGCTCTTCTTTGTTCAACGCAAACGCATTGACCCAGCAGGCGGTGGTGGTATCGCATTGGGTAAGACTTTGAGCAATCCGCGTTTTTTGTGCCGTTAAAATGGAGGCCAACTCGGCGTCATTGGTGAGAAGTGCCTTTACCTCAGGGAGTTTTTCGAGCACCGTAAACAGGTAAAAGTTTTTGTCTTGCACATAGGATGAGCTATGTAACAAATGGTAAGAGGCGTCAAATCCTTTTTGCGCGCTCAAGGGTAAAAAGCCAAGCAAGCAAAAAAGGCCAACAAGCGATAGTATTCTCATGGATCAAAGCGGATTAATCTTGGTGATAATTATCCGCAAAATTAGACCCTACAAAGCGAAGTGAAGTTGTTTGGTAGATTAAGGTTTGCTTAAGTTAAAGCGGTATGGGAAAATTGATTAAAAAACACACAAATCATTGAAAATAAAATAGTTAAGTTATTTTCCTTGAAAACACTTCAACTCTAGGCTTAATTTTCAGTTAATCAAAAATTCATATTGGCGAGGGATGAATTTTGATTAATCTTTTATTGAAATTGAAATAACAAACACCCAGAGCCTTCGAAGCGGCTATCCCGCTCGCCCTACCAGCACCGGGTGTTAAATTAACCTATTTGCCGCCTATTTTAAAAACAGGAGGACAGGGTCATTCATCTGTTCAGCGGCAGCCATCCGGCTTTACTTATGAGCTACGGGACGAAGACTAAGCGGAAGCCTATGTTGTTGTTGCGGTTGTCGGGGTTGTTGTTGTTGCGGTTCGCCGTCCGGCAATTCTCCGCGTTGTTGTTCCAACTCCCGCCGCGCATCACACGATTCGAACCCACGATGAATGCCCTTTATCGTTCACTTTTTAGTAGCTCATGAATATTTCCGATTGCAACTCATGCGAATAATGAGTTGGAATTAATCATTGATTTTGAGTAATTTGCGGGTATTAAATTTTTAAGCTTGGTAAACGTTAATCCGCAATACATTATAAATCAACTCCTTAGTTAGTTGAAGCCCTTATTCGCATATGTTATCCTTTTTTTGCGTAACCTCAATGATATATGTGCCGTGCCGATGGCACTCTTGGACTGTTGTTGCCCTTTTTCGCCGGATTGAAATCCGGCGCTACAACATAAAATCGAGCCGAGGGCTCTCGTCGATAGCCATCACATTGAGCGGAAAAGCCTATTCAATCCTGTTGATGTTAAAACACTGGGACTGTGAATGATAACGCATTGGTAGTACCCTATCAACTAAAGGCTGAACCACTAGAGGCGTAGCCTCGATCCATGTTGTAGCAATGGGCTTTAGCCCGTTGACAACCAGGTCAGCATTTGGCAAGGAGAGCCATAGGCTCGGAACATACTACTTGAGTTGGTTGAACCCATTATTCGCATAACTCATGTACTTTTACTCGGAATGCCTTTGCCTGAGCATACTCGGTAAAAGCCGTCAATGGTGTTATATGTTGTTGATATTCTTTCTGTGTCCAAGTACCACCTTCCAAATTATTTCCAAATTCGGCAACTTTTTGAATGTATCGTTTTCGGCTTCTTTTTGCTAATAAGATGGCGTCAGGATACAACAAATATCCTAAAAAGGGTAATCCCGCCGTGTTTTTATTGAAACACAAGGGTTTTAATATCAATTTCAATCTTGATTCAATAAAATCCACAAAACACTGGCCTAATTCCAACAAGACTTCTTTGTCGTCATGCCACAACACCATATCATCCATATAGCGGACGTAAGCAGGAATACGGAGTACTTCTTTTGCAAAATGATCTGCAGATGATAAATAGTGATTTGCAAAATACTGACTTGTCAAATTGCCAATCGGTACGCCACGGCCTGTTTCCACATTATAACTATTAATGATTTCATCCAAGATATGAAGCAGGTGTGGGTCTTTAAACATTTTGTAAAGTTGTGCCCGCAGTACACCGTGATGAATGCTGTCAAAATATTTACGGACATCCAATTTCAAAAACCAGGTATAACGCCGGTTGAAAGACTTGGCCTGCTCTAATGCTGCATAAGTGCCTTTCCCAATTCGGCTGGCATAACTATCATTGATTTGCGCTTTTTCAAAAAACGGATGGCATATATTCATCAGCGCATGGTGGAGTACCCGTTGTGCAAAAGGTGCTGCGCAAATTTGCCGTTTCTTGGGGTCGTATATCGTGAAATAATGGTAGTCACCCACCTCTACCGTATCCGACTGGATCTCTCGTTGCAGTTTTTGCAGGTTTGGCATCAGGTTTTTGCTGTATTCATATATCGTTGGCTTATTTGCTTTGCCCCGCTGCGCTTTATAAAAGGCTAGCAAGAGATTGTCCATAGCAGCTATCTCCTCAATCAGGTATCCCTTTCGTTGCATTTGCTTCGGGTTTTGGTAATGAATGGTTAAACAATAAAGTACACCTTTATCCTTGCTCTTTCACATCCACTCTTCCTATCTTTTTCGTTGCAATGCCCCACATTGCGCCTCAAAAGATAGTCGTTTGGCTGCAAAATAGCGGCGGCTAAAAGGTGTACTTTATTATTCACCCATTCCTAAGAAATATTTAGCAAACCGCTCTACCTTTTTCTCGCCAATTCCTTTGATGCCGAGCATCGCCTTTTCCGTTATTTCGTCTAATTTAGCCAGCTCTGATAACTCTTCATCAGTGAAGATAATGAAGGCCGAGATGCCCTCTTCTGCCGCCACTTTTTTGCGGATATCCCGAAGTTTTGAAAATTTTTGGAACGTTATCTCATCTAGTTCTTTCCGATAGTCTACCCGTGTGGCCGACTTTTCACCATCCTTCTCCGGATATGCTCGCTCAATGTAACGCACACAAAAACACCAATATGCTCCATTATCATTGCTTATAAGATGTTCCTCTACTTCAAGGATTTTATTTCCCCGCAGAAAAGCATTCAGCTCTTGAAGCGCCCCTCCATTGTCCCCTACTGGAACGGTAAATAATTTGATTTGCATAATACCTCTTTTTTTTTAAAAAATCGACCGCCAGAGGCGGCATTGTAAAAACGCTCGTGTCCTCAAAAAATGTGCGCTGGAGGTCGTCCCTCCTCTCCAGCTCCCATTTTTTTATGCCACTCGCTGTGCTCATAAGTAAAGCCGGAAAGGCAAGCCAACTGACTACGGGACGAAGACTAAGCGGAAGCCTATGAGGTCGTTGCGGTAGTCGGGGTCGCGGTTGCCGCGGTCCGCCGTCCGGCAATACCCCGCGTTGTCGTTCCAACTCCCGCCGCGCATCACACGATACGAACCCTCTTCTGGACCCGAATAGTTTTTATTAAGGTTTGCTGGATATTCATCGGCATACCAATCTTGACACCATTCCCATACATTACCGCTCATATCATATAAGCCCAATTCATTCGCTTTTTTTTGTCCGCCAGGGTGCGTCCGGCTATTTGAATTCTCGGCATACCAACCTACATCTTTCAATTCCGGGCCACCGCTGTATTCATATCCTTTGGAACGCCTACCGCCCCGTGCGGCAAACTCCCATTCGGCTTCAGTGGGCAGGCGATACCCTTTTGCTTTAGCATTTATTTCTACATCATTATCAATAGAATAATTTCCCTCCTGTGGATTAGTCATTTTATAAACCTGCCTCTTTCCTTTTCGGTCGCTCAACCAGTTGAGATAAAAAGCCGCATCGTACCAATTAGTAAAAACGGCCGGATTGTCGCCTGCATATTCCCAAGAAGGCGGCTCAATGTGGTGTTTTTTAGCGCGCGCAAAAACATTGAACTGCCAGTAAGTAATCTCCGTTTTGCTGATGTAAAAACGATCAACTTGAAATTCCACTGAATCATCCCTAAAAAATGAACCGCCTTCCACTAAGATCAATTTGGGATAATACCGTTCCTTTAAAGAATCCAGATAGCTTGCCGGTACCGTTGAGGCTAAGTAGCTGCGTAATTTTGCCTGAACGCCTGCCATCCCTTTACTCAAGCCAGTGGGATTCAATAAGTTTAAAAATGCTATGGCGGCGGCAGCTGAATCGGCTTCCGTGTAGAAATAGGCAATTTCCCAAATCCGTTTTTCCACTTCCCGGCGTCGAGCTTTTAAGTTCACCGCAGCTTGGCATTTCGGGAAGGTAACATCGTATTCCAGACGATAGATGTTTCGGTCGATGTCGGGCAATACGATGGTCAAGGCCTGGTCGGCAGCGACTGTGGCCTCCCGTTGTTTGAAAAAAGCAAGCACCCCTAAACCAATTGCCACTATTGCCACCAAACCCGCCAAAATAGCAAGCGTACGCGCGCGTTTACGACCTTCTTCTGCCTCTTTTTTTTGCCCTTCCGCCTCTTCTCTCAGCTTGGCTTCTTGATCGGCTCTTGCTTTTGCCTCCTGAAGTTCTTTGGCTTTCCTTTCTTCTTGCTTTATTTTTTTTGTTGCCTCAAATATTCTGCTTTTATTTAGCCAGTCCTCTTCTTCCTCAACCAGCTTGATTTTACTCAAATAGGGCTCAATAAAAGCCAATTGCTTCTCGGTAAAATACTCGCGCGCCTCCTTCTTGAGGGCGGTCTGGCTTTTGATGAGGCGCTGCACTTCGAGGATGGCAATTTCATCGTCGCTGCGTTTGGCGTGGATTTGCTTAGCCAGCGAGTCGTGGGCAATTTCGTAGCGCTGCTCCTGTTCCGTATAGCGCAGGATCCGGCTGCTCATGAAGGCCTGGAGGGTGTTGCCAATGATAAGAGGATCTATATCGGGGAGGCGCCCATAAAGCGCTTGCTCCGAGAGGGGTTCCTTGGTGCCTTCCAAGGTAACGAAGGGCGAGAGGATGCGCCAGATGGTTTCTGGTTTTTGATCCAGTTTTTGGGCAGTCAGCAATACCTGCTCATCCAGGAGATTGCGCAGTACATCGCCGATGTCGCCCATTTTTACCATCGCTGCTTGAGTCAATACGGCATCAGCTTCCCGTTTTTCGTCTCCCGTGATTTGTAGGTAAAATTTGTCCAAAAACACCTGCAAGTAAGGCAATTGAATGCTCAGCGTCTTTTCCTCGCCGCGTATTTTTTCAAAAATGCCTTCGGCAATGGCATCCTCCTCGCCTGCTTGCAGGCGTACAATGCTTTGCGGCTGGAGGCTTACGCGTTTAATCACGGTTTTCACCTTGTCCAAGTTCATCGGTTCCACCCGTAGTTTTTTGCGTAGGAGTTCGGGTACCGCTCTTTCAAAGGTGTAGAGCTGGCCGAGGTATTCCTCCCGAATGGAGAGGATGATTTTGACGGGCTGCTCCACGAGCAATATCTCCCGAACAGTTTGGATGAATTGCTTCTGCTCGCTTTCGTTGCCCAAGATATAGAGTTCCTCAAATTGGTCAAAAATGAGGTAGAGGGGCTTGAAATGCTTGAGGTAAATGGCCTTGAAACGGCGGGCAAGCGGCGAAAGGGATTTGGCGGCAGCAGGTACGGGGCTGTCGCTGGATAAGTCATCATCGAGCCAATCGAGCTGTTCGGGGTCGGGGTCGGTGGAAGTACCGCCCGCGTCATGCAAGGCTTTTTCAAAAGAAGCGTTAAGGTCGCCACCCCGGCGAATGTTGAGCGCCAGCCAGTCGTGGCTTTGGAATTTGCTGGCCAATCCGCACTGGATCAGGCTGGTTTTGCCCGTGCCCGAAGCGCCATAGACCAAGAGTAGGTCGGTTTGGAAGACCATTTCGTAGAGTGCCTCCACTTCGTCGGTTCGCCCGAAGAAGAAGTCACTGTCGGCACGGGTGTAGGCGTCCAAAAATTTAAAAGGATATCGCTTTTGCATGGTGTCGGGTTTGGGGTTAGAGATCATCGAAATTCAGCTCGTCGCCCAATAGGCAGCGGCGGGCTTCCCAAAACTGCTCCACCACGCTATCTAAATTGAGTGTTTTTCGATCCTCGTTGTCCATCATCAATTCGTTGAGGTCGGTGTCGGGTTTCAAGATGCCCTTGCTTTCAAGGTTTAAGATGTTGTTGTCGTCCAAATACACGTATTCGAGGCTGTTGTCAATTATTTCTTGTGAGCGATAAAAACAGATTTTCGAGCCGTGCTCGAAGATAAGCGCATTGTAATCAATCACAAAAGGGAACAGGTTGACGCTCTCCGAGTAGTGTTCGCCCCGGTACAGCAGCACGGCGTCGGTATGGATGGTTTGGGTCGTGTAGTTCATTTTTTCAGCATCCACGTGAGCTTTGCTGTCAATACCGAGGGCGGCATATCGGTGGAGGTAGTGCGGTTCAGCATTGCGGATTTGCCGGTAGCCAATCTGCTTGATCGATGCCATGCGGTAATTGGCCAAGAAGGGAAAATACTTGAGAAAAGCTACCAATTGGGTCTCCGCCTCGTAACAGTCGAGCAGATCGTATTGCGATTTATCCAATTTTTCCTGGATACCTTGTAGGCTTTGGCAGGTTTGGTGAAAGTTGCTGTTTTCCTGGAGCCATTCGGCAGCACCCTCCAATTCTGGAAAAGGCAAGGTCAGCCCATTTTCTGCTTTAGAAAAAATCTCGTACAAAACCCTCAACAGCCGGAACTGCTCTCCAACAGAGGACTCAAAGACGCCATCGAAACGGTGAGTAATTACCTCCTTTTGCACCGCAGACAAGGGGCGTGGCCGGAGCTTTTGGGCATCCCACAATTGGGAAATTAGCGCAAAACACACCAGATCGAGGCTTATTTTGACGATATCGAGGCATTTCTCGATGTACTTGCGCTGCTTGGCCTCCGAAAAATCCTCTTTACCAATCGCCATGAGTTTGCTCAATTGAATGCCAATGACCCCTACAAAACTATAAGCGATGATTTCTTTAGCTTTATCGCTGATGCGCTGTACCGATTCCCAATCGGGGGTTTGGGCTATTCTTCCCAAAAAAATTCGGGCAGGCGTGGAATAAGGTTCTATGGCTACAATAAGTTGTTTGGCCACAACTTCATTGAACAGCTTTTTACCGGTGATGAAGCCAAAATTCGCCTCATTGATATGCTCAATGTTGTAAATCTTATCGGCATACTGCACGGTTGGCGCGTTCAGGCCTTGAAGTATGCCTCTTAGGTCGGCGAGTTGGTTGCTGATTTCCTGTATCGTGCCGTTGATGTTCAGCGTGAGGGAATTATCAGTCACGCTCTGAATGATGATATTATTGTTGTCGTTGGGCATGATCAGAAAAAGTTAGCATTGTTTATGTTTTCTATATTGGTGATCTTTTCGGCGTTTTGGTTGACGATTTTACCGCCGATATTGACGTCCCCACCCGCATTAATGGTAGAATCAATCACTACATTTTCACTATTGGCTACCGATATAGCCCGTTCCATCTCCTGGTGTAGGGCAGGAGCATCGGTTCGAGTGGAATTTTCCGCAGTGCGGTCTTCTATTTCGCTCAATAAATCCAGTAGTCCGGCACGGATCTGGTTTTGGGTGAGGTTGGCCTCCGTGTAGTTTACAATACCCAAGCGAATTTGCCGGCGGATATCGTGAAACCGAGCGGATTGGAGAATGGCTTCATCTAATTGTGGGCTTTTTTCCAAAAGAACCCGAAGTTGTTTGAGGGCTTCGTTCAATTCATCCTGGGCAATCAGGTTGCGAATGTTTTTGATATACACTTCTTTGGTCATAATTCTTTGGATTTTAGTGATTTTATGGGCTAGCCAGGCAAATGTAGCCTTAGCAGTACTAGTGGATGTTTAAAATTTTGGGTATACGTAAACCTTCCAGGTCTTCGAGACCTGGAAGGTTGGGCTGCCGAGCATTATGAAAATGTCCAATAGTATTTGCCAATTTTGTCTATCGCTTTTGCTGCTGTGCTTTTTTTCGTTTGTATAAGTTTAGCACCCCCATCTTCGATGGAGTGGTTTTAAAAATATAGCCACAAATTGCACAAATTATCACAAATTAAAGCACGAACGCTGTTCGTGAAGGAGGCACAAACGCCAGTTTGTGCCTAAATTTGTGAAAATTTGTGTAATTTGTGGCTAAAAATTTGTTTTTCCCCACGCCGAAGGCGAGGTGCTAAACTTTCACCCAAATTTTAATATTTTCCTATGCTTAAAACTTGACAGCCTTAAGTATAAATATAAGCAACGAGAATCTATAAATTCACATTTTCAACTTGATATTTTGAATTTCAGCTTCATTTTCTGGGGCATCAAGTTGTTTTTGTTTCCATCAAGGATCATTTTCATCAATAGTATAAGTTTAGCACCCCATCTTCGATGGAGTGGTTTGAAAAAAATGTAGCTACAAATTGCGCAAATTAAAGCTTTAACTCCTTTCGTGAAGAGCGCACAAACGCCAGTTTGTGCCCTAATTTGTGAAAATTTGTGTAATTTGTGGCTGAAAATTTTATTATCTCATCGCCGAAGGCGAGGTGCTAAACTTTCACAAATTTTCAATTATTTTGCTTGTCCTGATGTCCTTAGCTCCACGCCCCTCGCAAAAACGCCACCCAATTCCCGCCCATAATGCCCGCAATATCCACTTCCGAATACCCGCGCGCCGCCAATATCGCCGGTAGCTTTTGCAAATCGGCGATGGTATCCAGATCCATCGGACATTGTTCCTTGCCAAATGCGCCATCCAGATCGGAGCCAATAGCCGCATGCCGTGCGTTGCCCGCCAACTGACAAACATGATCGATGTGATCAGCCATTTTTTCCAAAGTCAATCCCTCGGCAACAGGATCCGAAACGCCGCGTCGCCAACCCGGAATCATCATCCAAGCATCCAGTGCCGCGCCAATAACCGCGCCGCGCTCAATCAATACCTTGAGCTGCTCGTCGCTAAACTGGCGATCGTTGGGTACCAAACTCCGACAATTGTTGTGACTGGCCCATACCGGCCCGGAGAAAACATCCAGCGCTTCCCAAAAACTGTCGTCACACAAATGAGTGGCATCCAAAATGATGTTCAATTGCTGCATTTCCTGCAGTAACTCCCGACCCTTCACGCCAATGCCTCCGGTTGCGGCCGTGCCTTGCGCGTATACGCCCGGCCCGTAATGCGCAGGCCCAATGGCGCGCAGGCCGCGCGCGTAAGCCTTTTCCAAATACCGCAAATCCACGATGGAATCTGCGCCTTCCAAACTAAGCACATAGCCGATGGGCAAGTCTGCTTTGTCGCTCGACCACTCGGCGAGGTGCTGATCCAAAACCTTGGCATCGGTAATAGCGCGCATCCAACCTTGATCGCACATGGTTTCGTACCAAGCCAATTGCGCTTGGGTCATCGCCCAAGCTTGCTCGGGGGAATGCCAGCCCGGCAGCGGATTGTCGCGCTTTACGTAGCGGGCAATTTGCGTAGCCATGCACAAACCTACTTTGCCCTGGCGCATAGCCGCAAGCGATACCGTTCCTTTGGTGCGATCAGGTTTGTCGGTCAATCCGATTTCCCGTTCGCGGATCTCGGCTACGGAAAGTCGCAAATCGCGGTTCCATTCGATGGCGTTCATCGCCAAATCGAGGTGTCCGTCAAAGACAAAGTAGGTTTGTGGGTTCATAGCCTTTTTACTTTAACTCAAAAATCGCTTCAATCTCCACGGCAATGTTGCCGGGCAAAATCATCCCAACTGCGCTGCGCGCGCCTTTGCCATTTTCGGGCCCCAATACTTCGGCCAACAGTTCGCTAAAGCCGTTGATCACTTGGGGTTGTTGGATAAATCCTTGTTCGCAATTGACCATACCCAGGGTTTTCACCAAACGCTTGATGCGATCGAGGTCGCCAATTTGTGATTTAATGGTGGCCAACATGGTCAAACCCGTTTGTTGGGCCGCTTGTTTGCCTTCCTCCCAGGTAAGGTCTTTGCCAACAATACCGGTAATGTTGGTGCCATCGGAGCGCATCGGCGGCTGACCAGATACGTACAAGTGATTTCCCGATACTACTACCGGATGGTAAACGCCTCCAAGCGGTGGCGGTGGGGGTAATTCCAAACCCAGCTGACTGAGTTTTGCTTCGATTTGTGACATTTTAATGTTCTTTTGTAATGTTCTGTGTCAAAAACAAAGTAAAAGGGCAAATATTATTTTGCACAA
>JBBANM010000082.1:0-30951 GCA_040401995.1 Saprospiraceae bacterium
TTCTGTGTCTGTCATTGTATGGTAAAGATAACATACTTTGATCGCTTAGTACCAAGAATTGAAGATTTATAAAAATGCTGGACACGAAAACTATTTGACAAAATATAAAGACGAGTGGACGAAGGACATTGAACAATTTATAAAGATCGAATGAGAAGAAGGGCAGCACATAACAACTAAGCCTTCGTTCGGCATGCAATGCCAAAAATGTAGGCAGTGTTGAACGGAACCTTTGGTAGCGTTTCCAGGCGAGGATTACCCATCTACTATTATGGGATTTTCGAGCAGTTTTCTGTGGGGTATTTTGGCTGGATATCAGCCTATTTTTCAAAAAGACAACATACTTTCCTGCAAAATATGGCATTTCACTCTGGTACGGGCATAACTTCCCCTACCCATAACTTTAGCAGATATGAGGAAAAGGATTTTGGCTCACGCCGATGTAGTGTGCCGGAGGCCCTCTGCTTCCAAATACCTCAATGGTCACCAAGGTGCCCGTTTTACAACAGGGGCACTTGCGGAGTTTTAGTCCTTGGGGTGTTTTTGGCTGGGGTGATTTAAGTTGCTGCTTGAGGGCTGCCAATTTCTTGCGCTTCCAGGTGCTGCTCAATATGCCGTAATTGAACGCCCTTCTGCGAGTAACGACTGTCGAACTCGCCCCCAGCTCTTCCGTTGACCACCCCACCAAAGAGATAGTCCTGGGGCTTCTCTGCTTGTATGTATTGCTGTAGGCCACGAACCAGGTGGGCAGATAGGGGAACATAGCGATCTTTACGGCCTTTGCCCTGGACTACCTTGAGCCGCAGCCGGTCGAAGTCCAGATCGCCCAGTTTTACACTACGCACTTCCAAACAGCGCAATCCGCAGCCATACAGCAACCCGATGAGAATCTTGTGTTTGAGCAGGGTACAGCCCTTGAGCATGGCCCACACCTCCTCTTTGCTCAGTCCGGTGGGTAGTTTCTTCTCTTTTTTGATCTCAGGAAGATGCAGATAGCTGTAGGGCAGCCCTTCCCCTTTGAGCAAAAAACGAAGCCCATAAACAGTATGCTTGAAGTAGCTCCGGGATGGAGTATGGGTACGTTTTTGCAACAGGTGAAGGTACTCGTGTATCTGCTCAGCGTCCAGTTCGGTGGGGATTTGGCCATAGTGTAGCGCCAGTGCCGCTACATGGCGGGCGTAGTTGTGGAAGGTGCTGGGACTCCGGCCAAGGATGGATATGCTACGCTCAAAACGGTGGATTAAATCGCTAAATCCCGGCACTTCGGCACAGGCACGGTGAAGCAGCTTATTTACCCTAAGCTCTTCCGATGGTTTTTTTTGTCATGGTAAACATTTTTGGTTATTTTAGCAAAGGTAAGATTTTTGGAGCTGGCGCCGAGCTACCGAAGGTTTAGTTCAACATGGGGTTTGGCGTTATTGGGGCAAGACGTTGTAATTTTCATCATCATCAACATGGCAGCAGTTGTTCGGGCAGGACGCTTTTCAATTTAGCTTTTAGTCGTTATCTTCAACTTTGGTTTTTCAATTATTGACACAGTTCAGTGAACATTACCTGGAAAGGTGTTTTTTTATTCTATTTTTGACCAATTTTTTTTTAACTCAAGTTATCAAAAATGAAACTCACGCTGACTTTGCTTTTTTGTTGGTCACTTTTATTCAATACTTCTTATCGTGGCTTCACCATTAGTTCAAATACTATGCATCAAAATTGTTTGTCAAAAGAAAACCATGACCTTGCAGTACGTTATGTACAGTGGAGATTTGAGACCGCAAAGAAACTCAGCCCCAGTCAAAAAGTGTTGTTTGAAAACGGTTTTGAAGTAGAGCTGTTGACTAAAGCTGATGGCTCCAAAGCCATTTCTTTTTCAAAGAAAGGTAAGCCTATTTTTACAGTTGATGGACCGCAGTTGAGTCCTCATCACAAGGCTAAAGATTTGCAAGAGTATAATGAATTGTACTGCAAGCTCATTGAGCAAGCTAAATTGGCTAACCTTCCTCAAAAATCGCATTATCGGTACATTGATGGGAAAAACAATGTTTGGGAAATCAGCAATGGGATAGTGGAATACAAACCCATCAGCAAGGAGTTAAGTTCTTCAGGAGAATATAGTGGAGGCCAACCCTTTCAGTCAAAAATCACTTCAGATCAATTCCTTACTATTCAAGCAATGCTCCAAAAAGCTTTGTCTAATCCAGCCATTCACTTGCAAAACAGATTGATGGGTTCTGGAACCATTATAGAATTGCTAACGGAGCATATCGACCTAGCCAGTTGCTATTTACCCATGAAGTCCCATGAAAAAACGGCTATAGAGGATTGGTTGCATCAATTTAAAGATAAACACTAATGATGCCTACAACACCTTCACCTCAATTGTCTGCCCAAATCCGGGCTTGGATCGGAGCTCTATCTACCGAGGGAATAGGCAATTGGGTATTAAAGGCATGTAAAGAAGCTGGAATATTGCCTTTACACAGCAGCAGCATCTACATATGGGCAATAAATGTTGATGGGCAGATATTATGTATGGACCATGAGGCTTTTGGCAACCCAATTGAAATAGAAACCGACCCACTCACCCTTTATGGCGTACTTAATCAAGGAATAAGTGCATATCCTGAACTGAGTGAATTGCTTCCAACCTGCCCGCCTAATGTCCGCCAGTGTGATGGCTGTGCTGGAAAGGGGTGGGTGAAATTACCTCATGAATCCTATTCCGATTGTTGTTTAAGCTGCAATGGCTTGGGGTGGGGTTTACGAACAACGGGATGAAACCTTTGCCAATTTGGTTAATCTGCTCTTAAAAAAAAGTGTCGAAAGGTAAAAGGAACGGTTAATAAATAATGTAGCCTTAGAGCTTGTTCAGGATTCTGCTTCGAGCTGCAAATGGCCAAAATTCACACCCATTTCGTTCCAAAAATGCTCATGTAGCGCTGACCTGTCCTCGACAAAGTCGGGATACACTCCGCTTTTTGCGCCTCATTGGTGTAAATTTCAGCTCATTTTCGCCATCGAACCAGAATCCTGAACACGCTCTTAAGGGAACAAAGAAATCATTCGTTTCTGCCGCTCTCCTAGCTTTAAACTCAATTGCCTCATTAAGAGTTACCTTTTCATCTAAAATTGCCCATATATCCATACTATCCATTCCTATCATATTAGTTGATTTCCCAACTTTAAAAGCTTCCAATCCCTCTCTTGAAAATCCCCCATAGCTTATCATCATTCCCCGTGACCATGTAGATTTGCCTTCTATTTTTCCTCTAAAAATCAACAAATCATCCTGACTGATTTCTTTAACAATTGGCAAGAGAAAATTGTATTTTACATCGCAAGTTTACATTTCCATGTTACAGCTTAAGAGCTTTAATGCAAACCTAAATACTGTTTCAATAGGCATAGGTTATAGATTTAAAGGCAAGGTTTAATTGAAAAAATGAATTATGAATTTCTGTATTTAAACTAATAGATAAACAAGGCACATACTCCTAACACGGTTTTGGCAAAAGTGGTGGTTCAGTGCCCGGCAGACACATTTGTGGTTAATCAAAGTTTGGTTCTCCGCATCAATATTTGCGGTGAAAATCCGCCACATCGCCAAGCCCAAAAACGTTAGCGGTAACTCCCTCCTACAATAGATAACCCAACTCGCATGCAAAGTGTGAATAATGTAATTCTTTCCCAAAATCATATAACACTTATTCCTATTTAGGGATTTATCTTTGTGAAGTGGTCATTATAAATTTTTAAAAATAACTTAAACAGAGTCTATATCAAAATGTCATCAAAAATCTCCGGCGTGTATTTAGCCGCCAGCCTTATAGTTCTGTCTCTGGCTATACAAACCGCCCAGGCACAAAACCGCCGCACCAGTGATACCCAACAACCGGCTGCTTCGTCTGATTTGGGTAACTACCGCAATGAGCGAGCTGATCAGTGGGTGCCCCTGGAAATGGAAAAACGGCAAGCCATTAATACCGATTTGCAGGCAACGGTAGTGGAACTGCTGGAACTTTTTCACGATGCCAAACAATCGCACTGGAATGTGCGGGGACCACTGTATTTTCCCTTGCATGAAGCCTTGCAGGAATATGCGGATATGTACCTAGCTCAGGCTGACCTGTTGGCTGAGAGGCAGTTACAAATTGGTTTGCCTGCTGATGGCAGACCGGAAACCATCGTTCAGACAGCAAATTTACCCAAGTTTCCGGCCGGTTTTCTTTCCGACCGGCAGATGCTTTAAATCATGACGGAACGCATTTTCACGATTGCCAAACGGGTACAGCAACGGGTAGAAAATACAGCTAAAAGCGGTGATGAAGTAACTTCCAACAAGTTTCAGGACCTGAGCTACGAACTGGATAAGCAGGTCTGGAAGTTCCGGGTACATATGCAGTAACCGGCAGACTTCCTTCATTTGAAAGCCTGGCATAAAATTCCACTGCCTTTGCCGTTCTTCTGCCTGGCAACCCCCAGCAGAACTTTTGACAGGAATGGATTTTTACCCTTGTTTTTAAAGGCATCAAGATTAAAGCTGTTGAAGTTTATTTAGGAGACACTTTACAAGAACTTTCAAAATAAACTTAGTCTTCAATAAAAACAAATTGACGAGAAGAACAACGAACCGCCAACAACTAAACCTTCGTTCGGCATGCAATGCCAAGAATGAAGGCAATGTTGAACGGAACCTTTGATAGCGATTCCAGCGCCGTTATTTTACCCATCGGCTTCAGAGCAGACAGAGATGCAACATCTCATTTTGCTAAGAGCTTGTTCAGGATTCTGGTTCGATGGCTAAAATGAGCTAAAATTCGTACCAATGAGGCGCAAAAAGCGGAGTGTATTCCCGATTTCATCGGGAGACAGGTCAGCGCTACATGAGCATTTTTGTAACGAAATTAGAGTGGATTTTGGCCATTTGTAGCTCGAAGCGGAATCCTGAACAAGCTCTTAGAGCAGTCCGTTCCAAAAAAGAGCTCAATGTGAATACCTGTTTCAATAAAAGAAACGGGTACGGCGATAGGGACAAAAGTTGCAAGCAGGCCTGCTCTACCATAAGTATGCGTCGAAACTGGACAAACTACAAGGGTAGAAGATTAATACTAACGTGAATTCTGAAATAGTGAATGGGGCAGAGCCGAAATGGTGCCGTCGCTAGCGCGACTTGGTATGAAATGTTGACCGTTTTCTATAGACGGATTCGCCACTAGCGTGGCTTTGATGCTACTGAAGGGCGCTAGCCCTGTTTCCGTCTATAGAAAATTCTGTAGAGACGCGATTAATCGCGTCTCTACATCGAGCCGCGTAGCGGCGACACGAGTGGTTGATTCTGACCCAATTTTGCTACTTTTTTTTCGTAATTCATTCTGTATCAGCTACTATAATTCAAAATTCACGTAATACTATGAAATTTATTAATCATGAAATCCCCACGAGCAGGAGCGCGCACAGCGCAAATGAGTTTTGGGGATCCCATGTTACAATTAAAACCAGTCTCTACGAATGTAGTGACGCATTAAAAATCAATACATGAAAAACATTGATAATCCAGAAAATCTCGCCAAGTGTCCATTTCGGGGTACCCGAATAGGGGGAGCAATTGGAACGCATCCCCAGGTTGATGATTGGTGGCCCAACCGTTTACAAGTGGAGTTGCTGCATCAGGACCAGCCTGCAGCCAATCCCATGAGTGACGAGAATTATAAAGAAGCTTTTAATAAAATGGATTTCCAGCAACTTAAACTGGATATTAAAGATATACTCGTTGATTCTAAAGACTGGTGGCCTGCGGACTACAACAATTACGGACCTCAAATGATTCGTATGGCGTGGCACTCAGCTGGTACTTACCGTATTGCTGACGGCCGGGGTGGTGCAGGACAAGCGATGCAGCGCTTTGCCCCAATCAACTCCTGGTGGGACAATGGGAATACGGACAAATCCCGAAGATTGCTATGGCCGATCAAGAAAAAGTACGGTGCTGCGCTCTCTTGGGCAGATCTAATAGTTTTGGCTGGTAATTGCGGTTTAGAAATCATGAATTTTCCTACTTATGGTTTTGGCGGTGGCCGACGTGATGCGTGGGAACCAGACCGCAGTACTTACTGGGGGCCGGAATTCTGGAACGGCAAGCCCTTTAAGGAATCGAAAGTGGGGGAATACTATGATGGGCATCCCCATGAAATGGTGACCCAAACCCTCCGCTGGCAAGGAGAGCCTTCAGACGAGAACCGGGACCTTGAAAATCCGCTAGCTGCTACCCATCAGGCATTAATTTATGTAAACCCGGAAGGGCCTGGTGGTAATGGGGAGCCTATGGATTCGGCGCGAGCCATTCGGGAATCATTTAAGCGCATGGCGATGGATGATGAAGAAACGGTAGCCTTAATTGCAGGTGGCCATTCATTTGGGAAAAGTCACGGTATGGTAGCTGCTAATAAGATAGGTCCGGCACCGGAAGCAGCACCTATTCAGGCCATGGGTATGGGCTGGCAGAACCCGGAAGGCACTGGATTTGCCCAGTACGCAATGACCAATGGGATTGAGGGTTCATGGACGCCGGATCCTACACAATGGGACAATAACTACCTAATCAACCTGTTCAAATATGAGTGGAAAAAGAAACAAAGTCCTGCCGGAGCCCTCCAATGGACTCCGATAGATCCAGGTGCGCCAAAAACTCCAAATGCACATCTAAATGGAAAGATGGAGGATTTGATGATGATGACTTCTGATATTGCTTTAAAGGTAGATCCCGCCCATAGCAAAGTATGCGGGAAATTCTTAAATGACTTTGATTATTTCACAGAAGCCTTTTCAAAAGCCTGGTACAAATTAACACATAGAGATATGGGGCCAAAAGTTCGCTATTTGGGCCCAGAAGTGGCAAAAGAGGATTTGTTGTGGCAAGATCCGATTCCGGCTTGTAATCATGAATTGGTTAATGCTATTGACATAGCCGATTTGAAAAATCAGATCCTGAGCAGTGATTTAACCGTATCAGCTTTAGTCTCTGCTGCCTGGTCTGCAGCTGCTGTTTATCGCCATTCTGACAAAAGAGGTGGTGCCAATGGAGCACGAATAGCGCTGGAACCCCAGAACAATTGGGTGATGAATCGACCTGCTGAACTTAATATGGTTCTTGATAAGCTTAAAAAAATTCAAAGCGATTTCAAAGCTTATCAATCGGGTAACAAGCAAGTTTCTCTGGCCGATTTAGTGGTTCTTGGTGGTTGTGCTGCAATTGAAAAGGCAGCCAAAGATGCTGGCACGCACATTACAGTGCCTTTTACACCAGGACGAATGGACACTACTCAAGAACTAACGGATGTAGAAAGTTTCGATTACTTGAAGCCTGTTTCTGACGGATTCAAAAACTACCATAATGATAAAGTAGGCTACCGTGTACCATCAGAACGAATCTTTCTTGACCGTGCCCAACTATTGACATTGAATGCGCCGGAATGGACGGTTTTAGTAGGTGGCCTTCGTGTATTGGACCAAAATTATGATTACGCTGAACATGGTGTATTTACTGACCACCCCGGGCAATTGTCTAATGACTTTTTCCGGGTGCTAACGAATATGGACTATGAATGGGTTCCTCAAGGGGAAAACGAAATGCTGTTCAACATCAATGAACGGAAAAGTGGAAAGACTAAATACACAGCAACCCGCTGCGATCTGATATTTGGTTCCAATGCGCAACTACGCAACATCGCCGAAGTGTACGGAGCTGATGATGGACAAGAGCGCTTCGTAAATGATTTCGTATTAGCCTGGAACAAAGTGATGATGCTTGATCGCTATGACGTGAAGGATGAATAAAATTTCTATAAAAAGAAGGCTTAGGGGCGATAAAAAAATAAGTGATCATTTTGCCAGAGGATTAGATAAGTAAACGTTTCATTTCAAGTGCCTTATCTAATCCTCTGGCTCAGGAAAAATGATCACTTATTTTTGCCCCACTACTTATGAAAAAGCCCGGTGTTAATTGTAGTAAAATCGGGCAAAGGGGAAGTTTTTTGAGAGCCCCTGGACCATATGCATCTAACCTAAGAGCGTGTCTAAAAATTTTATTTTGCCAATCAGGCTATACGGTTTAGCATTAAAGAAATATTAGCCCAAATAACCCAGGCGGCGGAATTTTCTACGGTTCGCTCATGATCTTTGATCAACCGACGGTAGAAATTAGTCCTTGCAATGGTTCTTTCAACCACCCAACTAATGGGTAAAACTTCAAACCCTGGCTTGTCCGACAATTTAGCCGTGATTTCAAAAGCAATTTTCTCATCTGCTAACATAATGGAGAAAGTGCCTCTGTAATGAGTATCAGTCAGTACTTTTTTGCAACGCTGATCCCAGTAAGCCATTCGGATTGGATCGAGCAATAGGCTCGCTACATCAGCATCGTACATATTTGCAGCATGAGCGCAAGCGTACCAAATACGTCCACCAGAGTCTACCAAAAACTGCCGCTTGCGACCATTTACTTTTTTATTACCATCGTAGCCACGGTCTCGCTTAATCATCGGCGAAAGTTTAATGCTCCGACTATCAACCAGAATCAACGAAGATTTTTCTTCCCGATTACTGTTTTTTCGATCCTTGGCATTGAGCCAACTGTTTATTTCCATCATCGTTCCATCTGCTACCCATTTGGTGAAATAGTAATAAACGCTCTTCCAATTAGGGAAACGGGGTTGCAATGCTCGCCACTGTATTCCACAACCTACGATGTAACGGATGGCATCGACAACATTCCGGAGATCAATTTTCCTTTTTCTTTCCGTGTTCAAAAAAACTTTGATACCTTCCCATTGGGAGTCAGAGAGTGGCTTGTACTGCTCAACCATTTATCTAGTATTTTTTTCCAACACTAAAGATAGTGACTGACTCCCTTTTCCAAACTTTATTTTTAGACATGCTCTAAGCCTTCGTTCGGCATACAATGCCAAGAATGAAGGCAATTGACTTTTGCCGAAGATGAAAAACAAGACTAACATAAAACTTCCGCTGACAGACATTGAAAAAGCAAATTTGAGAAAGCATAAAATCAAAATTGCTAACATCGTTGACTTCGCAACTGACGAATTACAAGTGTTGTTAAACGCTACAACTGAACGAGCAAAAGAAATTTATGCGTTAGCAGAATTTCAAACCGTTCCGTCAATCGGAATAAAGTTTGCCGAAGACCTTGTTTTTTTAGGTTATTATTCCCTCAACGAACTAAAACAAAAAGACGGTGCTAAACTCACCGACGAATACGAACAGAAAAAAGGTTGTTGGATTGACCCTTGTGTTGAAGACCAATTTAGGTTAATCGTGTATTTTGCAAACACAAATGACCCAAAAAAAACGTGGTGGGATTTTACCGAAGAACGAAAAAAGTTTCGCACTGAAAACGGTTATCCAAAAAGCAGACCTCAAAAAGCGTGGTATGAAACATTAGGATATGAACGAAAAGACAATAAAGGCAGCCATTAGCATTGGGTTTTGCAATATTGGGGCAGAAGGAACGTACAATGAGCATTGGTTCACTATTGGGCTTTAGTTCGGGCTGAAGTTTTTCAATTAGGTTTAGGTTTAGGTCGGACGTTTTTCAAATTCCACAACAACGGAAAGTCTTTTTCGTTAGCTGCAAACTTTATATGACACAACGATTACTCTTTTTACTAATAGTTTTTCCGACATTATCTTTTGGTCAACCAAAACTTAATGAGAAGTTTGTGAATGATTCTTATAATGAAAACAATTATTTAATTTTCCACTCCGACTCTACATTCAAGTATAGACTTTCGTATCATTTATTTCACGACATTTCCTGTGGACAGTATAAAACAATTAATGACACCATTTTCTTGTTTTATCAAAGTGACTTACGTGATACGTTTTGCAATAATCAAGTTGACGCTGCTACCCATTTTGACAGCAGCCTATTTGCATTAAGACCCAATAAACTTTTTTACAAAGACGGTAAGCTCTACAAAATTGACAAAGGACAAGTAATTTATAGGACTGAAAAATTTGAGCCAGACTGGGATATTCCAAAAAGTTCAAGAAAATATTACCATCGTAAATATTGGCTATTTGGACAGTTAATTGCAAATACTCATAGGACTTATTATATGGTTGTAGATTCAAAAGCAAAGTGGACAAACGCCAGCAGGAAACATTAGGTTTGGCAATATTAGGGCTTGACGAATATAACCTCAGCATTTGTTCTTTATTGTACTTCAGTTTGGGCTCGACTTTATAAATTTGGCTTATGAATAAAACATCAGCAATATTGCAATCATTGGGCTTTGGTTATGGGCTGACAGAATGCTAATTCCGCAACAAACGCCAAGTCTTTTTCGTTAGCGTTCATTGTAGAGTGACACCCAAACCATGCTTCGTTTAGAACATTAAAGACAATTTAAACAATGAAAAAATATTTCATGAAAACCCAAACCTTTACTTTCCTGACAATACTACTTTTTTGTACTTCCTGCAACGGACAAGTTAAAAAAGACTTACCAAAAGAAAAGGTAAGTGAATTAAAAATAATATCGGGTAAGCAACAAAAACTTGCTAGCTTGATTAAAGATGACAATGTTCATTGTAGCCTACAAGTTAAATCAGGTAACATTTGGTTCGGAACGACAAGAAACGGAGTTTATAAATATGACGGAAAATTGTTCACTCAATTCACAGAGTCAAATGGAATTAACCTTAATTCTATTAACCATATGTTGAAAGATAAAGATGGTAAAATTTGGATAGGTACTGATGCAGGACTTGTTTTTTATAATGGTAAAACATTTACCGAAATTCATATCCCTTTACCAAAAAATATGCCACCGAACAATTATTGGAACACACATAATGTATTCAGTATAATGCAGGACAAAAGTGGAAAGCTATGGTTCGCAACAATCGATGGTGTTTATATCTATGATGGCAAAACCTTTACTCCGTTTATAGTTAATGAAGGCGGAGGTGGTTATATGAGCAGTAACAATAACGTGGAATATATTTTTGAAGATAAAGCAGGTAACATTTGGTTTGGAGGACGGGGTAATGAAGGTGTATTTCGTTACGATGGTAAATCTATAACCAATCTTAACCCAAATGGTGATAATTGGGCTTGGCCAGTTTTGCAAGACAAAAACGGGAATATTTGGTTCAGCAATTGGAAAGGATCCTACCGTTATGATGGCAAATCATTTACAACTTTTACAAAAAAAGATGGCTTATCCGGTGATGTGGTTACCCGAATTATAGAAGATAAAAAGGGAAACATTTGGATTGGTGGTGCTGGACTTAGCCGTTACGATGGTAAGTCATTCACTCGTTTTACTAAAAAAGACGGTCTACTCAATGAAAGTGTTTGGTCAATATTGGAGGATAAAACTGGTGCTATTTGGGTGGGCACAAGGAACACTAGTTTGTTTCGTTACGATGGAAAAACCTTTACCAGCTATACAGAAGAAGGTGAACAACCAGAAAGTCCCACCAAGGATATATGGAACCCCTTCGGCAGGCAATGAAAAATACTGATCGGAGGCTTTGTGAAGAAAAGCAAAGAACTGCTAACATCGTATTGGCAACGCCTACGAAAACCCTACACAACGAGAGGAATTTTTTTTGACGCAAATAGTAATTGGGAAAAGTAAGTTCAAAAGAAATGAAACAGTATCCAAAAGTTAAAGACCCTGACTTAGTTGGTGAATATCCTGGAGTTGTACAAGCTGGTGGCGGATATGTTTGGGACGATGTATTAGAGTATAGAGTTTGGTGTCATCCACATGACGGGGCACCTGACACAGAAGACGGAAACGACTATTACTTTGTTTTTGAGACCTACGAAGAAGCACTTGACTATTCTCAATCAAATAAAGGATGTGAAGAACCTCTTGCATTGGTTTTACAAGAAGAATTCATTGACGAGACAGAACCTGGAGAATATGTGCATGTAAAAGAGCAAAAATTGACAGAATGGCCTGTTGAATTTTTAAATAGACCATGGCGGACAGACAAAACAATTTCTGACTTTCTTTCCCCCAATGCTCCGGCTAATAGACTTGACATACTTCGAGGTTTAGTTTAGGTTGACACTTTGCCAATGATAGCATAAACAAAATCACGACAATGGCAGATGCCACCACCATGGGGTTTTGGGCAAGCAGGGCTTGACGGTGAAACTTCGGCTGTTTGCATCGCTGTACTTTGGTGCGGGCTTGACGAAATTCTATTGGAATTTTAGTTGCTATTTTGTACTTTTAAATCTTTATTTGGCTTCAGTTCCGGGCTGGACAAGCAATGAATTCCACACCTACAGCAATACCTGTTCGTTATGTGCAACGATATCAAAACACCTCTTCTAAATGCATAAGAACAAGAAAGTAGTAAGGATTATTTGGTGGGTACTTTTATTTTTACTCATTGTTTTTTTGTATAAAGTTTTCTGGCCGAGGCATTACAATATACAGTCTAGGGAAAAAGAAATAAATAGCACATTCTGGCAATTGTCAACAGGATCTACTATTGGTTATACTTACATATCCTCTACTTCAATAGAAACTCAAGAATATCCAATCATTTATCTGCATGGCGGACCAGGTGGAGCTATTTCTAAACGAGTAATTGACGATCTAAAACCTCTTAGTGACGATGGCTTTGATTTATACTTTTATGATCAGGTTGGGAGCGGCGCATCAAGCAGATTAAGTGATATTTCCGAATATACTGTCCAAAGACAAGTAGATGATTTAAATGAAATAATCACAAAAATCAACTCAGGAAAAGTTACACTAATTGGACAGTCGTGGGGCTCTGTATTAGCTGCTGCATACTTATCAAAGCACCCCGAAAGGATTGACAAAATAATTTTTACTAGCCCAGGCCCTATTTATCCAATAAATAATGCAGAAGTAAATGTTCCTGCTCCGGACAGCTTCAGATTAAGAGCTCCATTTTATACAAATAAGGCAGCAAATGAATCTTCAACTAATATTCGGATTAAAGCAATTACATTTTTCGCTACTCGCTTTGGTAAAAAAATGGCTTCTGATAAAGAAGTTGACGAATACGCCGACTTTCTTGATTCCAAAGCATATAAATCGGCTTTGTGTGATACATCAGTAAACTTGGCAAATCGGGGTAGTAGTGGATTTTTTGCAAGCATAATGACATATAAAAGCGTATTACTTTTGAAAGATTTCAGAGAAAAAATTAAAGGTATAAATATGCCAGTTTTGATTTTGAAAGGGCAATGTGATAATCAACCGTGGGGCGCTACCAATGAATATTTGAGTCTTTTTCCTAATCACAAATTTGTACTCATACCAAATGCAGGACACTTCATAAATGTCGAGCAGCATGAAATGTATATCCGTGAAATAGAAAACTTTCTACTAAAATAATACCTTCACATAACCTTATTTTTTCAAAAATACGGGCTTGACCAGCAAAACTTTAGCCTCAGTTCATTTTAAGCAGTTGTTCCAGGCAGGACAAACTTCCTCTAGCTGTTGTAAGCAACTTCAAGTTTTAGTACTAAATTCACCTTCAGTTCCGTGCGGACAGTCGGTAAATTACCTTACTTCGGCAAGCCCCGGGCGTTGCACAAAGTTACCCCTCCGGTCGCCCTTCGTACTCCTGCGGTTTTTCAAAATTCAAAAAAAATCCTCGCTTCGCCCAATTCTTTTTCGGAACTTAGCAAAATCGCAGCGCGTTGGCCGCTTTGAACCGACCATGTAAAATCAGCAATTTGCTTTGAACTCATTTTGACAACCCAAACAAATGCATCAACTACTTAAAAAATCGCCACACCCTGCACTAAAACAATTCGTAAAAGAGTATTGGTATTTGTACTTGTCAAAGGGTAGTTCAGTCCCACTGTCTAATACCCCAACTCCCGAAGAAGCCATTTATTTCTACCCAAAAAATAAGCCTGCGGTATTTATTGACGGAAAATTTTCACAATCGCCAGAGACAATTATCACTCGGCAGCAAACCCAAAGAGCGGATATACTTGTTCCAGATGATTATTTGATGTTCAAAATAATTTTTCAAACGGGTGGCTTTCATCGCTTATTTGGCATCCCATTGTCGCTTTTTTCAAAAGGGCACATTGAGACAATTTGTGTTTTGGGAAATCCTATCAAAGAATTAAACGAGCAAATAATAAATGCAACTGATATTGATGAAATGGTTTTTTACAGTGAAAAGTATTTGATGGATAGAGCCTCTAATTGTAGGCTAAAACAACTGCCCATTGACCTTGTAATCAATCAAGCCCAATTGTACCAATATTCTTTAGATAAATTAGCTTCAGATGCTTGTCTGAGCAATCGTCAATTTGAAAGGAACTTTCTGAACAGAACGGGAGTATCCCCAAAAATGTACCAAAGAATTTTAAAGTTTAACCAGGCTATGAAGTTAAAAAAAGAAGAACCAAATCAAACCTGGAGCAATATTACCCATTCAATCGGCTACTTTGACCAAATGCACCTATTGAGGGATTTTAAGCAATTTACAAACACCGTTCCTACAATATTTGACTTTGACAATGCGATAATCTATTGAAAAATGTCGCTTTTTTACTATGCCACAATTTGTTTTTCATCGCACCTTGTGCTCTAATTGAAAATCAAACCAACGTGGCAACGTATGCAAAATATTATGAAAAGGTTTTTTATCTCTATTTTTTTTGTAGGCATTGCTACAATTAGTCAAGCTCAAACTACTACCAAAGCCCAAGCCGATGAAGCTGCTGTTCGTAAAATAGAAGAACTTAGCGTTATAGCTATGAATACACAGGATACGCTCTTCATGCATCAATATGTTTCGCCCGACTATGTGGTAATGAACCCAGATCAAAAAATTCACGGGCTTAAGGGGCTTATGGAGCTTTTGGCAATGTGGAAGAAAAGAAATGCCGCGATGAAAGGAACACCTCCACACATTGAACACGTTATCGATAAAATAACCATCAACCAAGATATTGCAATTGTAATGGGACAAGATGTACCTGATGCAACAGCCACCACGCCCGACGGCAAGCCGTTGAGCAAAAGAGCTTATACCAATATTTATAGACGATATAAACAATCTTGGCAATTGATAGCAAGACAGAACAGTTCAATTTGTCAATAGACAAAAAATATCCAGATAAAACAATGGAAATGACAAACGAAGCAAAAATTCAATATTTACAACGGGCAGGAATTTGCTACATGATTGCAGGAGCAGCTATCCTTTCGATGGGTATTCCTTTTTGGTTTTTTGGGAAAATCGTTGCAGACCCAAAAATGCATCAAGTTTTTGGAATTATCCATCAAATAGACAACTTCAAAGAGGGTTTAATTGAAGGATGGGGTTATCATTTGTCTTCTTTTCTAATGTTATTTGCCCATTTCTCACTTTGGAAAATCGGTGAGCCAACAGGTTGGGCGAAACGTCATTTTTTACTCATACCAATAATTGGTTCAATTTGCCATATTTTTGTTTTGATGTTCCCACTTCCATTTGCTCCAATTGGGTCAATTTTGAATGGTTTAGGAATGATTATTGTCGGAATATTTAGCATTAAAGCAAAAATCTGGTCAGGTTGGAAAAGATATACTCCACTTATTTTTGGACTTTTCCCTATTGTAGTTCAAGTTCCTATTCGATATATTTTAGGCTTACCGCCATATGACATTCTTCCTCTTTTGGGAATAGCATTGGGTTTATTAGGCTATTCCGCTTGGCAAAGAAGTAAAGAAGTGAATGGACAGACGAACAAAATTAACTGAGGTTAATGCACCGAAGAAAAACGGCAACTAACAACAGAGCCTTCGTTTGGTATACAATGCCAAGAATGAAGGCTCTGTTGAAAGGAGCTTTCGGTAGCAATCCTAGTGGAGGATTACTTAATCTACTATGGGATTGTCAAGCAACAATATCCTGTCTGAACAAAGCCTCGATCATTGTATGAAATTCCGCACTAACAACTTACTTCAAAAGTTTCTCAATCAAAGCCTTCGTAGCTTTTATCCCATCGTCTTCTGATAGCTCGGTACCTTCAAACTCAATACCGATATTGCCTTTAAAACCAGCGTCTTTGACAATTTTCATGATTCGGGCATAATCTATTTCCGATTCGTTACCATCTTTGCCAAAAACGTGGGTTTTGGCGCTTACCCCTTTTGCGTAGGGCATCAGTTCCGCTATACCTTTGTAGCGGTCGTATTCTTTCAAACATCCTTTTGGGCCTCTTTCAAGACAGAAATTGCCAAAATCGGGCAATGTTCCTACGTTCTTCATGTTAACTGCTTTCATCACCCCAGCCAACCATGAGCCGTCAGACGAATATCCCCCATGGTTTTCAACCACCACATTGATTCCTTCTTTTGCTCCAAACTCGCCCAATTTTTTAAGACTCTCGGCAGCGTTTTTAGCAACTTCTTCTGCTGTGCCGGTTCCCGCTGCATTTACTCTGATGGTAGCGGCTCCTAAATACTTGGCTATTTTCACCCAATCGTAATGGTTTTCTACCGCTTTTAGCCTTTCTGCTGGGTTAGCATTGCCCAGGTCGCCCAAGGCATCGCACATGATCAGCCCAACTTTTACGCCAGCTTCCTTACATTTCTTTTTAAAACCCTCCCAGTAAGCCATATTTTTGGCTTTTGAGAAGTAAAAAGTATTAACCAATTCTATGGTGTTTACGCCATAGCCAGCTGCTATTTTGGGAAAATCGTCAGGATTGAGTTTTCCTTGCAGCAGCGAATCTGGATTTTGCTTTAAAAGTCTTCCAAAGGCTCTCCAGTCGCCATTAAGCGAATTACCAAAAAAACTTTTGTGTAAAGACCACTGCGCCAATGATATGTTCATACCTGGTTTTGGGTCGTTTTTAGGCATAAAGCCCAGCAACATTACTGTGCTTAAAATGAAGAAGAAACTGATTTTTTTCATAGAATAAGTGTTGAATTTTGATGACAGTTTCAACAAATATAACGGATGATTTGAATTTTGTAGCAAAAAGAGCTTTCTGAGGACAATGACGTTGATTTTAAATGGTTTTAGGGGACTATACCGTTGCTAAACTCCCCTGACTCTGTCGGGATGTACTACGTTTTTCGCACCTTATTTGGGTTAACATGGCCTCGTTTTGCTTTTGCCCTCAAAATTTGGACTAGCCTATAACTGAAATCCTCGCTTCGTTCAATTATTTTTCGGAACTTCGCAAAACCGCAGCGCGTTATAGGCAATTTCAGCGAATCCCTACAAAATAGAAAATGAATAAATTAATTTGTCTCGCAGTGTTTGACAATTTCTTGTTCAAATAAAATCAGTCACGTAACGCTAGTATCGAACTCGCCGCGCAAATCCAGCAGCGTTTTGACATCCCGATTATTTTTATTACCTCCTTGCAAGATGACCTGACCTTCAATCGAGCAGCGCGTACCAACCCCATTCAGTTCCTCACCAAGCCATTTAGCGACCTACAACTCCAACGCACCATTGAACTGACTATCCGCAATCTGGCCCAACCCGGAGAAGAAGATTGGGAAAGTGACGTGGTGTTTAAAAATCATCTTTTCATCAAAGTGCGCCAGAAACTGGAGAAAATCGCCATCGAAGGCATTCTTTTTATCGAAGCTGATGGTCGCTATTGCCAAATTTGTACGGAGGGGAAAAAATTTTTGGTCCGCTTGAGTTTACAGGATTTGAGCGGCCTGTTGCCTGCTTCTTCCTTCATCCAGGTACACCGCAGCTATGTTGTCAATGCCAGCAAAATACTCAACATTGATTTGCAGGACAGCCTTATTCAGATCAACCAGCATCAAGTTCCTCTGAGCAAACGGCATCGGGAGCTGCTGTTGAAGAAGATCAATTGGATTTAGAGCAGGGATTTTGGAATAGAAAACGAAACGAAATTTTGAAAAAAAATCCTGGCTTTGTTCGATTCTTTTTCGGAACTTTGGAAAGCCGCAGCGCATTAGCGGTCATGCCATGATATTGAAAAGCTACATATCATCATTGGACACAAAAAAGCAACAGGAATTAGAATTGTTAGTTGCAAAGCATGCGGTTTATTCTAGCGAGAAAGCGTATGGCGACATCATTGTTCCTCGAGCCTCTATTGTTGAGTTTATAAAAGGCTTGACAAAAATTGGAATCACAATCGATTCTCTTGATTGGTGGTGTAATGCAACTGATGAGAATACAATTAAATATGGATGTCCACATGGATATGGTGGACCATTGACTGAAATTGGTTGGTTCAGTGAAATGTGCCACGACTTTGATGACATAAGTGAAATTGAAAACGAACTTTTCTTTTCTTTAGCCAATGACTTCAAAGTTGAGATAATTGAAAATATAAACGCAAATATAATTGATCTGATTCAGAAAAAACGGACAATCACTTTTGCAAATGGAACGTTTTTGACCTTTGCAAAAAATTCCTGCTTAACTCCAGGATTTAATCTACTTGTACCTAATGATCGGACGAGGGCAATAAATGAATAATGCACGAACCGCTAACAGCAGCTACCAGTAATTGGCGGCTCAGTGGTTTATTGATGATTTGTGCCGGTAAAAAGTTCAGTGATATATTTGAAATGTAGTGCCGATGTCGCCAACTGCTGGTAGCTGCATACCGTTTTACCTCGCGTATCCAGGTTTTCTGCAAATCGTTTTGGCGAAATCCTGCAAAATTAGGGTTTTCAAAGCACATTTGCACAAAACCTAAATCAGCATGGTATAGGAGCAAGAAGTATTTGAAAGCTGCATTCAGCTACAGAAAATAAATCAAAATGTTCAAAAACTATCTCTTGTAGCGCTTCGTAAAACTACGGTATTGCGAAGTTCCGAAAAAAACCCTCGCTTAGCTCAATTCTTTTTCGGAACTTCACCTAGCCACAGCGCGTTAGCGTCAACTCACAAATAAAACCATCAAACAGAAATGATAAAAAAAATACTTAAGTGGACATTGAGAATCACAGCATTAATATTTATACTATTAGGACTACTAATTGGAGTCGTATTGACACCATCTCTATTGTATGCTGAACATGCAAACATTGGTAATTTTACGGTTTACCATACTAAGCCATTAGATAAAGAATTTAGAGTTGAACTTGATGAGGCTTCCACACTTTTGAAGGCCAGTGAAATTTATGACCCAAACTTCAAAATAGATATTTGCCTTAACGATGGTTCAAAGTATCCAACGTTAATACAATTATTTCAAGAACAAGCATTTGGCATTGGCTTTTACAACAAAGTAATTATTATGGGAAACATTAACATCAAAAAAAATTACACAGTGATAAATGGATACAATTACAATTTAGTAAAATTGATAGCCCACGAAGCGATACATTGCTTTCAGTTTAATAAGCTTGGACTACAAAAATCAAATCCAATTGCAAAATATCCAGACTGGAAATGGGATGGTTATAATGAATATGTTTCTAGAAGAGACCAAGCTAATTTGGTAGAAAATATCAAACATTTAGAGGAAGCAATAAAAGCAGATAAAAATGAATGGGGTATTAATTTTACAGACAGCACATTTGTCGGTAGAAATTATTATAGTTGGTGGATACTCATGCAATATTGTAAAGATTATAAGAAATTAAGCTACCAAGAAATTCTTGATGACACAACCAAAGAAGTTAATTTAAGAACAGAAATGATGACATGGTACAGAAAACAAATCATAAACTAATTATGATTTGACAAATGAGCAGACGCTAAAATGGGGTTGTCAAAAATTCCGGTTCGGTTTTTCGTAGAAACATTTGTGTAAGGTTCAAAATTTGGTTTTCAAATGAACTTTTGTGCTAACAATCCGCCACATCCCCACGCCACAGGCGAAAAAATCCGTGCCCAATCCATCCAATCCGTGTTCCCCAAAAAAATCCCCAAAATCCCCCCCCTTCCGTCGCACAATCAAATCCCGAATACGCGCAGCGCTCTCAAAATCCTCCTTCTCTAGTACCCGCTCCAACAAAGCCTCCAGTTCAGCAATATTGTACTCCGCCAAAGACCCCTTTTTCAAATTCGGCAAAAAGATCTCCGACAACAAACCCGCCTCTTCAATCACCTCCTCATAAACAAAAATAGGCGCCCCAAACCGAACGGCCAAAGCAATGGCGTCGGAGCTCCGGGCATCGATGCTCAATATTTCCTTATCAATCGTTTGGACTAGCAGAGATGCATGAAACACCCCATCCTGCAAACTTAGAATCAACACCTCTTGTAATTTTGCCCCCAAAGCCATCATGCTATTCTTCAACAAATCATTGGCCTGCAGGAGGTGCATGGTGGTATTGTCGCAAGCGACGGTACCGCGGCTATTTTTGCTCGATTTGGCGGTATGCATGTAGTTGTATTTTTTTTTGGCTAAAAAACGAAAGAATATTTTTAAAAATGGGGCTAATCCCTAACAATTGGCAAGTTAGGTTAAGTCAAGAAAATAGAAAATATTTTCTAAAGATTAGAATTTTTTTCTAATTTCTGAAGAGGGAGCATTTAGTTGCGTTGATCTATGGAATGATACTTAAACCGTAGTCGTTAAGAAACATTTGTGGTAAATTTATAATACTTTTGTCAAAATAGGTTTAGATGCTCAAATCTTGACAACGACCGTATAACAAATGACCACACAAGAACTTCAAACAAAACTCTACGAGTTCATAATACCGAGCTATCCAAACATAAAAATTGATGTTGTGGACACAGCAGAAAATGTTCGACAACTATATTTTATCGACGACAAGTTTGAAGTGCTATATCCTATGCAGCGGTATCACTATTTGATACATTTAATTCCTTCAGACTTTTACGCGCAATATTTGCAAAACACAGAATGGTTTGAACTTGCCCCCAATGAAGATCCCAATGAACTCGATTATCATGATCAGGAGACAATTGACGAAATCAAAGCGCCGATCATTTCATTGCTTAAAGTCAAAGGCGACTTTGTAAACCTTCTTGACCAAGCATTTATTTCAGAAAACGTAAAATGCTATGGCGATTTTCGGCATTCGAAAAACATTTTGACCGAATTAAAATTTTCTAAGGAAGAGCAGTTTGATATATTTCATGTTTTAATGAATGAAGGTGGATATTGTGACTGCGAAATTTTATACAACGTTTTTAAAGAAAGTGATTATTCCAAAAAGTGTTGGCGCGATCGGTAGTAAAAGTTCCAAACAAAAAAATCATGAGACAACTTTTAATTTTTTTTTCATTCCTCTTTTGCCTTCTTTCCTGTAAGACCAAGCAGGATAAAGTTGCCCCCCATAGCAGCTTCCAATTCCTAATGACGGACACAACAAATAATTTTAGAGCTCAATTGGATTTACAGGACTTTAATTATCGCTCAAAACTGGAAAATCAGATTGGACTTAAGGAGCTTAAAAATGGTACCGACAATTTAGAAATAAGACTTTGGTATGACTTCTCATTTAGTAGGTCTAAAGAGCTTTATGTACTAAGATTGCAGGATACCAGCCGTTTCTTGTCCTATTATCGAGTTTTTCTAAGAACTGAGGATTATGCTGATGAAAACAGAAATCGCAAATGGAATCCTCACACAGATCCCATTGTTGACAGTTGTGTTTCTAAAAGTGTTTTAATACCCGCAACAAGTTATAAAAGTTTGCACCTCGACAGTATTTGGTTATTGAAATCCCAAAGCGCATTAAAAATACCAGCCCAAATTAGTTTTTCGGATTGTGACTCCTACATCATTGAAATAGCCGATAAGAAACGGTTCAAGTATTTAAGACACCATTGCGCTATGAGTTATTTTGAAACAACAAAACTCAAGGAAATATTGACCTATTTAGATTTTTGTTCTCGGATAAGGTCTTTAGATTTTAAGTTTAACAACAGGTTTCGTATTGTAAAAAATAAACCTCCTACATATAAAAAGGTTTGGTAATTCATGGTTTAATATCCAATGAGCCCTTTTGGAATGCAACAAAAACTAACACCTAATTTTTTTCAAGTTGATGCTGTAACGTTTTTTCAATTCCTTCATTATTCTATCGATTACGATTACAAAACTTCATATCGGATTCTATTGCAAAACGTATGCTGGCCAATACCATAACTGCACTAAACCTCGTACCTTTGCACCCTTTGAAACCCACAACAACAAACAAAATGATCAAAGACAAGATACTTGCTGCTTATGAAAAAATGGCCGAAAAGTACAACGAATTGATTGAGCATAAACCGCACAACGCTTATTACGACCGACCGAATACACTGCAATTATTACCCGATGTGAATGGCAAAATAATCCTTGATGCCGCCTGCGGCCCCGGAAAATATGCGGAGATTTTATTGGAGCAAGGAGCGATTGTCAAAGGTTTCGACATTAGTCCGAAAATGGTGGCCTTAGCAAAGGAAAGAAACAAGAACCAAGGAGAATTTTTTGTACACGACCTGTCCAATCCCATTGACAGGATTGACAATAATTCCTGTGACATCGTCCTTTGCGCTTTAGCATTGCACTATATTGAAGATTGGACGGATACGATTAAAGAATTTCATAGGGTTTTAAAAGCCAATGGAATACTCGTCATATCGATGGAGCATCCATTTAATGACTTCAACTTTTTCAAATCAAAAAAATATTTCGAAGTTGAACACGTAAATTGTACTTGGAAAGGTTTTGGAGGCCCGGTTGAAGTCAATAGCTTTCGAAGACCATTAAACCAGTGTATTTCGCCATTAACCGAAAATGGGTTTTACATTGATAAATTGGTGGAGCCGAAACCAACCATTGAGTTTGAAAAATTGGATCCCAGACATTATAAAGAACTAAATGATTTCCCCGCATTTATGTGCATCCGAGCGGTAAAAAGAAATGACCGGGCGTAATAAAATTTACAATTGTATTCGCGTGTTCCCTTCAAAAAAAGAACTTGCATGAAAGTTAATCAAAACACCAACAAATGACTAACTACCTGATCGTACCCGGTCTTGGTAATTCAGGACCTGAGCATTGGCAGACTTATTTTGAAAACTCGGGCAGCAATTTTCACAGGGTGGAACAAACAAATTGGGATGCCCCGACTTGTGACGATTGGATAGCAGCAATTGACAATAAGGTTTCTGAATTTGACCCGGCAACTGTGGTACTCGTTGGGCACAGTCTAGGTTGCGCCACCATTGCCCACTGGGCCAAGAAATACCAACGACTGATAAAAGGGGCGTTGCTGGTTGCGCCAAGTGATTTGGAAGCACCTCAATATACTTTCACCGCGATAGGTTTTGCTCCAATTCCGCTACAGAAAATCGGTTTTAAAACCATCGTAGTAGCCAGTGCCGACGACATCTGGGTTTCCTTGGATCGAGCAAAGTTCTTTGCCGAACATTGGGGGACTACGTTGTTTTTCAACCTTGGAAATGCGGGGCACATCAACGTTGCCTCTGGGCACACCAATTGGGAGGAAGGGTTGAAATTGTTACAGTTACTGGATTAATCCGTGGTTGTCGGTTTAGCCCTTATAAACAACATCGTTCCTCTTTCATGAACCAAAAGAAACTTTCCTATAATAAGATCGCCGATCAATGGACTGACAGTAGAAATAGATCTTCTTTAAGCCAACTCGTCCTTAACTTTGCCGCTAGCATCAAACCCAATAGCAAGGTTTTGGACATCGGCTGCGGAACAGGCTACCCCATCACTACCTTTCTTGCTGAATCGGGTTTTACCGTTACTGGCATCGACCTTTCCGATAGTTTATTGCAAAAGGCCGTTGAGCGAAATATCCCCAATACCACCCTCCATTTATGCGACTTCTTTGATTTTGAACCAAGCGAACGTTTTGACGGTATCATAGCATTTGACAGTTTTTTTCATTTCCGTAAAGACAAACAAGTTGAAATATATAGTCGGGTAGCCAATTGGATGAACTTGGGAGGGTACTTATTATTTACCCACGGAAACAAGGAGGGCGAAATTAGCGGGGAAATGTTTGGGGAAACTTTTTATTATAGTTGTCTCAATACCCAGACTGTGCATGAATTGCTTTTCGATTCGGGTTTTGAAATAGTATCCTCTTGGGAATATTATACCGAACAAGATATGGCAAGAGACTTGGTACTTTTGGCCCGAAAAATTAAATAACAGGAGAGGAATAACCCAAAATTGTTTTTTCGCAAAATACCTGAAAAATCACCCCCGCAATCTATTCGTTTTTGAAATTTATCTAACTGCAATGTATTCACTGTAGTCTCATCGTTTACCCACCCCATATTCGACTACAACAAAAATAGATTTGGCTACATTTCATCCTTTTTTTGAGCCCACCTTTGCATCAACAAATACAAACACAAGAAATGAAAATTGTAGTTACAGGTTCCCTCGGGAACATCAGCAAGCCACTGACTCAGGAGTTGGTGCAAAAAGGGCATGCAGTTACGGTGATTAGTAGTAATCCCGAAAAAAAGGCAGCCATAGAAGCAATGGGGGCAAAAGCAGCCATCGGAAACTTGGAAGATGTGCAATTCGTTACCACTACTTTTACCGGTGCAGATGCGGTTTATTGTATGTTGCCGCCGTTTAATTATTTTGACCCTAATCTCGACAGAATGGCTGGCACGCGGAAACTTGCCTCTAACTATGTTCAAGCAATCAAAGCTACTGGCATAAAGCAGGTCGTTTACCTGAGTAGTATTGGCGCTCATTTAGACAAAGGGAATGGTCTCCTTGCTTTTCACCACTTGGCCGAAAGCATTATGAATGAATTGCCTTCAGATGTAGCCATAACTTTTATGCGTCCCACCAGTTTTTATTACAATTTGTATGACTTCATGAGCATGATTAAAGGAAAAGGTATGCTTGGTCTTTTCTTAACCTTCCGTTATTCGGGTTTGATGAATGTCATCAAGAGTAAAACCGGCGTAATTGCAGGAAACTATGGAGGCGAGGATAAGATTGTGTGGGTTTCGCCCATCGATATTGCCGCCGACATAGCCGAAGAATTCTCAAAACCTTTGGTGGGCAGGAAAGTACGTTATGTGGCCAGTGAAGAATTGACTTGTAATGAAGTGGCATGCACAATAGGCGAAGCCATTGGTAAACCCTATTTAAAATGGTCGCTCATGACCGATAAACAAATGTTGAGCGGCTTAAACATGTTTGGAATCAAGGATGACAATGCCGTCGGTATCGTTGAAATGAATGCCAGCATGCACACCGGAAAACTGTTTGAGGATTATTATAAACACAAACCCCAAACTATGGGCAAAGTAAAACTGAAGGATTTTGCCGAGGAATTTGCGGTTGTCTATCACCAAAAATAACTACATTGTAACATAGCAAGCATTCCACCCTATCGGATAAAAACAATCAGTCAATACCATCAGATTCTTGGGCTTCCAAAGCCTGAGCATCCGCTAATCAGTGTACTAAATTTAGGCTCCTTTGAACAAGTGTCAATGAGTGAACCGATGAATTTAACATTTAGTTTTTATTGTATTTCACTAAAAAGGAACGTTAATTTCAAACACAAATATGGTCAAGAAGAGTATGATTTTGACGAGGGTGTGATGTCATTTATATCGCCTAATCAGATTTTTAGACTTGAGATTGATCAAGATACAACTTTAAAACCATCAGGATGGATGCTTCTGATCCATCCTGATTTTTTATGGAATACTGCTTTAGCAAAAAAAATCAATCAGTATGAATTTTTTGATTATTCGGTCAATGAAGCCCTTTATCTTTCGGAAAAGGAAGAAGTAACCATCAACAGCATTGTTCTAAACATTGAGAAAGAATACCATTCCAACATTGATAAATTCAGTCAGGACATTATTATCGCACAACTTGACGTATTACTCAATTATTCGGAGCGCTTTTATCACCGCCAATTCATCACTAGAAAAATCACCAACCATCAAATTTTAAATCGTTTGGAAGAAGAATTGAAAAAATATTTTGACAGTGATTCGTTAGAAAAAAAGGGAGTTCCTACTGTGCAGTATATTGCCGAAGCTTTAAATGTATCCCCCAATTATTTAAGCGGCGTGCTTAAAACATTGACTAGTCAAAGCACCCAGCAACACATTCACGAAAAATTGATAGAAAAGGCAAAAGAAAAATTATCAACTACCGATTTATCTGTGAGTGAAATTGCCTATGAATTGGGTTTTGAACATTCACAATCCTTCAACAAGTTATTCAAAGCGAAAACCAAACTTTCGCCTTTGGCATTTAGACAATCGTTTAATTGACCTGAACCCGCTTGGAGTGAAGTTTACAGTACTCTAGAGTAAGACCTAAGCTAAGGAGACTTTGATGTAATTCACTGAAATAAAATCTTTTAGATTCAAATGACAAACTTTTGGCAAAAATCAAGAGAAGAGAGGTAATCTGGAAAATTTGAGGTGGTTGAAATTGGGTAAAATTGGCTTGATTGAGGCTCAGAAACAAGGGATATTTGTGAAAACCACCATACTACTGGACATTTTTAATTTTTGGCGAGCTGTAAACCTTCCAGGTCTCCAAGACCTGGAAGGTTTTGCAACCCCTCCACAGAAAAATGTCCAGTATTATGGAAAACCACAAGATTAGGGCGGTTTTATTGTAACCAGTACAGAACTAAAGTTAGCGTATTACTGAAAAATTCCTACAAATGCCAGTTAGTTATCGAGATATAAGAAACAAGCACCAATGGAAAGTTATTAAAGGCTTGTATGAGCAACAATTTTTCCATTGTTAAAATCAGGGCATTTTTGCTTTGATAATCAATTACTTAATAAAACCACCCTAATGCTTTGAATCTTGTTTATATGCAATATGGATATACAAATTTCATGGATTTTTTAAACAACTAATTACAATGCCAAAATACCTAAACATCCTTACTGCCTACTTTATCCTGGCGCTTTCGCTATCTTTCCTGCTCGATTTCTCAGCACCATTGCTATTATTTGTTGCGCAACCAGCCATACTCATTGTAGTTTATTGGCGTAAATTATCCAAGTATAGAGCAAAAAGTTTACCCAATATCGTTCTGCTTGCCTTTGTAATTGGATATGGCATTGAGCTATTTGAACATGGCTATGATTTCATAATGCATTACGAAAAAAGTTTTCAAAAATCGTGGCTCTTGAATTTATTTTTCCTTGTAGCTTTTAGCTTGTCTTTTGTTCCCGCAAATTATTTTGAGAAAGGTGATACTGCGTTATAGCATATTGCAATTATTCATGGAGTATTAGTATTAAAAAGCTATTCTATGGTGGAACTACATTCAATAGTAGCAAACTCACTTTTACTACCTTTAAACCTGCTATGGTTATTTTTAAAATCATAAAATATATATTTACATTTATTTGCGAGTTGACAGAAGCATTATCCAGCAAAAAACACCATTTTGACCATGGAAAACATTCAAGCATTACCCACCGAACAAGCAGAAAAACTACTCCACACTTTAAAAACCCGGTTTGAGAAAAACCCAAAACGCCACCAAGGACTTGAATGGGCAAAAGTTCTAGCCAAATTGGAAGCAAATCCAGCAAAACTTTGGTCGCTTGATGAAATGGAAAAAACTGACGGTGAACCAGATGTGGTTGCTTATGACTCCAACACAGGCGAATTCCTCTTTTATGATTGTGCTGCAGAAAGCCCAAAAGGTCGTCGAAGTCTTTGTTATGATCTCGAAGCGCTGGAATCTAGAAAAGAATTTAAGCCCGAAAACACCGCCGTAGATCTGGCCGCTGAAATGGGCATAGAGCTGTTGGACGAGGAACAATACCGCGCATTGCAACAACTGGGGCAGTTTGATGCCAAAACATCGAGTTGGATAAAAACCCCGGCAAGCATCAGAAAACTTGGCGGCGCCCTATTTGCTGATTTTCGCTATGGAGCGGTGTTCGTTTATCACAATGGCGCGCATTCTTATTATGCTGCCCGGGGGTTTCGGGGTGCGCTGCGGGTTTAATTTTATATCATTTTTTTTGCCCTTACTAAAGCCTCATTTCCCTCTACTTTTCTTCTTAGCCGCTCTTCCCTCTCCCACATCAAGATGTAGATGCGCCCCTCTTCATTTGGCGACACCTTTGTACCATCATTAACAACAAAACAACTGTACAATGAAAAACGCCAAATCCTTTTTAGCGCCCTTCAGAGCCATTGCTTTGATCGCCTTTTTCTGTCTCGCATCCGCCAGCGCCCATGCACAAACACCTACGCCCAACGAACCCGTGTACATCCAACGCGAGTTCATGAAAGTACTACCTGGAATGAATGCCGATTACCTGAAGGTAGAACAAGTATGGAAAACCGTACACCAACGTCGCAAAGAGGAAGGAAAAATCCTCGGTTGGACCCTCTACCACAGCATCTACCCCAGTGGAACAAATTCGGCCTACGACTACATGACTACCACCCGCTTCAAAAGCGGTAAAGACATCGCGGATTCCAACAGCATGACCTGGGATTACATCACCAAGGGCATGGGCAAAGAAGACCTCGACGTAGCCAACAACACCGGAAAAACCCGCAACCTGGTATCAACCAGTCTATACTACATGATGGAAAGCGCTAGTCCAGGCGCTGGGTTTCTCAAACTGACCCATCTAAGCGCTCAATCTGGCAAAGGTGACGAACTGGAAAAATTGGAAAAAATGATGAAACCAGTTTTTGAAGAAGCCATTAAAACCGGAAAAATTGCCACCTGGACCTTTGGATCAAAAATGTACCCTTACAGCTCTGAAACCGGCGATTACTACCGGGTTATTGGCGCCAATAGCTTGCAGCAAATGCTTGAGTCCGACAACACCAACTACATTGAAACGGCATTTAAAAAGGTGTATCCGAATAAGGATTATGCCGCTACCATGAAAAGCTTCCGGGATATTATTGAGATCCATTCCAGCGAACTCTGGGTGAAGGTGGATGAAACGAAATAAGTTTAATTCGGAATGGAAAGGTGATTTTTGGCTCTTTGTTTTTTTTGTCAAAATTTCACCTTTCCATCCTGTTTAAATTGAAGTATGCCGGATAAAAATTAAGAGCTTGTTCAGGATTCTGGTTCGATGGCGAAAATGAGCAAAAATTTGCACCAATGAGGCGCAAAAAGCGGAGTGTAGCAGCGCTACATGAGCATTTTTGTACCGAAATTGGAGTGAATTTTGGCCATTTGCAGCTCGAAGCAGAATTCTGAACAAGCTCTAAACAGCATAACAGATTAAAAATTGGTTGATTTATCTTTATATTTATGAACGGCGCTGCACATTTCCGCAGCGTTGATTTTTTTTGACAAAACCTCAATCTGTAAACAAAACAGCTGTATGGGATTAGATTGGAGGCCACTTGGCAAACCAAAACCTTATTTTGAAGAAAGGCACAAGCAGATTTTTCGGATATTCACAGGTGCTGAAAAAACAAAAAAATTAAGCTTTTTTGAAAGGTTATTTGGGAAAAACTCAAACCCTGATGAAAAACTAATTGAGGAGTTTCTTGACAATTGTATTCTAAGCTATGAAACCATTAAAGCACCTCGAGTTGGCTATAACAATATTGCCAATGAATGGATGATATCGCAATACCAAGAATCAGACAAATCGATTTCTCAAGAAGATTATCTAAATCAACATTTTGGCTATTATGTAATTGACTTAGCTGAAGAATTAGATGGTGTACCGGTTTACATCGCACCTGGACAAGATGAAAATGTTTTTAGAGCAAAATTTTTAGATAATTGCAAAGACTTAATTGGTAAGGAATTATATCAAGAAGCTTGGAATTCAAAACTTGCTGATGAAACATTGGCTTATGGACAACAACTTATGGCAATTGCTGACAAAGTTGCAACTGAAAATAACTTGTTGTTTCTTAAAGATCAACGATCCCCGCCTGATTATGATGAAAATGGTTTAGAGACTAAAGTTCATATTCTTTATGCTGCCGCAAAGTGGTTGATCTTTTATGGTAAAAATGGGCACGGCTATGAAGCTGATTTTTAAGATATCTTGAATAATACAAGTCCTCAGTTATTGAAGATCGATTTTCCCAAAATCTGCATTTTCCCAAATCCTCATCCCAACAAAATGACCATCATCACCTGGAATTGCAATATGGCGTTTAGAAAAAAAGCAGCAGCTATTCTGTCGTTTCAGCCTGATATATTGATCGTTCCAGAATGTGAGCACCCAGATAAATTGATCTTTCCAGCGGGCGTCCCTAAGCCAACCGACATTTTATGGTTTGGCAAAAACCCACACAAAGGGCTTGGCATATTTTCTTACAGCGATTTTCGTTTTTCCGTGCATGACAACCACAATCAAGCGTTACAACTGATTGTCCCTATAGCCGCAATGAATGATCGGATGACCCTCAATCTCTTGGCCATTTGGGCCAATAATCCTACCGATCCTGAAGGGCAATATGTGGAACAAGTTTGGAAAGCGTTGCTGCATTATGACGCGTTGTTGCGCGATACCAATACCATTCTGGCCGGCGACTTCAACAGCAATACCATTTGGGACAAAAAACGGCGGGAAAGCAATCATTCTAATGTGGTGAAACGATTGGAAGAGAAAGGGATTTTTAGTGCTTATCATTTATTTCACCAACAAATTCAAGGCCAGGAGGCCCATCCTACCCTTTATTTGTACCGCCATCAAAATAGGCCTTATCACATCGACTATTTTTTTGTTTCAGCAGATCTAGCGCCTAAAATTCAATCGGTAACCATTGGTGATTATGATTTTTGGATGCGCTACAGCGATCATGTCCCAGTTATAGTGAGGTTCAACAGCTGAGATGTTTTAAGGCCATCGTCTCCATTCCTCTACCTCAATAAAATCAAAAACTAGGGCAAACGCATTAAAAGTGATGTTTACATTCGAATGCGTTTAACCTAGTAAGGACCGATTGCTCCAGCGGCAGAGCCGCGTAACGTCTGTAGCACAATATCAGGTTTTTCGTACAAGCTG
>JBBANM010000083.1:0-30806 GCA_040401995.1 Saprospiraceae bacterium
TGAAGTGCAATATCGGATTTTATGCTGATTGAGCGTTTTGATGCGTTTGCCCTAAGTTTTTTCATTGATCTAATTTTTTGAGTAGACTTGGCAGATGTTCAAATTGTTTTGGCGAAACTTATGCCTACTCCACAAATAGCTCCATTGCAATGCGGTCGGCCAGTAGCTTACCGGCATCCGTAAGGCGAAAAACATCTGCAGAGCGCACTACTTTTCCTCCATCAAGGTATTCAACGATTTTTTTCAAAAAATAAGTCTGATAATTGGGCGGAATTTTGGACAAATCAGTCCCCCAAATGGTGCGCAGGCTGGTCATTACGTACTCATTGTAACGCTGATCCGCAGTGAGGATTTCTTGTTCAAAAAGACCAGTCAAGTCATCGTTTTTTGCTAACAGCTGAATGTATTTGCTGTTGTTGGCGATGTTCCATTGTCGGGATTCACCGTTGAAAGAATGGGCTGACGGCCCGATTCCCAGATAATGATCCCCCAGCCAATAGCTCGAATTGTGCCGCGCGTACATGCCAGGTTTGGCAAAATTAGAGATCTCATAGTGTTCAAAACCTTGTTCGCGGGTGCGATCGATGAGGTATTGGAATTGTCGGGCAGCTTGTTCCTCATCTACGGCGGGTGCTTTCCCTTGTCGCACAAAATGATCCAGGGCTGTTTTGGCTTCCACCGTGAGACAATAAGCCGATAAATGGGCAATGGGATATTCAAAAACGGTGGCCAAATTGGCGGCCCATTGAGCATCAGTGGTAGTAGGACTCCCGTAGATCAAATCCACGGTAAGGTTTTCAAACCCAGCAGCCAAAGCATGCTCGATGCAGGCGCGCGCTTCGCCGGCATTGTGAGCCCGATTCATAAACGCCAAATCGACTTCAGCAAACGACTGGATACCAATGCTCAAACGATTGATTGGCGTATGGCGAAATTGGTTGATTTTTTCTGGAGTGAGGTCGTCGGGATTTGCTTCAAGGGTTATTTCGGCATTTTTTGCAACCTTGTGCAGTGTATAAATTTGCGTAAATATGCGTTCTAGATCCTGTTGACTCAATAAAGATGGCGTGCCGCCCCCAAAATAAATGCTGGTCAATTCTGCCCCGGCGAGGTAGTCTTTCTGTAGTTCTAATTCTTTGATGATGGCCGCAACCATGGCATCTTTTTGCTGCAGGGAAGTTGAAAAATGAAAATTACAGTAATGGCAAGCTTGTTTGCAAAAAGGGATATGGAGATAAATGCCAGGCATGTGGGATGTTCCGTTTTTATGAAATCAAACAAAAATACGGTTCTTTCAACTGTGTTTTGATTTTTTCTTCGTAAGGAAAGCTTCAGCGATTTATTGAAAAAAAGAAAACTTTGATTGAAAAATTGACCCAACTCAGCCTCTGCTTAACTTTGATTGTGTTTACGGGCGCATTTCTGCCTTTGCATGCCCAGCAACAGTTGGTGATTCAATCTTCTTCGCCACTCCCCAGCAGTTTTTCCATAAAAAAAAATTTCCCGGATAGCACCAGCTTAACCCGTGCCTTGGACGATGCGCTACTGCAATTGCAATTGGGAGGATACTTAGCCGCATCAGTTGATACCTTACTGCACCAAGACAGTTTATGGTTGGCCAAATTGCACTTGGGGCTGGTTTACCAATGGCGAGCATTGCAAAATGGCAACTTGCCCGAAAGCTGGTTGCGCAGTGCAGGTTTTCGGGAAGCACTTTACCGCAGGCGAACGATCAATCCGGAAGTCATACAAAATTTAAGCACCCGCTTACTTAAGGTGGCCAGTAATGTAGGATTCCCATTTGCCGCCATTCACCTCGATAGTTTTAAACTTTACGATCGGCAATTAGAGGCCCGTTTATTTGTTGAAAAAGGCCCGCTGATTCTTTTTGACAGTCTCAAATTGGCAGGTGATGTCAAGATTTCCAAAAATTATTTGGCCAACTATCTGGGGTTACGGGTGGGGCGGGCGTATGACCAATCGCTGGTGTTGCGCATCCGCGAGCGACTACGCGAGTTGCCTTTTTTGCAATCGCAAAAAGACCCAACCGTAGCATTTACGCCAGGAAGAGCTCGAGTGAACCTGGAATTGCAACGCCAGCGCGCCAGTAGGTTTGATTTTTTGATTGGCGTTTTGCCCAACAGTGCCCAAGTCAATCGCCTATTGATTACCGGTAATTTTGAGGGCGAGATGTATAACCAATTTGGTCAAGGCGAGCGTTTGTATGCGCGTTTTGAGCAAGTCAGGCCTGCAACCCAGCGCCTTGATTTTCAAATTGGATACCCCTATGTGGCGGGTTTGCCGTTGGGTGGAGATTTTAAATTCCATTTATACAAACGCGACACTACGTTTTTGGATGTGGACACCGATTTTGGCATTCAATACCTGCTAGACGGCGGAAATTACTATAAAGTTTTTTGGAACAACCATAGCTCCAGGTTATTGGGAATCAATCGCGCCAATCTGCTTCAAAATCAACGTTTACCCGCTGATTTAGACATTAGCCAATCAAGTTTTGGCTTAGAAATGCGGCGTGTACAATTGGATTATCGCTACAATCCGCGGCGGGGGTATTCGGTGCTACTGCGGGCAGGAGCAGGGGTAAAACGCATATTAAAAAACACCAAATTGCAGGAATTGGCGCTGGATTACCTTTATGACAGCCTGCAATTGCGCACTTTCCAGTACCGGATAAGCGGTGAATTTTCGGGCTACCTGCCTTTGGGAAAACGCAGTACCGTTAAACTTGCCAGTACGGGCGCCTGGACCATCTCCAACCAAGCCATTTTTCGCAACGAGCAATTACGTTTGGGTGGAAATAAACTGATGCGGGGTTTTGATGAAGAGGTCATTTTTGCCAGCAGTTATCTAGTAGGGACCAGCGAGTACCGGCTACTTTTGGGGCAAAATTCTTATCTCTATGCCTTTTTAGATTATGGCTGGATCATTGATCGCACCAGCAAAACCAATCAAAACTATCGAGTATATGGAACTGGCGCCGGTATAACCTTTGAAACAAGGGCTGGGTTGTTTGGGGTGAGTTTAGCTTATGGCGCTAAAGTAGGCGGTTCGCCGGATTTAGCAGCGCCGAAGGTGCACTTTGGGTACGTGAGTTTGTTCTAAAAAAACGTAGGGACTGAACCAATTACGATCCGCCCCTACTGCATTTATACTAGTAACAAAATTAGCTTATGATGCTGCCATTAAGGCATAGAAAATTCTAATTTTCAGACTAAAACATACAAATTGACTGCTAAAATACAAAAACCCTTGGTAATTGGAATGAAAAGTGCATTAGAGTTAAAATTAATTTCTTCTTACTATACAAATACGGTATTGAATTTTGAATTGCACTACATGCACCTACATATTAGACCACATTTGGAAATGCTTTCGTCAATAAGGAACGGTTGAACAATATAAATTAACCCTTCCAATCAATAAAAAAGGATCTGAATCAGCAGATCCAGATCCTCGTAATTAACTAGTAACAAAATTAGTTCTTGCTGTACTTTATCTTTTGAGCTACAGCGCATTTATGCCTTTTCAGATCTGGAAGGATCTAAATACCAGCGAAGATCCGGATGGGAAATCCAGATCTTTCGCTGATGGTCTAAATGCGTTCTAAGCCAAAATGCTTATCTATTCATCAACACCATTTTCTTGGTGGCAGTAAAGTCTGGCGTTTCTAGAGTGTAGTACAACACACCCGCGGCCTTCAAGTCACCCTGTTTGATCGTCACCTGATTCCAACCTTTGTTGTAATCGGCTTTCAATCGGTACACTATCGATCCCTTCGCATCTCTGATCGTCAGGCGGCCTTCGGTTGCTTGTGGCAAGTAGAAGCCAATCTGGGTCTGATCTGCAAATGGGTTCGGCGTGTTTTGCAACAACTCCGGTTGGTCGCCGATCACCACTGGCTTGGTGTAGCTCATCGCTACGCTCAGGTAATCACCGCCTTCGTTGTTGGCTTCGTTTGCTGTGTAGCGCGAGCTGATCGTCAACGCTTCGCTTAACTTCGCTGCTCCTTTGCCTTGCAGGTGCAAGGTGAACAGGATTGCATCGTCGTTGATTTCAGTTGCTCCGCCTTTGCGGTTCCAGCTGGTCGTGATGATGCCTTCGCGTTGGAAGATGCCAAAGTTTTCAGCTTTCGCTACCCCGTAGTCGATGTCCAGCAAGTCTACTTTGTTGCGATCCAATTCAAGTGTGAACTGGTAGCCTTCGATCGTTTTCAGATCTTTGGCGCGGATCTCTACTCGGTAGTCTTGTGCTCCTTCGATGCGTTGTTCCTCGGTGATCAGCTCCAATTTGCCTGCTTTACGTGGCTCGGCAGCTGCCGCTGAGGTCGGACTGGCATTACCATTCACATCCCCGATTTTCACCGCTACAAAGTCAGCATTTACCTTGCTTGTCAAGTTGTTGATGCTTGAGATCTCTGGGAAGCCTTCGCTCCAAGGGTTGCTTGGGTTCGGGAAGCGGTAAGCCGCATCCACAAAGCGCCAGCTGGTATTGGCCGTAAACTTCGTATCCAGGTTCAAGATCAGTTTGCGCAGCAAGATCAAGTCAAGCGTGGTGATCGACTTGGAGTTGTTGATGTCAGCAGCAATCATCTTGTAAGGACTATCCAGCGGCTGGATGCCCAAGATGTGTTTTTGCATCAACACCAGGTCGAAGGTCGATACTCCGTTGAGTGGATTAGCATCCAAGCTTGGCGTTACGGTGTAGTCATAGCCTTTTTCTAGACCGGTGAAGTTGTACTTGCCATCGCTGGCCGTGCTCATACCCTTCACTGCTTTGCCAGAAAGTTCTACACTTACCCCTTGTACCGATTGCTTGGCCTCCGTCTGGATCAAACCGGCAATCTCGCCATCTCCTAGGCTGCCTGGGTTAGCAGGACATACCTTGTTGTTGTCGTTCACATTCAAGTAAGTCACACAGAAATCGTGGTTGCCTTTTTCATCCCATGCGTGAACTTCCACTGGTATTTGTTTGCCGGCATCAGCACAAGTAACCGTGATGCTGGTGGAATCCTTGCTCACTGCTTTGCCCAAACGGTTCACCGAGTATTTGGTGATCAGTTTCAAACCATCCTTGGTATTTGGTCCGTCTTTTGGATCCGTGCTGTTGCCTTGACCGTTGCAATCGTAAGCTGGGCTGGCAATGAAATCCTTCGCCCATACTGTCATCGCTCCACCGCCTTTCACCGGCATCAAATCGGTTGATAAACCGTTGATACAGATTGGCACTGGTGCTTTGCAATCACCCACGGTGAATGGGATGCGCGTTGCTACACTCAAGTTGCCACATTCGTCGCGCAGTACCACGATCAAGTTGTAAGATCCTGCAGCGAAGCCTTTGATCGATACTTTGAACGAATCGCTAGCTAGGCGGGCAGTTGACCAAGTTTTGTCGTAGTCGCTTGGTAGCTTCGTGCTGCCTGCGCTTTCTACTTTGATCAATGATGGCTCCAATTCCAGTGCTGTTGAGCAGTTGTCAGTGCCTTTGAAGGCAATTGATACTGGACCTACACAGCTTGCTGGATCGATTGGGAAATTGATCGATGCTGCTCCTGGTATTGCACTTGAGCTTGGGCAAGTCGGCAGTTTTGGCTGCAACACTACCGGACGCTCGGTGTCGTATACTTTGATGATCTGGGTGTACATCCAAGAGTGGATGAAACCACGGTGCTCCCGGTCGTCGCGATCGCGGTAGCGGCGCTCCTCGCCCCAGCCTTTGCAATCTGATTCTGGGAAGATCCGCTCATCGTCTTTGTTCTCAAGCAGTTGGTTAGACAACTTGCCGTATTCGCTGGCATTCCAGTTATCAACAATCGTATCGCGAGATAGGAAGAATTGGTTGTGACCATAGCCGCGCTTCCGCTGGGCAATTTCTTCCCACTGACGTACCAGTACATAAGTTGCATATTTACCAAATTCACCCCATTTGCGGTCTACGGTGTAGACGTTTTCGGGCGACATTGGATCACCACAACGGTCATCGTAAGTACACCAGTTGATCACGGTGTAAGTCCGGAAGATCTTGTAGCACTCATCATCGGAAGCGGCGTAGCGCTTATCCGATACATTTACCGCCAAGATATCGCAAGCCAGTTCGTCAACTTTTACTGTATCAGGAGTGAACTTTGTTCTACAGTTTACCACCGCATCTTTAGGGAAGCAGATGTTGTATTCGTGAACCGGTCTTACATAGATGGTCTGCGAACAGGTGGTGCTTAGTGGTCCTTTTGAGGTTTTCTTGGTCAATGTCCAAGTCCGCGTGATGGTACCATAACCACACTTCAAGTCGCTTTTCACCGTGTAAGTCGTATCCAAATTAGCACAATCTGATCCGCTCATGATGGTTACATCGCCAAAGATTTTGGCAGTGGTTGCGATAATCGATTTGTTTTTGGCATCACCCAGCAAGTACTGCAAGTTTTTGTCCAAACAGTCGATGGTCACATCCAGTGGCGCCATACACACGGGCGCTACCTTATCTTCGATGACGATGTCCTGCCAGCAGAAGTTGAGGTTGCCACCTGATACGATGTTCTTATTGTCGTAAGAGCCCACGATCAACTCGCCGTCTTTGCCCCAGAGTTCGGTGCGAACTGCATTACCAGCATCGCAGCAGAAGAACTCGACAAAAGACTGCAATGGCGTCATCAAGGTGCCGTTTTTATTGCGGAAGGTCTCGAGTAGTGCTGGTTCCAACTTGCCGTTGCCGTTGTTGTCAAAACCATCCAAAGTATCGAGTTTGCCGTTGCCGTTGGTATCGTAACCTTTGTCGATGAAGCTTTGGAAGCAGCTAGCCGGTACACTGCGGCGTACCCGGATCCAATCGAGGTTACAGTTATCCGTGCTGCCTTCATCGATGTCTTTGGCGTCTACTCGGGCATATCCGCGAGTGTAGCCGTTGGCATTCGACAAAGTTACGGTAAGTTGATCATCACACTTCATTACTGGAGCGATGCGATCGAGCACGTAGAAGTCAACCGTTTCTTCCAAAGTGTTGTAACAACCATCGTAAGCCGAGATGACCAATTGATGGCGACCAACCGGTAAACCGATGGTGTAACCATTGACCACTCTGTAATCCACATCAAACCAGGTGGTTTGATCCACTACAATGCCGTAGACGATTTTGCCCAGCGTGCGTACACGAGTGGCTACCGTAATGGCTTTGTCGCAGTTGTCGGATAAGGTAATGCCAAAGGCATTTTTCAAGCCCGCCACCGAGGTGCCGAGGAAGGATGCCGTGCAATCCATTGGTCCAGTCGACAAGATGATCGGTAGTTTAGCTGGAAGTGCCAAAGTAGGCGCTTCGAAGTCGCCAATTTTGATCAGCACATGGAGTGTTTCGACAATTTTGCCTGCACACCAGTCGAAGATCAGGATCTTGCGATCGATTTTTACGCCGATGCCTTGACAAATTGGGAATTCCTCGTCAATTACGTTGGTCGAGAAGCCACACTCGATGGTATTGAGGTACACTTTTTTGCCAAAATAATTGGTAAAGTAAGGCCACACATCTTCTGACTTGATTTTGCCTTTGTCAGGCGTACAAGAGTTGTAGCTCACTACTTTATCGTATGGGTTGCCATCTCCAGGATTGGAGAAGACAAAGTCGCTCAAACTTGGACGGTAGAAGTTAATCACTTGAGTGGTATCCGCCTTATCGCCATTGCAATCTACGCCTACCCAAGTACGGTAGATGCGGGCATACAAACCGTCTTTACCCAAGGAATCACAGTTGTATACTTCCAAATTGTCGCTCCAGGTGGTTTTCACCGCGCAGTTGGCCTGGCAGCTGCCAAACGCTGCGATACCCAAGTTTTTGACATCATCGCTGGCAGCCGTGAAGCCGGGGCTCACCACAGTTCCTGGCCTTCCGATCGTTTTGCCATTGTTGAGTACTGTATTGATATCCGTGCAGCGCAGATCCTTACCGTTGTAGAAGTTAGCAGTTACCTTTGGTCCCTGTTTGTTTTCTACCTTCAGGATACCCCAGCAGATATCGTCTTTCGTGCAATCTTTGCGCCAGATGGCATACTTAAGTTCCTTGCCCGCATGCTCGCCGGTGAGGATGTTGCCAGGAATCGCAATGCCGTTGGCATCAGCAATGAGTAGCTCAAAGTCCACCGTAGTGAAGGGCGAGCTAGCCAGTACCATGTCAGGAGTTACCAAAAGTTGGCAATCTGCCCCCAGTGTTACAACCACTTTGCTGTTGCAGACCGGAGCGGCGCAGGGTACAATATAACCCGCATCCAACGTCAAGTCTTTGTCGTTGCTGTAGAGGAATGGCGTAGCAGCCGTGCGACCATTGGCATCGATGTCAGAATCTTTGGTGTCATTGGCGTTGCCATTGACATTCTGAATGGTGCGCACATACTCTGAACCAAACTGAGCCGTAGTGACATCAAAAATGACGTAGTAGGTACCGGGGTACAAGTTTTCAAACAAGTACTTGCCATTGACATTCGTGTAGAGTGCAGTAACAGGATTGCCATAAGCATCGCTGGTTACCACGCTATTGTTGGTGGCATCGTAAAGGGTCACTTTAACATTGCCTAGTCCAACATCGGTGATGTCTTGTAGTCCGTTGCGGTTTTTGTCGACAAAAGCCGTATCACCCACCGTTACCGGCAGGAAGAAGCCCATATCGTGGGTCTCATCCGTTTGGTTATCGGGGAAGGTGCCCGTTGGGGTGGTACCATTGTCGCCGGTGCCGTTTTCTGCCGTTGGCAAATTGGTGACATCGGAGATCGTGAAGGTCTCCATGGCCATGGTCAAGTTGCCGCCAGTGGTAGTTCCATCGCTGTCTTTGACGTCACTAACGCCTTGATTGGCTTTGGTTGGTACCCATTTATTAGGAGTAGCGTAGACAATCTTGTAAGTACCAGGTGTCAAACCACAGAAGTAGTATTCCCCTTGGTCAAATCCAGTGCCGGTAGTCAGTGAAGTGTAAGTTACATCATCACCGCCAGTACCGATCGTGCCGTTTGGCCCAGCCCAAATCAAGCTTACCGTTACGCCATTGATACCCGCCTCGCCTGCGTCTTGAACACCGTTGTAGTTGCGGTCCTCAAAGACTAGGTTACCGATTTTACCCACATTGAGTTTGTAGTCTTCTACTTCACCTTGTGGGACAGTAGTAGTGTTATCATATTTAGCCGGTCCGTTGGCACTAAGTCCTCCTGTCGGTGATAAGCGGAAGCGTGCGAACACCATCCCGTCATTGAACTTGGCACTTGCTGGTACGCTAAAGCTAAAGCTGGTGGTCTGATTGCCAGTGGCAATTGATCCGCTATTGCTTAGATTCAAAACTTCACCGGCATCCAATTTACCGTTGTTATCCCAGTCGATCCAGCCTTGGAGTACTGCGGCATTATTGAATGGGTTCATCGATACCACTGAAATGGTAGCCGTGTTACCCGGGATCAGTGGTGAAGTGAAGGTTACTCCGTCTTCATCCGCGCCATCGCCGCTTGCATCTGCACTTGGTGCGCCGTCACGCTCGCCGTCGATGCTTGCTCCCAATTTGAAGCCTGGGGTGATCACGTGTACCGCGCCACCTTTGGTCATTGTGGTGCTAAAGTCATCGCCGTTGCCAGTCTCAGGTAGATCGCCATAATCCAAGAAAGCAAAACCTTGATCGTGCGTCTCATCGGTTTGGTTGTCAGGGAACGTTCCGGTTGGGTTGGTTCCGTTGTCGCCCGTGCCGTTTTCTGCTGTTGGCAAATTGGTCACATTCGCTATCGTGAAGGTCTCCATCGCCATGGTCAAATCCATGCCGGTGATTGCCCCGTCGCTATCCAAAGTGCCGCCATTGGTTTGGCTGCCTTGGTTAGAGCGCGTTGGCGTCATATTGGTTGGCGTCGTGTAGACAATCTTGTAAGTACCTGGCGTCAAACCACAGAAGTAGTATTCGCCTTGGTCAAAACCGGTGCCCGTAGTCAGTGAGGTGTAAGTTACATCATCACCGCCGGTGCCGATCGTGCCGTTTGGTCCAGCCCAGATCAGGCTTACCGTTACGCCATTGATGCCTGGCTCGCCGCTGTCTTGAACACCGTTGAAGTTACGGTCGTCATAGACTAGGTTACCGATTTTGCCCACATTGAGTTTGTAGTCTTCTACTTCACCTTGTGGTACCGTCGTAGTGTTATCATATTTAGCCGGGCCGTTGGCGCTAAGTCCTCCTGTTGGTGACAAGCGGAAGCGTGCGAACACCATGCCGTCGTTGAACTTGGCACCTGCTGGTACGCTAAAGCTAAAGCTGGTGGTCTGATTGCCAGTGGCAATTGATCCGCTATTGCTTAGATTCAAAGCTTCACCGGCATCCAATTTACCGTTGTTGTCCCAGTCAATCCAGCCTTGCAATACTGCTGCACTGTTGAATGGGTTCATCGATACTACCGAAATCGTAGCCGTGTTGCCCGGGATCAGTGGTGAAGTGAAGGTTACTCCATCTTCATCCGCGCCATCGCCAGAAGCATCTGCACTTGGTGCTCCATCGCGCTCGCCGTCGATGCTTGCTCCCAATTTAAATCCTGGGGTGATCACGTGAACCGCGCCGCCTTTGGTCATTGTGGTGCTAAAGTCATCGCCGTTGCCAGTCTCAGGTAAGTCACCATAATCCAAGAAAGCAAATCCTTGGTCGTGCGTCTCATCGGTTTGGTTGTCAGGGAACGTACCCGTTGGGTTGGTTCCGTTGTCGCCCGTGCCGTTTTCTGCTGTTGGCAAATTGGTCACATTCGCTATCGTGAAGGTCTCCATCGCCATGGTCAAATCCATGCCAGTGATTGCGCCGTCGCTGTCTTTGACATCATTGCCACCTTGGTTGGTGCGCGTTGGCGTCATATCCGTTGGCGTCGTGTAGACAATCTTGTAGGTGCCTGGTGTCAACCCACAGAAGTAGTATTCGCCTTGGTCAAAGCCAGTGCCGGTAGTCAGTGAAGTGTAAGTTACATCATCACCGCCAGTGCCGATCGTGCCGTTTGGTCCAGCCCAGATCAGACTTACCGTTACACCATTGATACCTGGCTCACCGCTGTCTTGAACACCGTTGAAGTTACGGTCGTCAAAGACTAGGTTACCAATTTTGCCCACATTCAGTTTGTAGTCTTCTACTTCACCTTGTGGTACAGTCGTAGTGTTATCATATTTAGCCGGTCCGTTAGCGCTAAGTCCTCCTGTTGGTGACAAGCGGAAGCGTGCGAACACCATGCCGTCGTTGAACTTGGCACCTGCTGGTACGCTAAAGCTAAAGCTGGTGGTCTGATTGCCAGTGGCAATTGATCCGCTATTGCTTAGATTCAAAGCCTCACCTGCATCCAATTTACCGTTGTTATCCCAGTCAATCCAGCCTTGTAATACTGCTGCTGAGCCAAATGGGTTCATCGATACAACTGAAATCGTAGACGTGTTGCCCGGGATCAGTGGTGAAGTGAAGGTTACTCCGTCTTCATCCGCGCCATCGCCAGAAGCATCTGCACTTGGTGCACCATCGCGCTCGCCGTCAATGCTTGCGCCCAACTTGAAGCCTGGGGTGATCACGTGAACCGCGCCACCTTTGGTCATTGTGGTGCTAAAGTCATCGCCATTGCCAGTCTCCGGTAAGTCGCCATAATCCAAGAAAGCAAATCCTTGGTCGTGCGTCTCATCGGTTTGGTTGTCAGGGAACGTGCCCGTTGGGTTGGTTCCATTGTCACCTGTGCCGTTTTCTGCCGTTGGTAGTGTCGTTACATCCGCTATCGTGAAGGTCTCCATCGCCATGGTCAAATCCATGCCAGTGATTGCGCCATCGCTATCCAAAGTACCGCCATTGGTTTGGCTGCCTTGGTTAGTGCGCGTTGGCGTCATATCGGTCGGAGTCGTGTAGACAATCTTATAAGTTCCTGGCGTCAAACCACAGAAGTAGTATTCGCCTTGGTCAAAACCAGTGCCGGTAGTCAGTGAGGTGTAAGTGACATCATCACCGCCGGTGCCGATCGTGCCGTTTGGTCCAGCCCAGATCAAGCTTACTGTTACGCCATTGATACCTGGCTCGCCGCTGTCTTGAACGCCGTTGAAGTTACGGTCGTCATAGACTAGGTTACCAATTTTGCCCACATTCAGTTTGTAGTCTTCTACTTCACCTTGTGGTACCGTCGTTGTGTTATCGTATTTAGCCGGTCCGTTGGCGCTAAGTCCTCCTGTCGGTGACAAGCGGAAGCGTGCGAACACCATGCCGTCATTGAACTTGGCACCTGCTGGTACTGAAAAGCTAAAGCTGGTGGTCTGATTGCCAGTGGCAATTGATCCGCTATTGCTTAGGTTCAAAGCTTCACCGGCATCCAATTTACCGTTGTTGTCCCAGTCAATCCAGCCTTGGAGTACTGCTGCACTATTGAATGGGTTCATCGATACAACTGAAATCGTAGCCGTGTTGCCCGGGATCAAAGGTGAAGTGAAGGTTACTCCATCTTCATCCGCGCCATCGCCTGAAGCATCCGCACTTGGCGCGCCATCGCGCTCGCCGTCGATGCTTGCTCCCAATTTAAAGCCTGGGGTGATCACGTGTACCGCGCCGCCTTTGGTCATGGTGGTGCTGAAGTCATCGCCGTTGCCAGTCTCCGGTAAGTCGCCATAATCCAAGAAAGCAAATCCTTGGTCGTGCGTCTCATCGGTTTGGTTGTCGGCAAAATTGCCTACACCTGGAGTGCCACTATCGCCAGTGCCATTTTCTACAGTTGGCGTTGGGAAAGTGAAAGCAAAGCTCTCCATGGTCATCGTCAAATCCATACCAGTGATTGCTCCGTCGCTGTCTTTGACATCATTGCCACCTTGATTGGTGCGCGTTGGCGTCATGTTCGTTGGTGTGCCAAACGTCAGTTTGAACTGATTGTCGCTGGCGCCAGGGCCATCGGTGATGCCACAGAAGTAGTATTTTCCGTTTTGATCGGTATTGATCGAAGTATAGGTTACATCGTCGCCTCCACCCACTTGGCCATCTGCGCCAAGCCAGGTCAGGCCAACACTTACATTTTGGATGCCTGGTTCGCCTGCGTCTTGAACGCCGTTGAAGTTGCGGTCGTCAAAGACCAGGTTACCGATTTTGCCCAATTGTAATTTATAGTCTTCAATTTCTCCGAAGGGGATCGGAGTGGTCTGACTGTTAGCTGACAAGTTGCCGCTAGGTGACAAACGGAAACGAATGAATGCTGCTCCGCCTGGGGCAAACACCGCATCTGCTGGAACATCGAAACACAGTTTTGCATTCGTCAGACCATTGGTTGCAGGTACGACGGCTCCGCCGCCAGCGCCGTTGAAACTTCCCGAAGTCACTGCCTCGCCCGTTTCAAAAGTGCCATTGCCATTCCAGTCGATCCACATTTGCAATACTGCTGCTGAAGCATCGGTATTCATCGCCGTTACTTCAATGCAGGCTTGGCTGCCTGGTACCATTGGGGTAAGGAATTTCACCCCGTTTTCATCGTCGCCAGTTGGAGATGAAGTTCCAAAAGTCACCAGACCAGCGGTATTGTCGTCACCGCCGCTCATCAAGCCCGCCATCGCTTCTGGCGCGCCATCCAATTCAGCATCAACGCTTGCTCCCAATTTGAGGGCATTGGTGATAATGTGTCGTGGAGCATTGGCGCCCGTAGTTACATACGTATCTGGTAAGTCGCCATAGTCGTACCCGACAATCTGGATCACATAATCTTCGACCTCTCCACTCTGTGCGGTGCCGATTGCCGACATGGCTTCCGTTGCATTTGAAGCCAAACGAATACGCAATCCGAGATCCTGACCAACAACTGCGCTGGCAGGTACCAGGATGTCTACACTCGCACTAGTTGCATTATTGGCAATAAGTGCAGAGGGCGAGAACATTTCGGTGTTGTCAAAAGCGCCGTCTTTGTTGAAGTCAACAAAAACCGTCAACTTCGCGGTGCTGCCTGTGGTGTTCATCACCGGAATAGTCAGCGTGGTAGTTTGGGTAACAATGAACAATGGTAGATTGGCATAAACCAAACCATCTTCGTCATCAGGAGTACCCGTATTATCATCCCCGCCGCTGGTTTTGCCTGCGTCAGTTGATGGTTGTCCATCCGCTTCATCGTCTACCGATGCGCCGATTTTCAAGGTAACATTACCTGCGGCATCAGTTACTATTTTATGTTTTGGTCCACTATCGGCATTGGTCGTTTGGTGGTTGGCAGGTGTGCCGCTTGCTGCGGTGCCTGTACCTGTTCCACTATCCGCCAAGTCGCCATAGTCAAAGCCCATTACTTGGGCTACATAGTCTTCTACTTCACCACCACTCGCTTCACCAGTTGGGCTCATTGCCGCCATATCGTTAGAAAGACGGAAACGAAGACCGATATTGGTATTCAATACACTTGTAAGTGGTGGAGTCACTGTGATCGTGGCACTAACATCATTGTTGTTCACCGTTACCACTGGTTGGGTTTCGTTGGTGTCATCAAAGTCACCATCGCCATTCCAGTCAATAAATGCAAACAATTTCGCGGCGCTCCCCGTCATGTTCATCAGGCTAACCGAAATATTGGCGGGTACTCCCGTGACAAACATGGGCAGTGTGATGCCATCTTCATCATCGGTCGCAGCGCCTGGATTCGTGTCATTGCTGTCATCGGCAGTGGCCAGGGTATTGGGTTGACCAAATGCTTCCGCATCCACCGAAGCACCTAGTTTCAAGGTTACATTACCGGAGACATCCGTCAAGATCTTGTGGCTTGGGCCGTCGTCGGCAGGAGTATTGGAGTTATCGGTTACGTAGTTCCCAGGTCCGGTACCGGCGCCAAGATCGGGCAAGTCGCCCCAATCGTAACCCATTACGCGTACCAAGTAATCTTCTACTTCCCCATCTGTTGCAAACCCGGTTGGGCTCATCGCAGTCTCGGTAGTCAAGCGCAAACGCATCCCCAGATCCTGGTTCAATACCACATTTTCAGGTACGTCGATCGTCACACTGATGTTCGATACATTGCCAAATGGAGCAGAGGCGAACATTTCATTGGCATCCGTCAGGTCGCCATCTTTGTTCCAGTCGATGTAGAAGGTCAGTTTTGCATTCTTGCCCGTCATGTTCATGACCGGAATATTCAATGCGACCGATTGGCCGGCAATGAACATTGGTGAAATGCCTAATCCATCTTCGTCCGCACCGTCGCCAGTTGCTGTTCCGTTAGGTTGACCGTCGGTTTCAGCATCTACGGTAGCGCCAATTTTAAGTCCGGTAATGATGATGTGGCTAGGGCCAGTATTAGTTAAATCAGTGGCATATGGTGGTTGAGGTAAGTCACCAAAGTCGGTAGGACATACACTCGGTGTGTTGACGATGTTGATCGTCACGGTAGTTTCATCCGCTGCACAACCGCCGCCTGCTGCAAAGCTGTATTTGAATTTGTAGGTGCCAAGGCTTGCACCTGTTGGGTTAAAAGTACCATTAACCGCACTGAATGTACCGCCACTTGGGTTGGTTACATCGGCAGTCCATACGCCATTGGCATCCGCACCAGTAAGCAGCGTGGACAAATTGATGGTAGAAGTGGAGGTAAAACAAACGCTGGTCGTTTGTCCAGAACCTGCTTCGGGTTGAGCCGATACGATGATCGTTACCGTCGCTTCGTCAGCCACACAACCGCCCGTGGCGGCAAAGGTATAGGTAAAGGTATAAGTGCCCACACTCGCCCCAGTTGGATTGAAAGAGCCCGTACCTGCGGTGAAGGTGCCACCGCTTGGGTTGGAACCACTCGCTGTCCACACACCACCAGTTTCTTCGCCGGTCAACAAACCAAACAAGTCGATGGGGGTAGTGGAGGTAGCACAAATATTGGCAGAGTTACCCGTGCCCGCTTCTCTTTGATCGGTGACGTTAACAGTCACTGTCGTTTGATCCGCAGCACAGCCGCCACCTGCCGCAAATGCATAGATGAACGTGTAGGTGCCAGGTATAGCGCCCGTAGGATTGAAAGTACCGGTGCCTGCGGTGAACGTGCCACCGCTAGGGTTGGAACCACCCGCTGTCCATGTACCGCCAGCGTCGCCGCCAGTGATCAAGCTGAATAAGGTAATGGTAGTCGTAGAAGTTTCACATATGGTGGTTGGGCCACCAGTGCCCGCTTCGGGCTGATTGGATACAATGACGGTTACACTCGCCTGATCCAAAGCACAGTTGCCCGTGGCGGCAAAAGTATAGGTAAAGGTATAAGTGCCCACACTCGCCCCAGTTGGATTGAAAGAGCCCGTACCTGCCGTGAAGGTGCCGCCGCTAGGGTTGGAACCACTCGCTGTCCACACACCACCAGTTTCTTCGCCGGTCAGCAAACCAAACAAGTCGATGAGGGTAGTGGAGGTAGCACAAATATTGGTAGAACTGCCTGCCCCCGCTTCTCTCTGATCGGTGACATTAACAGTCACTGTCGTTTGATCCGCAGCACAGCCACCACCTGCCGCAAAGGCGTAGGTGAAGGTGTAGGTACCAGGTGTAGCGCCCGTTGGATCAAAAGTACCCGTACCTGCAGTGAAGGTACCACCGCTAGGGTTGGAACCACCCGCTGTCCATGTACCACCAGCGTCGCCGCCAGTGATCAAGCTGAATAAGGTAATGGTAGTCGTAGAAGTTTCACATATGGTGGTTGGGCCACCAGTGCCCGCTTCGGGCTGATTGGATACAATGACGGTTACACTCGCCTGATCCAAAGCACAGTTGCCCGTGGCGGCAAAAGTATAGGTAAAGGTATAAGTGCCCACACTCGCCCCAGTTGGATTGAAAGAGCCCGTACCTGCGGTGAAGGTGCCACCGCTTGGGTTGGAACCACCCGCTGTCCACACGCCACCTGTTTCTTCGCCGGTCAACAAACCAAACAAGTCGATCAGGGTAGTAGAAGTAGCACAAATGGTGGTAGAACTGCCTGCCCCCGCTTCTCTTTGATCGGTGACGTTTACGGTCACTGTCGTTTGATCCGCAGCACAGCCGTTACCTGCCGCAAAGGCATAGGTAAAGGTGTAGGTACCAGGTGTAGCGCCAGTAGGATCAAAAGTGCCGGTGCCTGCTGCGAAAGTGCCGCCACTCGGGTTGGAACCGCCCGCAGTCCAGGTACCACCAGCGTTGCCCCCTGTGATCAGACTGAATAAGGTAATGGTAGTCGTGGAAGTTTCACAAATGGTGGTTAGTCCACCTGTACCCGCTTCTGGTTGAATGGTGCTGGTCACCGTTGCAATATCGGTAGAACCGGTACAAGCGCCAGCTCCATCTGGGTCAGCAATCGTGGCTGTAAAATTGATTACTGTGCCTATCTCACCAGCAGCAGGGGTATAAGTAAACGTACCCGTGCCGTTGTTCAGCGTTGTTGTTGAGAAGTTACCAAGCGTACCGTTGCTAGTAGTGATCGTGGCTGGGCCATTCGTCACTGTATAGTTAAATGTAGCAACTCCGGTACCACATACATTAACATTGCTTTCCGTGATGGATACCGAAAGGGGTGGACAGCCACAATTCACTGCAGCTACCGTCACCGGCACATCCAAATAACAACCAGCCGCGCCATTGAACACCCGCACAATATAAGTGCCGCCAGTATTTGGAATCGTGGTAGACACATCTTGTCCTACCGCAGTAAAGGCAGTAGCTGGATAAGCAGGGCCATCGTAGGTAACTGCACCTGCGGTACTGATACCAAAATTGGTAACAGCCGTGGCAGTGGCAAAAGTGATTTTGCCATCGTTGTTGGCTACGGCAACATTACAAGTCGGTGCTGTTGGGGTGAAGGTGGCCATAGGTGGCACACACACAAATCCCACATCATAGGTATGATTAACACTGCCAGCAATACCCGTAGTGAGCATAATGATCGGATAATCGGTGTAGGGCTGACCCGCTACCGCCATCGCTGTTGCATCACTGTCATTCAGGTCAGGGTTAGCACCCTCACCAGTGTTGACAGTAGTTATGGTATAGGTTGTACCACTTACAATTAGTTGGCTAGTACCGGTATTGTACTGGCTCATAGCCATCGAACCATCGTAACCGAAGACGATGGTATATTGAGTGCTGGGTTGAAGCGTACTGTTGGGGCCTGTAGAGACCACCCAGTTTTCCCCGGCAGTGCCTGTACCCGTGAAGTAGTATTCTCCATTGGCGTTCGTAGTGGTAGAGGCCAGGAAGATATTGTTTACTTTATCGTAAAGCGATACTTTAAGACCGGGAAGCGTGGCTTCGCATGGATCTTGAACGCCGTCTTTGTCGGCGTCGATCCAGGCGTAGTTGCCGATCTGGAGATAGGTAGGGTTACCGCAAGTCAGTTCGACGTCGCCGAGGCTTTGGGCTTTGGCAAAAAAACCATTATAGATTAAGCCAATGTTCACTACATTGTAAGCGCCATTCACTAAGCCAGTAGTATTACTAACCTTTCTAAAACCACCGGAAGAACCTATTTCATTAACTGCATCCATAGCAGTGTACACAGTTTCTCCTGATCCTGGACGTATGGCCAACGCACCTTGGGAATTTTCAGAATGTATTAAATTGCCGCCATATATAAAATCATCATTGTAAAACTCTCCAAATCCAGGACCTTGATTATTATTAGGGGCAAATCCAGAAGCCGGGCCAGCCTTGGCGTTGTTTTCCAACACATATACTCCACCCTTGAAGTAGGCACGCAAAATATCTCCTCCTACTATATCCGACCATGAACCCGTTCCGTCTACTCCCGGCTGTAAATGTCCCAATTGCAATGAGGTACGGTCAGCCAAACCCAATACCATACTGCCATCAATATCAAACTCAATGTCTGATAGCATCGGAACCGGGTATATGATTACATCATTGAAGACCGAATTATTTGCCGCAAACCCCGCTGCCGCCATAGCTGAAAAATCATCTAGCCATGGATACCAGCCTTGCCTTCCAAGGCTTACAATGGGTTCCCCCTTCGGATATGTCAAAGGAAAATCAAACACTGGCACCGGGTTAAAAGCTCCTCCCGCGATATCGTAGGTATACACATAGGCTCGCAGGTCAGATTTCGATTGTGAAGTACCCCCATCGCAGACCACCCCGACATACACTTTACCTTGATACACTTTCAAGGCCCAAGGGCGGAATTGCCCGCCGGTACAGCCGGGATTGGGAATGTCCACACCTGGTGCAGCCGTCGGGTTGGCGATATCCACACGGTGCAATTTGCGCTCGAAGAGGTTGACAAAATACAAGGTGGAGCCGTCTTCGGAGATATCTAGATCGCCCATCCCTACTTTACCCACTTTGGCAAAGGCTTCGGGATCGGCGGTGGGGATGTCTTTGGCGCCCAAGCCACGAGCAGCATTCGAGCTGATCGTGCCCAGATTGACTCCCGGCAAGGTTGCCACATTTACAAACAGTGAGGTCGTAATTGTATTTAGGTTGGTTTGATAAATAGCGCCTAGCCCGTCCGGCCCCAGGCCCGAGTGGCGTTTAACAAAAGCGGCCGTGTACACCGTATTGTTGCTTTTTTTATAGGCGGTACCCCATACTGTTCCCAGTTGAGGAACAGTTGCATAGTAAATATTACCACCCGTCAGGTCGTAATTCACCCCGACGAGGGCGCCATCATTCGCCGATCCCGGATGTTGAGGATCACCTGCTAAGTAACATGGCAATACTATTTTAGGATTGGTCTGGCAATAATCCTGCGGATTCAAAACCCCCAGATCGACGTTACAATCGGCCGCGCTGACAAACTGCACCGTGGTGCGTCCGTCCACACCATTGGGCGTACCCTGGCTGTAGATCGCAGGCAGGCCGCTGAATTCCACCCGGATGGGGTAGGATCCGGCGGAAATACTGGTGAAAACATATTTTCCATTTACGTCAGTAGTGGTGGTCCCCACCAGGTTGCCGTTGCAGTCGTAAGCATTCACAGCGACTCCAGACAAACCCGTGGTTTCACCCGGCTGTTTGATGCCGTCGGCATTGTAGTCGTTGAAGACCGTACCACCGGTTTGACCGGCTACACACACCGTAGTCGCACAGGATACTGGCAGCAGAATACCCGTTTGTTCGGCATTACAGGAGGAGCTCGCATAATCAGCGCCGATGAATACCTGCGCCGTTTGGGTGGAACCGTCGGCATTTACCTCAAAGGCCACCACTTGGGGCGAAACGATGGTGCCGTTGCCGCCCGATGCGGTATAAGGACCGGGATTGATGTATTTAGTCTGGCCGCCGAAGGTGACCGAAATCTGGTCAGAGGCATCGTTGACGGTTGGGCTGACCGTGATGTTTTGCCAACTCACCTCAACGCTCACCGTGGATTTGCTGCCGCCGTTTTGATAGCAGCCGGAGACGGTGGGCTTCAGAGCAATGTTGCAAGGCGGAGTAAACACAAACCCAAAATCAACAGTATAGTAAGCTTTTTGATTGATCGCCGGGTCAAACATTCCCATGATTGGTTGGTTGGCGTCGGCTTCTGTCCAGTTGGCATCTCCTGCGGTACCACCAGTATTAACCAAAGTAATCAAGCTGCTGCGAACAAATCCGACACTGCTTATCACTACCAAACCATTGTCATCACTGTCTATGCTGTTGGGGGTAGGGGTTGTACCGATATCTGTAGAGGAGCGGAAACCACCGGTGGGCTTGCCTACTTCTACATAATAGCTACCCGCCATCAAATATTTAAACAAGTAACGACCATTGACGTCTGTCGTCGTTGTTGCTAAAACGGTCGTACCATCAGAAGCAATAAGATTAACGGTAATGCCCGAGAAAGTAGGCTCCGTATTTTCATAAAGTCCGTTGTCATTAATGTCGTTCCATACCAAGTTACCAATCGACATTGGCCCCATAAAGCCAGCATCTACATCTGTGATGTTTTGGTTGTCCCCTGGCGTATAGATACCGGTGATGCCCGTTGTAGGATCAACATCCTGATCGGCCCCCGTATTCATGTCGTCAACAAACATAATGGTGATCGAAGGTGGCACAAAGGCAACCTGATAGTCAACATTGGGATCAAGGTTTTTGAAACAATAATCCCCGTTGGCATCTGTTGTAGTGGTATTGACTACAAAGCCATTGGAGAGCAATTGTACCGTTACATTGGCCATGCCTGGTTCTCCTACTTCGAGGTTACCATCTTTGTCCAGATCATCCCAAGCTGTACCACAAATAGAAGCAGGGTTTAGCGTAGGATCACGTAAACCCAAATCAAACTTGAGGAAATCACAGGAACTCAACGTAAATACATCGGTGCGGCCATTGGCATTCACATCCGAGTCGTTGTTGTCGTTTCCTGTTAAGTCTTTATTGGTAGGGATTTTAGTACCCGGGAAAGTTGTAAATTCTACATAGTAGTTGCCGGAAGGCACATTGCTAAGCGTAAAGCCACCGCTGGCATTGCTCATTACTGACGCGCCTACGGCAGCATTGGTTGCGGCATCGCGCAGTGTGACCGTGATGCCACTCAAGGCCATTTCATTATTGTCCTGATCGCCCTCTTTGTCGGTATCCATCCAGACATAGCCTGCAATACTACCCAAACAAATGAAACCAAAATCGTAAGTTTTGGTCTGTGTACCTGCTCCAAGGGTGGGTGACAGGATTTGAGGACGTGGTGTGACGGGAGATCCTGCCAGAGTTCCTAACGTGGCGTCAGAATCCAAATCATCTGCTACGTTGTTAGGCGTAGTAAGCGAATAAGTAGACAAATTACCACCGTTACCAAAGTTCGTTACATTTTCCAAGCGTACATAATAATTGGTATTCGGGGTCAAGCCTGGGAAACAATAGTAACCATTGACATCGGTGATTGCAGTTACGGGTACGTTTGTTGGAACACCAGCAATTGTAACCGATTGCGTAACAGGCTGTCCAGCAGCGTCATACAAACTTACTACCACCCCAGAAAGAGGCGTTTCACCAGCATCCTGACGACCATTGGCATTCCCATCCAACCAGACGTAATCGCCGATGGCTGCGGTGGTGCTTTGATCCACCATTTTCAGCCCTACTTTAAGCGGCTCAGAACTCAGCAGTTCGTCATTGTCTACTTCGGTCGCGGTAAAGGCTACAGAGTTCCAGGAAACGCCGCCGGTTAGGTTGTCGGCTTCACCGGTCAATTGCCGAACCGGGATGGTCAGCTTGAGGTATTCCCCAAACACCAAGGGATCAGCCGGGTTGGACCAGCGGAACAAGAAGCCCTTTGCCGCAGCGGCAGGAGTTGAATTATTAAAGTCGGTACAAGCGCCACCCATACCGAAGTTGGCCAAAGCCACATCTGCTTTTACCTGGCCAGCAGGTTGTGCCGCATCCAAATAACATGGATTGGCCGCAGTGGTATACATCACCCCGTAAGGCAGGTTTGCTGAGGCATTTACTAAGCCTGTACCGATTTTATAGCGTTCTACCTTAATAGCTGCCGCCAGTTCTTCACTCCAAGCTGAGCCGCGTAGAGCGGCACTCAACATGTCCTGATCACCGATATAAGGTAGTATATCAGCAACATCTATTTGTTTTACATTTTGCCAGTCGGCGCTACTGATGAAGATTTCATAAGTGCCATCACCTGCCAGGTTGGTATTGCCGGTAAGCGGGTAGCGGGAGAAAGAGGCATCTAACGCACCTTTTACCCATTTGATGCTGTTGACATCACCTCCGGAAACAGGCTTGTTCAAGCAAATATTCCCTGTGGGTAACTCTGTTACACAAATTGGCGGGGTATAGATGGCGAATGATCCGCCGTTGTACATTTTAACTGTACCAGAAGGGAGACATAATGTGTTGGGCAGTGGCGCCAATCCTTTATACCGGAAACTAAAGAATATGCGATTTTGAATAAATCCTGCGCAGTTGGGGTATTCCCAGCGCAGCAAAGTTTGACCCGTACCGTTATAATTGGGGATACTAGTAAATGTTGGTGTCGCACATGCGTTGGGCACGTCTTGCACTTGAAACCAAAAATTGGGCCGCGTAGGATCGGTGCTATACTCAAAGCCCGCAGGCAGTAATTGTTCATAAACTAGACCGCCTCCTTGCAAATTGAAACAGTACAAACTAGTAGATGCAATCCCATCCAGCGGATCTTTGTACAAGTTGGGGTTTCCGCTTAGGGTATACAAATTCTGGTTTTGAATAGTAGAATTCAGGTTGGAGGTACCGAAATGGAAGTAATTATCTGAATATATGAAAGCTGAGATCGCGGGCTTTTCCGTAATATAAATGGGCGGTGCGCAAACCGTGGACCATGCAGGATTATCCGTAGTCAAACAGTTTACACGCGGCCCAGGAACCGCATTTGGATCAATAATAAAGCTCAAATAGACAAAATTGGCTGGCCCAGCGCCTACGGTCCAACGAATTTTATCTACATTGTTAATTATGTTGCCATTTCGAAAGCATCCGGGAACAATCACTAAATTACCACCGACTGCATCATAAGCGTACATCTGTGTACCAGGAATATTGGGCACAGAATTAATCCATCCGTCAAACTTATCGCCGCAATAGCCGCCGTTGAAATCAAAAATTGAATACCAGACGCCTCCCAATTGAACTTCTACATTCTGAAGATTGGCCATACCGCCACAACCAGGTGACACACTATTAGAACCGCTTGATGTTATATAAATTCCATCAGGGATATCATCCGTAACGGTCCAGGTACCTGATGCTATTGCGGGAAACTGAATTGTATAATAGTCTGAACCACCTTGCTGGTACAGTTTCGGGTTGAAGGAAGAGCTACTTAAGCCTTTGAAGATATTCGTAGCCGGCGGGTTTGGCGCTGGTGCCGGGCAAACACTCACCGTAGGCACCGTCACTGCGGGCGGTGCAACGGCTACTTGTGAGCCACCTGTTACCGTGAAAGTTGGCAATACCGCAAAATTGACAGTAGTACCCGCAACAGGCATTGGCGCAACGCCATTGGTGCCGCATTTGAATTTCACTTTGGTCTCCAAGATGCCCGAAGCACCTGCAGCCAATGCGCCCGCAGGCGCACCCGAAGAGGGCGGAGAAACCAAGGAGATATCCACCACATTGCCGGTCATGGTCACGCCAGCTACGTTACCACCTGAGCCCGGGGTACTTACAATATCGTAAGCGTCGGGCAGGGTAAAGGTGATGTGCGCATTGAGGCAATGGTTGGTGATCGATGCACAGCGGTAGCGAATTTTGTAGGTAATTACATCGCTAGCGCCAGGCGTCGTGTTGCTTACAGTGGCATCAATGAGCAAATTTTGAGCCGTTGCCAGGGTAGTCATCAGGAAAAACACTGTGACCGTCCATAGTTTTTTTAACGTAAATAAGCGGAGAGAAACATCCGCTTTTTTCCTCCAATCGCTCCAAGTGGACGCAGCGACGGATTGAGCTGTAGCATAAGTAGAAGTTGGTTTCATAACTGATCGTCTTATTGTTGAGATTAGAGGAATTTACATATTGGCGATACCCGTAGCTGCGCTAGGCAATACGGGATAAGTACATGAAATAATTGGCGCAGTTACCGTTTGATCCGGGTAATATCCACCCCTACCCGTACTGAGGGTACTGGAAAAAGCAATGGCGACAGGCCCCGTGGGCGACCCATCAGTGCTGGTGGTATTACCGATCTTATGATTGTTGGTAGCTGCTGCTAGGGAAGGAAAAACAATGCACAGCGTAAAAACAGCAAACACCATGGTTTTTAAACCCGATCGTTTGCCACTTTCAAATCTTATGTGGTATGGTTTTTGCAGTAATTGATAGGGTAGTTGCTTTGAAAGCGGCTCCACCGTATGTTTCCCTAATAAAATCAAGAAAATAAAGGTGAGCAAAAGAGAAAACCCGATGGAGACGAACTGCCAATTATCAAGGCAACAGGCCAAAAAGCCCAAAATACATGCCCCTAAGACAAGGCTGGCTGTCCAATACAGACCTAGCGGTGTAGCATTTTCCTTCACTTGTGTTATGATTTATCGTTATTAGCTTAAGAGAATACAATAAAAAACCACCCCTTGGCCAATGCGATTGGCGTAAGGCAAAGCGGGCAAATCATTAGTTTTGCCCAGTCGTCTGTTTGTATGCTTTTGGGAATTACATTTCGGGAATAAAAATATGTGGCATTGCTCGAATTATTGTCACTTAAGTATATAATCCCAAGAAGAATACACATACATGCAGTTGATAGATACATTAAAATGTAGTGTGTCAATGCAAAAAGATGTAGTGTATTGAAAAAAATAAAAACCCTGACATAAGTGATATTGCCCATTTGTGTTTTCAGCAAAAAAACTAGATATACTGTTGATTATTTGTACTTATTTTATTAATTTTTTATAAATTCGTGCTTATTTTTGAATTTATTTTAATTTGATTCAAGTTGTGACCAAAAATAAATCGAACCGCGTAGCGGAGGCATTTTTAGTAGAATAATGTCACCGCTACGCGGTTCAAGTTGATAAGTCACAACTTGAGTTAAGTTCGCCTTTTTCAACTTATGCCTATGTTCAACATTGCCATTATTGAGGATGATCTCATTTTGCGAAGAGCGCTTTCTGAATATTTTGAGCGGTCTACTGAGATCGATTGTGTGATCGCGGTTGATACGGTAGAGCAATTCATCAAATTTCACCGCGATTTTTTGAACATCCAATTGGTGCTGTTGGACGTGCTTTTATACGATCGTTCCAGCATCCCCGATATTCCCATGATCTTGGAACGAGAACCAGATGCCGAAATCATTATGTACACCATTATGGACGATGCCGATACGATTTTTCAAGCCCTCAGTAATGGAGCTACTGGTTATTTGCAAAAAGATCATGATATCCAGAAATTAGAACAGGAATTGCTGTCTACGCTCAGCAGCGAAGGCGCTTCTTTGAGTCCGCTCATTGCCAAAAAAATCATTCAATACTTTACCCCAAGCACGCAAAAACAGCTTCCAATTGATGAAAATGGAAGCCTCAATGATAAGGAAAGCCTCGTTACCACCTTGCTTCGCGATGGCGCATCGTACCAGGAAATAGCCCAATTGTTAGGCATCACGATAAATGGGGTTCGCTATCACATCAAAAAAATTTATCGGAAACTGCAGATCAAAAGTAGAGGCGATTTGGTAAAAAAGACAAGCAGGAAATAAGCCATGAAATTGGATATTTTTAATCCCGGAGGTATAAAACATCGATATGAAAACTTAACGCTTTCAAGTTTTCAGCATCAATTAACTAAAGCCTTAAAATACCGTTTCGCTGGAACGGAAATCGTGGGCGTTCCCCTTTCTACAAAGATGTCGTCCTGATGGGACGACGGGGACAACTCGAATGATATTCTGGCCAGCGCATCGCCCTATGCCTTCAACATAAATCCTCCGTTGACACCAAATTGTTCATCATTTTGGTATCAAGTTGCAGTGCGACGGCACGAATATTGATCCCAGCCATCGATAATCTCCGAATTTACGTTACCCCACCGTTTCAACCTGCATCTGTTGTTTTGCCTGTTGCAACATTTCCTCTAAGCGGGTACTCGCATAATCCGTTTGCTCGCGCAAAAGATCCATCGCTGCTTTTTCTTCTTCGGGTGACTGGGTGCTTTTATACCCTGCCACTACCTGTTGTATACTGGCCAAAGGCGCCCGCAAATCCCGGGCAATGGCGCCAAACAGCTCTATTTTCAAAGTGTTTAATCGTTCCAATTCGTTTTTTTGAACCAAAATAGCCGCTTGCTTTTGCTGAAGTTGTCGGCTGGAAAGACGTCGTTGACGGTACAGTAAAAAAATACCAAACCCCATCATCAGCGCCAATACCAAACCCGTCAGTCCTATCGTGCGCCATCTATTTTCTTGTTGCAATGGTTTAGAATAAAGTCGGTTTATTTTTTCATAAGATTGGGAAATAGCGTAAGCATTGATGCTGTTGAGTGAAAATTCTTGCACCGCTTGATTCCGCGCCAGTTCCAACAAATCGCGGTATTTGTGCTCGTATTGCAGGGCTTCTTTTTTCTTTCCTAATTTGCTAAGGATTTGGCTGTAATGGTGATAAGCATCGGGCTCAACTGCCTCAACTTTCCGTTCTTCCAACTTGTCGATGGAGCGCAGGGCATAAAAAGTAGCTGAGTCGAGTTGTTTGTTGTCAACATAATATACTGAAAGCAAAAGATAAACCGTTGCCTGTGAAAAAATATTGGAAACGGAATCCGCCAAATGTTGCGCAATCCGCGCATAGCGAAAACAATCCTGTTTACGCCCCATGGCTTCCGATGCTTGACCTAAAAAAATATAATTGTTGAGGGTATTTTGGAAAAAACCGTATTGCTTGGTAATCTGAAGTGCTTTCAGCGCATAAGTGATGGCTGCTTCATTGTTGTTGCGTAATTGAGCAATTTGCGACAAAACAGTCATGGTTTGCGCTTTGCGTTGCGGTGCTTCAAAAAGATCTAAATCCTTGAGGTTCTCTTGGAGTAGGAATTCTGCTTTGGCGATCTGCCCTACCGAAATATAATCCAGTGAAAGGTTGTAGCGCAATTGACATTTGGTGTCCAACCATTTGGGCTCAGGGCCACAGCGCATCATGGCGCGGTATTTATATTCAATGGCTTTACCGTAGTTGCCATAATCTCGGTATAAAACGCCCATGTTTTGATAACACCGCACCGCGATGGCGGTATCCTTTTGGGGGTCAACCAAGGCAAGGGCCCTGACAAAATAGCGATACGACTCCTCGTTGTTGTTCAAGATAAATTGCTGGATCCCCTTATTACAGAAAGCCCTCGCAATAAGCAGTTTATTATTCAAGGCTTTAGCGATGTTCAAGGCTTCGTTGGTACACGCATTGGCTTTATCAGGATCAATGGATTTTATCTGATCGTAGATGTCCAATAAGAGGGTCGCTCTTTCTGTTTTTGAGGCTGCCGTTTTCAGCTTATTTTCCAACATGGCCAATCTTTCCGGGCTGTAGGGAATGGTTTGTCCCTGAACCCGTATGCCGACAATCGCCAACAAGGCCGATAAAAAGAACCAATAGATAAAGATGCGGCGTGTATTTTCCATATTTTTACTACCTATTTTATTGCGGAATCACAATGGTAACGATGGTTCCTTCCTGAGGCGCTGATTGGATTTCCAAATGCCCTTGCTGATACCCTAGGAATTGCCTCACCAATGATAATCCAATCCCCGACCCCACTTCAGCTTGAGTACCCAAGCGCGACAATCGACCGTGAAGTGCTTTGTTTACTTCATCTTCTTTCATTCCCATACCTTCGTCTTTGATGCTGATTTTGGCTTCTTGATGGCTAAGGTTCGCACTGATTTCGATCTTTCCTTCGGCATTCGAAAATTTCACAGCATTGACCATGATGTTGCGAATGGCCATCCGAATCATCCCCGGATCGGAATTGAGTACTATACTGGGGGGGATGTTGGTTTGATAATTGAGCTGCTTCTGCTGATACATGAAATTGACCTCCTCCTCGATCTCTTGCACCAATGGCAATAAAAAAAATTGCTGATTAATCGGTTGATAGTTATTCATTTGGATGCTGGCCCAGCAGAGTAGGTTCTCAAATAACACACCCGTTTTGATTGACTGCTGGTGTAGCATTTGCATCCACCATTTTCGATTGGCAGGGTCAGTATCTAGCTGATAAATGTTGTTCAAAACGGTACGAACCGAAAGCAAAGGGCTTCGCAAATCATGAGAAATTATGGCAAAGAGTTGATTTTTAATGTGGTTTAAGTTTTCAAGTTGTTCATTCTGTATTTCTATTTGTTGGTTCTGGGCGGACAGAACTAGATTGGCGTTTTTCCGTATGCGGGCTTGGATTAACAGAAATAAACTCATCAAGGCAATCAAAACTCCAAAAAAGGTAACCAGGTAACGCAAGCGGATCTGTTGTTCCAGCGCTTTTGCAAATTTACTTTGAACTTCCTCCTCGGTACGTTTGATGGTCAGTTCCTCCCAAAGCCGTTCCCCTTTAAGCGTCTCTGCTTTGGGATGTTTGGCTTCTAGCATTTGGAGTTCATCAAAAACCGAAAGTGCTGCTGCTATTTGTCCTTGGTGTTCTAAAATCTTTGCTTGAAGCGGTAATACAACATTCAATAGCGAATCCTGATGCTGGCCCTTTACCGCTTTTATCACCTGCGTATTGTAGTGTAAGGCTGAATCCAATTGTTTTTGAGCAAAAAAGCAAAGAGCCATCTGGTAATTGCTGACATTGAAGGCATCTTGATCCTGAGCAGCACGGGCCTTTTCTCTCTCTTGAAAAGCGTATTGCCGGGCAATTTCGGGTTGCTGGAGTTGCAAAGCGAGTTTGCTTTGTTGCGCTAAAACCATGATTTCAATAGCCGTTAATTGACGTTTGTGCGCAATTTCCCAAGCAGCAGTATAGGCTTTTGCTGCCTGATCGTATTTTTTTTGCTGTTCATATATATCCCCATATGCCAACCATAATTTACTACTTTCGGAATGGAGTGATGTTTTTTGTACCAGCGCAGCCCCTTTGTCCAATGCCTTTAAGGCCATTGCGTATTGGCCTCGTGTGGTATAACTCTTGGCGATTTGAAGGTAGAGTTGAATGGCCAGTTGTCTGAATTTTGGCGCCTTCCCTTTAAGTAAATTTAGCCCCGATTGATAATAAGAACTGGCTTTTTGAGTATTAAAAAGGTGAAGATAGAGGTCGCCAAGTTCAAGATAGGTTTCAACTAGGCCATTAGTGTTTCTGGTCTTTTGGAAATAATCTATGGCCAAAAAATAATAGCGAACCGCTCTGGCAGGCGCTTTTTTGTACGCTGCTAATCGTCCTGCTAATTGAAAATAGCGGCTCCAATATTTTTTTGAATCCACACTTTTGGCCAAAGGCTCGGCAGCAAGAAGATAGCGCTGAGCCTGAGCAAGATCATGAGGTATTGTTTTTTTCAGCTCGGTAAAGTACAGTTCAAGCTGTTTTCGGATCGGCAAAATGGCAGCGGATTTATCCTGCGAATGAGACTTAAAGGGAAGCAAACTTAAACCCCAAAATAACATCCAGGTTATTCGTACAAAGAATGATCGCTGAGTCATGGAAGGTATTTACGCGTTTTTTCATTCAAATGTAGCAAACAGACATGGGGTTACTGGGAGGGCGTCAAAAAAACTACACTTGACTACATTTTCATGTAGTCAAAAAGACATTAAGATGTAGTTTTTGGTATTTGCAACATGAAATATCCCAAAAATGAGTAGGAATACAAAACATTTTTGCGTTGAATTTAAGTTTTAATCTTTTTTTTTTAGCTTTACTCTACCATAAACAAAGCAAGAAAACAGACCTACACCTACATCAATTCATTTAGAGAGTGTTTGATTTCCTGTACAAAAGTTTGAGATTTTTGATTTCACACTTAATGCTGCAATATGTGGACTGAAAATCGCTTTTTTAGTACATTAAAAAGTGTCGTTGATCTCAATTATATTGGTTTGAATTGCATCTGGGTTGTCTTTCAATCTGGTTCAACTTTATTATTGTTATTTTTTATGCCTTTTTTTAGCGTATCTACGTGCACTTGCGCTGCTCCTTACAGCGATCCAGCCACCAATTTAGAGGTTGTAAACATCAACCCAGGTAATTCCCTCGCATCACGTTTCATCAGAACGATTGTCATGGATCATCGACAGGTATTGTGGATGGCAACGGATGACGGGTTGTACTATTTGGATGACAAAGGTTCTCGTTTGTTTATCAACTTTAAATCACCGATATCTGATGTAGTCGAGGATAGCCAGGGGAGGCTTTGGGTGGCTACCCAAAAGGGCAATGTCATTGACTTAAAGAAAAAAAGCGAGTGTGAATCACTATTTTTG
>JBBANM010000084.1:0-29484 GCA_040401995.1 Saprospiraceae bacterium
TTGGGGTGAATTTTGGCCATTTGCAGCGCGAATAAAAAATCCAAACACACTCTAACCAATGAGACTTATTCAAAAAATGGACGTTTGGAATAAAAATAATACCCCAACAGCAACAGACCGGCCAGCAGCATGCCCCAGCGTGCCCAGGTAATTTGTGTAGTGCGGATGTGACTTTTGTAGTATTCTGGATTAGGGGCATTGGGAGAACCGGAGCCCAATGTTACTTGCCAATTTTGTGCTTTTGAATTGTCCAATTCGGGCAACACCAATTGATAGGTGAAAACGCTATCAGTAGCAGGAAGCCGGTAGCCCATGCTATCAATCATCACTTGGGTAGGCGTCAAAATTTGTAAGGTTTCCCGATGTTTGCTCAACCCAAAAGTCAATCCACCAATGTAGTTGTAAACATCGGGGTTGCTGGCTAAAAGCTTGGCCGCATCCTGACAAACCACCAAATAATCATGAGCTGGAATGTTGACTGCAGGGAACTGGAATGTTCGTCCTTGGCCTTCTTGTAATTGCCAGCCATCTAAGGATACTGTTTTATTGGAGCTATTGTATAATTCTAGCCAATCTCCGCTCGCTTTGTCAGTTGGGCTAACTTCGTTTATGACGATCAAGCCAACCCGAGGGTCAGGAAATTTCTGAAAAATAGGTCGTACTTGTTCTATAGACTCGTTTTCTAAAATCAACGTGAGGGATTCGCTGTTTTTGTTTTTTGTAACACCTTCCCAATGTGAAAAACGGTACCCTAAGGCCGGAAGTGCCTGTATTTGAATGGGTATTTTGGATAAAAAATTCCCGGAAAATCCTTCTGAGCCAATGGTCAAATGTTTATTCAATAGTACTTTACCTCCCGGTGATGCCGTGATTTTGAAAGCTTGCCAATCACCGGCATCAAAATATGCTTTCAAAAATTGCTGCATGTAGGCTGGGCGCAGTGCCGCAAATTCGCACAAACGATCAATTTGATTAATCCAAGCTGGATCGGAAAGATTCCAGCGCTCCAGATGACGCGGCATATCTTGGCGGAGATCGCGATAAAATTGATCAATAGCGCCACTGACTCGAGCCGAAGTAAGCGAAGTGCCAAGATGATCAGCAAACCGATTGATAAATCTGGTTTTAAAACTAGGATTGGTCAGTAATTTGCGCAATAAAAACGTACTCCAGGGCGGATTGGGCCAGCGAGGACCGTCGGTAGCGGTTTGGAATTTCAACGTGTTGAAGGCATAAGCTTTAGGATCATGTAACCCCATGCCCCAATCGGTATCAAAAAGAATCCATCGCCAGCGAGCATTAGGTTTTTGAGCCCGGTAAAAACGGATGTTACCACCTGCGTCGCGATTGTCAAAATAAATCTGGGCAATCTGGAAATCGATAAAATTGTCGATTTCCATCATTTTTTCTACCGCCGCATAATTACTGGCTTGGGATAAATCATGGTTGGAAAAAAAACGGAGCATTCGAGTATACTCTTTACGTGTTCCGTGTAGCTGAGTATCAAAATGTTCCAACAAATCCACACTGTCCTTGTCAATATCAGAATGGCTGGCTACGAAATAGCGATTTATTTTTTCGCGTAGGTGGTAGATACCCCAGTAATGACCATTGATATAGAGGTGCGCAGGGCGATAACCTTGTACGTCGAGATCCCAATCTTTCACCAAGTCTTCAATCAAAGCATCCCGGAAGTGCGTACTGCCAAAATCGCTTCCCGCATTGCGCAATACCAGGTATTTAAAGTTTTTCGGACCATTTTCACCAAAAAAAGGATGGTGGATGCGTTTTTTGCCATAGTACTTTCGGGCAGCAATGACCAATGATTTTTGAGGGAACAACCTACTTACGCCGCCAAACAACCGTAATCCGCTGACTTGATTGTATACACAGCGACCTCCAGATTCGAAAAACGCAACATTTGCTGGAATCTCTTTTCTACTCAGGTAGCTGGGCTTACCATTTTGCTTGGCGCCTTGAACAAACCATCCTTTTTCGGGATCAAAAAGTACATTTGGGCTTATAGCGATGGATGCGACTACAAAATCAGTTTTGGGTTCATTGATGAAGTAGGTCTCCGCACACACCAAATTTGGTTTTTGATTGTGGTAGCTAATTGCTCGAACAATAGTTGTGTGATTAAGGTAAATGAGCTTTTGATAACGGGTTGATTTACGCGTAGGAAAACTGCCATCCAGCGTATAGTAAATTTCTGAATCTGGATAACCCGAAGCTAGTTGAACGCGGAGGGCGTCATGATAAAAACCGCCAACGGGGGAAAAAGCAAGCTGATAGACAGCTTTGGGGCTTAATGTATTGGCTTTAACTGTGCCAATGGAAAGCAGCAGCAATACTATTCCGGCAATTGTCCTCAATGTTCATGGTTTAAACGGCTTGATCGGGCAGGTTTTCTTGAAAACTATGCTATGAATTTCTTCAATCACCCAGTTCGATCTAAAATTTGTGCTGACAATGCAGTTTGTTTACGTTTAATTTACACAAAGGTTATAATGAATCTGCCCTTTTCTTGCCGCTTATTTTAAAGTAAGCAAAAACGATCTTATTATTGTAGGCAAATCAGTTCAAAAAATTTAGATTTTATGCTTTCAGCAATAGCCGCATTTATATTGAATACTTTGATGGGGTGGAAAATTGTAGGCGATTTTCCGCGAACGGTCAAGAAATACCTTATTGTAGTAGCTCCTCACACCTCTAATTGGGACTTACTGATAGGAATTTTGTCGCGTACAATTCGCAAGGCGAAAGCGTGGTTCATTGCCAAAGATTCGATTTTTCGGTGGCCATTTGGCGGGTTCTTTCGCGCCTTAGGCGGCGTGCCCGTAGATCGGAGTAAGAATTCAAATTTTGTAGCGGAAGTAGTACGAATTTTTAATGAGCGCGAAGAATTCAACATGACCATTGCGCCTGAAGGCACGCGCAGCAAGGTGGATCAACTCAAAAGCGGGTTTTACTACATCGCCTTGGGCGCCAATATCCCCATGTGTTTGGTGACTTTAGATTGGGGGAATAGAGTGATCTCTTTTTCAGAACTGTTTTACCCTACCGGGGATAAAGAAGCCGATTTTGAATTTATCCTCAATCATTTTCGCGGAGTCAAAGGAAAAAACCCTGAAAACGGTATCTTTTTTTAGATAGCCTCTTGAAAATTAACGAACCCCAAAAAACAACTAAAAGCCATAACTTTTTCACACTTGGGTTGTCTTGTGGATAGCTTTCTTTCTTTTGCTGCGTAAGAAGAATAACACAACCAACCATTTAACATGAAAGCCAAACTACTTTTAGGTTTAACCTGCCTATTGTCAGCAGTTGCACTTTTCTTAAGCAATTCAACAGGAGCAGGATTTGTACAAGGCGTAGATCGAACTGGATCCCCATTTTCCAGCGGCTCTTGTAACAATTGCCACGGTGAAGGAAATTTCACGCCAGGGATTTTTGTCTCTCTACTACAGGATACCCAAATTGTAAAAAGCTATCGGCCAGGCCAACGTTATACCATGCGTATTAGGGTACAAATGCCGTTTGGAAATGCTGGCGATTATGGATTTCAAGCAATTGCCCTGATGGGGCAGATAACCTCAATGCGGGCACTTTCGGCAAACTTCCTGATGGCCTTAGATTGACTACATTGCGGAACAATAGAATTTATGTGGAGCATTCTCGGCCAAGCATTAGTAATACCATCAATATACCTTGGATAGCTCCTTCAGCAGGTTCAGGTTCCGTTAGTATTTATGCTTGCTGTGTTGCGGCAAATGGTGCCGGTGCGGCAGATGGGCAAGGCGCTTCGAGATTGGATAACCCTATCATTATAGCAGAGGGGACAGCAACTGGAGTCCAAACAATCCAAGATTTGAGACTTGAAGTATCGCTTTTTCCCAATCCGGTTCTAAATGAGCTGCAGTTAAATGCAACTAATCCAAACGGTTTAAAAAGTGTAGGTCTGCGAATAGCTTCCCTTGACGGCAAAACGGTATGGCTGTCCACGCTTCAAAATTTGGGATCAACATTTCAAACTCTGATTCCTTCCCAAGAGTGGATTAGCGGCTTGTATTTGGTTAGTTTATCAGATGGGAGGGGGGTGATCACTAAAATGGTATGGAAGCAGTAAATCAATTTCATTTTAAAATCTTTGGCTAGGGATTAAGCTTTGTTCAAATTTTATCGTCTATTAATATTCACCTGTTCCTAATCTCAAACACGAAACATGAAATCGACTTATTTACTTTTTACAACCATTATTGGAAGTGCATTTTTATTGATTTCCAGCTCTAATGGCGCAGGTATCGATCAAGGGGAAGATCGAACCGGTTCTCCTCTGAGCATGGGCACTTGCGGAATCTGCCATTCGAACGGAGTTTATTCTCCTACTATCCAAGCCAGTTTGTTATTAAATGGCGTAGCGGTAAAAACGTATACTCCTGGACAAGTGTATACTTTAGAGGTGAAAATTGTGCCCACAAAAGGGACTCCCAACAACTATGGATTTCAGTCAGTCATCTTAGCTGGCTCAGACAATTCGAATGCTGGTAAATTTGGAACCGTACCATCTGGGGTGCGTTTAACGTCATTGTCTAACCGTACTTATGTAGAACAATCGCGTCGGAGTTCAAGCAATGTTTTTGATATACCTTGGACTGCGCCAGCCAAAGGAACAGGAACGGTTCGGGTCTATGCTTCTGGTATTGCCGCCAACGGCAGTGGTTCAAGTGGTGACGGTGCTACCTTTTTGACTGCTCCTGTCGCTATTACCGAAGCAAGTACTACGGGTTTGCAGGGCCCACAGCCATTGATCGCCGACATTAAGGCCTATCCAAACCCAGTTTTGGATGAGCTACAAATCCAATTGACCAGTGAAGAGCGTTTGCCCCAGCTTTCTATCTCGGTAATCAGCGTTGATGGGCGTTTGATGACGCAAAAAAAATGGCAAAACCCAGAACAGGAATTTAAAACCACCATCGAGACTAACGATTGGACCGCTGGAGTATATTTTATTCGCGTTTCGGACGGTGCAAGAGTATCCACCAAAATGGTGGTGAAAAATAATTAAGGAGCCTTTAATTTTACTTTGCAATAGATTTAACAAAAAAGAGGCCTTGCTTTGGGCTGTAAGGGCTCTTTTTTATTGAAACCTATTTTATCAGACGAATAGATATTTCGATTATTCGATGTAGGTACATCATTGGGGGTATTTGTCGCGTGGGTGACGATAAAGGTGGCACAAATACGGGACGCACGACTATTTTTCCGCTAAGTTTGAAGGGAAACTTAATTTCCTGAAAAAAATCACCATTATGAAAACCCAAATTTTACTTGTATTTACCCTCCTTTCGGCTAGCATTATGCTTTTTACCAGTAACTCAAGTGGTCCAGGATTGGTTCAAGGGGAAGATTTAACCGGCTCGCCAGTAAGCGCTGGTTCTTGTAACAATTGCCATGGCGGTGGAACTTATAATCCCAAAGTAACTGCAACCCTTTCGGATGGGGGTAAAGCAGTGACATCGTATACCCCTGGAAAAGCTTATACCTTGACCATTGGCATTACAGTTGGAGCGGGAACCCCAGGAGGCTATGGCTTTCAGACGGTTGGCCTAGTAGATGGTTCCAATGTAACAGCAGGTGCATTTAGTGCATTACCTAGTGGAGTGCATACGGTTGCAATCAACAGTCGGAATTATATCGAGCATTCTAGACGGAGTGCTACACCCACCTGGTCATTTACTTGGACTGCTCCAGCAAAGGGGACTGGAAAGGTTAATTTCTACGCTTCAGGTAACGCAGTAAATGGAAACGGTAGTTCAAGTGGCGATCAAGGTACAACCCTTTCTGCTCCATTGGCAATTGTTGAAGGTGCTGCAACGGGCATAAACGCACCGATCGAATTAAATGCTGAGGTAGTTACTTATCCCAATCCGGTAATGGATGAGTTGCAGGTGAAATTAACCAGCTCAGAAAACTTAAAACAGCTTTCTATTAGTGTGATGGACTTGAATGGCCGTATAATGGTGCAAAATAAACAGCTCAATCCAGGATCTCAATTTCAAACCTCTTTTGAAACCAGCGATTGGGCAAAAGGCGTTTACCTTGTTCGTTTGACGGATGGGGAAAAAATATTGACGAAAAAAATCATCAAGCTGTAAAGCTGGTTGGGTCTTGAGCATCAAAAAAAGGGGAGGCATTTATGAGAATGCTTCCCCTTTTTTATGGTCGGAGCACCATTAATCTTTTTGTGGTTATCGTTTTACCGTTCTCATCTTTCAAGCTGTACAGATAAGCTCCGCGTTTTAATTCAGAAATATCTGCCTTTTCAGTGATATTACCATTGATGACATACCTTTTTGACCATTGTTCAACGCCGAGGATATTGTAAATCGTAAGGGTATATTCTCCGGGGGGCAAATTGTAGAATTCAAAACGAACGTTGATAATGGCAGGATTGGGGAAAGCATAAACATCGGCCTTAAGGTTGTTCATATTTTGTACGCTGGCCTCTGGATCGTCAGCTTTGTACTCGGCACGTAAAAGTTTTTGCTCGCTTGGATCCATCCAGATGATGGCGATGGGTTCCTTATCTTCGTTGCTGTAGTAATTGTAAGAAATATTGGTGCTGCCCCGGAGCAATTGTTTTTCTTTAACAATACCGGTGAGGTCTTGCCATTTTCGATTCCCAATTTTTCCTTCAATTCTAAAATCGCGAATTTCAATCCTTTTTTCCCGCAAAACATCAAAAAAACCGCCAGGAGAAATCAATTTTCCCCAGCCATCCACATAATATTGGCGGTCAAGCGATACCCTTACACGGATGGAATCGGCGCTGATGGGCAATTTTTTACGAAAAGAATAGCTCAATTCGTCCCTACTTAAGGTATAAGACACATTTGAGTCGTCTTGAAAAGCATCGCCATAACGCAAAGGCAACTTCCGTTCCAATAAAGCTGGTTGATAACGCATCAGAGCCCGGCGACTAAGCCCCAGCGGATCAGGACCATAGGCGCCTACTAAATACAATTCATTGGAGGTTGTGCGGTAATAACCCTCGGTGTTTTCGTCAATTTGGGTAAACATTTCAGCACTGCGAAAATAGCGCCCATAGCTACCCTGACTGGCTGGGCGCCATACCGCCCGACGGGTAAATGGAGCCTGAAGTGTTGTTAAATCCCAGCGCTGATTACGTCCAGCCATCAATGGCCGCATGGTATTGGGCAATTGGTCAACAGCAGTAAAAAGGGTGTCGCCTACCTCTGGGAGTAAGTTACTGGGGACGGTGATTTGGGCTTTTGCCAAAACGCCCCACGACATAAGGATGATCCAGTAAAGGAAAATTTTCCGCATTAGATGGTGATGTTGTACCATTACTTATTTCCTAACGTGAACCCAAAAATAGGAATACCTAGCCAAAATCTAGGCTTTAATTTCTCTCGATCTAAACTGGTTTACTTCTTAAAACGCTTGCAGATCTACGAGCTTACGGTATTCGCCGCCATGAGCCAATAGTTCTGCATGCCCGCCACGTTCAATGATTTCGCCCTGATCCATAACGATGATTTTATCTGCATGTTGGATGGTGGAAAGTCGATGGGCGATAATGATGGAGGTGCGATCTTGCATGAGCTTCAAGAGGGCATCTTGTACCAGTTTTTCGGATTCAGAATCCAAGGCAGAAGTAGCTTCATCGAGAATAAGGATCGGAGGGTTTTTGAGGATGGCTCTGGCGATGGTGAGTCGTTGTCGTTGTCCACCACTCAATTTCGAGCCCCGATCGCCTATATTGGTTTGATAACCTTGTTCAGTGGCAACAATAAAGCTATGGGCATTGGCAATTCGAGCAGCGTGCTCAACTTCGGCAGGCGTTACATTGGGCATACCAAAAACGATATTGTTGTAAATGGTATCATTGAATAGGATGGCTTCTTGCGAAACGATGCCCATCAAATTGCGCAAATCATGCAGTTTGAGATCACGAATGTTGATGCCGTCTATATAAACACCGCCTTTTGAGATGTCGAAAAAACGGGGAAGCAAATCTGCCATTGTTGATTTACCAGCCCCGGAAGCACCTACTAAGGCTATAATTTCGCCTTTGGCAATATTTAGGTTGATGTTTTTGAGTACCGGTTCTTCCTCTTCTTGGTAGTTGAAAGTCACATCACGGTATTCGATGGAAGATTGGAAAGACGTGATGGGTATTGCGTTTAGCTTTTCTTCTATCAAATTTGGGGCATCCAGAATTTGTTCAACCCGTTGTAGTGCGGCTACCCCTTTTTGTATGTCGTACATTCCCCTAGAAAACGACTTAGCAGGATTGATGACATTAAAAAAAGCGTACAAAAATGAAATAAAAGTAGCTGCTTGAATTTGTCCTGAAAAAACTTGATGTGACCCAAACCACAATAAAACAGCGACTACAGCAATGCCCAAAAACTCCGAAAGAGGAGAAGAAAGGTCGCGGCGCCAAAGCAATAAAGTAAGACTGCGCCGATAGCCTTCGTTTTCTTGGTGAAATTTTTGATTCTGATACCTTTCCGCGTTGAAACCTTTGATGATGCGCAATCCTGTGATAGCTTCTTCCACAACGGTTACCAAATTGGCCAAGCGTTCTTGAATGGCATTTGAACTGGCTTTGAGGGTTCTACCAATACCGCCGATTACGGCGGCGGTAAATACGATAAGGATCAACACAAAACCCGTTAAAGTAGGACTAATCGCCAACATCGCGCCTAGACTCAATAACAAAATAATGGGTTCACGAAAAACGGTTTCCAAAACGTTGAGGATACTCCATTCAATTTCTTGTACGTCAGAAGTGATGCGCGACATCAAATCCCCCTTTCGTTCTTCGGTAAAATATCCGAGCGGCAACTGGAGCAGCTTATCAAAAAGTTGGGTGCGCACATCGCGCACAATGCCGTTACGAGCGGGCGCCATGAAAAACAGTGCCAAATACGCAAATAAGTTTTTAAAGAAAAAAAGAAGTGGTATGATGGTGCATATAATGATCAAAGCGCCTTCTTTTCCTCGAAGCAATACCAACTGGCTCAATTCGTAGTTCAGCCAAGCCTGGATGTGCATGGCATCAAGCTTCCATTCTGGTTGAACCTCCGTTTTAATGTCGGTTTGAAACAACACCTGAAGAAAAGGAATCAACAATGGAATACTAGCTACTGTAAACAGCGCCATTAATACGTTACTCAATATGCTAAGGACGACGTTTAGCCGATAGTTGCGTAAATATCCCATCAAACGCCAAAAACTACTATTTTTCATTCAATGCACTTTAATAACAAATGATGCTCTTGACAACAAGAAAGCCCCAATTCAGGTTGAACGGGGCTTTCTAACTGGCCTATTTTTAATAGCCAATCTATCTTTCAAGCACGTATTAATCCTTAAATTTGAAGGTATTCAAAAAACCGGTATGGAAATTTCCTTTGCGGAAGTTTTCATCTTTCATCAGTTTTTGATGAAAAGGAACCGTTGTTTTGATGCCTTCAATGATGAATTCGTCCAGTGCACGTTCCATTTTGGTAATACACTCCTCGCGGGTACGCGCCCGACAAATCAACTTGGCGATCATCGAATCATAGTAAGGAGGAATGGTATAGCCAGAATAAACGTGGGTGTCTACCCTTACGCCATGCCCTTTGGGGCTATGAAAACCAATGATTTTACCCGGACTTGGACGAAAATCGTTGTTAGGATCTTCTGCGTTGATGCGGCATTCCATGGCATGCATCAAGGGGAAACGATTACCGCCAGTAATGGGTTCGCCAACTGCGATTTTGATTTGCTCTTTGATCAAATCATGATCAATCACCTCTTCCGTTACGGGGTGTTCTACCTGGATACGGGTATTCATCTCCATGAAGTAGAAGTTGCGGTATTTGTCTACCAAAAACTCTACGGTACCTACGCCTTCATAGTTGATACATTCACCAGCTTTAATGGCTGCTTCGCCCATTGCTTGACGCAATTCATCGGTCATAAATGGGGAAGGACACTCTTCCACCAATTTTTGGTGACGACGCTGGATCGAACAATCGCGTTCAGACAAGTGAATAACACGACCATATTGATCACCCGCTAATTGAAACTCAATGTGGCGAGGTTCTTCAATGTATTTTTCAATATAAATCCCGTCGTTACCAAAAGAAGCCTTAGCCTCTTGCCGCGCAGTATCCCAAGCTTTTTCAAACTCGCTTTCTTCCCACACAATCCGCATCCCTTTTCCACCGCCACCGGCAGTAGCTTTAAGGATGACGGGGTAACCGATTTCCTCTGCGATTCCAATCCCCTCCTTTACATCTTGCAACAGACCGCCAGAACCAGGAATGACCGGTACACCAGCTTTGATCATCGTTTCTTTAGCTGTAATCTTATCCCCCATTTGGCGGATCTGATAAGGCGTAGGCCCGATGAATTTGATGCCATATTCGGAGCAAACTTCGGCAAAACCAGCATTTTCAGCTAAAAAACCGTAGCCTGGATGCACCGCATCAGCATTGGTGATCTCTACCGCTGCCATGATTCGAGGAATGCTTAGGTAGGATTCTGCAGATTGAGGAGGACCAATACACACGGCCTCATCGGCAAAACGAACATGTAGGCTATCCTTATCGGCAGTGGAATATACCGCTACCGTTTTGATCCCCATTTCCCGGCAGGTACGGATGATCCTCAAGGCTATTTCTCCTCGATTCGCAATTAAGACTTTATTGAACATAGGCTTTTTGTTGGCTAAGGAACGGGTGAATAATAAAGTGTCATTTTATTTTTTATCCGTTCCTAATGGTTGAGACTATCCTTTGGGATCGAGCAGGAACAATACCTGATCATACTCAACAGGTTGTGCATCCTCAACCAAAACTTTTACAATCCGTCCTGAAATATCGGATTCGATTTCGTTGAAAAGCTTCATGGCTTCAATGATACAAACCACTGTACCTGCTTTAATGGAATCACCAACCTTGACTAAAGAAGGTTTATCGGGACCCGCCGAACGGTAAAAAGTTCCTACGATGGGTGATTTTACCGCCAAGTAGCTACTTTCGTCATCAGCCTTAGGGATATTTGCAGCAGGTTCAGAAGCTGCCGATTTAGGTGCTTCAATAGGCGCAGCCATAGGAGCGACAACCGCTGGCGCAACCGGTTCTGGACTAATCATTGGAGCAGTAGGCATTGCCGCTACTGTTGTAATCCGAGCTTTGTCAAAATTTTTGGTACGTACCGACAATTCAAATTCGGCATCCTTCATTTTGAATTCGGTCAATTCAAGCCGACTGATCAGCTTTAAAAGTTCCTGAATCTCTCTGAAATCCATACATTACTGTTTTACTCGTTCCATATACGCGCCGGTGCGGGTATCAATTTTGATTAAATCTCCTTCATTTACAAACAATGGAACCCTTACTTCGGCGCCTGTTTCTACCGTTGCCGGCTTAAGGGTGTTGGTTGCAGTATCGCCTTTCAAGCCAGGCTCGGTGTAGGTTACTAACAAGTTAACGGTGCTGGGCATCTCCAAGGTAAGAATTGCATCATTACCAGCATTGTACAGAATGTCTACTTCCATATTCTCCATTAAGAACTGGGGGCTATCTACTAATTCCTCTGGAATAGAAATCTGGTCATAAGTTTCGTTATTCATAAAGTTGAAACCGTTTTCATCTTTATAAAGAAACTGAAACTTACGGCGTTCAACTCGAACCTCATTGATTTTTGCACCAGAGTTGAAAGTGTTTTCAATCACCTTGCCAGTAGTCATGCTTTTTAACTTCGTACGGATGAAGGCCGGGCCGCGTGCCGTTTTAACATGTAGGAATTCTACAATAGAATAAATATCATTCTCATGTTCAATACACAATCCATTGCGGATATCTTGAGTAGTAGCCATTTGGAAGAAAATTGATAATTTTCAAAAAAAATTCTAGTTCTGCAGTTTGAGTCATTCTGGAAAAATACGCTTAGCCTAAGCTTTGATCCCTACTTATCCTCAAAAACTGGGCAAATATAGTAAAAATCTTTCCGTAGTTATCCTTGTACCCCGTCATAAGCCCACTTTACATAAATAGCTCCCCAAGTGAAACCGCCGCCAAATGCGGTCAAAATGAGGTTGTCGCCTTTGCGAAGTTGGCTCTCCCAATCCCAAAGACAGAGAGGTATAGTACCAGCGGTAGTGTTGCCGTATTTTTGGATGTTGACCATTACCCGCTCCATGGGGAAATTGGTCATGTCTGAAACTGATTCAATGATCCGGCGATTGGCCTGGTGGGGTACCAACCAATTTATGTCGTCAACTTTTAGGTCGTTGCGCGCCATAATTTTGGTGACTACATCAGACATGCCGGAAACAGCTGCTTTGAAAACTGGTTTTCCGTTTTGAAAAACGTAGTGCTCGTGATTCACTATTGTTTCAATACTTGCAGGATATCGTGAACCGCCCGCCTTTTGGTAAAGATACGCTTGCCCAACTCCATCGCTGCGGTGTAGGGAGTCCATTACGCCAAATTCTTCCTCGGTTGGTTCCAAAAGCACCGCGCCGCCGCCATCGCCAAAAATGATACAGGTGGTACGATCGCTATAATCAATGATAGAAGACATTTTATCTGCCCCAATAACAATCACTTTCTTGTGACTTCCTGACTCAACGAACTTAGAACCAGTAGTTAAAGCATATAAAAAACCGGAGCAAGCAGCGCTGATGTCGTAACAAAAAGCATTTTTTATGCCCACCGCATCGGCAATGATGTTGGCGGTGTCAGGGAAGGGCATATCAGAAGTAACCGTTGCGCAGATGACCAAGTCGATTTCTTCCGGAGAAGTGTTGGTTTTTTCAAGAAGCCCTTTTACTGCATTGATACCAATAACTGAAGTTCCTTGCCCTTCACCTTTAAGAATGTGCCTTTCGAGGATGCCGGTGCGTGAGGTGATCCATTCTTCGGTGGTGTCCACAATTGTTTCTAGTTCGTGGTTGTTGAGTACATAATCAGGTACCCACCCCTGAACGCCAGTTATCGCTGCGCGAATTTTTTTCATAAAATTGGAATTGTAATCCTTTTTGGTGAAAGTTATCTAGGGCTTTTACAAAACAGTCCGCAAAATTACCACAATTTTTTTGTCTTTACCTGCAGGTTCAAAATGAATTCTATTGGGGCTTTTTTGAAATCAAAAACAACCCGACGAAAGTGATCAGGCCATTGACGGCGATGATCAAAAAACCAAAGGTAAATCCATTCAACCAAGCTTTGGAGTTGGTGTCGATGAAGTAAGATATTATAGGTGCGGCCAAACAAATAGGAACTGCCAAACGATCGTTAATGACTCGTTTGGTGAGTAAGCCAAAAGAGAAGAGGCCAAGTAAAGGACCATAAGTGTAACCGGCTAGCTTGAATAATTTACTGATGACCGCATCATCGTTGATCAATTTAAAAACGATGATTTGTACAAAGGTAATTGCTGAAAAACCTAAATGAACCCAAATACGGGTGCGTTCTTTTTTTTCTTCCGAGGTGGCTATCTTATTGAAGTTCAGAAAATCAATGCAAAAAGAGGTTGTCAATGCAGTTAGCGCAGAGTCGGCGCTGGCGTAGGTACAAGCAATGATGCCCAGCATAAACAAAATGCCCGTCCAAATCGACATATGGTTGAGCGCTAGGGTAGGGTAGACCAAGTCGGAATTGAGAGATCCATCGGGTTTGGTAGGCAATTCAATGCCTTCCTTTGCGGCATAGATATACAGCATTGCCCCTAAGGAAAGAAACAGCAAATTGACAAAAATAAAAATAGAGCAAAAAACAAACATGTTTTTCTGAGCATCTTGTATGGTGCGACAAGTCAAGTTTTTTTGCATCAAATCCTGATCAAGTCCAGTCATCGCTATGGCAATCAAAGCCCCGCTGATGAATTGCTTAAAAAAGTTGTTGGGGTCGCTCCAGCCGCCTTTGAAAAAAAACATTTGGCTGTAATTGCTATGTCGAATGGCGGGTATAATATCGCCAACACCCAAATGCAATGATTGGCTGATGCTGATCACGCTCAGTACCAATGCCGATAATAGGAAAAACGTTTGTAAAGTATCGGTATAGATGATGGTTTGGATGCCGCCTTTAAAAGTATAGACCCAAATAAGGCCAACGGTAACCAAAACAGTAACCCAGAAGGGAATTCCAAACTGGCTGGTAACAAACTGGTCGACAATGGCTGCGGCCAAAAACAAACGGAAAGAGGAACCAATGGTGCGCGACAATAGAAAATAAGCGGCGCCGATTTTGTAGGAATATTGGCCAAGCCGTTGTTCTAAATAAGTATAGATGGAGGTTAAATTAAGTCGATAATACAAGGGGAGCAATACGGTAGCGATGATAAAATAGCCCAATAAATTGCCAAAAACCAACTGCATGTAAGAATAGGCCTGGTTATACGACCCTGCTCCCACAACACCAGGTATAGAAATAAAGGTTACCCCTGATATGGAAGTGCCAATCATCCCTATGGCAACTAAAATCCAGGGAGAATTGCGGCCAGCAAGAAAAAAGGTATTATTACTTGCGTTGCGACTGGTATAATAGGATACCGTGATCAGCATGATGAAATAGGCGGCAATCAATCCGGCGATCAGACCAGGAGTAAGCGTTTCAGTCATAACGTTGGCTTGCAAGGTTGATTAAAGGGCTCTTGAAAACTTTATTTCATACAAAGTACAAATCAACTATTGGTAACGGATATTTTTTATCAATTTTTTTCTCCTTTCCAAAAAAGAGCGGGTAGCATCAAAAACAAACCAATCATAATGGCATTGTCAGCTACATTGAAAATGCCAGTACGAAGGCCGCCAATCCCAATGTTCATAAAATCTACCACTTTACCCGCTACGATTCGATCGTAGATGTTGCTCAATCCGCCGCCAATGATCAAGCCAAAAGCAATTTGCTGGGATAAAAGCATATTGTGCGTGGTAAGTGAAAAATACAAAATATATAGGAGCACCAAAACCGGCAAAATGGCCAACACCCAATAGCGAACGGAATCAGAAAGCCCTGATCCCAAACTTAGAAAGGCGCCTTCATTTTCCGCAAAAACGAAGCGAAAGAAATCATTCCAATAGCTTTTTACAGGTTGACCTTTTAAATTGGCGATGGCCCAGTTTTTAGTCAAACGGTCAATGATAACAGAGATCAAAGCAGGTAGTAAAAGATTGATTAAGCGACGTACTTTCATATTTTTTTCATTAATTGAGCGCCAAGATAGCTTTTTTGCTCATTTTCTTCGCTACTCTACCCGTCAATCACGCATCTTTAAGGGGTGTTAGTGTACCATTTTTTTAGTACCTGTTCGCCAAGTTTCCCTTGAGGGGTATAATCTTTTTCTGGATACCCTTCATGACCTTGCATGTTAGGGAACCATTTCCAAAGAAACCCACCTTGCCAATACGGCTGAATCCAGAACGTTTCGAACAGGGCATCAAGCGCAATAGCTTGAGCATATTGATTCACAGAAGTGTTTTTGATGCGTTTTTCTATTTCCCAGGTTTTATCGGCACAGCCATCAACGCTTAGGTAACCGAATTCAGTAAACAATACTGGCTTTTTGTGCTTATCGGCCAATTTACCGATCGCGCTTACCATGGGTTGCCAGGCTTTGATCAATTCTTTTTTATCAGGTGTCTTAGTGGCGCTCAAGGGGAAATAGGCATTGATACCGATATAATCTAGTCGATTCCAAAAAGGAACGACGTCATAATCATTCCAATTGGCGGCGTAGGTCAGTTTTCCGGTGTATTTCGTTGAAATGGTGTCGATCAAGTGATTCCAAAACTCAGGCCTTTTGGCAACACTGATTTTGAATTCAGTACCAATGCAAAAAAGCTCTACCCCTTCTTGTGCTGCCATTTCCACCAGCGGCATGATGTAGGCCTCATAGCCGGCTTCCCATTTTTTCCAATCAGCAGGATCGCTAAAATCAAGATCACCGGTCCAACTGCCAGGTACAAAAACCTGAGGTTTGAACATTATTTTTAAGCCGGCTGCCTTGGCTGTCTTGATGGTGGCACGGCACCCTTCGTGGCATTCGCCCCACCATTGTCCCCCCTGAGCATTGTAACGCACCTGTGGCACACCCGACTTGGTAAAAGCATAGGGGATGACTGCAATCCAACCAGCACCTACGGTTTGAATGGGCAACATAGGATCTGAAGGAAAGGGTTTGGGAGGAGCAACAAAACTCAAACCGTCAATGAGTTCTGAACGCTTTGGAGGGAGCTTGGAAGTTGGCAAACGTTTAGGAGATTGTTCACAAGCAATTAGCGTAAGGAGAAAAAAAATAAAAAAAATTCGAGTTGACATGGGTAGCAGTTGAAACGACAAAATAAGAAAAGTTCAACCAAAAGCGCGGGAAGAGAGATTAAGGAAAATTCAAAAAACAAGGTAAGCAATATAAGAGCGGATGCGAATATTTCAAAAATACAAGATAATTTTTTCTTATTTAAGAAAAAATTGAGATTTTTTTTGAAAAAATTGCATAAAACAAAAGGAGTTATTAACTTTGCCACTGTTAAGCAAAAGTGCTCAATGTTGGAAAGTGTGGCAAAGAAACATATTCCAACTGATAATTTCAAACAAACCTTGTGAGGTGATGAAACTTTGGCAGCCATGCCCTCTTGTCTCGGGGGTAGGGGTCACGGGATAAACGTAGCATAGGACGCGCAAGCGCCCAGGGGTTGACCACCAGCTCTCTCTTCTTGTACTATGGCTAACCGCCCTGTGGAGGTTCGAATCCTTCCCTCACAGCCAATACTCCCCTAAGCAAACCATCTTCAACAAGGTGGTTTGCTTTTTTACCTTCCTTTCACTTTCCTTTTTTACGGTATCCAACTATATTTTTACCTGTTTAAAGGCTGTTTAGATGCTCTTTTGTTGTGTTAAGTTTTTACACAATAAACTGAATATCAATTCTATATTTAAAATTTTTAGAAATAGGTATCTGTTTTAATGATTTCTTTTGGCTGAAATATTGATAGTGAAGGCAATAGTGTTTCGCTATAGTTTTGTATTACGCAATCAGAAAGAGGCCTGGTTATAAAGGTATCGCTGGCCTAGCAACACAACGCCTGAAATCCTTAAGCATGGCATTTTGGATCAAACTTGCCTAGTGTTAATCAAAAATTTCCTCAATAAACTTAGGTTTGATATTTTTAAGTCGTAGAAATTGTTCTTTGAAAGGAGAATTGGTTTTTATAAACATATGAAAATGATCGATTTAAAATCAACAAGGCGTTTTTTAGTCAAAACGTGCCTTGTTTTATTTGATCATTTTGTGTTGAGGGAGTGCAGCAAAATAAGCCGTAGTTTTGATTTACTATATGGGGTAGATGAATTTTTGCTCAAAAGGGCTCAAGCGGTTTAGGCCAAAGGAGTCTCTTTTGAGCGCCCATACAATAGTAACAGCCTTTATGGAAAAGACCATTTAGGCTAAATTATTCAATGCTAGCCAATACGAATTCGTAAAGGGTTTCGTAGGGGATGATTTCAACTTCGTTGCCTTGTTTTGCTTTTTCAATGGGCATATCCAAAAGTTTTTGGTAAAACCCGTCCGAATGACGCAGAAAGGCTTTTTTGTTGAAATCCGACTTAGGCAGTTGCAGCAATATTTTGATGAAACAGTTGCTTCGGTAGGTTTCGTCATTACGCAAGTACCGATAGCTGTAGGTGTTGAGCGGTTCCACCCGATCAATGATGCTGGAGTACTTCTTTTGATGCAGTAAGAAGAGGATTTGCAGGATCAAGATGGTGATGTTGATGCCGCGTTTGTCCCTTTCATTGGTAGGCATCGCATTCAAAAATTTTGATACGCGGTAATTTTTAGCAGTTTCCAAAGGGATTTCAACTGCGCCAAATAAGTAGAGGTACTGAAATATAGCGCCGAATACTTGAACATGTTCTTTGATATAAAAAGAGTATCTGTCTGACCGCGGATCGGAAGTGAGTTTAGTGTATAATCCATAACCTTTTTGATAATTCTTGGTGTGAAAGCAAAGAATTAAGTAGTACTCAATGAAGTGGTAATGATTTACGGTTCCTGCGTCGAAAAGTAAAATATTTTCATTTATAACCTTTTCTGCTTCATTGTATTGCTTTATTTTTATTTGAGAGCTAATCAGTTTGTTTAGGAAAATGAATTTTACGCTGAGGCTGGATTGGTTTTTATTCTCAAAGAAATCGAGCGCTTCTCGGCAAACACGTATCGTGTTGGCGGCGTCATTTTCAATTTCATAACGCAAAGCAAAGATAAGGTACGACCATAAGTTCAGTTTATAGGACTGTAAGGAAAGGGTATAAGTTTTCAATTCGTCAGCATAGGCGATTACCTTATCTAATATTCCAATGGGAAGTGCTCGAGTTTGGTTAAAGTAGTTAGAAATCTCTGCATGGTAGTTTTCTGCTTTAACTTCGGCTAGTTGTAATTCTAATTGCTCTTCAACCAACTTTCGGTAATAGGTAAATTTTTTTTTGTTGACTTCAATAGTAGAATAATGTATTTGCAACTCGCGAGCTAAATGGAATACTACTTCTGCAAATTCAAACTCTTGTGCCAATTTTATGGTATGCTTAGCAAGTTCCATTGCAGGCTCCCGCAAGTAGCGACCAAGCATGGTTTTTACTGCGGCAAGATTACGGTAACAGGTATAGTAGGCAGTTTGCGTGGAAGAATATTGAGGCTGACTAAAATCAACAAGGAAAAGCAGATTGAGCAAACGATCACGTAGCCTGCGTTTGAGGCGATTGTAATAAGGCAATTGATACTTGTCAGCTTTAGGGAAAAAATGGTTCATGGCTGCTTTTTCGCTTTGGAACTTTCCCGTAGCTAATCCATTATAAAATTCTTGTAGCATGGTGTCTGTTCCCAATGCTTCAATGTGCTTGATTCGGTTCTTATTTAAGAATTCAACAAGGATGATAAGATTTTTCATAACAAGTTGATTAATAAGTGCTTGTTTGTTTTTGCTCTAAATCAAGCAATTATAAAGGTTTCATTGAATTGCTTGTCAGCTAAATAAATATAGAATTTTCAAAAAAGTAGCATAAGCTGGCATGTTTTTTTCACCAAGTTGGTGATAAGATCTTTAACTCAATAGGGGCATAGATTTGTGAAAACATAAAAAATCACAACTATGGAAACGCTATTGATGTGTCTTGCTTTTTTCTTTTACGGTACATTTGACAGTTCTGAAGTTTTTGGTGGACAACCAACTACACCTAATAACATAATAGTTGGGGATGTTTCAGGATTGTAATCTGCTTTTTATCTAACCTTGAAATTGCATGCGCCCCTAAAGCGCTCAATTATATTTCATGCAATTGGATTTTACCCGCGTAAGCGATTGTCTTGCGTTGGGATGAGGATGACGTAACGCCATTATTCGGCATAGTACGCTTATACCAGCATACTGACGCCTTGGCTAGTCTTATTATAAAGATTGCTCTTGTGGTAATTTTATGCCAAATCTCTATTGCATATCTCTATTTGCGAACTTTGGTTTTTCTATAACAGTCAATTAGAACGCTGTAAACATGACTGTAAAACACCTTTACCCTCTCTTTCTATTTTTTTGATAGAGCGAAGAAGGAGCTCTCTGATTTCAAGAATCTAACCTACTGATGACTTTGTAGTGCCAAACGGCATTATTTTTTAGTTATTTTATTGCATTTTCATTCTAATTTTCATTAGTATTGATTATCTTTACTTAAGTTTTTGGTTAGAACGCTGTAGAATTAAAACGCTGTTAGGCATCGAGATAGGTTAATTATCCTATATCTCGATGCCTTTTTTCATTATAGGAAAATAAGTTGGCGAAATTTTTCATGATAGGCACAAATAATCTATGCTAAGGCAAAAAAAAGGCCCAATCATCTCAATGATTAGGCCTTTTTGCATGATAAAAAGTTATCGCGTAAAAAATTGGAAGAAAAAAATTAGTGAGTGTAAAATAAACTAGCGTGTGTGAAATTGTAGCATATCAGTGGAGCTTTTAGGATTATCAGCATAGAGTGGATCCATTATGCCAACCTAATCAGCAAAAACGCAGAAAGCAAGTTTTCGCTTTTATAGTAGTCAAAGTAGCCGCTCGATGATACAAACCCCGAAATCTTCATAAAGCTCCTAAATGAAGAATTTCTTATTTTTCTAACTAACGCCCCCCTCCTGGATTACGCTGCCTGGATGTTTAAGAAAATATTTTTTAACCGTTCCTTAGAGTGTGTTTGGATTTTTAGTTCGCAGGCGAAATGAGTCAAAATTTGCACCAATGAGGCGTAAAAAACGGAGTGTAGCAGCGCTACATGAGTATTTTTACAACGAAATTGGGGTGAATTTTGGCCATTTGTAGCGCGAATAAAAAATCCAAACACACTCTAAGACTTGCCATTCGTAGAAATCAGGCAATTACTCCTCATAGGATGCTACTAATGCTTTTAGCTCATGTAGGTATAAACCCTTTTGGGTGCTTCGACGGTTTCGATTAGTTGAAGTAAAAAAAGTATGCTTTTCCAAAAAATTGACTTGCAAACGATTCCAAGACTCAAAACTACTCAACACTTCATAGGATTTCAATTCCTCATATAAAGTATTGCCAATTTGGTAGAAATCATCTCGACCTAAATAATCAAGATCAGCATCACAAAGAATGGCTTCCAAATAGTTTTTGGGGTTCTGCGGGATTTTTGTAGCCATAATCATGCCACAAATTTGTTCGATTTCTTCCTCTGAGTAATTGTATTGAGGTAGAAACTTACGAACAATTTTACAACCTAGATCTTCATGTTCTTTGTTGCTGATGATAAAACCGGAATCGTGAAATAGTGCCGCTGTTTTGAGTAGAATCGATTGATAAGGAGGAATGGATTCTTTTTGGCAAAGATCCTTAGTAGCTTTCAATACATCCAAAGTATGGTGCAGACCATGGTAGGTTAGCTTTTCCGAGAGTTCTCGGGCAAGTTTATCCAATATAAATGCCTTGGCTGCCTGATAATTCATTCCCTGATGCGATATTATTTGTGTCCAACAATATAATGGACAAATTCCTAAACTCAAAATTAGGAACGGAAATAAAATAAAGTAGACAGGGGCTGAACTATTTTTTGATTTGGTCCCGATAAAATCGGGACGAGAAAGGCGCATAGCGAGTCTACGCAACTGACGAGCAACGCAGTAAAATCAAAAAAGAGTCAGTCAAAACTTTACTTTATTTTGTTGCCGTTCCTCAATCGAGCAAAAGCACTCCCGAAGCCAGAAACTTTAGTTCTTCCAAAGGTTTGGTGATCGCTTTTATTTCTGTTGGTGTTTTGCCCGCATCTTCGGCATAATGACGAAGTTCTTCAACCGATGTCACCGAGCGATAAGCATAACCTTGGAGAACCACTTTGCGCCCAGAAATGTCTTTTGGCATGAAAAAGCCATAGTCTTTAAACTGGACAAACAGTTTAGGTTGATCCGCTTGGGAGGATACAATGTTCATCCAGCATCCTTTCACTTGACAAACGCTTTCAACTGTGCCGATTACTTTTGCTTCTAAAGAATCTTTGCCTTGGATTTTTTTGAGCAAATCTTCATAAACAATGGCTTTTGATGCAGAAATCTTTTCGCCAAAATGTTTTCCATCGCTGGTTGAAGATTGCTGGTTTGTCAACCCGTTTTTTGAACTGTTGCAAGCTGAGCTTATTCCGAAGACAATAACAGCTAGTATTGAGATGATCTTACGCATGGAACGGTCTGATTTTGGTTATTATACGGTAAAATTAATGATTCTGTTATAATCGCGCTAAATTTTTCCTAAAAGGAAACTGGCACGCAATATGGCAGTGAATTTTCAGGTTAATAAATTTGTATTCTCCATATATGAGCAAAAAGGCAATCTATCGACAACAAAAGGCTACACCAATCATATTATAATGTCAAGAGTAGGAATTTTAGAAAAACGTGATTAAGTATGAAGGCATTATCTGGCGGTGTAATTATCTTTCTGATTACCAGTCAATTGTTGTTAGGTCAATGGAGGTGCATTAAGGGCGATTGTTATGAAGGATACGGGGCATGCCAATTTCCAGATGGTGCACGTTACGAGGGGCAATTCGTTACGGGAAAAATTCAAGGCCTTGGCGCTATGTTTTTTGCCAATGGGGACCTCTATAGCGGAGAATGGGTCAATCAAAGTCGGCATGGCAAAGGGCGGCTTAAATTAAAGTCAGGAGACGAATACCTAGGGGGATTCTATCAGAATCAACTCCAGGGACAAGGTAAAATGACCTATGCCAACAACAACTACTATGAAGGCGGTTGGCAAAGTAACAAACCACAGGGTAAAGGTCTGTTATTCCTAAATAGCCAGGGGCGCTATGAGGGTTATTTTGAAAATGGAAAATTTGAAGGCGATGGTATTTTTTATTACCCAGATGGATCAAAGTACCAAGGCAAATGGAAGGCCAACGAACGCAATGGACAAGGTATTTTAACCGCCAGAGATGGTTCAGCCCAAAAAGGATTTTGGGAAAAAAATCAGTTTGTAGGCGCAAGTGCCTTACAGGTGGAGCAGAATAAAATTGTTCTTTCATCAGATACGCAGGCATTGCGCAATTGCAATGTAGAATTTTGTGATTCTGGCTTGGGGCAATACGTATACCGTAATAATGCACGCTACGAAGGGCAGTTTTTGAATGGCCTGCCAGAAGGTCAAGGAAAAACTTTCTATCCTAATGGTGACTACTATATTGGCGGCTGGCGCAAAAGCAACCCCCATGGCCGAGGGATCATGAACTATGCGGATGGGCATGTGCTAAGTGCTATTTGGGATAATGGCAAACCCATTACTACATTTTTGGAAGAGAAACAGCCAGTTGTTTCGATGCCGCCTCGGGCGGTTACAGCCAGTAAAGACATTAAAATATGGGCAGTCATTATTGGAGCGGCGCAATATACCAATATGCCTACCCTCCATTTTTCTGATGACGATGCCTACCATATATACGCCTTCTTGAAAAGTCCGGATGGCGGTGCTTTGCCAGAAAATCAAATGCGTTTGTTAATTGATGAAGATGCCACTCATAATGGCATCATCTCGGCAATGAACACTACTTTTCAACAAGCAGATGATAACGACGTTATTTTCTTTTACTTTTCAGGACATGGTATTCCTGGCGCATTTTTGCCCATTGACTACGATGGCTACAATAACGTCCTGAAACATGAAGAGATAAAAAACATCATCGATGCATCGCGGGCAAAACACAAAATTGTAGTTGCTGATGCTTGCCATGCCGGTACTTTCGGCGCTGCAAGGGATGGAGACGCTACTCAATTGCTAGAAAAGTATTATCAAGCGTTTGCCAACACCAAAGGAGGAACCGCAATTTTATTGTCGTCCAAAAGTCAGGAGTATTCTTTGGAAGACAACGGCTTACGCTCGGGTATTTTTAGTCATTACTTAATAAAAGGAATTAGGGGTCCCGCTGACCGCAACTCAGACGGCATTGTTACCGTAAAAGAAGAATTCGACTTTGTGTATCGAAACGTGCGGCTCTACACCGCTAATGCACAAACTCCCATGCTAATGGGGAACTTTGATGAGAAAATGCCGTTTGCTCTAGTAAGATGATGAAAATGGAAAATTAAGTTTCGGTTCATTTTTTGGGTTGTAGTGTACAGCGTTCTATGTTTGGTAATAATTGAAATCAGCCACCCTCGGGAACCGAAAATCAGCATCAGGAAAAGCTGTAACACTATATAATACCATGAAGAAGCCAGTAATTGTATTGATCTTATCTGTATGTTTTATCTATTCCGCCTTTTCGCAATGTATTTCAGGTAATTGCGTGAATGGTATAGGAGTGATGTTGTACCCTAGCGGTGCGCGATATGTTGGAGAATTTGTCAAGGCCGAGCGTCAGGGATTTGGGTATTGTTTTTTTACCGACGGTACTCAATACGAAGGTTTTTGGTCAAACGACATGCTTGATGGCGAAGGTATCAAAACCTTCAACACCGGTAAAGTTGATAAGGGAACTTGGAAAAAAGGTTCGCTTGCTCGCTCCAATCCAAATCTTGTTTTACGTCCCGATGGGTCTTCTATTAAAGTTAAAACAGGCTGTTTATCAGGTGATTGCGTTGGCGGTACCGGTTTTTTTGTTTACCCCGATGGTACCTTATACAATGGGGAATTTAAATCCAGTAAGCGTAATGGTTTTGGCGTTGCTTATTATGCCAAAGATCAGTACGAGGGGCGCTGGTTGAATGATTTACCAGATGGAATGGGAACCTGGACCTACAATGACGGGACAAAACGCGTTGGCGTATGGAAAAATGGCGCTTTGGCCAACAATTCCTCAGCCGTCCCCAATTCCAAAGGAGAAGAATTACCTCTGACAGATCCAGGATGTATTGAAGGGGATTGCGAAAACGGTACAGGAGTATACCTTTATGCATCAGGTGATCGGTACATCGGTACCTTTAAAGATGGTTTGCCAAACGGGCATGGTGTGATTGTGTACACCAATCAAGATCGCTACGAGGGATTCTTAAAAGAAGGCAACTTGCATGGCAGCGGAACCATGTATTCGGCGAATGGCCGCAAGATCAGCGGATTCTGGGAATATGGCCGTTTTGTTCAAAGTGCCACCCTGGATAATCCTACCAATACGCGTACAACAACGGTGATTGCTGCACCGGAAGTGAAAATTTGGTCGGTCATTATTGGGGTAGCCAATTACAAACACATGCCAGTATTGCGGTATACAGACGATGATGCTTATCGTATTTACGCTTTTCTCAAAAGTCCAGAGGGTGGCGCAGTAGCTGACGAGCAAATCAAAGTTTTGGTAGATGAAGCGGCAAGTAAGCAAAATATCCTTTTGGCTATTCGCGAAGTATTTTTCAAAGCAAGCCCCAACGATTTAGTCATGTTGTATTTTTCAGGTCATGGAGTCACTGGCGCGTTTTTGCCTATTGATTATGATGGACTGAACAACAAACTCTATCACGAAGAGATCAATGGCCTATTGCGTCAATGCAAAGCCAAATACAAATTGTGTATCGCTGATGCTTGTCATTCGGGTAGCATGTTGGTCAGCCGAAACGCTGAAGCTGCTACCAATACTATTGCTGGATTTTACAGTACTTTGGCACAAGCTCAGGCTGGAACAGCATTGATCATGTCATCAAAATCCGAAGAGACCTCTTTGGAGGCCAGTGGTTTGCGACAAGGTGTTTTTAGCCACTTCTTGATTCGGGGCTTAAAAGGAGAGGCGGATGTCAACAATGACAAAATCGTAACCATCCAAGAACTTTTTGAATTTGTCTACCAAAACGTTCGTTCGTACACCGGGAATCAACAATCTCCAATTATTCGCGGGGATTATGATCATAAAATGATCGTTTCAATTCGACAGTAAAACTTTTGAAAGGATCAAAATAAGAGGGCGCCAGTGCTATTATAGTGCTTGCGCCCTTTTGTTTTAGGCCTTAGGATAACTTTTTTATACTATTTAGAGACAACGTTTGGTTTATTCAATGAACCGAGCTACTTTTGCAGCCAATTTTTAGTTAACCAAAATATGTCTGATCCATGAAGAACTATGAAGTTACCTTCATTGTTGACCCCGTGCTGTCGGGTGAAGAAATCAAATCGACAGCTCAGACATATGTAGATCTGCTGAAGAACAAAAACTGCACGATCGTACACATGTATGAGTTGGGCTTACGCCCGCTTGCTTACTCGGTAAACAAGCGCCACTCTGGGGTCTATTTTTGTTATGAATTTCAAGTTCCTTCCGGCGATGTAATTGCTGAAGTTGAGCTTGCACTGCGCCGCGACGAACGCATTATGCGTTTCCTTACCGTCAAACTCGATCGGTATGGAATCAAGTACAATGACGACAAACGCCAAGGCCGCATCGGTACCATCAAGAAAAAAGTTGCACCCGTAGAACGCCGTGATGATCGCAACGATCGCCGCGATGATCGCCGCCGTGACGACCGTCCTCGTCAACCTCGCGAAGAGCAAGCTGCTGTAGCTGCTGCGCCGATCGAGAATGAGGGTGAAAATTCTTAACCGCTTAAAGGAGAAACATCAAGATGGCAAATAAAGACGACATCAAATTCCTGAGCAATCCTAAGATCGGCCAAAACCGCAAAAAATATTGCCGTTTTCGCAAATTTGGGATTAAGTACATCGACTACAAAGACGCCGATTTTTTACTCCAATTTGTAAATGAACAGGGTAAAATCTTACCACGTCGGATCACCGGTAACTCTTTGAAGTACCAACGTAAAGTGGCTACCGCGGTTAAACGCGCGCGTCACTTGGCGCTTTTGCCTTACGTTACCGACTTGCTGAAGTAACCCTTTTTCGTAATCCTGTTTTAATTTTTTTTAGCCATGCAACTAATTTTGCTCAAGGATATAGAAAAAGTAGGGGATCGTTTTGAAATTGTTACCGTTAAAGATGGATATGGACGCAATTTCTTGATTCCTCAAGGTCTAGCCAAAATAGCGAACAAAATCAATTTGGCGCAGTTGGAAGACATCAAACGTCAGGAGGCCGAAACTGAAGCCGCTCGTTTGTCGGAATACCAGGCCTTGGCTACTCAATTGGCTAGCCAAACCATTAAGATTGGCGCCAAAGCCGGTACTAGCGGTAAGATCTTTGGTAGCGTTACCAACGTTCAGATCGCCGCTGCCATCAAAGAACAATTGGATATTGATATCGAACGGAGGAAAATCCATCTTCCTGACGACATCAAAGATCTTGGAACTTACGTAGCTGAAATCATCCTCCACAAAGAAGTACCTGCCAAAGTTACTTTTGAAGTGGTAGCAGAATAAAAGCTATCTGTAATATTGAAAAAGGTAAAAGTTTGGGTCAGCGGTTTCGAACCAAAAAAGCAGGCAAATTTTAGCTAGACAAGCCTCCTTTTTGAAGGCGATGAAGGGCATTGGCTGAAAAAAGAGGCGAAGCATAGCTGAAATTTGACCTTTTTTGGTCGAAATGAGAGCTACCTAAACTTTTACGAAAAAAGACCGGATGAACATCGAGTAGTTTATCCGGTCTTTTTTTTGACTTTTCTAAATTCACGCTACATTCAAAAATCACATGCGTGAAAATTCTCCTTCAGCCATCGCTCCTTTTGCTCGTAATCTGGCATTACATCGCCCACTATGTTCCAAAATCGATCAGAGTGATTGAATTCCTTCAGATGTGCCAACTCATGAATGATCACATAATCAATCACCGGCTGTGGCGCAAACAGTAAACGAGTAGATAAATTGATGTTTCCATGACGGGAGCAACTTCCCCAATTAGAGAAATTTTGCTTTAATTTAACCCCTTTGATGGGCATTTTAAAGTACTCGTTATTGATTTGATGCACTCGTTGGGTCATAATTGGCAAAAAATCTTTGGCTACAACTTTCCCCAATAGGTTTTTGATGGCGCGTTGATGCTCGTCTTTTTCGACATGGTCGGCCAGCTTGACAAGAATACTACCGTCGGCTTGTAATTTAGCTGTATGCGATTGCCGCGTTTCTAAAATCAAATGAAGTCGATAGGAGCGGAGCCCTACCTCGATTTCTTCCCCTTGCTCAAACGAGCGTATCCGCAAATGACGAAGGGCTAAACTATTTTTGAGTACCAATTTTTCAGCCCAAGCCCTGAACCAAGACCAAGCTGTATGATCCGCAGAGAATGGTTGACGAAAAGGAAGCCGAAGAATCAATGCATCTTTGCCCACACTAGCGCGGTAAGAATTGCGGTATTCGCGATAAATTTTTACCGGCCAGCGCTCTCCGTGGATGTCGATGAATGATTTTTCGACTTTCTTCATTTTCTGTTTCAGCAACTCAGATGTTTATCCCTTGCGTTGTGCAAAATCTTTCATCAGATCAACCAATACTTGTACGCCCTCAAGTGGCATAGCATTGTACATAGAGGCCCGGAATCCACCTACCGAACGGTGGCCTTTGATGCCTTCGATGCCAGCAGCAGTACACTCGGCGTTAAAAGCTTTGTCCAATTCTTCATTGGCAGCTAAAAAAGTAGGGTTCATCAAAGACCGGTCTCCTTTTACGGTTACTGTACCATGGAAAAGCGGATTAGCATCCAGCTCGTCGTAAAAGAGCTTTCCTTTGGTCTGGTTGTGCTGTTCCATTGCCGATAAACCACCTTTAGCTTTAATCCAGCGCAGGGTAAGCATACATACGTAAATAGCAAACGCTGGCGGAGTGTTGTATAAGCTGTTGTTTTCAATGTGTATTCTGTAATCAAGCATTGCCGGAAGGGTGCGGTTTACAGAGCCCAACATGTCTTTACGGATAATAACCAAGGTCACACCTGCTGGGCCAATGTTTTTTTGAGCACCCGCATAAATCATCCCAAATTTCTCAAAAGGAATGGGGCGACTGAAGATATCCGAAGACATATCACATACCATTGGTACCCCTACATTTGGCCATGTGTGGTATTGAGTACCAAAAATGGTGTTGTTGCTCGTAATGTGTAAGTACTTTGCGGAACCAGGCACCTCTATGTCGTGTGTTATATAGGTGTAGTTCGCTTCTTTGGAAGACCCTACCGTACTAACTTTTCCAAAGTTTTTGGCTTCCTTAATTGCCTTGTCCGCCCAGTTGCCAGAATTTACATAGCAAGCAGTTTCATCATCGTTCAGCAAATTCATGGGCGCCATGAAAAACTGAGAGCTTGCGCCGCCTGTCAAAAACAAAACGGCGTAGTCGTCGGTCAGATGAGCTAATTCACGAACCAACTGTTCGGCTTCGTTATTGATGGCTTCAAATTCCTTGCTGCGGTGAGAAATTTCCATCACCGATAGACCAATGCCATTAAGATCGTTAATGCCTTGAGCAGCTTCCTTAATTACTTCGGCCGGAAGAATTGCCGGTCCGGCATTAAAGTTGTACTTTTTCATTGATGTGCTTATGGTTAATTTAGGACGATTGTCAAAAATGAAATGCAAAAATAGGTTTTCCTACCAGTCTGATCATGCAAACGGCAAAAGGAATTTCATTTTTTTACAGTATCCAGCAAAAGAAAAATAAAAGTAGCGCATTTGAAAAAAAAGTTGTCGTTGGTCGATTTTTGGCTTTTTTAAAATTAAAAACTGGCCAAGAGGTATTGCGCGAAAAATATTTTGTATTTATCTTAGTCTTCCCAATCAAAATAAAAAAACCATCGCAGAGTTGAGATGGTTTTTACCCGATCTTAAACAACTATTTTTCTTTAGTGCTTGGTTTTCTCGATCAGGGGTTATAGTTTTGTGCCCGCTTCCAGAATGTGGGAGTCGAATTTTGAAATCTTGAAAAGCACCATAATATAAAGCAACATTTGCTTTAGTGGTTTGCGGCAATGCAATCACCGAATAAACGGTTTCTAAAATTTTCTTCAAAAAAACATTTGAAAAGATTTGGAGGGTGGGATTG
>JBBANM010000085.1:0-29152 GCA_040401995.1 Saprospiraceae bacterium
ATGTAGCGCTGCTACACTCCGCTTTTTGCGCCTCATTAGTGTGAATTTTAGCTCACTACGCCATCGAACCAGAATCCTGAACAAGCTCTAAGATTTACCCTTTGATGCCGGGCAACCAGATGGTAAAACAGGTTCCTTGTCCTAGAGTGCTTTCTACCGCTATTCGACCGCCATGCAAATCTACTACACCAGCCACATAACTCAGCCCCAAACCATAACCTTTGATGTTGTGCCGGTTTTCGTTGGGTACTCGAAAAAACTGATCAAACACCTTAGATTGATATTCTGCTGCGATGCCAATACCTTGATCGATTACTTTGAGTTGTAATTCCCTATCCACAACACTAAGATCAATGTCAATTTTTGGATGGTCTTTGCTGTATTTCAAGGCATTATCGAGTAGGTTGTACACCACATTGGTTAAATGAATGGGGTCGCCTTCAACACAAAAAACAGCGCCGTGCGTATTAAGGCTCACCTGAGCACCCTGTTTTTCAAACTGCAAGCGCAGGGAATTCAGGATATTTTCCAAAGCCAATTTGAAATCAAACGACTCTTTTTGCAATTCCAAGGCCTGGTTTTCAAACATCGACATTTTCAACACGCGATCCACTAAGATCGACAAGCGATTGAGTTCATGCCGAGAAATTTCCAGGTACTCGCGGGTACGCTCGGGGTTGTTGAGGGCATTGAAATTATTGAGCGCTTCCAATGCTACGCTGACGGTGGCGATGGGGGTTTTGAGCTCATGGGTGATATTGGAAATGAAATCGTTTTTAAGTTTGGAGAGTCTTTGTTGTTGTCGCAAATTTCTGAATACCAAAAAAAAGGACAAGGCAGTTATCCCCAGCAGAAACAGCGAAAAAAAGACATGCGGAATCATTTTTCGGTACAAATACCCTTGGTAATTGGGAAATTCGCTGTATAAAAATTGCGTCGGCGGGAAATTAGCCGGTGCTACATTAAAAATACCGTGCATTGGCAACAGCGATTCAGGAATAGAATCGAGGCGCTGCAAGGTAAAGCTTAAATAGATGTTTCTTTTTGCTAATGCTATAGTAATTTTTTTGCGCAGTGTAGACAACCGAAACGAATCTGTGCTTAGTTTAACAAAAATAGGCGAACCTTTGGGTGCTTTACGCATGGCTGCTTCGATGGAATGCCTAAACGACATTCGCCCTAGTCCGCGATCGTTGGGATGATGATCCCGGTAAATGATTTGAAACCTGGATCGGGAAATGGAATCTTTGCGAGGATGTTTGGAAACGCTGTCCAAGCGAATCATCAGAGTCGTTCGCGTAGCGGTTGTTACCCCCGAATTGAATCGAATAAAGTTTTCGCCCTCGTGCCTGACCGAATCAGGGGAGATGACAATATTTCGGCGCATCATCGAATCTTGGAGGTCGCGGATGGTATTGCCAAAGATGTTATCGGTTTCCCGTTGGAAGTATCCTTTTTGTTCGCTGTACACCTTCGTCAGCCAATAGGCTTGAAACAAGACCAGCAAAAGCAAGCTTCCGCCCATCAAGAAAAGGTACAAGCGATGTGGATCAGGTTTTTTCATCTCGACAAAATTAAGGGCTTAAGCTTAGCATTGCGCAATTCTTTAACCATATTTAACCTAAAATCAAGGTACATTAACCCCCAACTACCAGAATGTCAATTAGCTTTGTTTGATCATATTCAACCAAAAGAATCACCAATGAAAAAATTGTTTTTGTTTTTCGCCTTATTCAGTCCTTTCGCCATTTTTGCGCAAAACAATGAAGGCATCGTTATCTATACCCAAACGATGAATTTGCGCCGGGAAATCACCGATGAGCAAATGAAACGCATGGTACCGGAAAAACAGCAATCCAATGCGCAATTGACCATTACTCCTAAAGCAACCTTATTCAAAGAAATAGCTGCTGATCCCGATCCTTCAGCAAGTACCGACGGCCCTGGCGGCGGGATGCGGATGATGATACGCCGCATGGTTCCAACCGTTTATCACGATTTGGAAAAAAATCGGGTATTGGAAGAATCCGATTTTTTCGGCAAAGCTTTTTTGGTGGATGATGTACCGGTAGCTTACGCTTGGAAGGTAACTGGTCAGCAAAAAATGATTGGTACTTTCCCTTGTATTTCTGCAACTACCGTTGATAGTACGATGGGTCGCGCGCGCAACATCACCGCTTGGTTCACGCCGGGTATTCCTGTACAATCTGGCCCGATGAGCTATGCCGGTTTGCCAGGGTTGATCTTGGAAGTAGACGTCAACAACGGCTCGATGGTAATGACGGCAACCGAAATCAAAATGGGAAAATTGGACGAAAAAAGCGCCATCAAAATCCCTGAAAAAGGCAAACGGGTAACCCGTGAGGAGTACCGCAAAACAGTGCGCGAAAAAATGAAAGAAATGCAGGAAATGAACGGCGGACAGCCCGGAATGAACCGGGTTATTATTCGGAATTAAATTCCTTTCCGCGATTCCATAAAGCCATTGTAGACACGAAATCTACAATGGCTTTTTTCGTAATTATCCAGGCGCTAATTTATTCCCGAAGGGAATGTATATTTATAGCACGGTCTAAGGTCTTTGTCCCAATCCCGAAGGGATTATATGTTTATATTGCACAGGATAAACATATAATCCCTTCGGGATTGGGACAATACTGATTGCTGTATGCTATAAATATACATTCCCTTCGGGAATCTTAAGAGCGACTGGATAGTTGCCTTTTTTCATTTCCAAAGTAACTTATCTTCGCAATACAATCGAAATCAAGGTATATATCCAAAATTATTCGCCATGCCAAATCAGCGTTTTGTTCCAATCATCTTCTTCCTCTTCTTACTCACCACCTGCACTACGCTTCCGGATTACATTTTATCGTCGGTCAATCCGCCGATTGCCAAAACCCGTAAAGCCACCCTGCTCTCAGCATTTTTTGGACTCGACAATGCCCTACCCATCACGGCAAGCGGAATTTGGAAAGATGCGCCTGGGAAAGACGGTTTGCCCCTCGTTTTTTCCCATGAAATTGATCCCAAAACCCTTGATGCTACCGATTTTTTGATCACTACTCGCGATGGCAGCACGCGAAAAGTAGGTTTTGCCAGTTTCAAACCCGCCGTTGAAGCCTTTGAATTGCGCACCATTTTGTTGATTGGTGAACTAGGCAATGCCCCCAACAACGAACCGGTTGAGGTCAGCATTGTTGGCGATTTAAAAAGTCGAGACGGCCAAAATCTCAAAGGGCAAAAAATTGCGGTTACCGCGCTGGAAGAAGGGCCGTTTTTGAGTTATGCTGAGTTCTTTACTTTGGATGACGGCTATCCTTACAACTCCAAAAAACGGGGTTGTGATTGCCCAAAAAACACCACGGCGGTTGTGGTCAGAACCGTTTGGGCGGGCGGTATTCATGCCCTTAACGGCGAGGAATTGGGCGAGCGTGATTTACACCGATTAAAAGTAAAACTGGTTTATGGCACGGATACCACCATTGTCACTCCAATCAAAATTGCTGATTTGAACGACAATGACAACAACATCGATTTGTGTATCCAACAACCTGGAACGCCGATTTCAGTGGAGGTAAAAGCCAATACTGCTATTGATCCGAGGAAAGATAAAAATCCAAAATCGGGAATAAAAGTAGTGAGTAGGTGGTGATACCTAGCGTGTTCGAATTATAGATTCAGGAGCTTTACCAATTACAGCATTGAAGAAGAGTTGAAAAGTTAATGACCGCTATAAGTGCCCCTAAGTGAATTGTTTTCGAGAACGGTAAAATCTAATATGAATCTTGTGTTAAACGATATGAGGTGGTTACAGTCTAAACATAAAATTAGCTGTCATGACCAAACTTTACTTCATTCTGCTGTTGTTTTTTAGCCATCTTTCGCTTTTTTGCCAAACCTTCATCCCTAGTGACATCCTCGTCGCTACCAACGTTTTCCAAGTTGAGTTTTCCGATGATAGTCGCTCGATGGTTTGGTGCGAACAAATCCCACTCAGTGGAGCCAAGGCCAAGGTTTGGTATGCAGACATAAATTTGACCACTGGATTCCCTGACCTTGCCAACAAACAGCTAATCGATACCATTCAGGCACAAGGCTGGCCTTACTGGGGAGAAGATCAAACCAGTCTTTTCTTTTTGATCAGAAACCAAAAAGGTGAGATAATCTATGTACGCCGTACCGGAACCAATACCCTTACCCGGTTTAGCCTTGGCAAACCTGGTCATCCTGATAAAAGCCTCATCAATGTATCTGCGGATAAAAGCAAGCCCTATTTCTGGGTCAACTATATAGTAAAAACAACAGTAGCCAATGGGCGAGATAGCCTTTTTTGCTTCCGCTCCGACAATCCATCAAAGATTGTTTTTATTGCCTCGGAGGTTCCATCTGCTGCCGGCTCCATATACGAGCTGACCTTCCCGCGTTGGCTGGCTCAATCCGAAACTTTGGCTTTTCCGTTCCGTTTCAATCCTGCCCAACCCTATTACGACATGAAATTTTGGAACGGAGTTGCTCGCTCTTCGACCATTGTAACCCAAGATGTTCAAAATAGCCCGCTAAATTCACATGTTGACGATTTACCTTTTAGGATACCCCAAAAGCCTGGCGAATTGTACCTATTCAGCAGTAAAGGCAGCAGACAATTGGCCATTTATCAACAACAAAAAAATGGCTTGTTTTCAGAAATTGAAACCTACGCTAGCCCAACCAGTTTTTCACCATTGACTTTAACTTCTTTCGAGCCTTTTACCATTAATAGCAACAAAACCTTTGGTGCTTATCAAGTTTACCAAGGTGGTGGTATTCCAGGAAATACTAAGGGCGAGATTTGGCTCAGGGGGATTTTTGGCCAAACACTACATACCAAAATCAGTACGTTCGATGGCGTGACCGTTGACCCCGAGTACGTCATTGGTGCCAATAAGGTCTGGATTTATTACTACGGTAAGGCGGTGGGTACGCCTTTTTTTGATTTACGCCGCTGCGAAACACCTTTGTCAATAGTGACAACCGGGCTAAACGATGTAAAAGAAGTACAACCCATCTTTTCGGTTTATCCCAATCCTACCCACGATTTTGTCACCATAAAAACCACTGAATCCCTACTGCCTTTTAAGCTGCAAATTTTCGATAGCATTGGACGCTTGATCCGTAGTGAAAAAATTCTGGGTAATGAACACATTGTCAATATTGCTACGCTACCAGCTGGTCTGTATTTTTTCAAACACTTTGGCTCAGCTGTTCCGCAAAGGATAATCAAATACTAAACTGCTTTACTTCATTGATGTACAAATGAAAATTAAAACGGATCATACTACTGGACATTTTTAGTTCCGGATAAGCGTAAACCTTCCAGGTCTCGAAGACCTGGAAGGTTTGGCAACCGATCATTATGAATATGGCCAGTAGTATGGAAACGGACTTAGACGACATTGTGCAGAACCCGACATTTAACTAAGACAGGGTGGAAGGTTGAATCTTTAGTGCTTGAGATTTCCTAATTCAAAGAATTAGCAAATTCAAATATAAGTATTTACTATCCCAATAAGGTTTTCAAAGCTTCACTACAAGCATCTTTATCAAATACTGCCGCAACTGGAATCGAAAAACCTTCCACTGCCCGGGAATTGATGCGATCGCCCTTTCGCCACTTGGCTACTAAGGCATATTCATTGGCGGGGATGGCTTGTAGCCAATATTGTTCAATGGTTTGTGCCCAAGGGTCGATGATCCAATATTCTACGATACCGTGTAAAGCATAATCAACGAACTTAACTGTACGATCAATTTTTGCAGTCTTTTTTGATAAAACCTCCACCACAAAATCTGGCGCGGGGTGCAACATGGTATCATTAGTAAAATGCTGGGCTTTTTCATTGCCCCAAAAACACAAATCTGGTTCGTAATCGTTGTGAGAAAGCGCAATCATTCCTTTGTCGTAGGAGGTCTCTCCAAGATTTTTTACAATGACATGCGTATTGAGTAGCGTAAATAAAAGACCGCTATAACGCAAATGTTCCCACTTCACCGTGGATTGTAAGATTATCTCTCCATTAATGAATTCGGCCTTTTCGGTAGGAGATACCCATTTCCGGAATACTTTTCTGCGCTCTTTTTCTTCTTGTAATTGACTATTGACCTTTGCTAACAATTGTGGTAAGTCCGGCGCATCCATTAATTCTTTGAGCAAAGCAATCGACATGCAGTTTCTTTCTTTTTATTTTCAAGTAAAGTTAAGCCTTTTGGGTAAAGCAAACAAGTACGGAATATGGGTAGCAAAAAAATGACGCTCCCATTTCCCGAGAGCGCCATTTTATCCATTAACAAGTTTATTTATACTCCCAGCAATTCCAATACTTGCTGGTAAACATGCTCGGCGTTAAAGCCAAATTTTTCGTCCAATACTTTAAATGGAGCAGAAAACCCAAAGTGATCCAAGCCCCATACTTTTCCATGTACGCCTACCAAACCGCGTAAGTTAACCGGCAAACCAGCCGTCAAACCAAAAGTAGGTACTTCCACAGGTAACACTTTTTGCTGATAGTCAGCAGGTTGAGCCCGAAACAAACCTTCTGAAGGCGCAGATACAATGCGTACTTTCAGGCCTTTTTCGCTGCGCAATTTCACTGCACCAGCTACCAAAGTGGCAACTTCTGAACCATTGGCTACCAAAATCACATCGGGTTTGCCTTCAACATCTTCTACGATGTAAGCGCCTTGAGCAGCCTGTTGGGCTTCAGCAAAGCGATCGCCGCTAGCGGCTGGAGCATCCACAATGTTTTGACGAGAAAAGATCAGACCGGTTGGGCCGTGGGTATTTTCAATGGCTAATTTCCAGGAAATGGTCGTCTCAGCGCCATCACAAGGGCGGAGCGCCAATAGACTGCTGCGACCAGAATGGTTTTTCAATTGCTCCAACAAACGCAACTGCGCTTCTTGTTCAACTGGCTGGTGAGTTGGGCCGTCCTCCCCTACCCGGAATGCATCGTGCGTCCAGATAAAGATGGCGGGTTTTTCCATCAGCGCACATACCCGAATAGCGGGTTTCATGTAATCAGAGAAAGCAAAGAACGTAGCACAAGCCGGAATGATACCGCCGTGAAGCGACATACCAATCGTCAAAGCAGCCATGGTCAATTCGGCTACCCCTGCTTGCAGGAATGAACCAGTGAAATCGCCTTTTTTGAAACTATGCGTTTTTTTGAGGAATGCATCCGTTTTATCGCTGTTGCTCAAATCGGCAGAAGCGACAACCAGGTTTTCTATTTTTCCAGCCAAATAAGCCAACACATTACCAGAAGCGTTGCGGGTAGCATCATCAGCTTTTTGCTCAATGGCAGCCCAATCAATAGCTGGTAATTCGCGGCTGAGGAATTGTTGCAATTTAGTAGCCAATCCAGGATTGTTGCCCTCCCAAGTTTGGAACGCTTTTTTGCGCTCGGCAGCTTTAGCCGTTTTTTGCTTCAATAAATCAGCATAGTGTGCAGCTACATCTGGAAAAATTTGGAAAGGATCATTCAAATCGCCGCCCAATCCTTCAATGGTTTTGGTATAAGAAGCTTTTGACTGTCCCAGGGGTTTGCCGTGAAGCTCCACTTCTCCTTCAAAAGCGCTGCCATCTTCCTTGCGTACACCTTTGCCCATCAAAGTTTTACCAATGATGAGGGTTGGGCGCTCGGTTTCGTCGATACCCGCTTGAATAGCTTTGCGGATCGCCGCGTGGTCGTTACCAGGGATGGTCAGTACATGCCAGCCCCATGATTCGTATTTTTTAGCGGTATCTTCGTGGGTAACTTCGTCCACTTCAGTCGACAACTGGATATCGTTGGCATCGTAAAACATCACGATTTGCCCCAAGCCCAAGTAACCAGCAATACGCCCAGCGCCTTGCGAGATCTCTTCCTGAACCCCGCCATCAGAAATGTAGAGGTAGGTTTTGTGGGTCACTGCTTCGCCAAAACGCGCTTCCAAGAAACGCTCGGCGATGGCCGCGCCAATACCAAAGGCGTGCCCCAGACCCAATGGGCCAGAGGTGTTTTCAATGCCGCGTTCTACGTCAATTTCTGGGTGACCAGGCGTAGGGCTGCCCCACTGCCGGAAATCCATGATTTCTTGCTTGTTGTAATTGCCTAACAAGTACTGCTGACCATACAACATGGCCGACATATGCCCGGCATCTAAGAAAAAACGGTCGCGAAGCGGCCAGTGCATATCCGTTGGATCGTACTCCAGAAATTCGGAGTACAACACATGCGTGAAATCAGCACCACCCATCGGACCGCCAGGATGGCCAGACTGTGCTTTTTCAACCATTGCAGCAGCCAATATCCGAATGTTATCGGCAGCGCGCATGGAGAGTTGATCTGTGGATTCAGAGTGTTTCAAAGTAGATTCCATATGATTTTGTTTCGATTGTTCAAAGGTAGCAAAATCTACATTTCTGCCGCCTTTTGTATAACTGCATGAAAGAGAATATTGCTTTCCCTTTTTAGAAATGAAGCAAAATAAATCCAAAAACGCGAATTGAATGCGAAAACGTTGTAAAGTGCACAATATTCCCTCTTTTCAAGCGATTTGGTGGTATCCCCTTATTTTTCAACAAAAACCGAATCCAAAATGACTTCATTTCCAACAGCGTCTGTATTCAAGCTCCGTTTTTCCAGCACCTTGATTCTCTTTTTTTGTCTTACCGGACTATTGTTTTCCTGTAAAAAAGACACGGTAACTACTCCCGTAACTACCACCGTACCTGATGACCCCACCGGTTTTGAAGGCGAGTTCAATAGTTTTGAAAAAAAATTCAGCTGGAAATGTGCCGACGGGCAAAACTGCCAAGACATCTTTGAGCTGCAATTCGCCAAAGGTACTAAGATCACTTTTTCGGTGAGCGAAGTCTCTCCTGGATCAACCGCACAAATCGCCTTGTACTTTCAAGACGATGCCATTGGCGGGCTCAATCAGTTTACCAAAACCAATAAGGAACTGCGTTGCAACACCGTAAACGATTGCAATGCCAATACGGCCGGACAAAAAGTAAAGGATTATCTCACGTCAAGTTCTGGCACCTACAAATTGGCGGTTTCTCGCGATTGGGGAAGCAGCTGCGGCGGCACCGGAACCTACAAGTTGACCCTTACTGCCGATCGTAATTTCAAATTGGATAGCCAAGCGGGGAATGATGTGATTTCCAAAGTCAAAGAATGGGAATGTAAATAATGTTGTTCAAAGCATGGTGGACGAAATAGGTTTCGTACACTATGCTTTCTCTTTTTTGAAGTAGCTGATCGCCGCTTGTACTAAAACGGGCAGAAGAGAGATGCCGATCACCCCCAATATAGCCAAACTGAAATTATTTTTGATGATCGGTAAATCGCCAAACCAATAGCCTAGTAGCGCAATGGGAATGACCCAGATAATGGCGCTAAAAACGGTGTAAAAGATATATGGCCCCCAAGCCATCTGCCCAATTCCGGCCACAAAAGGCACAAAACTCCGAAAAATGGGTACAAATCTGCTCAATACCACGGCTTTAGCGCCATATTTATCATAAAAAGCTTTGGTACGCTCCAGGTATTCCATTTTGATCCAGCGGCTTTTGATTTGAAAAATTCGCGGACCAATATAGCGGCCAATGGCGTAATTGGTAATGTTGCCCAAAATAGCGGCTACCAAAAAAAGCGCAATCAAAATTTTGATGTCCATCTTACTGGCCGCTGCCAATGCGCCGGCAGCAAAAAACAAGCTGTCACCAGGTAAAAAAGGCGTTACCACCAATCCAGTTTCGGCAAATACAATAACAAATAAGATCAAATACACCTGATTACCGTACTGGTTGACCAGATCCAGCAAGTGCTCGTCTATTTTAAGGATAAAATCAATCAACTGACCAATGAATAGGAACATGCGCTTGTGTTTAGGAAATGATCCTGCAAAAGAAACAATTTTTTAGTTGTCAGAGCCACTTTATCGATTTTTGACCCAAATTGCAAGATTTACTTCCTATATCAGGGCATTTCACAACTTCAGCACAATCCCTGCTGTAATTCTAAATACCTGACTCACGTTTCGCCCGCCTAAAACCCCAGCTGAGCTCAAATAATACCCTATTTTTTGATTTTCGCTATAATAAAATGTACCGCCAATTTGTCGATAATCAACACCATAGGTTTGGGGTAACTCTAATCTATTGGGGTCGTAATTTGCCCCGCCATGGGTTTGCTGCCATTCAAACCAAGCATCCAAATAGTAATGGGCACGCGGCAATCCCACTTTTATCAAATAAGTGCTAAACGACGCTGGGCGGATGGGTTGATAATCTGGCTGTAATAGGGTAATGGTTTGTACATCTTGAATTGCTGGCTTGTCCAATCTCCAGTTGTAACCACCAGTAAAATTGACGAATATTCCTATAGGCGTCTCTACCTGCAGGATCAACCTTGCAGGAATTGAAAATGCTCGGGTACCCAAAGCCCCCGAAAGAACTGGCCGGTAATTGGAAAGTGGGAAAGTAGCTCCTGTTGCCCCAAGAAGATGAAATCGGAAAGGTTTGTTGGGATCACTTTCCAAAAATCGATATTTGGCATAAATGCCGCCATCTTGCAATCCACTTTGGGTTGGTGTAATGATATACGCCGCATTAGCTACCAAATCAAAATCTTTAGTAAGTCCATATTCACCAAAAAGGCCTACTAAACTGGATCGAAAACCATAGTTGTACAAAGCGTCATTTGCTCCGTGAAAAGTACTTGAAGAATTGATCGAGAACGAAGGAGCAAAATCAAAATTTCCTTTGCCTTTTAAATATCCATCAATTGGCCCTTGTGCTTGTACTGAGAAAAAGATGAACAAAAATAAAATCAGATAGCCGAATTTTAGGTACATGTAATTAATTTAGAGTGACGGAATAACCCATTTGATCCTTGCTAAACAGATTCATGAACAAAAGGTGCGATTGATTTGGTACTTTTCCGTTGTGTTGTCGCTTGCGCTACCGTTTGTTACTATAGAAATAAACTTTCTTTGCATTGATTACTTCTTGTAGGTAGTAACTATTTTTTGAGATCCCTAAAAACCACAACATACTGCCCTATGAAAGTCACCATTGCCTCCGACCATGCTGGTTATGCATACAAAAAGGTACTCATACCTGACTTACAAGCAGCTGGCTATGAAGTCATTGACTTAGGTACCAACAGCGAAGCACCTACCGATTACCCCGATCATGCTGCTGATCTCGCCCGAGCTATTTTGCAAGGAAGTTCTGAAAAAGGTATTCTTATCTGCGGCAGCGCGGTAGGTGTAAGCATTGCCGCCAACAAATTCAAAGGCATCCGAGCTGGGGTTTGTCATGATACTTATTCGGCTCGACAAGCCGTGGAACACGATGATGTCAACGTGCTTTGCATCGGTGAGCGGGTAATTGGCATTGCTTTAGCGCGGGAAATTGTTTTTACGTTTTTGAATGCCCATTTTTCCAATGAATCGCGCCATGTAAAACGTTTGGCTAAGATTGCCGCGCTGGAAAACGAGAATTTGAAGTAAGAATAATCAAAAATACACCTCAATAATCCTTAAAAACCATGACGGATAAAAAATTCGACTACGGTATGATTGGGTTGGGCACAATGGGCCGCAACCTCCTTTTGAATATGAGCGATCATGGCTTTGCTGTGGCTGGTTTCGACAAAGACCTTAGCAAAGTGGAAGCCTTGCAAAAAGACGCTGGCGAAAGAGAGATCTTTGGCGCGCGCACGCTGGCTGAATTTGTAGCCTCGCTTGAAAAACCACGCGTTATCATGATGCTGGTACCTGCCGGTCCGATTGTCGACGCGGTGGCCGACGAAATCAAACCTCTTCTCAGTGAAGGCGATTTGTTGGTAGATTGCGGCAACTCGCACTTTACCGATACCAACATACGAGTAGAGCGTTTGAAAAAAGAAGGCATCCACTTTGTAGGCATTGGCGTTTCGGGCGGTGAATCAGGTGCACGTTTTGGTCCCAGCATCATGCCCGGCGGCGATAAAGAAGCTTACAAGCGTTTGGCGCCGATGCTGGAAGCTGTTTCCGCTAAAGTAAACGGCGAACCTTGCGTAGCGTGGCTGGGTAACGGATCGGCTGGTCACTATGTAAAAATGGTACACAACGGCATCGAATACGCCTTGATGCAGTTAATTTCTGAAACGTATCATCTCCTCAAAGAAGGCGCTCAACTGAGCAACGACGAACTGCACCAGGTTTTCCACACCTGGAACCAAGGCTCGCTGCAGTCATTCCTCATTGAAATTACCGCTGATGTTTTTACGCAAAAAGACGAGCTGACCAACAATTATTTGGTCGACATGATCCTGGATGCGGCACGCCAAAAAGGTACCGGCGCCTGGACTTCCAATGACGCTTTGGAGCAACAAGTTCCCATCCCAGCCATTGATACATCAGTGATGATGCGTTATATGTCGGGGCTGAAAGCGGAGAGAACATTGGCCGCTACTCGCCTTAAAGGTCCGGCCGCAGTCGCTCCTTTGGACAAAAAGACCTTAATCGACCTGCTGGAAAAAGCCTTCCATTTTGCTATGATCACAACTTATGCGCAAGGCTTGGCACTGTTGAAAAAAGCATCGGAAACGTATCATTTTGACTTACAATTGCACCAAGTAGCCAGCATCTGGCGGGGTGGTTGTATCATTCGGGCAGCATTATTGGAAGATATTCGCGCGGCCTTTGCCAAAGATGCCCAATTGTCCAACTTGTTGCTCGACGAAGGCTTGGCAAAAATCGTGGACGACCTGCAACCCAGCATGCGTTCAGCTATGCAAACTGCTATTGGCTTAGGTATTCCTTTTGCCGCTTATTCGGCGTCTATGGTCTACTTTGATGCTTACCGCCACGAACGGTTACCCGCCAATTTGATCCAAGCCCAACGCGATTACTTTGGCGCCCACACTTACGAACGCATTGACCAACCAGGAACCTTCCATACCCACTGGAATCAATAAAAAAATCCAACAATGAACAACGGGATAAAAATTGACCCAACTATTGTCATCATCATTGGCGCCAGCGGCGACCTTGCCCAACGCAAGCTCATGCCGGCGATTTACAACCTTTTTTTGGACAAATGGACACCCGATAATTTTCGAATGATTGGCTTGGGGCGAACTGAAATGAGCCCTACGGAATTCAGCCAGCATTTTAAAGACGGCGTCGATAAGTTCTCACGCAGCGGAAAAACCGTTCCAGAACAATGGGAACAGTTTTCGCAAAAAATTGAATATAAAAAGGCCGATTACACTTCCGATGATACCTTCAATGGCATCAAAAAACGCATCGAGGAATTGGAAGCAGAATGGAAAACCAAGGCCAACCATATTTTTTACCTAGCAGTTCCCCCTCAATTCATGGAGCCGATTTCAGAAAAAATTGGCAAAGCTGGTTTGGGAAAAGACCGTAAACGCAGTCGCCTGGTAGTTGAAAAACCGTTTGGGCATGATTTGGAGAGCGCCAAAAAGCTCAATGCCGCTTTGCTTTCCATTTTTGAAGAAAATCAAATCTACCGCATCGACCACTACTTGGGTAAGGAAACAGTGCAAAACATCATGGCGTTCCGTTTTGCCAATGCGCTTTTTGAACCCATCTGGAACCGCAACTACATTGATCATGTGCAGATCACGGTAGCTGAAAAATTGGGCGTGGAAAATCGCGGCAATTACTACGAAACATCTGGCGCACTCCGCGACATGATTCAAAACCACTTGTTGCAGTTGTTGTGTTTGATCGCTATGGAGCCGCCGGTATCGTTTGATGCCGACGAAGTCAGAAACCGTAAAGTAGACGTATTGCATGCTATGCGCGAATTCAAACGCGATGAAATTCATTTGAACGCCGTGCGCGGTCAATATGGCGAAGGTTGGATGCAAGGCACTAAAGTTCCAGGTTACCGCCAGGAAGCAGATGTAAAACCCGATTCGAATACCGATACCTTTGCTGCGGTTAAATTCCACCTCGACAATTGGCGTTGGCAGGGTGTTCCGTTTTACTTGCGCAGCGGCAAACGCATGAGCGAATCTATTTCGGTAATCACCATTCAGTTCCGTCCAGTTCCGCACCAGTCGTTCCCCAATGAAGCCACCGACAATTGGCAGCCCAACACGTTGACCTTAAACATTCAACCTACCATGGGCATCAAATTGAAGTTTTTGGCCAAACGCCCTGGTCTCAAAATGTTGCTCAACCCGGTCAACATGCGTTTCGATTACAGTGATACGTACACCAAAGGAACACCAGAAGCTTACGAAACGCTTTTGCTCGATGTGATGGAAGGCGATGCTACCCTGTTTATGCGCGCCGATCAAGTGGAAGCCGCCTGGGAACTATTGATGCCAATCCTCAACAAATGGGAAAGCAATCCTTCGTCTACTTTCCCCAATTATGCGGCAGGTAGCGATGGCCCCGAAGAAGCGGAAACCCTCGTTGCCAAAGATGGCCATCACTGGACGGCTGAACCTTTATAAAGTTGAGTTTAATGAAAAAACAAGGTCAACTCCGCATTTTTGCCAATCCTACCGCGCTTTGTGAATCGGTGGCACATTGGATCATTAAACTGGCCAATGCCGCGGTTGCTGAACGTGGTCGCTTCAGCATTTCGCTCTCCGGCGGCAGTACGCCGGGTCAATTGCATGCGCTACTAGCTACCCCACTCTACCGCAACCAGATGCCCTGGGCGCATACTTTTGTTTTTTGGGGCGATGAGCGCTGTGTGCCGCTTGATGATGACCGCAACAATGCTTTCGTTGCAAAAAACATTCTGTTGGACAAAGTAGCTATCCCGGCGGAAAACGTTTTTGTTACGCCGGTCAACCTTGAACCAGCCGCTGCGGCAGCGGCTTATGATGCCACCATCCGACATTTTTTTGGCGAAGGCAATCCATTGGAATTTGATCTCATTTTTTTGGGATTAGGTGATAATGGTCATACCGCGTCGCTTTTTCCGGGTACTTTGATAGTCCACGAAAAGGCCATCGGCGTGCGCGAAATTTTTGTTGCTGAAGTTGACATGTTTCGGGTTACCATGACCGCCGGCTTGATCAATTCGGCGCGCCATGTTGCGTTCTTGGTTACCGGGGCGGGCAAGGCCATAATGCTGAACAACATCCTACACGCTGATTTCGATCCCGACTACTTACCTGCTCAATTGATACAGCCTTCTCCTGGCGATCTTCATTGGTTTGTAGACGAGGCGGCGGCAAAACTGTTGCCAGCGAACTAAAAATTGAATCGCTTTTTAATATACACCCATGCCGAAAAAATCGGCATGGGTGTTCAAAGCAATATTATGGAACCAAGCATTAAGGTCATCGGCGCTAATTGGTGTGAAGATACCCAACGGGTCAATCAATTCTTAGAAGCACAGCATATTGCTTTTGTTTACCAAGAAGTAGATCTTTCCAGCAGTTCCGCAAAACTGTTGAAGGAAACCCAAAATGGCGAAGCGCCGATTCCAACGGTTATGATTGGCAAAAATGATTACCATAACCCCAGCAACAACACTCTAGCGGAGTTGCTCGGTATCAATGCTGAAGTTCCAAGAATATTGATGTATGGCGCCAGTTGGTGTCCTGATTGTCATCGCGCCAAAGCATTTTTGAAAGAAAACGATATTCATTTTCAGTTCATCGACATCGATCAGGAAAGCTGGGCGCCAGCGGAATTGGAAAAAATCAACAACGGAAAACGCATCATCCCTACTTTTTTGATCAGTGATGCCACTTATGCCAACCCGAGCAACCAAAAATTGCGCGAAGTACTACACCTTCCAGAGCGGGAAAACCAAAAGGTATACGATGCCGCCATCATCGGCGCTGGCGCAACTGGACTGAGTGCCGCCATTTACATCCAACGCGACCGTTTTGACAGCATCGTATTGGAGCGCAAAAACATTGGCGGAAATGCTTATTTGACCGAAAAAATCGAAAACTACCCTGGCTTTATCGAAATTACCGGCCCTGAATTAATGAAACGCATGGCAGAACAAGCCCGTTTTTACGGCGCAGTCATCCAAGAAGGAACCGAAGTACGCGGATTCACCCATGGCAATGGTTATTTTACCATTGATACCACCGAAGGGGAAATCAAAGCCCGCAGCATCGTGATCGCCACCGGTTCCTCTTACAAAAAACTACAAATACCGGGAGAGAACGAACTCATTGGCAGCGGAGTGCATTTTTGCGCTACTTGTGATGGCGCTTTTTACCGCGATAGAGACGTATTGGTAGTTGGCGGCGGCAACAGTGCGCTGGAGGAAGGCATCTTTTTAGCGCGTTTTGCCAAAAAAGTAAAAATCATTCACCGCGGCGAGCAGTTTTCCGCCGATCGTACTTATGTGGAAAAACTCGATAGCATCCCCAACATCGAAATCCATCTCAACAAAACCAGTGTTGAATTTGCAGCCACCGAGGGCAATCATTTTGCTGGCCTAAAAGTACGTGACAATAGCGATGCTACAGAGGAAGTCATTGAGGCAGACGGGGCATTTATCTTCATCGGTCAATCACCCAATACGCAGCCTTTCAAAAAACTAATGGAATTGGATCCCCAAGGCTTTGTCGTCACCCAACCTGGAACTGTTATCACCAATGTAGAGGGCGTTTTTGCAGCGGGCGACGTACGCAAGGGCGCAACGGCACAAGTAGCTGCGGCTACCGGCGAAGGCGTAATTGCTGCTTTTGCCGTAAAAATTATCTGCGTCAACGGCCTTAAGGAATGGTTAAACAATAAAGTACCACTTTCCCCTTGCTCTTTCACAGCTACTCTTCCTATCTTTTTCGTTACAATGCCCCACATTGCGCTTCAAAAGATAGTCGATTAGCTGCAAAAAAGCGGCGGCTAAAATGGCACTTTATTATTCACCCATTCCTAAGCATTTTTTTTCTTTCAAGGCTTTCCAATTCCGCAAACCAATGTATATTGCCGATTGAACCTATGTATCGGGTGTCAACGGTAATCATGGAATGCTAACTAGGAAGGTGTGAACAGAGTAGGAGCCATCATTTTTCTTGTCCTTTTTGTTGGGAACAACATCGGGCTCTTCTTGGCATTTAATTTCCAGCGATTCCTGATTAAATGTGCCGTTGAAATCGAATTAGCGGAAGGTATCCCTACAGATAAGCTTTACCAAGTAACGGTTGTTGATGAAAATAAAGGCTTGCTCCATTGGTTTGAAGATCGGGAATTTAGTTACCGCGGCGTCATGTACGATGTAGTACAAAAAAAGGTTCTAAACCAAGATACCACCATCTATTATTGCTGGGCGGATAGTAAAGAAACTAAGCTAAATGCAGCACTGGATCAATTCGTCAAAAAAAGTTCGGATCCTGTAGCGCCTTCCAAAAACCATATCCAGCATCCCTTCCAATTACTGTCTCCGCCGGTTTTTACACTCCAAAAAAACATTATAGCGCCTCTTTTTTTTGAACCCAAATTGGGCTGGGCGTATCTCCATCAATATTTGCCGCCCTTTTTAAGCTTTCCAGCCCCACCGCCAAAAGTGTAGCAGGCAATTCTGTTTTTCCACTTTTTTACTTTATTCACTTAGAGTGTGTTTGGTTTTTTTATTCGCGCTGCTAATGGCCAAAATTCACCCCAACTTCGTTGCGAAAATACTCATGTAGCGCTGCTACACTCCGTTTTTCGCGCCTCGTTGGTGTGAATTTTGACTCATTTTCGCTTGCGAACTAAAAATCAAAACACACTCTTAATCTCTTGTCGTGGTATGACACCTCGACCTGAGGGGTATTTTTATTCATTTCATAATTACACTCAACGATGAAACATATATTCTCCTTTATTTTGAGCTTTGCATTTGCCTGGACTGCCTTTGCTCAAACCAGTCAAATAACCGGTAAAGTATTTGATGTCAGCACCAGCAGCCCTTTGTCGGGCGCCAACATTCAAATAAGCGGCGGAGCAGGTACCACTTCCGACCGCAGCGGCGCATTTTCACTTCCTTGTAGCAATGGTGCAGAAATCACGGTTTCTTACCTGGGTTACGAGACCGTTAAACAAGTCGTTGCTGATTGTGGTACGTCGCTTAGTCTTGGCCTAACAGTAACTGCAAAAGACCTCAACGCTGTTGAAATCACCGCCACTTCCAACTTGAACAAATCGCTGCTCTACCAGCCTTTATCGATTGCCAAAATTGGCGAAACGGAGATCAAACGCGGTACTGGTCTTTTACTCGACGATGCCGTGAATACCAATATCCCTGGTGTTTACATGGAGCGCCGTACATTTTCTGCTGGGCAGCAATTCAACATCCGTGGTTATGGCAACGGCGCCCGCGGTACCAACGGAGTCAACAGCAACTTTGACGGACAAGGCTCTAAAGTATATCTCAACGGTATCCCCATTACTGATGCAGAAGGTATTTCGCTCATGGACGATATCGATTTTGGCTCCATCGGCAATGTGGAAGTAGTGAAAGGCCCAGCCGGTTCTTTGTATGGTTTGGCCATTGCCGGAGTGGTGAATTTGACTACCAAAAAGCCAGAACCTGGTAAGATATCCATTGGCCAAGATCTACTTTTTGGCAGCTATGGCTTGCAACGCAAAACCACCCATATCCAGATTGGCAAAGAAAAGGCTTCTTTATTGGTCAACTATGGCAATCAGAAGTACGACGGTTTTATGCAACATTCAGCGTCAAACAAGGATTTTGTCAACTTGCTGGGCGAGTTCAAACCCAATAACAAGCAATCGTTTAGCTCTTATTTTGGCTTCAGCAGAAGTTATGATCAGCGGAATGGCGAGTTGACCAAAACGCAATACGAAACACTTGACTATTCGGGCAATCCAGCTTACATCAAAAACGATGCGCACTCGAATGTGATTACCATCCGCGCCGGAGTAAGTCACAACTATGCTTTCAACAAAAACATTTCTAATACCACTGCCCTTTTTGGCACAGGTTTCATCAGCAACGTAAGTTCTGCGGGCGGTTGGACGGATAAATCAGCCATCAACTACGGTTTGCGTTCTACTTTTGATACCAAGTTTGCTTTGGGTTCTAATTTTAGCTTATCGGGCATTACTGGAGTTGAAGGTCAAATTCAAAATGCCCAAACCTTGGGTTATCCCATGATTGTCGATAGCTTTAATCTGGCGGGCTACAACATCGTTGGCAACTTACGGAGCAACCAATACACCATTTCGAAAACCATTTCTACTTTTACCGAATGGACTTTGGCGATGCCCGCTGATCTCTCGTTGACTGCTGGCGTAGGGTACAGCACCATGGACATTGAACTAAACGACCGTTTTTACGTGCTGTCCAACAACAATCCGCGCAACCCAAATGGTACCAACAAGCCCGATCAGTACAAAGCGACTTACAACAACATGATTTCTCCGAAGTTTGCCTTGAATAAGGTATTCTTCAAGCAATTATCAGTGTATGCTTCTTACAGCAAAGGCTATAAAGCGCCGGTGAGTTCCTACTTCTTCATTCCAGTGACTGGCGAAGTGGTACGCGGACTAAAGCCCGAAATTGGAACTCAGTTTGAAATTGGCACCAAAGGCGCCTTGTTTAAGGATCGGTTCAACTACCAAATCGCTTGGTTCTCGGCTAATTTTGCCAATAAGATGACCACTATTGCGGTTCCCAATCTCAAAAACACGGCTACTTCCTATGTGTACGTTGCCAATGGGGGCACCCAAAAGAACCAGGGCTTGGAGATCGCCTTACGCGGCATTTTGGTTGAAAACAAAGAAGGTTTTGTCAAATCGGTTAGCCTTTTCACCAACATGGCTTTTTCCAACTTCAAATACGCCGACTTCAAATTCCAGCAATTGAGCACAGATAGAAAATCGGTTACTGAAGTAGATTTTAGCAACAAAAAAGTGGCTGGCGTACCACCTACAACATTTAACGCGGGTATCGATTTCATGACGCATCCAGGTTTGTATGCCAACATGACCTTCAACTACCGCGGCGCCATCTACTACACTTCCGACAACCTGAATCAGACCAAAGCGTATCAGTTGTTGAATGCCAAAATTGGTTACCAACATGTTTTTGCCAAGCATATCGGCATCGATCTGTATTTTGGCATCAACAATATTACCAGTACGCAGTACTACAACATGATCTTTTTGAATCAGCTACCTGATGCGTATTTGCCGGCCCCCAACAAGGTCAACTACTTTGGCGGTTTGAACGTGAAATATATTTTCTAATTGATCTTTGCATGACTTTGAGCTAAGTCAATGATAGAATCAACTTGGGGCGGTTTGGGAGTTCAGCAAAAACTGGATTCCCAAACCGTCCTTCAACCAAAACACCATGAAGAAATTATTGCCAATTGCACTTGTAGCTTTGTCTTTGGCGGCCTGTAGCCGTTTCAATAACAAAGACGAAAAACAAGATAACCAAGAACGCATCGTCTGCATCGCCAAGCAATACAGCGAAATCATTTACGCACTAGGTGCGGAAAAAGACATAGTAGCGGTAGATATTTCCAGCACTTACCCGCCGCAAATCAAAAAGCTCCCAACCGTGGGCTACCACCGTGCATTGAGTTTGGAAGCCATTTTGGCCGCTAAACCTACCCTTATTGTCCACGATGACAACATCGCTCCCGAGCATGTAGTAAAACAACTGACGGATCTCAAAATCCCGATGAAGGTATTCGTGAAAGGTAATACCCTTGATAGCACCAAAATGTTGATCCGCGAAATGGGGGCGTTTTTCCACAAAGAGCACCAAGCGGATTCGCTCTGCAAAAAAATGGATACCGACATGCAATCGGCGCTGGAGAACGCCAAACAATATAAAGATTCGGTAAAAGTGCTGGTCATTCACTTCGGACAAGCATCCAACGTTTTTTTGGTGATGACGAAAAAAAGCACTGCCGCACTGATGATTGGTTGGGCTGGCGGAAAAATGTCGATCGACGACAAAAAAGGCATGCGCCAGTTGTCGGCTGAAGTAGTAGCTGCATCTGATCCAGACGTAATTTTGCTGACCGACTTTGGTTACGATCGTCTGGGTTCTCCCGCTAAAATCAAGGAACTACCCGGCGTTTCAGGAACCAAAGCAGCCAAAAATAACCGCATTTACCGCATCGAAGAACACGACCTGGTGTACCTAGGCCCGCGTACTGGCGAAAATACCCTCCTACTTCAAAAACTGATTCACCAAGGTGCAGCGCAATAAACTCAATCAGGCAACAACCCCGGTGTTGTTGCTATTGTTGATCGGCATTACCCTGCTATCGGCACGGTATGGCGCAGTAAACATCCGCTTGGAGGAGATTTTTTCCTCCTTGCGGCATTACTTTACTGCCCCCAACAGCATGGAGCTCAACGAGCGCATTTTTATGGAAATTCGCTTACCGCGCGCGCTCCTGTGCCTGATCGTGGGCGCGAGCTTGGCCGTGGGTGGCGCGCTCATGCAAGCTTTGTTCCGCAACCCGATTGTGGAACCTGGTTTGATCGGCACCTCTAGCGGGGCGGCCTTTGGCGCGGCTTTGTATTTTGTACTTGGCGGCACGTTTAAATTCAATACGGGCGAGTGGACTTTGCCGCTGGCGGCATGTGCTGGTGGCATGTTATCCACTTTTTTGGTTTTTTTACTTGCGCAATCCAAATCAACGGGCAGGAGCTCCATTGTCACTTTGCTGCTCACCGGTATTGCCATCAATGCCTTGTTTATGAGCGGGGTGGGGTTTCTGTCCTACATTGCCCGGGATCCCCAAGCCCGTTCCATTACTTTTTGGGGACTCGGCACCTTGTCGGGCGCCAATTGGCATTCGGTTTTGATTGTGGGTATTTCTACCGTTTTTTGCACCTTAGTCGCTTTGCGCTACGCCAAACAACTGAACGCGCTAATGATTGGCGAAACCGAGGCGCAGTTTTTGGGGGTAAACGTGGGACGATTGAAGCGCAATATCCTGGTTGTTAATGTGGTGCTCATTGCCGTAGCTACTGCGTTTGTGGGGATCATTAGTTTTGTAGGATTAGTAGTTCCACATTTGTTGCGCATGATCAACGGCTCCGACAACCGTTTTTTGATCCGCAACAGCGCTTTGATGGGCGGTATTTTATTGAGTGCAGCGGATCTATTGGCGCGCATGGCTTTGCGCCCCGCCGAATTGCCCATTGGCATCGTCACTTCGATGGTGGGTGTACCTGTATTTATCGTGTTATTGAGAACCAAAAATTACTTCTTCTAATATGCTCAGCGGAGAAAACATCAGTTACGCCATTGGCCATAAGCAACTCTTGGAGGAAGTATCGGTAGCTTTTCTTCCTGGAAAACTCAACCTGATCATTGGGCCCAATGGCGCCGGTAAATCTACTTTGATCAATGTATTATGCAACCAACTACGACCACAGCAAGGCGCAGTTTTTTACGACCAGAAAAACAGCGCCCAAATCTCGGTAGGCGAGCTGGCGCGCAAGCGGGCGGTGTTGTCGCAAAACATTGAATTGGCTTTCCCGCTTACGGTAGCCGAAGTGGTGATGATGGGGCGTTATCCGCATTTCTCTGGTCAACCTACCGATAAAGACCAAGCTGCTGTGGAAGCAGCCATGCACTTTTTTGATGTTTGGGACATGGCGGATCGCAATTACATGACACTAAGTGGCGGGGAAAAACAGCGCACGCATTTTGCGCGGGTGGTGGCGCAGATTTGGTATCCCATTCAAGACAGTTGTCGGTATTTGGTATTGGATGAGCCGCTTACTTTCTTGGACGTTTATTACCAATTTGATTTCATGCACAAGATCAAGGAATTATTGCAACAGCCTGATTTGGTGGTGGCTGGGGTGGTTCATGATTTAAATTTAGCCGCCAAATTCGCGGATCACTTGGTGTTGTTGCATCAAGGGAAGATTCTTTCAAGCGGGGATAAGGAAACGGTATTGACTGCGGAAAATATCAAAACGGCTTATTCGATGGAGCCGGTTATTCGGAAGGAGCAGGGGGAATTGCATTTGTTTTTTTAGGGTTTAAAAAGTCGTTTTGGATATTCCTTTTTTTTATTTAACATATTGCTTATCTGTATGTTTTGATTTTAATTCACCACAGATTCACAGATTGCACAGATTCTTATCGCCTGCGGCGTAAGCACGATTACACAGATTGGGGTTCTGCGAAATTTGTGTAGTCTATGGTATAGTTTACTTCTAATAAAATTAGATTATTCAGCACAATTCGACTTCTAATTTCTCGTTTTCGATTCACATGCGCCCATAATTTTTTTAAATACAAACTTACATTTACCTCTTGACATGGCGCAAAATCATGAAAATTTTAGGGATTTTAATGACCTAACTTATCAAATCATAGGTTCAGCATTTAAAGTACACACGGCACTTGGACCTGGACTCTTAGAATCTACTTACGAAGTCTGTCTTGAATATGAACTGATAAAAAGTGGTTTTAAAGTGGAACGTCAGAAAGAATTAAGCATTTTTTACCGAGACGTTCATCTTGATGCAGGTTATCGAATTGATTTATTAGTTGAGGATACCATAGTAATTGAACTGAAATCAGTAACTGAGATTGCTCCAATTCATAAAGCTCAGTTGATTACTTATCTTAAATTGGCAAAATTAAAGCTGGGTTTGCTATTAAATTTTAATGTCGATGATATGAAAAAAGGGATTAACCGGATTTCATTGTAGGAGAGGCGTTTAGTAAGCTTCATATAAAGTTATTGGTTTTTAATTTTAAAAAACATTAATTGCACGTAAAAAACGTTTTACGCAATTTTTTTGTCCTATTAAAATTCACCACAGATTCACAGATTCTTATCGCCTGCGGCGAAAGCAGGATTATACAGATTGGGATTTTGAGAAATCTGTGGTGAATAAAAAAACAATTTCATTTCACTAACCTTTATCAAATGTACATGCTTAGTCACCCCACAAGTTTGGATCAGCGGCAAATCATTTGCGGAATAAAACACCCCAAGCTCCAGCGGAAACTCAGATTAGGGTTTTGCGAAATCTGTGGAATCCTGCTTGTGATGGAATCACAAGTATCTGTGGAATCTGTGAATCTGTGGTGAATTAAAAAAATTCATTTCACTAACCTTTATCAAATGTACATGCTTAGTCACCCCACAAGTTTGGATCAGCGGCAAATCATTTGCGGAATAAAACACCCCAAGCTCCAGCGGAAACTCAGATTAGGGTTTTGCGAAATCTGTGGAATCCTGCTTGTGATGGAATCACAAGTATCTGTGGAATCTGTGAATCTGTGGTGAATTAAAAAAATTCATTTCACTAACCTTTATCAAATGTACATGCTTAGTCACCCCACAAGTTTGGATCAGCGGCAAATCATTTGCGGAATAAAACACCCCAAGCTCCAGCGGAAACTCAGATTAGGGTTTTGCGAAATCTGTGGAATCGTGCTTGTGATGCCATCACAAGAATCTGTGGAATCTGTGAATCTGTGGTGAATTAAAAAAACAATTTCGTTTCACAAACCCTTATCAAATATACAATACTAAAACAAATTCACGGCTTAATCTCCCCCTCCATCAGCAACCAAGTATTGGGATCTAACACCAGTTTCACCGGCGCCTGTTCCATTTTAAACACAAACCGCTCCTCAGCCTTCGACACCGCACAAGTCTGGATCACCGGCAAACCATCAGCGGAATAAAGCACCCCCAGCTCCAGCGGGAACTGAAAAAGCGTACCCGTTTGTTTCACCACCACCGTCAATTCCTTACTTGTGGCATTGAAACTCCAAGTAGCCTGCACCTTGGGATGCCCCGCCGTAAACAACCACTGCTGGAAAAACGCCCCCAGTTTTTTCCCACTCGCCTGTTCCATAACCCGCCGAAAATCATGGGTCAACGCATTGCCATATTGGTATTGCTGATAATACGCCCTGATGCCAGCCCAAAAGGCATCATCACCCAGTTCGCGGCGCAACATATGCAGCACCCAAGCCGATTTTTGATACACATTGGTGCTCAACAAATCATTCTGATAATCAGTAATCGAAGTATCGACAATAGGCGCAACATGGCGTTTGTCAAAAGCTATGGCATCGGCGCGCTCATCTTGCATGCGCTGCACCATCGCCGCGCGACCATGCTCATGTTCAAAATACAAATCAGTGAAATAGGTAGCAAAGCCTTCACTTAGCCACACATGATGCCAATTGGCTTCCGAGGCGCTATTCCCAAACCATTGATGGGCAATTTCGTGCGACAATAAGGCCTCTTGCTCGCGTTTGCCGTTAACCGAGTTTTCATAGTAAAAAATACATCCCGCATTTTCCAAACCACCAAAACGAGTTTTGGATTGCACATTTGCCAATTTACGAAACGGGTATGGCGCAATATGGGAACTAAAAAACGCCAATGGTTGCTGGGCCGGAGCATAATCGTAAAATCCTTCTTTGCGGTTTTCTGGATACACCCAGGATGTAACCGGCACGCCCTCTACTTCCCCCGCCAACTGGACCGCAAACGCAGCTACCCCGATCGTCATCACTTTAGGTCCCAAGGGTGAAGTTTCCGACCAATGCGTAACTTTCATGCCATTGGGCAAATTGCTTTCTTCTATCTGGATGCCATTGGCCACCACCTGATAATGCTCTGGAGCAGTAATGATAAACTCCACCGAGGCTTTGTCAGAAGGGTGATCCACCACTGGCAGCCAATGATGCCCCCGATCCGGCCAATTATCTCCAAAAAAGGTGCGTACCCCAAACTTGTTTTTATCAATGATCAAGCCATCGATGGGGATACCTTGGTACTCAATACGAAACGCATAAAGATCCTGGATTTGCGCTGCTTTTGGCAATTGGATATTCAAACTTTCACCTTGATGGGTAAACACTAAGGCTTGCCCGTCAAGGGTTACCGCAGTAATCGTCATGCCTTTTCCGGTTCCATTTTTTTTGACCAGATCCAAGGAAAATTGGGGGACCGGTTGTAAAAAACGAATGCTGACAGTAGCAACGCCTTTGATCTCATTATTGGCATCTTGCAAGGCCAGTTCAAATCGGTAATGTTGCACATCAAGCATGGCCAGCCGCTGGTAGTGGCGCTGCGCAAGCATTGGAAGGGTAAATAATCCTAAAAAAGCTAAAAAAAGAAACCGCTGGAAATGGTGCATGCTGATGGTTTTGTATAAAATGGATTAGAGCTTGTTCAGATTTTGGATCTGAGGCGAAGGAGAGCAAATTTTATTTCAGACGAGGCAAAATTTGCAGCCGTATGTGGGCGATACGGCGAAAATTTTAACGAAGTCCGAAATGAAATTTGCCTCATGGAGCCCAGAATCCAAAACCTGAACAAGCTCTTAAGCCCCTACCCTATCATATTCGCCCTTGATGGCGTACCAACCAAAAATGGTAAAACCCAAAGCGATGGGAATAAAAATCAGAATAATGACAATCCAAAACACCCTGGCTTCCGGTAATTTTTCGACTGGCAGCGTGCTGAATTCATGGATAGCGCGGTACAACAAGGCAATGATGGATGCTGGCCCGAGTATAAGCCAGATAAAACCGGCAGCTTTTTTGATTGTATTCATGGTTTTGGTGCGACTAATGGTTAAAAGTAGCAAAATAGAAAAATTGTGGGGAAAGTGGTCCAGGAATGCCAAGTAAAGTGCAGCACATATGATAATTCAGAAAATTTAAAGTAAAAGCCAACAGCCCTATCAAAGGAAAAAACAACTCAATACGTATATTTTTTGAATGAAAGAATTATTTTACCTTTGATCAAGTGACATTTCCGAGTAAAAATGAAAGCGGATTATGCCAAGAAAGGATGCATTTCACGAGTCAGTTAAAAAAGCGCTCCTGAAAGAAGGATGGTTAATAGCGTATGATCCACTTTTCATACCCTCAGAAGGTGGAATTAATTTTTTTATTGATTTGGGCCTAGAGCGCCTAATTGGGGCAAAAAAAGAAAGCCAAAACATTGCTGTAGAAGTGAAGAGCTTTAACGAAACAACACCTTACTATAATTTTTATGAGATACTTGGTCAATTTCTTATGTACGAAATGGCTTTAAAAGAACAAACCGACGATTGGAAACTATATATAGCAATTTCAATATCGGGGTATACAAAATTGAAAAATGCCCCAATTTTTTTCAAAGCCATTCAAAAATTTCATTTAAATTTCATCATTTTTCAACCAATAACTGAAACCATTTTTCAATGGAGAAACTAAAAAAATACCAGAAGATTATCCTAAAGACCTTGGAGGATTATGCTGCAATCAAATCTCCTTTTATGCCCGAGGTTGAAAATATTGTGATTGTCGACACCAAACATCATCATTATCAGCTCCTACGATTAGGTTGGTATCAGGGCAATCATGTACACTACGCAGTCTTTCATTTTGACATCAGTGATGGAAAAGTCTGGATTCAGGAAAATCGAACGGATGTTGACATCAAACAAGAACTTATTGAAGCTGGAATTCTGGCAGAAGATATCATTTCCGGACTTCAATATCCAACGCTTAAAGCTTCTGCCTAACAAATTGGAAATAGGCTGATTTTTTTAATCCCAACTACCCCCTTCTCATCAATACTTCTTCAACGGTCATTTCAAAATCAGGTAAAGCTGGAACAGCGGAGCAAACCATTTCCCCAGAAAGAACGGTCATTTGTCGCAAATCCCCGCCTGCGTACACATGTACCTCCTGCATGAGCGGCAAGATATGCCAAACCACCTGCACATTGGCCGCACGATAGTCTTGCATTTTCAGCTAAACCCGGTTCATCGCGTCGTGATTTGAGATGATTTCAATCACGAATTGTGGAACAGGTCGAATACCATCGGCAGCTGCCGAAATTTGAGCGTTTGAAAAATAAGCCAAATCAGGCCTACGGTGTTTATTTTCGAAAAAAACATCTCCTTCGGTTATCAATGCGCCATCGGCAAGTCCACGGGAGAGTAGTCCAAAAAAACAATTTTGCAGGTTTTGAATGATGTAGAATTGGGTATAGTCTACTGTTCTTCTTGTTTTTTCTACTACTCCATCTAGCCATTCGTATTTGAAAGCATCTTCTCGGCTCAAGTACTTTTGCTGAAAAAGCTCCCAAGAGATCAAATTAGGTAGCTGCGTTTTTTTCGCCGTTTTTGTGGAGATTGCGTTGTCCATTTTTTGTTGAATGCTTAAGAACAATAAACCATATTCTTCAAATCCCCCGTGCTACAAAATAACACCATCACACCCATACCGCAAAGATCTTCTTCCCTGCCACCTCATATGTTTCCTGATTCCAATTTTTTACGCCTTTATGATCAAAAATAATCAAAGAACCTTCTTGCAAACCTTGCAAGTCTAAATATTCAGCAAGTTGTTGTAAACCAGCTTCATGTGCCGCTTCGCCTCGCCAAATTTTTAATTCAATGATGTATTTGTGATTAAAAAAAGTAATGGCCACATCCAAACGCCGCTCTTCCGAGATTTGCGGTTCTTTGAAATCAAAACCCGAACCATTGAGAATGGGTTTAAGAAAAGCCAAAAAAATCAAACGACCCTGCCGCTCCAGAAAATCGCGGTCTTTGACGCTGTATTGTTCCTTCATAAACGCCTGGAAACGGAGCGCCAGTTTGGACATATCCAATTGATTGCCCGGCAACACATAATTATTCGTGAATGTATAGTTATCCAATCCTTGAAGTCCGGTTTGCATTTTCAAACTCATGTAATTGTAAATGATTTCTTGATAAATGCGGTTGTGGATGCGGAGTTGGTCGCTTTGGGCAAAAACACCGTACATCACCCCCAGGGCAATATCCGGCAGGTGAATGTTAAAGGGGATCCGATTGCCTTCAATAGCGATAGAAAAAACCAGGTGGTACAACCCTTCGTGATGTTCCAGGTTTTTGATTAAGCTTTCAAAATTGGTATTGGTTTCGCGTACCAATTGACTGACGGCCACGTCAATATCTTCATTTTTCCACTCCGTAGCTCCTGGCAATACTTCCTCATCCAGCATTTTACAGATCTTGCTGACCAAAAACGGATACCCCGAAGTGTAGTAAAACAAATGCTCGGCAATGGCCTGGGTATTCATCTGCACATTTTTTTCGGCAGTATAATCCTCGGCACTAAGCGATCAAGGTACGCCAATTGGTTTTGGCCTTATGGACAAAAATT
>JBBANM010000086.1:0-28696 GCA_040401995.1 Saprospiraceae bacterium
GCTTTTGACCTGCATTTAGAAGTTATTTCTGGCAATTTTTTCGATATTTTAATGCGTTTGCCCTGAAAATATGACCAAATCGTGGTGAATTATGCCCCTTGGTTCTCAATTCAGAGATATATTTCGCCACTTGAGTTGCTGATAATACCTCATTACCCGGAAAAATAAAAACCCGCTTATCGGAACCATCACCCAAACGCCAATAGGGAAATAATAGGCTAATCCAAAATGGCAGAGGCCAATAAATCCGCTAAAGAACATCGTAAGGATCGACAAACCCACATTTCGTCCTTTGGATACCTCTTCCCAGGGATAAGAAAAAGGCAAATAGGTATTGGTCACCGACGATGTACAAATACTCAAAAAGAGGATGTTGGCAAAAGCAGCAACTAAATCTCCGATAATCGGGATCCCCCAGATCGCTAAACACATTACACTGATGCAAAGATAAATAGGGAGGAAAAAACGCACCAAGATCATCTTGAAAACCCCGCTTAGTAAATAACCAGGTTGTGCAACCGGATTGACTAGGTAGATCCACACCCCTTTGTATTGATCGGAATACATGGTTAAACTATTGCCGCTCATCGCTATCAAAGCGGCAAAATACAGTACCATCAAGTGCATGAAAGGGAATTCATGTAAATTTTCCAGTCGTTCTTTAAATCCTCCACTTCCACTTAGAAATATGCCGAAAAAATAAACCACCAGCATGATCACGTTTGGGTAAAACTTGAGCTTGAAATCTCTACTGCGCTGGGTCATCCGCCAACCCAATTCATAGCTGGCTTTTTCCGTACGATTGGTGCAGAACCAATTGCTAGTCATTGCCATCCAGCTCTGTCTTGAAAGTTGGTTGTTTGAAGTAGTTGGTACCTTCGATTCGGTATTGCCTTCACCTTCATCAAGGGAAATAAGTTTAGAAGTAAAACCTTTGGACAAAAACTGGGCAATCAAATAAATGGCAACAAAAGGCATTGCCAACCCGAGGATAGCCCATCCATATATATAAGGTGTCGTTACGCCCATCATCCACCACGACCAAATGGCTGCCAACCAACTCGAAGGCGCCCAACCAAACCAATGATTGTTCAATAAATTGATATCCGCTCCAAAACTAGCGCCAACCAGTCGGGGAATTAATTGGTATCCGGCAAATGTAAATCCAAAGAAAACGACTTGAATGATGTTGATGATCTCTTTGAAACGTCGCGGAGAAGTCCAGCGCATCAGCGCCAGATAAACCAAATTGACCAATAACAGCGTCAAAATAGTCGCCATTAAGGCCAATATACTAAAAAGCAGCAGCGCAAGTATCCCATCGTAAGCCGCAATAAAGACCAACGCAGGCAACGTAAGCGGAACTATCAATTTGATCAGATAAAAAAAGACGTGCAAAATCCGGGAAACACCTAACGTTCGTCCGGAAACTGGGCAGGGCAATAATACGGCATTGTCGCGTACATCAATCAGCACATCAGTAAAATCAGAGATCAAGGTCATGGCCAAAAAAGTCATAAAACCACTAAAAAACACAAAAATCCCTGAAGGTCGATTGCTGAGGGCTACCATGAAAGACATGAACAGAAAACCCAAAAGTCCAAAAGCAACCATTGTCAGCACATCTTGGCCTTTGACTTCTTTTTGAGTGGATCGATTGGAAAGATAAGAAACGGAACTTTTGCGCCGACCATCCATGATCAATTTAACCTCGACAATGGTGTACAAATGACGGGGATCAACGCCCAGGCTGCGCCAAAATGGATTCAATAAGGAAATGATGCTAAGCAGTATCTTATTCATGGGGATCCTCGGGTTTAGAAAATGATTGTGTGAAAGCATTGGCGATTTGGCCAAAACCCGATTGCCCCGTGAGCTGAGAAAACAATTTTTCTAGACTGTCGCCCTCATTGCGGCGCAAGGCTTCAAAAGTACCGTCGGCAATGATTTTTCCCTGATCGATGAGGATGATGCGGTCAGAGATTTTTTCGACGGTATCCATGTTGTGCGAGCAGTAGATCACCGTTTTACCTTGTTCCGCCAGCTGTACTATGATCTCTTTGACCAAAATAACGGCATTGGCATCCAAACCGCTAAGCGGCTCGTCCATGAAAATGATTTCGGGGTTGTGCAGCAAACCCGATACGAGTAGCACTTTTTGGCGCATACCCTTGGAGAAGGTGTCCATCCGATTGTTGAATTGATCGCTCAATCCAAAATACGTCAGCATATCCGTACTGCGTTGGAGGATTGTTTCATCACTCAGGTCGTGCAAACGCCCTACGGTCAGCAAAAACTCTTTTGGCGTCAGTACCTCATAGATTTCGTTGAGCTCGGGAATGTACCCGATGATGCGTTTGATGGCAATGGCGTCTTTGCGCACATCCATTCCTTTGATTTTGACTTCGCCGCTGAATTGGCCATCCAATCCAGCCAAAATCCGAACGGTAGTCGATTTCCCCGCGCCATTGGCGCCAATGTAACCAATGATCTGGCCAGGAAGAATGCTGAGGTTGAGGCCATGCAGCACTTCCTTTTTGCCATAAAACTTTTGCAGATTGTGAATTTGGATAATGGGTTCCATTATTTTACTTGGGTTTTAATTCTCGAAAAACGGTATCCGGGTTATTTGGGGATACATTTTTAAATGGTGGTCATCTTAGTCCTTCTCCATCCGGAGCGATTGTACGAACCGCAACCCTGCCGCAGGATTGGTTGCCAATGGAATGTTGTGTACGTCGCACAAACGCATCAACATGCTTACATCCACCTCGTGGGCGTGTTTACCGAGGGGATCGCGAAAAAAGATAACCATATCCACCTTGCCTTCTACCAGGCGGCTGGCAATTTGCGCATCTCCGCCCAGCGGGCCGCTGAGCATTTTTTCAATTTGTAAACCAGCCTTTTCCAAATAAGAACCAGTAGTACCGGTAGCGATCAAATGGATGTTGCGTTCTCTGAAAAACTCGATGTGGTCGCGAACGAAGCCTACCATATCTACTTTTTTGCCGTCGTGGGCGATAAGGGCGATGGTCATGTTGATAAAATCTATTAGCAGTGGTATTTATAAGTGTTGTTGCGAAGAAAGACTGTTTGAATCAATCTGGCAACATATTGGCAATTTTTAAAAATAATCAAAATCTCAAATCTAAATAACTAATTTCACACCCGAAATCACTAATTTTTTTCATTAAAACCAAATACTGATGAAGCGATTGATCATCACTTGCTCTGCTCTTTTTCTAGGATTGTCTTTAAACGCGCAAATTCAAACACCTTCAGCTAGCCCGACGGCAGAATTGAAGCAAAAAGTAGGTTTGACTGACGTTACTATTGTTTACTCTCGTCCAAGCGTAAAGGGACGTATCATTTTTGGTTCTGCCGCTAGTGCCGTTGTTCCTAATGACAAAATCTGGAGAACGGGCGCTAATAGCGCTACCAAATTCTCTTTTGGCGACGATGTCAAGGTTGGCGGACAAGCGCTAAAAAAAGGCGATTACGCGATCTTGACTACTCCAATGGCTAGCGATTGGAAAGTTATGTTGTATACCTATGAAACAGGTGATTGGAACAGCTATGTAGAAAAAACTCCAGCTGCAATGTTTATGGTGAAGTCTGAGAAATTGGGCGCTAAAGTTGAAACCTTTACCATCGAATTGGGCAACGTGAAAAACAACACTGCAACCATCGATGTAATGTGGGATATGACCAAAGCAAGCTTGCCTTTGGAAGTAGAAGTTGACAAGAAAGTAGCTGACGCTATCGATCGCATAATGGCTGGCCCTTCTGCTAACGATTATGCTGCGGCTGCAAACTACTACCACGACAACAAAAAAGACTTGAAAAAAGCTTTGGAATGGATTCAAAAAGCCAACGCAATGGATCCTCAGTTCTGGACTTTGCGTCGCGAATCTTTAATCTTGGCTGATTTGGGCAAGAAGCCAGAAGCTATTGCTGCTGCTACCAAGTCATTGGATTTGGCTAAAAAAGCTAAAAACGACGACTACGTAAAAATGAACGAACTCTCTCTTGCAGAGTGGAAGAAATAAGCTGAATCGAAAGATTTGGGTTTTAAACAGTTGAAGGGCAATTTTACCGATATGGTAGGATTGCCCTTCTGTTTTTTAACTCCTATGAAAAACATTGTACCTATCCATCTGCTATAAATATACATTCCCTTCAGAAATTTTACGGATGGCTGGATAGTTACGATTTTACCTTATATGTTTCGAGCCTACGGCTCTCCTTGCCAATTGCTGACCTTTTTTGCCAACGGGCTAAAGCCCATTGCTACAAAATGAATCGAGGCTACGCCTCTAGTTCGTTCAGCCTTTAGTCGATTGGAAAACAGCTCAAAGCTACTATTCCTGTAACATTTACAGCCCAAGCATTTTAATATAAAGAGTACCGAATAGGCTTTTAAGGACTATGTTAATGGCTAGCGATGAGAGCCATCGGCTTGATTTATGTTGTAGCGCCGGATTTCAATCCGGCGAAAAGGTCAACCAACGGTTTAAGAGTGCCGTCGGCACGGTACATAATTGAGCTTAGGAACGGGGGAATAATAGAGTTTCCATTTAGCCGCCGCTATTTAGCTGCCGCTCTTCCTATCTTTTGAGGCGCAATGTGGGAAGTATAATGAAAAAGATAGGAAGAGCGGCGGTGAAAGTGCAAGGCCAAGTGGATGCTTTATTGTTTAACGATTCCTTAAATCAATGACATTGGCAGATTGGGCATTGGAATCAAATAATCAACTCCAATACAAACTCTTTTTCCATCCGCACATCATTGCGATAGATCACTAATTTGATTTTTTTGCCCAATTTTTGCCGAAACTTTTGATTGAGATCCTCCAACCTGAAAAAACGCGAGGGCAAACCATTGACTGTTCTGATTTCGTCGCCCCGCATGATCCCTGCCCTTTCCGCCGGTCCATTGCGAACCAAATCAAATACCGTGAATTTATTGAGGTTGTCACCGGAAGCAGCCAAAATGAGTCCGCTGCGATCAAAGATGAAGTCATTTTTATAACCTACATCCGGCTGCAAGTACAATTTCTCATGGATGTAATCGATGAGGATCACAAATCTTTCCAGCAGTTGATTGCCAATGATGCCATTCCTACCATGCAAAAAAGAGGTGTCAATCACGGGGGGTAATTCCTGGAAGTTGGTAAGAATTTCTTCATATGGATTTTTTTGGAGCTTCAATTGTTTGATGCGCCCTAGGTAACCATAAATAATGCCGCCTAAGCCTATACCAATATTGCTTTCGATTACTTTTGCCGGCATCCGTAGAAGAGGGTTTGTAGCCGTATAGAGCAACAAAGGAATACTCGCCCCAGTATCCATCAATAGCTTTGTATTGACCATCGTATCATTGGTCAATAGCGTTTCCACATGAATATAGGGCTTATTGCGGTGTACTTCCATAGGGTATTCAAAATAGCGCCCCCCTTTGGGTGGTTTGAAGGATATAGGATCTTGTAGCGTAATGATTTGTTTTTGGTAATTGATCTTTACTACAAAGCGGCGAAAAAAATCAGCGCCCAGGATACCATGCACATCAATCCCCGAAAATTGATCAAAGTGGAAATAATCTTCCTCCAATACTAAAATGGATCGGTCGTAGGCGTGCATTTCGCCAATGCGCAAATGGATGCCTCGGGCTAGATAAGCAAACAAAGGAGTTCCTAAGTCTGCTCCTTGGATGGTAAATCTTTTTTGATAATCGACTTGTAGGAGATCGGTGATCTCCCGTTGAATGAGGATGGTATTCTCTGCGCCGGTATCGAAAATGAACCGCAATGGGAAAATCTCATTGAAAACCAAGCTGACTATGATGAAGTTGTTTTGGTAGTCGAACGGAATTTCAACCTTTTGCTGTCCAGGAGGGAACAACAAATCATTGCGTTGAGCCGACAAATAGGTTGGAAGCGCAGTGAATAGGAGCAGCGATAATAACAGTTGTCGATGTAATTTCATTCCTAAATGATTCCGGTAATTGGATTAGGTGTTTGATAACCGCCCAGAATCCAAAATCTGAACAAGCTCTAAAATACTACCAAAGCACTGGTATCAACCAAAAATCTAGCCATTTTGCTAGAAATTATCAATTGTAAACTTTATCACACCCGATTTTACTTTTTTTTAACTTAAAAACAGTAGATTTGTCGATTCGAAATTTAATTTTGTAGAACAATTTGAAAAAAAAATCTTTCGCAAGATTCTTGGTTATTTTATACTAATTTAGGACTTTTACCCCGCGATAGTAAATTAAACTTCGCCACACTACCATTGTAATCCCAAACAGAACAAAAAATTGTTTTTTACCCAACCAGAATAGCCTGTTTGACAATTGCAACAATTCCTTGGTTTATAGGAACTTAAGATATTCGACTTTGTATTTTTTTAAACCAAACTTAGATAATGTATGAAACTTAAATTCGACTATTGCTCGAGATGGTTACTCGTAGTGGTGGCAGCGCTCTTATGCAACTTTGCCATCGCTCAGAATCGTACCCTTACCGGAAAGGTAACGGATAAGAGTTCCGGGGAATCATTAATCGGTGCAAACATCATTGTTTCGGGTACTTCTACGGGTACAGTTACCGACTTTGATGGCGCCTATTCGCTCCAAGTTTCTGGTGATGCCAAGGAATTGGAATTTTCCTACACTGGTTACACTTCTCAGCGTATCGCTATTGGTGCTTCTAACGTGATTGACATTCAGCTTGCTGTTGGTCAGTCATTGGACGAAGTGGTAGTAACCGGTTATGGTTCACAAAAAACGCGCGAAGTATCGAGCGCCATTGTGAACGTAAATGCTGAAAAATTCAACGGTGGTAACATCACCAGTGCTGCTCAGTTACTACAAGGTAAGGTAGCAGGTTTGACGATTGCTCGCCCAGGGGGTAACCCGAACGAAGGCTTCAACATCCGTTTGCGCGGTTTGTCAAGCCTTGGCGCCAACGCTCAGCCGCTGATCGTTATTGATGGTATCATCGGTGGTACTTTGGACAACGTTGACCCTAACGACATCGCTAGCATGACCGTCCTGAAAGATGCCTCTTCTGCGGCCATCTACGGTTCTCGTGCTTCTTCAGGGGTAATCCTGATCACTACTAAAAGTGGTGCTCAAGGTAAATCTTCGGTAGATTACAACGGTTATATCACTGCTGACAATGCTTTCCGCAACACGCAAGTAATGAATGCTACGGAATGGCGTGCCCTTGGCGCTTCTTTGCCTGCTAACGATAAGCGTGGTTGGAGCGACAACGGTTCTAATACCGACTGGCAAAAAGAAGTTACGCGTTCGGCATTGTCACAAGTTCACAACTTGTCGATCTCTGCTGGTAACAAGCAGACGTCATTCCGCGTATCGGCTAACTACCGTGGTTTGCAGGGTGTTGTTAACGGCAATGACCAAAACCGTCTTAATGCGCGCGTTAACTTGACCCACAAAGCATTGAACGATCGTTTGCGGTTCAGCACTAGCTTGACGATTACTTCACGTCATGATGTTGGCGCTAACGGCAACGGTTTGTTTACCGCTCCTTTGCGTCAAGCCAACTTGTTCAACCCTACCGCTCCCATTTTTTCTAATGCACCTGAAAACGTAAAATTTGGCGGTTATTTCGAACAAGACAACTTCGACTACTTCAACCCGGTTTCTACTCAAAAACAAAACAACATCAACCAGGATTTGAGCCAGTTCCAAGGTAGCTTGCAGTTGGAATACGACATCATCAAGAATTTGACCGCTTCGGCTTTCTATTCTGAAAAACGTGACAACACGTTTGGTGGTGCTTATGCCAACCGTACAGCAAAATCTGGCGGGTTTGGTGCACAAGGTTCTGCCAACCGTCGTCAAGACCAAGAACGTAACCGTCAGGCTACGTTTAAATTGTCCTACAGAAAAGACATCGGCAAATTGAACTTGAACGCTACCGTAGGTTATGACTACAACTACTTGAACTTTCAAGGTTTTGGCGCTACAGGCGGTAAATTCTTGACTGATGGTTTTGGTTACAACAACTTGGGAGCTAGCTTAGACTTTCCATTGGGTTTGGGTAGTGCTTATAGCTACCAGAACGATTATACTGTCGTTTCTCAGTTCGGTCGTTTGAGCTTGAGCTACAACAATACGTTCTTCTTCAATGCCAACGTACGTCGTGACGGTAACTCACGTTTTGGAGAAAACAACAAATACGGTACCTTCCCTGGTTTGTCTGCTGCGGTAGATTTGGTAAAATTGACTGGCATCAAATTTGCTGATCAATTGAAATTGCGCGCCAGCTACGGGGTTGTAGGTAACGCGCCTGGATCAAGCTACAATTCATTGCAATTGTTCGGACCAGGCCAACAGTTTTTCTACAACGGTAGTTTTGTACCTAGTTATGGTCCATTTCGAAATGCTAACCCTAATCTACAATGGGAACGTAAACAAGACTTGACCATTGGTTTGGACTTCTCTGCTTTGGACTACCGCCTGACCGGTTCGATCGACTTCTACAACACACAGACGAAAAACTTGTTGTTCGACATCAACGTACCTGTTCCACCAAACTTGGTTGGTTCTACTTTGACCAACTTGGGTGAATTGAAAAACCAAGGTTTGGAATTGGCGTTGAACTACAACATCATCAAAACGAAGAAATTCGAATACACAGCCTCTTTAACGGGTACTTATTACTTGGATTACCGCATCATTTCTCTTTCTACACCTGAAGCAAAACTAGGTGAATTGTTCCTTGCTGGGGTAGGTTCTCCTGGTTTGAACAACTTCAACATGATTCGTGTAAAAGAAGGCGAAAAGATTGGTAATTTCTGGGGCGCAGTTTACAAGGGCTACACCCCTGAAGGAAAGTGGATTGTACAGGACTTGAACGGCGACGGCAAGGCAGACGACCCAGGTAGTGAAGGAGACAAGAAAGTAATCGGCAACGGTTTGCCAAAAGCGGAAATCGGTTTTGGTAACACCTTCAAATTCGGTAACTTTGATTTGAACGTTTTCTTCCGCGGAGTTTTTGGCCACGATTTGATCAACCAATACCGGACTTTCTACGAAACCAACAACACTTTGACCTGGAACCGGGTAAATACCAAGTTCTATGATCCAAAGAACTTTACAGCTGCTTCTTTCCACAGCCATTATGTAGAAAGCGGTTCCTACTTGAAGTTGGATAACGCAACTTTGGGTTATACCGTCAAACTGAAGCCTGGAAGTGCGTTTAACCGTGTTCGCGCCTACATAGCTGGTCAGAACTTGTTTGTAATCACCAAGTATACCGGATCAGATCCTGAAGTACGCTTCACCGACATCGAACAAGGTGGTGCAAATGCTGCATTGTCTCCTGGTATCGACCGCCGGAATACTTACTTTATGGTAAGAGGTGTTACCTTCGGGGTAAACCTAGGTTTCTAAACAATCTTAAATCCCATTACTTCTTGCCAAGCAAAGGCTTAGGGAGAAGTAATGGAGATTTGTCATCTTAATTGCATTTATTCCCGAAAGTTTTGAAATAAATGAAAGTTAGGCGAGCAAAAACGACTTAACTTTGTTGCAATAACTTCGAGGATAATGTTTATCATTAATGGATTAAATTCATTGACAATCATGAAGAAATATTGGATCAAAGTCCTGTTGGCAGGACTATTTGTGATCACATTCAACCAATCCTGTAGCGACTTGAAAGAGAAAGTCTACAGCAGTGTGCAGCCAGAAAACTTCTTCAAAAACGAAGACGAATTCGTGGCAGCTCTTGGTGCAGCTTATACTAGGTTGTACTTTTTTGAGAGCCATAATACCTATATGTCGGTTCAGGAAATCTCTTCTGACGAAGTGATGATCCCCCAACGTGGTGGTGACTGGTTTGATGGCGGCCAATGGCTCCGCGCGCACCGTCATGATTACGATAGCAACGACGAAGGTCTTGGTAACGCTTGGAAAGACCTTTTCGGCGGGGTTAACACTTGTAACCGTTTGATCTTCCAATTCAATGATTTGATCGCTAAGGGTGCAGTAAGCGAAACTTTGGCTAAGCCTTTCTTGGGGGAGTTGAAAGTATTGCGTGCCCTTTGGTACCTATGGTTGTTGGACTCTTTCGGTAACGTTCCGATCGTAGACCGTTTCGACGTAGCTGCTGACTTCAAACCAGCTACTGCTTCACGTGCTACCGTTTTTGCTTTTGTTGAAAAAGAATTGACTGACAACGTTCCTTTGTTGACAAAGACGGTTGGTTCGGCTACTTATGCCCGTGTTCATTACTATGTTGGTCAGGCAATCTTGGCTAAATTGTATTTGAACGCTGGTATTTACACCGGTACGCCTCAGTGGGCTAAAGCAATTGCTGCTAGTAACGAAGTTATCAATTCTGGCTTCTACAGCTTGGAAGACAACTACTTCAACAACTTTAACTCTGATAACGCTACTTCTAAGGAAAACATTTTTGTTATTCCTTATGACAAAGTATTTGCCCAAGGGTTTAACTTACCACAGATGACCTTGCACTATGGTAGCCAAGGTACATTCAACTTGACGGATCAGCCTTGGAACGGCTATTGCTCGCTCCAAGAATTCTACAGCACGTATGATAATGCCGATGCTCGTAAAGGGATCTCCGGCAACCAGAAAATTCGCGGTAACTTCTTGGCAGGGCAACAGTACTTGGCTGATGGTCGTACCCAAGTTGTTGACCCAAGTGCTGATGACCCAGACGGTCCGCCATTGAACTTTACGCCAGCTATCAACCAACACTTCCCGAACTGTCAGCGTCAAGCTGGCGTACGCGTCGGTAAGTTTGAATTCCCATTGAAGTCTACGCCAAACTTGAGTACCGACTTCCCAATCTTCCGCTATGCCGACATTTTGTTGACCAAAGCAGAAGCCCAATGGCGTCTAACTCCTGGCGATGCATCAGCATTGGCATTGGTTAACCAAATCCGTACCCGTTCAGCTGTACCAGCATATACGGCTTTGACTGCTGATAACCTCTACGCTGAGCGTGGCCGGGAAATGTTCTTTGAAGCTTGGAGACGTTCTGATATGATCCGTTTTGGTCAATTCACCAAAGCTTATGGTTTCACCCCAGCTGCTGCGGCAACGAAGCAATTGTGGCCAATCCCTAAAGCTCAGTTATTGGCCAACCCTAACTTGGTTCAGAACCCAGGTTATTAATCGATTCAGTTTTATTGTACATCAGGTGTATTCCTGAAGTAGATACAATTGTAGGATAAAAGAAAGCAAGCAGTTTTTACGGACTGCTTGCTTTTCTTTTTTTACTTCATTTTATTTGTAGGATACAATCCGATGGGCGATACGGCTTTATTTTAGCATCTTTGAAGGCTGTTTTCATTTTTAATCTAAACATACATGGGGGTTCAAATAGGGATAAAAAGCTTCATCTTCATTGCTGTTCTTTTTTTGGTGCTAGCCTGTCAAAAACATCAAAAAGCGGCAGCTACCATACCAGCTAATCTACTTTTTAGCTCCATACCTGAAGCGGTTACGGGCATCGATTTTGTCAATAAAGTCACCTATACCGAAGATTACAACCCCTACACTTTTCGCAATTTTTTCAATGGCGGCGGCGTAGGTCTAGGCGATATCAACAACGACGGGCTGATCGACGTATTTTTTTGCGCCAACATGTCGGGCAATCAACTCTACCTCAACAAAGGAAACTTCCAGTTTGAAAACATCACCAACCGCGCAGGTTTGGCTTCAAAAAATGTGTGGTCATCGGGCGTTGCCATGGCCGATGTCAATGGCGACGGTTTATTGGATATCTATGTTTGTAAATCGGGCCGACCCGAAGGCAAACGACGCTACAACGAACTCTTCATCAACAACGGCGATCTTACCTTTACCGAGCAAGCCAAAACCTATGGCTTAGCGGATTTGGGACTCTCTACCCACGCCGCTTTTTTTGACTACGACCGCGATGGCGATCTGGATTGCTACCTCCTCAATAATTCGGTTCGCTCGGTAGGCGGCTATGACCTGATCAAAAACCAACGCCAGACCCGCGATAAAAAAGGCGGCAATCGCTTGTACCGTAACGATGGCAAAATATTTATAGATGTCAGTGCCGCCGCAGGTATTTATGGCAGCAACATTGGCTTCGGATTGGGCGTCACCATTGGCGATACCAACCGCGACGGCTGGCCGGATATCTATGTCTCCAACGATTTTTTTGAACGCGATTACCTCTACCTCAATAATAAAAACGGCACTTTCACCGAAGTGCTCGAAGATCAGTTTCAAGAAATTAGCCAAAGCTCGATGGGCGCCGATATGGCGGATTTAAACAACGACGGCTTCCCCGATATTTTTGTCACCGATATGCTACCGGCCAAAGAAGCGCGGATGAAAACCAAAACCAATTTTGAGGATTGGAACAAATACCAAAGCAATGTGCGCAACGGTTACTTTCGCCAATTTACGCGCAACGTATTGCAAATCAATAATCAAGATAACACTTTTAGCGAAATAGGCCGTATGGCAGGCACTTATGCCACGGATTGGAGTTGGGGCGCCTTAATTGCCGATCTTGACAACGACCGCAACAAAGATATTTTTGTTGCCAACGGTTTATTGCGCGATCTGACGGATCAAGATTATGTCAATTTTTATTCCAACCCGGCTGTAGTACGTCAATTGATCCATGAAAAAAAGGGACAGGCGGTGATTACCCAAATGGTGGATGCCATGCCCTCTTCACCCATTGCCAATTTTGCCTTTCAAAACCAGGGCAACCTGCACTTCGTCAATCAAGCGCAACAATGGGGATTGGGCGAACCCAGTTTTTCGAACGGCTCAGCCTATGGCGACCTCGATAACGACGGGGATCTGGATCTGGTGGTCAACAACATTAACATGCCCGCTTTCGTCTACCGCAACAACACCAACGTGTTGCGCAAAGGGAAAGGCAATTTTCTGAATATCCAATTGAAAGGGGCTGGCAAAAACCCCTTTGCCATTGGCGCGCAAGTCACCATACGACATCAAGGACAAACCCTGTTTCAAGAATTGTTCCCGATGCGCGGTTTTGAATCTTGCGTAGATGCCCGCCTAAATTTTGGTTTAGGCGATTGGAAAATGGTGGATACGCTGGTAGTGGCCTGGCCGAATGGTAAGTATACCCTCAAAACCCAAATCAAAGCCGGAGAAAAACTAAAACTCCAACAATCGGCGGCCACCCTTGATGCGTCGCCATTAGAAAAAAACCATTTTGCTGCCCCGCTTTTTTCTAAAATCACGGCTACCACGGGCATTGATTTTAAACACCAGGAAAACGAATTTTCGGATTTTGACCGTGATCGTTTGTTGTTCCAAATGTATTCCTCCGAAGGGCCAAAAATGGCGGTGGGCGATGTCAATCGGGATGGTCGGGAAGATTTTTATGTAGGCGGGGCCAAAGAAGAAGCGGGTGTAGTGTTTCTTCAACAAGCCAATGGGCAATTCAAGCGCAGCGTACAACCAGCATTTGAAAACGATAAATCCAGTGAAGACACCGATGCTGCATTTTTTGATGCCGATGGCGATCGGGATTTAGATTTGTATGTATGCAGTGGGGGCAATGAATTTCCAAGTAGCTCATTTGCCTTGGCCAATCGCTTGTACTTCAATGATGGCCGCGGTCAATTTACCCGTTCCAACCAAGTTTTACCCACTTTTCAATTTGAAAGCACCTCTTGTGTTGATCCCGGTGATTTTGACGGTGATGGCGATTTGGATTTGTTTGTCGGCGTGCGGTTAAAGCCATTTTTGTATGGTGCGCCGGTCAATGGCTATGTGTTGAAAAACGACGGTAAAGGCAATTTTCAAGATGTAACGCAAAATGTTGCGCCTTCCTTGATTCAATGCGGGCTTATCACCGCCGGCCGTTGGGTAGATACTGATGGCGACCGGGATTTAGACTTAGTAGTGTGCGGGGAATGGATGCCCATCAAAATATTTCGCAACGATCAAGGGCGGTTCACGGAAACTACCCAAGAGGCTGGATTTGAAAAAAGCAACGGCTTTTGGAATTGTATAGAACCCGTTGACATCGATGGCGATGGCGATCAAGATCTGGTGTTGGGAAATTTGGGATTGAATTCCCGCTTCAAAGCCAGTGCAACCGAACCTATTGATTTTTACTTCAATGATTTTGACGCCAATGGTACTGCCGAGCAAATCATTTGCATGTATCAAGACGGGAAATCATGCCCGATTGCGTTATTGCCCGATTTGGTTAAACAGATACCCAGTTTGCGCAAAAAGTATTTGCAGTTTTCATCGTACCCTGGGCAAACCATGCTTGATATTTTTGGAGCAGAAGGCTTGAAAAAAGCCATCCATTGGCAAGTATTTATCACGCAATCAGCCCTTGCAATTAACCAAGGGAAAGGTAAATTTGCGCTGCAAATGTTGCCAGACGCTGCGCAACTGTCGCCGGTTTTTGGAATACTGGCCAAAGATTTTGACCAAGATGGAAAAATGGATCTACTCTTGGGTGGTAATTTTTCCCGGGCAAAACCGGAAACCGGCGTTTACATGTCCAGCTACGGCCAGTACTTGAAAGGATTGGGTAATGGACAATTTAAGCCTTTGATCGCCAAACAGTCAGGCTTTCAAGTAAAAGGCGAGATTAGAGATTTGAAAGAGATCCGTTCTGGCAACCAAAAACGAATATTGGTCGCCAAGAATAACGATTGGATGGAGGTATTTTCCGTGAAGTAGACATTTGCTCTTCACGCTGTTGTTATCATTAATAATGTACAAAATGAAACTTAAAACACTTTCCAGCTTATGCAGCCTCATCAGCATAGGTTTACTGACTTTCTTATTTGTTGGCTGCGGATCAGAATACGATAGAAAGGCAAAAGCCGAATTGGCTAAGGGCATTAGAAACGATAGCCTGTTTTTAGGCATTTACTTTGGTATGCCGCGCCAAGCTTTTTTTGACCGTTGCACTGAACTCAACAAGCAAAAACTGATTACCAATGGCTTAGCCAGTATGGTAGAGTACAAGTTAAAAGAGGCTAACGATGTGGTGGTCATGCATTTCTTTCCCGAATTTTCTGATACTAAAATTAGCGCCATGAAGGCCGAATATACTTATGAGGCCTGGGCGCCCTGGAACATCAATTTTCAGTCCGATCACTTACAGCCCAAATTGATCAAGTTGCTTGAAAAAAGTTACGGAGCTGGCTTTTTTAAAATTGATGATACCGACAAAGGAGCTGTTTTTGCAAAAATTGACGGCAACCGGCGGATAGTGGTTTCCATCAAAGATGAAGAAAAGGTATTGGTGGTATTCACGGATTTAACCGCAAAACCGGCTGAAGAAGACATCATTGATGCATCGGCAGTAGAGAAAAACTGATGCTATTGGCAAAAAAATGAGCCAGAGAGAAAAAAATGTTATGAAACTTAAAGAAACTATAGCCTTGCCTATCGGCGGCTTCTTTTTGCTGATGGTTGTTTTTTTTCTGTTGAGTGCCTGTGAAAAACCACTCAAAAAAGCTGAAGAAATTCCAACCACCACCTTGTTTTCGGAAATGCCAAGCTCGGTAACCGGGATCGATTTCATCAATCAATTGCGATACGATCGTAGTTTCAACGTTTTTACCTACCGCAATTTCTACAATGGCGGCGGTGTAGCATTAGGCGATGTCAACAACGATGGTTTAATTGACATCTATTTTTCGGCCAACATGGAACCGGATCGTTTGTACTTGAACAAGGGCAATTGGCAATTTGAAGATGCAACGAAAAAAGCTGGCGTCAGCGGTAAACGCGCTTGGTCAACGGGTGTAAGCATGGCTGATGTCAACGGCGACGGCTGGTTGGATATTTATGTGTGCAACTCTGGCGATGTTAAAGGCGATGACCGCCAGAATGAGCTGTACATCAACAACCAAGATGGAACCTTTAAAGAAATGGCCGAAGCATATGGCTTGGCAGATCGGGGCTATTCCACCCATGCCGCTTTTTTTGATTATGACAAAGACGGCGATTTGGACATGTACTTGCTTAACAACTCTTTCCAAGCCATTGGCAGTTTCAACTTACGGAAAAAAGTACGCGATGTGCGCGATCCATTGGGCGGACATAAACTCTTTCGCAACGATGGCGCGCATTTTACCGATGTAAGCGAGAAAGCGGGCATCTATGGTAGTGTGATTGGTTTTGGCTTGGGGGTAACGGTAGGCGACGTCAATCAGGATGGATGGCAAGACATCTACGTTTCAAACGATTTTTTTGAACGGGATTACCTCTACATCAATAACCACGACGGTACTTTTCGGGAAAACTTGGAGCAGTCAATTAAAGCTACCTCCGCAGCCTCGATGGGCGCCGATATGGCCGATTTTAACAACGACGGGCTACCCGATATTTTTGCTACCGATATGTTGCCTGGCGATGATCGGCGCTTAAAAACCAAGACTACATTCGACAACTGGGATCGTTACAAATACAATGAAGACAATGGCTATGGCCACCAATTTACGCGCAACACCTTGCAACTCAACAATGGCGACGGCACTTTTAGCGAGATGGGCCGCTTAGCGGGGGTAGAAGCTACCGACTGGAGCTGGGGGGCGCTTTTCGTGGATCTCGACAACGACGGCTTTAAAGATATTTTTGTGGCCAACGGGATTTATAATGATTTGACGGATCAAGACTATGTCAACTTCATTGGCAACGAAGGCACCAAACGCTCGGTAATCACCAATCAAGGGGTTGACTTCAAAATTTTGATCGATTCTATGCCCGTGGAACCCATCCCGAATTACGCATTTAGAAACGGCGGTAACCTGCAATTTACCAACAAAGCAAAAGATTGGGGATTGGGTAAACCCAGCCATTCCAATGGCGCAGCGTATGGCGACCTTGATAATGACGGCGACTTAGATCTAGTGGTCAATAACGTCAATATGCCCTCTTTTGTGTACCGCAACAACAGCAACGTGTTGCAAAAAGACTTTAATTATCTTAAGTTACAACTCAAAGGAGAGGGGAAAAATACCTTTGCTTTGGGGGCGCGGGCTACCCTCAAATTCCAAGGACAACAGCAATACTTGGAAGAGATGCCCATGCGTGGTTTTGAATCCACAATGGATCCCCGCTTGCATTTTGGACTGGGAAAACACAAAATGGTTGACACCGTGGTGGTGGATTGGCCTAATGGGAAAAGAACTGTTGTCACCAATGTCAAAGCGAACCAGACTCTGGTGCTTAAACAACAAGATGCCAATACTACCCCCGTCGCATCAAGTATGCCCATCGACCTCCATGTTTTTCAAGAAATGACCGCCATCAATGGCATTAATTATAAACATAAGGAAAATGATTTTTCCGATTTTGACCGCGACCGACTTACCTATCTAATGCAATCTACCGATGGGCCAAAGATTGCCAAAGGCGACGTCAACGGCGATGGGCTTGATGATTTTTATGTAGGCGGCGCGAAAGACAGTCCAGGGCATTTGTTTGTTCAGGAAAGGAACGGAAATTTTCACGAAACCAATCAAGCGCTGTTTACAGTTGATCGGGAATGTGAAGATGAAACGGCTTTGTTTTTTGATGCCGATCGTGATGGAGATGCCGATTTGTATGTTTGCAGCGGAGGCAATGAGTTTCCCAGCAGTTCTACAGCCTTGATCGATCGTTTGTATTTTAATGATGGAAAGGGCAATTTCAAAAAGTCAGGTCAATTGTTGCCGACCTTTAATTTTGAATCTACTTCCTGCGTACGGGCGGCTGACTATGATCAAGACGGTGATTTAGATCTTTTTGTGGGGGTACAATCACAACCCTGGCAATATGGCATACCCGTGAATGGTTATATTTTGAACAATGATGGCAAAGGGAAATTCACCGATGTAAGTCCGCAGATCGCTCCAGGTTTGAGTAAAATAGGCATGATCAAAGATGCCATTTGGACTGATTTTGACAACGACCGGGATATGGATTTGATGGTGATTGGTGATTGGATGCCGATTAAACTTTTTGCCAACAACAAAGGAAAATTCACTGATGTTACCGCGGCCGTAGGACTTGCTGCTACCCAAGGTTGGTGGAGCTGTGTAAAAGCCGCCGATTTGGACAAAGATGGTGATATAGATTATTTGGTAGGCAATCAAGGTTTGAACTCGCGTTTCCATGCTTCGCCAGAAAAGCCGCTTAGAATGTACGTCAATGATTTTGACCAAAATGGAACAGTGGAACAGATTGTCACCGCTTATCAAGATGACAAAGCGTATCCCTTAGTGCTGCGTCATGATCTGCTGGCACAAATCCCGCAACTCAAGAAAAAATACTTAAAATACAGGTACTACGCCAATCAAACCATCAGCGACATCTTCACGCCGGCTCAATTAAAAGGCGCCTTGGTTTTGGAAGCGAAGTACATGGAAACCTCCTTGCTTATCAATGATGGGAAAGGCCATTTTGGCTTGCAAGCACTCCCCATTCAGGCACAGTTGTCGCCCAATTATGCCTTGATGATTGAAGATTTTGACCATGATGGCAACTTAGACATCCTACTGGGCGGTAACTTGTACAATGTGAAACCCGAAGTAGGCCGCTATGATGCCAGTTATGGGTTGTGGCTGCGCGGGGATGGCAAAAACCATTTTACCCCCGTTTCAAGTACCCGATCAGGTTTGAAATTGGATGGTCAAATTCGTGATTTTGCCATTTTGCAGATCAAAGGGAAAAAACAATTGCTGGTGGCGCGAAATAATGATGCCTTGCAGATTTTTGACTGGAAGTAGCAAAAAAAGGAATATTGTCATTTGACTGGCAGTAAATTGCCCATTTTCAATGCGATAGCGTAAAAAAATGCCGTACATTTCCATCAGCGTTGTTGAAGATGAAGAGACAATGAAGGAAACTACTAATACGGCAATTTTTTACTTACCTTTTATAATTGGCTTTTTACTTGTTTGCAGTACTGCGAATGGCCAAAACATTGCTTGTGATGGGTCTTTGTACCTCGTTGCTTACAATAATGGTGGTAGCGTTTTACAACGTATCCAACCTCGTGAGAATAATCTTCCACCCAAGATAGACCTCATCATATTGAGTGATCCCAAACGTCGGGTCACTTGCTTGGGGTACAATGTATCTGACGGTTATCTTTATGGATTGGATTTCAATTCTAAAGAGTTGTTGCGCATTGACGGTCAGGGGCAGATGACCAATTTGGGCATACCGCCTAATCTTAACTTAGCCAACGAATATTGGGCGGGAACGGTAGATGCCTTGGGGAGGAACCTGACCGTCATTGGTCGAAACCCTGAAACAGGCGCTGACCATCAGATCTTCAACATCAACATCAATACTGGAGTGACCCCTTTTCGCGCAGGTCTATCGCCATTGCTGAGTGATGGCCCGGTCAATATCAGTGATGTAGCGGTTGATCCTCTTCTAGGTGGAATGTACGGTTTTGACACCAAAAACAAGCGGGTCATTTCTTTAGGCGCCAACACCGTAAGCGGTTATACTTTTCCCACCATCAGTGCCAGCCTTACAGCACTTTTTTTTGACAAAAGCGGCCAGTTGTACGGTTATGGTTCAATTGCTGGCGGCGAAACCAGTAGTACTCTTTTCAAAGTCAACAAATTCACTGGTAAAGTGACGCCAATTTATGAAGGCTTGCCGGCCAAAGACACCGATGGCTGCTCGTGTCCTAATTCTTTATATTTCCAAAAAAAAATTACGCCTTCGAAAATCCTTCCTTGTTCCGAAATTGAAATTACTTATCACATTCAAAATCAAATTGGCACCAGTTGGCTGGGGCTAAATTTTGTAGATCAGTTCCCAGCAGGTTTTACGATAAAAAAAATTGAATCGATGACCTCTAAACTACGTACTATCGAAAGCGGAGAAGGTACCAATAGGCTGGAATTGAGCAATATGGATATTTTATTGGACAAAAATACGATTCGAATAACAGTAGCGGTAGGAGATATTAAACCAGGAAAATGGAGTTCTCAGGCCAGTTTAATTGGATTACCTTTAGCCGATGGTTCGCATATCCTGTCGGATGATGAAGACACGCCAGCACCCAATGATCCCAATATCGTGGAAGTAGTAGCCGCGGCTGATCTTAGGTTGGCGCTGAAACCGAGGTATTCTTGCAATGGGGATACAGTTTTCATCCAATCTCCCGTTGTTGCCGATTCTTATCTTTGGAGTGATGGAAGCACCGGATCCACGTTGACAACTACGCGCAATGGAGTGTATACTTTACAAGCCTTCACTTCCTGTGCTCACTATCGCGACTCGGTGGTTATTGGCCAGCGCCCATTGAAATTTCAAGTTGGATTGGGCGCGCCTCGCGATGTTGATCCGGCTGTACCTTTTGACTTGGCTTTTCAAAGCAATGGAAATGAGCCGTTTAAGATCAAATGGAACGCATCTCCGTTTATCACCTTAAGTTGTGATGATTGCTCAAACCCCACCGCAGTTGCTACCCAATCAGGCATGGTTAAATTATTTTTAGTTGACGCCTATGGCTGTCGGGTTGAAGATAGTTTAGTCATTCGAGTAGCACCCATTCGGGAAGTGTACATTCCCGACGCATTTAGTCCCAATGGCGATGGGCACAACGATGTCTTTTTTGTACAAGGTCGATCAGGGAGCAAAATTGTAGTACTGCGCATTTTTGATCGGTGGGGTGGCGTGCTTTTTGAGCGACAAGATACGCCGATCAATTTACCAGAATATGGCTGGGATCCAACCTTATCCAAACATTTGCTTGAAGGGGTTTATCTTTTCCAAACAGTGGTGGAGTTCCCGGATGGAGTTCGAAAGTCGTACCAAGGTAGTTTGCAATTGCTGCGTTGAGCTTGAATTGGTTGACCGTTCTTTAATTTCCCAAATCCTCTTTATAACCCCATGCCCAGGCATACCCAGCTATGAAAATAGTTGTCAAAACTTCAATAATGCTAAAAAACGCATAATGAAGCGTAGGCTTTCCAACAAACAAACTCCATCCTTGAATCATCGTTAAAAGGATTCCAGCAATAATATTTAAGATTCGATTGGTTTTGTATTTCGTAATCCGGGAAATCAAGATCATTGCCATTGGGATCTCCATTAATACCGCAAAAGTTAGCAGAAAGCTTTCGGTAATTTCCATTCCGCCAACCTTGCCGGTCAGCAGTTGTTTTAAATCATCGGCATGCATGAGGGTAAATACATCACAAAATATGAAATTGAGGGTTAAAAAAATCCAGAGGGTAGAGAGCGTTGCCTTTTGATCCATCATTGAAAGGTTGTTTATTAAGGAACGGGAGAACAATAAATTACCACTTTATCCTTGCTCTTTCACTGACACTCTTCCCATCTTTTTCGTTGCAATGCCCCACATTGCGCCTCAAAAGATAGTCGATTGGCAGCAAAATAGCGGCGGCTAAAATGTCAATTTATTATTCACCCGTTCCTAGAATGTCTAATGTACCAACAATTGCCTAATTTTGCGATCATTATTTAGGAGCATTATGAAAAATCATTGGATTACTTCGCTTAAGTTTTTTTCTCTTCATTTGGGTGCCTTGGGTATAGCCGGGTTATTGTTGGCGTTGGCGGGTTGCCATTCATCTGGAGTTTTTACAGCTGAAAAGCTTTTTCGCACCTTAAACTCCGATGAATCCGGTGTTCGTTTTGCGAATATGCTACACGAAACGCCTGATCTAAACATCATCAAATACCTCTATTATTACAATGGCGCCGGAGTAGCGGTAGGGGATGTCAACCAAGATGGGAAACCCGACTTGTTTTTCACCGCCAACCAAGGCGCCAATCAATTGTACCTCAACGAAGGGAATCTGCATTTCAAAGAAGCAACTGCTGCTGCTGCTGGGATTGTTTCCAATGGCGGCTGGAGCACGGGTGTCACCATGGCGGATGTAAATGGTGATGGCGCACTGGATATTTACGTTTGTCAAGTAGGCAACTATTTGTCGCTAAAAGGCCATAACCTCTTATACATCAACGATGGTAAAGGCCATTTTTCCGAAGAATCAGCTGCTTATGGACTCGATTTTCGCGGTTTTTCCACCCAGGCTGCTTTTTTTGATTACGATCGCGATGGCGACTTAGATGTATATTTGCTCAACCACTCCGTTCACGCGCCAGAGAATTATGGTGATGCCAGTATTCGAGAAAAAAGGGATTCGCTGAGTGGCGACCGCCTGTACCGCAATGATGGCCAGCGTTTCAGCGATGTAAGCGCTCAAGCTGGAGTTTTTGGTAGCCGCATCGGCTATGGTTTAGGTGTGGCGGTCGGAGATCTCAACAATGATGGCTGGCCGGATCTTTACATTTCTAATGATTTTCACGAAAACGACTACGTCTATTTCAATCAAGGGAATGGCAAGTTTCGTGAAAACATTCGCGGTACGCTTGGACACAGCAGCACCTTTTCTATGGGCAACGACATTGGCGATTACAACAACGATGGCTGGTTGGATCTCGTCACCCTCGATATGAAACCTGATGATGAAACGGTATTGAAAAGCTCAGCTGGCGCCGATCCTTACAATATTTATCAGTTTAAAGTCAATTTTGGGTATTACCATCAGTACTCACGCAACATGCTCCAACTGAATCAGGGGAATTTGCAAGGCACTACAGCGCAGTTTTCAGAAATTGGTCAAATGGCCGGTGTGGCCGCTACCGATTGGAGTTGGGCGCCGCTTTTTTGCGACCTCGACAACGATGGCTGGAAAGACCTCTTCATCGCCAATGGCATCTGGCGCCGACCAAATGACCTGGACTATCTCAAATACATCTCCAATCAACAGGTACAATCTGGCGCTGCCGACTTGGAACTGGCCGCCAAAATGCCCAGCGGACAAGTCGCCAATTGTGCGTTTCAGAATAAAAAAGACTTAACCTTTGCCAAGGTTTCCAATGAATGGGGACTGGATCGGGTAGGGTGTAGCAATGGCGCCGCTTATGCCGATTTGGATCAAGATGGCGACTTGGATCTAATCACTAACAATCTCAATGGTTTGGCCAGTGTAATGGAGAACCGCAGTCGCACTCAATTCAAAAACAACTATCTGCAAATCAAGCTGATCGGAAAGGGCGGAAACACACAGGCGCTAGGCGCCAGGATTGTAGCAAAAACCGGCGATTTGCAACAAACTTATGAAGTATTTGCCACCCGTGGTTTTCAATCTGCCGTTGAATCCGTGGCCCATTTTGGTTTGGGGGATCTTCAGCAAGTCGATACTTTGGAGATCCGTTGGCCAGACGGTCATGGTCAAATCATCAAAAATGCAAAAGCCAATCAGCGTTTGGTGATCAAAGAAACTGATCCTTATACTCAGGCGAGTTTAGATTTTAATCCTGTTAGCCCGCCCTTTTTCCGCGAAGTATCACAGGCGCACAACCTCAAATTTACTCATGAAGAAAAACCGCTGACGGATTTTGATGTGGAGCAGCTGTTACCACATGGCTGGTCGGCTCAAGGACCGGCCTTGAACATCGCCGATATAGATGGCAATGGTTTAGCTGATGTGTTGGTGGGGAACGATGTGCAGTCTACTTTTTATCAAAACAACGATGGTAGTTTCCGACAGGTGATGCATGGTTTTTCTCAGCCCATGGCTGGGGGTTATGCTGCGGCAACTGTTTTTGACGTCAATGGCGATTTCATTCAAGATAAAATACTTGTTCCTACTGCGCCGCCAAATGCCGATATTCAAACTACAACGACCTTACAAATAGCTTATGGCCTAGGCGGACAGAAAGGCGGTTTTCAACTAGCACCTTCTCAAATAACCGTGAAAGGTGTAGTGGGAGCCTTGTATCCCCTCGATTTCAACCTAGATGGCGCCGTCGACCTGTTTATTGGCGGGCGTTGCTTGCCGGGGAGTTATGGCGTCAATCCGCCTAGTTATTTGTTCCAAAACGACGGTAGGGGCAACTTTACCGATGTAACGGCAAAAATAGCGCCAGAACTGAGTAGCCTAGGCATGGTCACTGCCGTGCAAATGCTCACTCAGGGAGGACCTCCTCAACTGGTCATTGTTGGCGAATGGATGCCGGTGACCTTTTTTACCATTTCGCCGACGCGCTGGGTAAAAACAACCTTGCCCAACTCGCAAGGTTGGTGGAATACCGTGCGGATTGCTGATATGGACAGCGATGGTGATGAAGATCTGTTGCTGGGAAACTTGGGGCTCAATACCGATCTGCAGGCATCTAAAAAACAACCAGTGGAGCTCTTTGTCCGCGATTTTGACCAAAACCTGCGGATGGATCCCATGCTCACTTATTACAAGCAAAACAAACGCTACCTCTATTTTTCCAAGGATGAAGTGGCGGGGCAATTGCCCAGTTTGCGAAGGAAATTTTTGGAATACCGCCCTTTTGCGGAAACGACCTTTGAAGGCATTTTTGGTGAAGCCGATCTCAAAGGAGCTACCCATCAAGTGGCCTATACCTTTGCTTCGGCCATGGCCATCAATCAAGGCAATAGTAATTTTGAATTGGCTTCTTTCCCCTTAGCCGCTCAGACCAGCCCAATTGCCGATTTTGCAGTGACAGATGTCAATGGCGACGGCAAAAAAGACCTCATTGCGGTGGGTAATTTTTATGAAAACCGGCCCGCTATTGGGCGTTGTGATGCCAGTTTTGGTTGGGTAATGCTGGGTGATGAGCGCGGGCATTTTTCCGTTGTTCCTCCCCGCCAATCAGGCTTTATCATTCCGGGGCAAGCTCGCCATATCGCCTCTTTGCGTGATCCTCAAGGCAGATCTTTGTATATTATAGCCCGAAATAATGCACCAGGGATGGTGTTTGAATTGAATCGATAGCAAATGAACAGAGCAAAACGATTGCATTTAATAAAGAAGGTATTTTATGGAATGCAATCGTTTTTGAATAATGGTAGATTTAGGCAAACGGAGAGCCTCCCTCCTGCAGATATTTTCCAATACAAAAACTAACCCCGTCAAGGACTTCGATATTTTTGTTCCAATCAATGATTTCCCAATTCGCGGTCGGTGTAGCGACGATTATTTTTTTACTATCGGAAAGCACCCAGATGACTTTTTCTACTCCAAATTCAAATAACTTATCGGTTTTTTTATTGACGTATGTTTCGATTAATTCGTTTTCGGTATCGGCATTAATGTCCACCTCGATTTGAATTTTGGGCGGAACGACTGCGTAATGTTTATTGGCTTGAGCTACGGAAAAATTTGTTTTTTCGTAAATGGCGATGTCAGCGGATAGGTTGTTTTTTCTGTTGAGATACATGCCTAACTTATTTGTTAAGACGTTGTGCGTTTTGGCTTCAAGGTTTCTATAGAGTATTTTTAAAATATAAGAAAGAATAAAACTTTGTAATGTACTAGCTCCTATAACTTCCTCCAATGTTTTTTTACCACTCAGTACTTCCCGATATCCTTTGTAATAGATCGGCTTGCCGTCCATGATTTCGTAAATCAAGGCAGCGGGTATTTTTTTGGCGGGAATTCGAGGTAGGGCTTTGCGTGGACCTTTGGATGCGTTCATTGAGGAATAAGTTAGGATTACGAAAATAGTGTAATCAAGGTAAAATTCCAATCTTCAATGATCCAAAAGAGCCATCAGTTCAGGGCGTAACTGTAGTTGATTGAGCAAAATATTTGGCGTTACTAGCGCAAATTGTTTAGAATCTTTACACAAATGGTAATAATCGGAATACCCAAAATCAAGAGCAACGCTTAACCAATCGACTTCCGGGTGGAGTTCCTTGTACTGAAAGGCATTGAAAAAACGATTGATGCGGCTGTACATTTTTGGCCCAATCCCCATTCTTTCCTTGAATATTCGTTCGAATTGTCTCGGACTTAGATGGGCTTGGTTGGCCAGCCAATCAAGCGAAAATCCTTTGGGGTGGTGAAGTAAAATTTGCCCAATCTGATCAATGCCATGGGCTTCTTTTTTTACATTTTGGAGTTGCTTCAATAAATACTTTTCAACACTTACAATCATTTCGGCATAAGAAAGTGCATTGGCAATTTGATCATTTACACTTTGCAACTCCTTGCCAATGATAGATTCCGCATCGGTAAATTGTGTGGTGAGTTCCTGACTGGAAAACCCCAACAACCGATACAAACCGCCTGGCTGAAAAATAACCATCAACATCAGGAAATCACCCTCAAAATGGGTTTCTAAATTGAGTCTACCCACCTGTTGGCCAAAGATGGCGTTACGGGCAACCCTATAATTGTTGCCCGTAACGCCATCATAAGAATGGATGAATCCCCTTGCAAAAAATGCCAACGCATGTTCAATTCTGGCTGGATAGGGTTTGATGCTAAAAGGCGTAGGGGGAATGTTCACCAAAAGGTAGTTCCTTACCAAGTGGCGTAATGGAGGACTGGGTAGTATTTCTTGAAAGGGAATCATCTCTATAAAGTTAATTACATTTTTTCAGAGTTTTAATCAACTCCAATGGATTATTTCTCATAGGATAGTGATCGCCATTGAGTTGTAGTATTTTCCAACTCCTTTGTTTGGCTCTTTCGGCAAAAGGGGCAAAGCCAGCTTTACTCACATCTCCGTTTGGCGTCATCAGGATATAATAAGTAGGAATTTTTTTAACAGCAGGGTTCTTCACAGACAATGATTCGGTCAATGTTTTCAATGGCTGCGGTACATCTGTAGGGGGCGTAGAACTGACTGGGCCAAAAAAATAGGCTACAAATCCATCTTTTGTAAACTGTTTGGTCATGGCAGTTTCTTCGGTTTCCCCTCTACTAGCGAACAGACTTTCTCCGTCATTGGGTACAAAAGCATCCAGATAAATCATTTTTGCAATCCGATCAGGTACTTGTTCTGCTACTCCCGTGATTACCATACCTCCGTAACTGTGACCAACCAAGACGACATTGTGTAGGTTTTCAAATTTAATGACGTTGACGATGTCCTGTATATGGGTGCTTAGGTTAATGTTGGGGTTAGCCAAATGCACCCGTTCTCCCAAGCCCGTCATGGTAGGGCGGTAAACAATATCTCCCTTTGAGCTAAGGATGGAATCAATCTTTTTATACTCCCAACCACCGCCCCAGGCGCCATGTACAAACAAGTATGTCTGCGCTGGGTTTTTGGTGGAATTTTGTCCCCAGAGTTGGGTGCTCAATAGCATCAATAGCAATAGTTTTGTTGCGAATTTCATGATTTTGGTGTTTTAATTTCTTGTAAATCTATGGGCAATAGGGGCGGGTTACAAGTAAAAAAACGACACTATTCTTTGCGTCGTCAAGTTTTGAGCATTGAAAAAGCTCAAAAAATTGCATTTCATCTTTTTCAATGGTTAAGAATTGTCTACATCAAATAATTATCGACCACAGATTCACAGATTTCACAGATTTTGTGATTGCTCACAATCTCGATTACACAGATTGTGGATTTGTCCAATCTGTGTAATCGTGCTTACGCCGAAGGCGATAAGAATCTGTGCAATCTGTGAATCTGTGGTGAATTTAATCAAAGTTAAAATAGACCCACGATAGTTCTTTTATGCTGAAAACTTGACGACGCACAGTATAGTAACGTATACTTTGATAGCATTTATGACCGAGTAGTGCGCCCTGGTTTTGGCCAAAATATTCAGATGCATTCTATCCTCAACTGTTAGAATCAAAACAAATGCTATATTTATCTTTCGAATTATAAAGTAGAAATTTACTTTTCACCCGTTCCTTAACTTACAGTAGTGCACCAGAAATGGTGCTTGAATCGATAAAAAATGAAAACCGACATCAAAGTAATAGCCTTCGACGCCGATGATACCTTATGGGTGAACGAACCCTATTTTCAGGAAACATCAAAGAATTTTTGCAGCTTATTGGAGGATTATCTTTCGCAGCACCACATCGCCCAAGAGCTTTTCAAAACCGAAATGGACAACCTAAAGCTTTATGGCTATGGCGTAAAAGGATTTATGCTCTCCATGATTGAAACGGCGTATAAAGTGGGCGGGCAAAACCTGAATGTAGAAATCATTGCCAAAATTATTGAATACGGCAAAGCGCTTTTGGAAAAACCGATTGAACTACTCGATGGGGTAGAGCAGGTGCTCAAAACTTTAAAAGGCCATTACCGCTTGGTAGTTGCCACTAAAGGCGATTTGTTGGATCAAGAACGCAAATTGAAAAAATCAGGGCTGGAGCATTATTTCCACCACATCGAAATCATGTCGGACAAAAAAGAGGACGATTACCTCAAACTTATCCAACATCTTGATATTGAACCCGCCGAGTTTTTGATGCTGGGCAACTCGCTGAAATCAGATATTTTGCCGGTATTGGCCATTGGCGGACATGCATATCACATTCCTTATCACGTCACTTGGGCCCACGAACAAGTGGATACCCAAGTTGATCACCCTCAGTTTAAACATTTGCACAGCGTGTTGGATGTTGTTCCTTTTGTGATAGCGTAGCCAGAAACCATTATCTACATACTAATATTTAAAAAAGATACCTCTATTCAAAATGGTAATTACCGCCAAATCACTTTGGTCAATAAAAGAGACACCGTAAATGCCAAAGGCAATTTTTCGTAGCAAAATGGGTGAAAAAACCTGGACAAGGTTGGCGAATCGCCAGCTGGGGACCTTGAAAATGATAGAATAATGCGAATAATGGGTTAAAAATACCAAAAGAGGAGGGCAGCTGCAATAGAG
>JBBANM010000087.1:0-28448 GCA_040401995.1 Saprospiraceae bacterium
TTTTGTCCATAAGGCCAAAACCAATTGGCGTACCTTGATCGCTTAGTGCCGAAAAAACGCTATTGGAATGAATGGCAGCTTGGGTTATAGTTGTAAATAATTTGTTATTTTTTGTGTATTTAGCACCCCATCTTCGATGTAGTGATTTAAAAAATATGGTCACAAGTTAAAGTAAGAACGCTGTTCGTGAAGGGTTCACAAACGCCAGTTTATGTCCTAATTTGTGAAAATTCGTGAAATTTGTGGCTAAAAATTTGTTTAGTCGCACGCCGAAGGCGAGGTGCTAAACTTTTACGTTATTTATTAATAGTTTTTATCGTCAAAATAAACAGATGAGATCTTTGCCCCCAAACCAGCACCAAGTTTGTTCTAGTATCATTGACGCATCATGCCGAATTCCTTATCACCAAGTTCGTTTTAAAGATTTTGTTCTCTGGTTCAGTTTTTAGTTCAGGATGCGCAATGTGTTCCAACAAAATCCGCGCCGATTCTTCCCCAATCGCGTAAGATTGCTGGTTGATGGTAGTAAGTGAAGGTTCCAACAAGGGCGCTACTGCTAGGTTCGAGAATCCCACCAGCGCCAGCTCTTCGGGTATCTTGATATTGAGTTCTTTGGCGGCTTTCAAAACCCCCAGCGCCACATAATCGCTGACGGCAAAAATGGCGTCGGGCGGCTCGGGAATCTGCAAAAGTTTAAGCGCGGCCTGAAAGCTGTCTTCAATTTTGAATGTGGTACGTACCAGGTATTCTTCTTTGAATTCCATTTGGTAATCGCGCAGGGCAGCTTTGAAGCCATGTAAGCGCTGTTGCGAGATCTTCAGGTTTTCAACGCCGCCCACGTGGGCAATGCGTTTGCGACCTTGCTTGATGAGGTATTCGGCGGCGAGGTACCCGCCCTCGATGTTGTCGTTGATGATTTTGTGGCCGTACACCTCGTCGCTGACCCGGTCAAACATCACCAAGGGAATATCCATTTCTTTGAGCAGGTTGAGGTGTTTAAAATCAACAGTGCTGCTGGCAATCGAAATGGCGATCCCGTCAACCCGAGCGCCAATGAGCTGGTCGATGATCTTCACCTCGCGTTCGTAAATATTTTGCGATTGAAAAATCATCACGTTGAAACCGGCTTGGTAAGCTACATTCTCCAATCCGTTGATGATTTCGGAAAAAAACTGGTTGTCGATTTCCGGTACCACCATGCCGATGGTATTGGTGCGCCTTTTGACCAGACCAATGGCTTGTGAACTAGGGCGGTAATTCAGTTTTTCGGCCAGTTCCAATACCTTTTTACGGGTCTCGGGGTGCACGTCGTAGCGATCGTGCAATGCCCGCGAAACCGTGGCAATGGAGATATTGAGCATCCTGGCGATGTCTTTGATGCTAACCTGTGGCATGTTTTGAATTGCTTGTCTGAAATAGGTCTACAATATTAGCACAAAAAATTCAAAAACGTAGATCCAAGACTAGACAATAGGCAAATCACATCCATCTCTTTTTTTGCATATATTAATCAATGTCACAAAAAAACAAAGGATTAGTGCTCCGTAAACGTTTCCGTAGATTTTTCACCCCTTTCACCCTCTATTCCCAATATATATTGTTCTCCCGTACTAAATTTGAGAACAATCGAAAGGTAAGCGGGTATTTAACCGAATATTTTTCCGAATATTAAAAATCAATCATGGGACAGCAGTGCAACACGGAACGTCTTTTCCGACAGTTTTTGGAACAAGATGATATAGCAGGGTTTGAGCTTTTGTACAAGGATCAGTTCCAAACCCTTTGTCAGTTTGCCCAACGCTACCTCCACAACATGGAAACCGCGGAGGAAGCCGTTTCTGAGGTTTTTTACAAAATTTGGAAAAACCGCAAACAGATCACGATCCAAACTTCAGCTAAATACTACCTGTTTAAAAGTGTACGCAACATGGCCATCGACCTAAACCGTCAAACCAAGGCGCATGTGTTCACCAATACCGATTGTTTGGATACCCATGCCGCAGTGGCGCCCGATGCTACCGAGATACTCATTGAAGCCGAAACGCAACGCAAAATCGACAAGGCCATACAGCATTTGCCGACGCAATGTCGAAAGATTTTTAGTTTGAGTCGTTTTGAGGGCTTGAAGTACCACGAAATTGCCGTTAGTTTGGGCATTTCGATCAAAACGGTGGAAACGCAGATCACCCGCGCCTTGCGGATGTTGCGCGCGGAGGTAAAGGGTGTGTAGAGACATTGCATGCAATGTCTCAGCGCGCAACGTCTCTACACGCAAAATCATCAATATTTAAACACTTTTCCGCCAGCCATGACTTCCTGTGTTTTTTCATCAAACGTCACTTTCACACCAGTACGATAAGCCGCATTGGCCATGATACAAGCAATGGCGTGCGAATAACCCGCTTCAATTGGCGCATTGGGCTGTTTGCGGTCGCGTACGCATTGCATCCAGTTGCGTACGTGAGCATTGGTCATTGGATCGGAGCCGGTGTTGGCGCCAGCCGTAGCCGCTGGACCATCGATGCTTTTTTCCGGCAACAAATTGGCCTTCATGTTCATCGCCGATGCTTCCGGTTCGCGCAAGCCGCCATTAGGAGAAATTTTGTTGGAATCCAAATTCAGCTCGCCGCCGTTGGAATAGTAGATTTCTTTGGTGCCGCCCGCGCTGTTGGTGAACCGTGATTGATACAACACTTGAAACCCAGTTTTGGGATCATTCAAAGGGCCATAATCCATGACTACCGCCAGGGTATCAGGGTTGACGCGACCATCTTTCCACCAATAGATACCGCCGTTAGCTACCACGCTACGCGGATGTTGCAACCCCGTAAACCAGTGTACCGTATCGATTTGGTGACACATCCACTGTCCGGGTATTCCCGAAGAGTAAGGCCAAAACAAACGGTATTCCAAGTATTTGCGAGGATCAAAAGCTTCCACAGGGCGGTTGATCAAAAAGCGTTTCCAATCTACATCGCTTTCTTTTAGCTCTTTAACCAACGTTGGCCTACGCCAGCGACCCGGTTGGTTTACGTTCCAACTCATTTCCACCATGGTAATCGGGCCAAAAGCGCCTGATTTGATGAATTCGTTGGCTACATGGTAGTTATCTCCACTGCGGCGCTGCGATCCCACCTGCACGATTCGTTTGCTGTCTTTTACGGCTTTGAGTACTGAGCGCGCATCGGCCATGGTTTCGGCCAATGGTTTTTCGGTATACGTGTCACATCCGGCGGTAACCGCTTCAATGGTGTGATAGGAATGTTGAAAATCAGCGGTGGAGATGAAAACTGCGTCAACTGATTTCGACGCATAGAGCGCTTCGTTGTTAGGAAAAACGGTAATGGCATGCCCCAATTGTTTTTCCAAATGGGCTTTCCCTTCTGCCCGGCGACGGTTCCAAATGTCGGAAAGCGCCACGATGTCAAAGTTCAGCTCTTTGTTGGCAGCCAAAAAACTGGGCAACAAGGAGCTCATAAAACGATCGGAAAAACCGACTACGCCCACCCGAACTTTATCGTTGGCGCCGATGATCCGGGCATATGATTCCGCGCTAAAGGCCAGCGAGCCCATAGCAAGTCCGGTTTTTTTAACAAAATCTCTTCTCTGCATTGCGATTGATATTTTAAATCCTTTGGGGAAAATCACCTAACGACTTAGCTCGGTATTATAAATTCTTGATCTTGATGTTGCGATAAAAAACGGTGTTTCCGTGGTCTTGCAACAAAATGGGTCCTTCGTCGAGCATGCCAAATCCAGGCCAGATCTCGTATTTACTGCGCGCCACCAAAACGGCAAAAATGTTGCTTTTGCGCTCGTACTCCAACACTTTAAATCCGTTGAGCCAGTGCTGGATGATGTTGTTGGGTAAGGCCACAATTCGCGCTTGGCACCACTCCCCTATTTTGCGCTGAAAACGCGGCTCCAATTTGTAGGAAGGAATCAAATCATACAAACTGGCTAAGGTGCGATTACCGGCAGCGCCCAATTTGGCATCGGGGTGCAAGACATCGTCGAGCACCTGGTATTCCAAACCAATGGCCGATCCACCTTTGGAATCAAAGTTTTCATTGACAAAATACTTAACCCCGGAATTAGCGCCCGGCGTCAATTTGAATTCAAAAGTGAGTTCAAACGCCTTGAATTTTTCTTTGGTGACAATGTCGCCAAAACTGCGGGCTTCCGAGCCGTCGCTGCCTTGGATCATGATTGCGCCATTCCGCACACTCCATCCGGCCTCGGGGGCAATCGTTTTGAACGCCGAACGCCAGCCTTCCAAATCTTTGCCATTGAACAAAAGTTTCCAACCTTGTTTGGTCTCTTCCTCGCTGAGGTTATTGAGGGTAAGATTGATCACGGGGCAATTATCCAGCGGTTTTTTGACCATCTGATTTCCGGTTTGGATGCGGATATTGCGCCAATGGATTTTTTTACCAAAATCTTCTTTATTGCTGGAAGCGTGAACTTGCAGCGCAATAAAGCCTTTTTCCACTATCGTATCGATGAGGTAAGCTACCGGTACATCGTTTACCCAGGTGTGAATAGTATTGCCAATGGCTTCAATGCGGTATTTATTCCAAGAACCAGCAGGGCGAAAAGCCTTTTTAGCTTCTGGATTAATGTTGGGAATGTACAGCCATTCGCGGCGTTGCTCATCGTATACCCCGCCCGACCATGCTCGGGCAGAGGGATCGACCTCAATTTGCGGCCCGAATACGATCTCTTTGCCATCGGTACTACGGGTATTGCTGCGGATTTGGATACCGGAATTCATGTTGCCGTCAACGGCGAGTTCCAATTCCAGGATAAAATCGCCGTACTGTTGCTGGGTACACAAAAAAGAGTTGGGGGTATCGCCAACGCAGGTGCCGACAATTTCATTTCCGGCTACCGCGTAGGGCGCTTTTCCGCCTTTTTGCTCCCACCCTTTGAGGGTTTTTCCGTCAAATAAGGGTGCCCAACTGCCTTTTTGGGCCAAGGCAAAACCAGCCGTTGCCGTAATGAGGCTGATCAAAATTATTGTTTTTTTCATGTTGATGCTTCTTCTTTAAGAGCTTGTTCAGGTTTTGGATCTGAGGCGAAGGATAGCAAAATTTATTTCAGGCTAGGCAAAATTTGCAGCCGTATGTGGGCAATACGGCGAAAATTTTAACGAAGCATGAAATAAAATTTGCCTCTTGGAGCCCAGAATCCAAAATTTGAACAAGCTCTAACTACTAGACTGGTTTTGCACCTGCTACCCTGAACGATCAAATCGATTCATTCATCATTTTTCCTTTTTCATTACCGGCCCATCCGACAATTGCAGGGCAGTGATTTTTCCGGCACTATCCAAAACAAAAGATACCCAATCGGTGCCATACCAAGCCCGGTTGAAAGTTCCTTTGAAAGTATCAAAATGCCAATGATCCAAGGTCATGGAAATGGTAGAACTGATGATGGCATTCAAGTGGCCGTCGGTCAGGGTGACTTTTACGGTTCCATAAAACGGATCAGAATAATTGCCTACGTAATCCTTCAAGGTATGTGTTGGCTGGGTATTCATTACCCGTTGTTTTTCGTGGTCTTCACGTGCTGCTTTCGCTTGATCATCAAAGCCTTTGTACAATTTGCGGAATTCGCTGCTCCAATCGCGATCCGGCGCGGCGCCGTAGCCAAAAACGTCAAACGCTTTAAACATCAGTGCATGGCGTACTTCAGCATGATCGAGGTTGCCATAGATATAAACGCCCATTTTATCCTCTAGCAATAAGCCGTGAATGGCGGTAGTACCGGCCAAACTACCGGTATGAAAGTTGACAAACTTGCCCTGATAATCTTGTTGAAACCAGCCCAAAGCGTAGGTTTTCCAATGTGGTTTGGTAATGATAGCCGTAGGATAAAAACCGTCGGTAGATACCATCGCTTGCGGAGTGAACCATTCGGTATAAGTCTCTGGTTTAAGCAAGCGTTTTCCATTTACTTTGGCGCTATCGAGGGCAAAACGCATCCATTTTGCCATGTCAGTCACACAAGACCACGCTGATCCTGCTGGTCCGATCACGTCGGCACTTTCATCGAGGATACTAGTTACGGCATCTTTGATGATGTAATGCGGCGTTGAGCGGTTTTTATCAGCTGCTGAAAGGGCGGTGGTTGCAAAAGTACGAGTCATTCCGAGGGGTTTAAAAATGCGCTCATGCAAAAAATCCGCCCAAGGTTTGCCGCTTACCCGCGCGATGACTTCACCCGCAAAAAAATACATGATGTTTTGGTAAGTATACCCGCCGCGCAAAGGATAAGCTAAGGGCGCGTATTTCATGCGTTCGATGATGTCTTTAGCGCTTAGATCAGATCCAGCCCACAAAAAATCAGCATTCCCCAAACCACCGTTGTGGGTAAACAGATCGCGGATACGCATGTTTTGGGTGGCGTAGGCATCGGCAATTTTGAACTCTGGGAGGCGATCAATCACGCGATCATCCCAGGAAAGCTTGCCCTCGTCAACCAACATACCCATGGCGCAGGCGGTCATGGCCTTGGTGGTAGAGGCACAGGCAAAAATTGTTTGTGCGTCTACTGGTTCAGGGTGGTTGATGTTGCGTTTGCCATAGCCTTTTTGGAGTAGAACTTCTCCGTTTTTGATGACGGCAATGGCCAAGCCAGGTTCGTTCCATTGTTGGCGGGCTTGCTCTACATAGGCGTCAAAGGCTTTGATTTTTTGGGCCATATCGGTTTGCGCGCGCAGCGTAAGCGTACAAACAATAAGAAGTAAAAACAGCATACTTTTTTGCATGAGTGCTAAGTGTTTTTGATGTAAAAAGTCGAAATAAATGAGGATTTCCCATTACAACATCTTCGTAATTTAACGTGAATTTGGAGATTGCAATACCGCTTTATGCTCAAACAATCCAAGTTTTGACTTTCATTTTCAACAAAGACAACTGCCTGTTGGTGGTGCATTTAGCACTGTTTTGAGCACTTAGCCCTGTTCCGTAGGAATAGTATCTTTGTAGCATGTCAGACAGTTCCCACGCTACCCGTTCCATCGGAACGGTATCTGGAGGCTCAAGATACCGTTCCGATGGAACGAGTAGTGCGGGAACCATCATTTTCTACAAAGATATCGTCCCGATGGGACGTCCGTTTATAACCTATGGTCATCTTTGAGTACAAAGTAGTGCTCGCGATGGCACGACGCTTGAAAAACGCCTAAGACAATCTCCGAATTCACGTTAATTTAGGTATTATTTTCAAAGTGGGGCTTATTCCTGTTAAGAAAAAAACGGGTTGATTCCCAAGTTTCTTTTTGGGGCTGCCATGGCATTTTTTGTCAAATAAAATGATTTTGCCCCTGTAATCTTCAGGGTAAATGCCTACTTTCCATGTCTATTCGATCGATATACTTCGGAAGTATAACTTCACCTACATCAATTCAAATACAATACCAATGAAAAGAAGAGATTTTGTCAAGAATGCCTCGCTAGCTGCCGCAGTGATGGCTGTACCAGGCGCTTGGGAAGCTTTGAAAGGCAATAAAGGCCATCTGGGCATACAGTTGTATTCGGTACGCGACGACATGAAGACTGATCCCAAGGGTACTTTGAAAAAACTAGCTTCTTTTGGCTTCAAAGAAGTAGAGGGGGCAGGTTATGACAATGGTAAATTTTATGGTTTTACGCCTAAGGAATTCAAAACCATTTTGACCGACAACGGCTTGACCATGCCCAGCGGCCATACCGGATTCACCTCCGACTACATGACGGCCAACGGCGTGAACGACAAGTGGAAAAAAATAATTGCTGATGCCGCCGAAGTAGGCCAAAAGTTTGTCATTTCACCCTGGATGGCAGATAAAGATCGTACTCCGGATGGCTTGAAAAAACTATGCCAGGGTTTCAATCAGGCGGGTACCTATGGCAAGAGCATGGGTGTAGCTTTTGGTTACCACAACCACGATTTTGAATTCAAAAAATCGGGCGATGAGGTGATTTATGAAACTCTTTTGAAAAACACCGACCCAAAATTGGTGACCATGGAAATCGATTTGTACTGGGTAGTGTATGCTGGCAACGATCCTTTGGAATGGTTCAAAAAACACCCAGGTCGGTTTGAGTTGTACCATGTAAAAGACCTGGCCAAAACTGCAAATCGCGAAACTGTTGAAGTGGGTGAAGGCAGCATCAATTTTGCGGAAATCTTCAAACATGACAAACTTGCGGGTGCGAAGTATCACATCATTGAGTTGGAAGATTACAAGCGTACCCCAATTGAAGGCGCAGGCATTTGTTATACCAATTTAGCGAAGTTGCTCAAGTAGAGGCGCGATTAATCGCGACTTTACTGTTAAATTCTAAAAACAGCAACCCCTTTTCAAGCAAATGAGGTTGCTGTTTTTTTAACGTGAATTCAGAGATTGCCTTAGGTTATAAACCAACGTCCCATCGGGACGATATCTTTGTAGAAAATGAGCGTTCCCGTTTTCCGTTCCATCGGAACGGTATTTTGAGTGAGCCTCCAGATACCGTTCCGATGGAACGGGTAGCGCGGGAACTGTCTAATATGCTACAAAGATACTATTCCTACGGAACAGGGCTTAGTCCCTAAAAAAGTGCTAAATGACCCACTAACAGAGAATTGGTTTTGTTAAAAGTGAAAGTCACGATTTGAGTTGTTTGTGCATAGAGCAACATTACAACCTCCTAATTCACGTTATTTTACCACTTCCGCCGGTTTCCCCTCTTTCTTCTTAAACTGACTAAATAAGTTGTCGAAAGTCAATACCACCCAAAGCACGTTGGCGTTATCAAATTCCTTACCTGAATTCCGCTCTTGAATAAAGTTGACATAAGACACCGCCAGCTTTACGTTTTTAATCGGCTCATAACTGGCGCCAATGTTGAACCGATTTTGATCAAATACATTAGGAGTATTTTTTACTGCCGGGCCAAATTGTAGGAATATCTCGTCCGCAAGGAAAAACGTCACGGGTTTTGTTTTTGAAAAGATGCCTTTAATGGGTTTTTCCAATCGCGCTTGATAGCGAAACCGATAATTGATTTGATATACATTATTGCGCAGTAAATCACGCGTCCGCAATTCGAAACTGTAGCGGTTGTTGAAATTCAGAAAAGGATATTTTTGTTCGTTTTCCAAACGCACCGAATAGCGGTATTCCTTAATGCCAGGCAACTCTGCATCCTCGGCAACTCGATTGAAGCCGTGATTATTGAAATACCCAAAGGGCGAAACGGATAGTTTGAAATTTTTGTTCAGCGTAAAATTCAACCAAAACCAAACGCTGGTGTAGTGAGTGGAAGCAAAAATATTGGGCGCACCTGGTTCCAGGTTTTGGGTTCTTTTTTGCAAAAACAATTCCCATTTTGTTTTGGCATTGATTTTATCAGCTAAGACCACCCGTCCCCAAAAAACACCGTGATCATAAGTTTTATTTTGAGCCATTCCTGCGCTGCTCAACAACAGGGCAAACAACAATACAATTGGGTACTTAATGGTCTTCATGTCTGTGATTTTGGGTCAAAGCAGCTGCAATGATACCAAAAAAAATAGGACAATTACCCCCCTAAGAGAGTAATTGTCCATAAATTCTATCTAAATAATAGGATAATTCTGATTAAAGATTGCCCTTCTTGAGTTCTTCAACAATGTGGTTAACAGCACGCGCCGTCATTGCCATATAAGTCAAAGACGGGTTTTGACAACCTGCAGAAACCATCGCTGCGCCATCTGTACAAACCACGTTGGGTGCGCCCCATACTTGGTTCCATTTGTTGAGTACCGAGTTTTTTGAAGAATCCCCCATCCGGGCAGTACCCATCTCGTGGATGCCGAGACCGATCCAAGGTTCGTTGTTGTGCGCATTGATGTTTTTAGCGCCCATTGCATCTAGCATTTCAGCGGCATCATTCATCATATCGATGCGCATGTTGCGTTCGTTTTGCTTGAATTCTGCATCTGCTACGATCAATGGCAATCCCCACTTATCTTTTTTATCCGGACTAAGCGAAATGGTGTTTTCGTAGTAAGGCAAACATTCGCCAAATCCGCCCATGGAGACCGTCCACGGACCGAAGGAAGTCATTTGTTTTTTGAAATCAGCGCCAAATCCATCGATTTCGCGAGACCAACCCTGACGAGAAGCGCCTCCTTGGTAACCAAATCCGCGGATGTAGTTTCCAGTTGTACCTTTCTCAATCACGTTGCGGTAGCGTGGAATGTAAAACCCATTTGGACGACGACCATAAGTGATCTTGTCCGCATGTGTGTCCAAAATTCCGCTGGCGCCTACTCCGAGGTGATGATCCATCAAATAGTGACCCAAAGCGCCACTTTCATCCATACCATTTGGAAAACGGCTAGATTTTGAATTCAACAAAATCCCAGTAGAAGGAACCGTTGAAGCATTGAGGAAAATGACTTTTGCAAAAAACTCCATAGGCTGCATAGTCAATTCATCGATTACCCGTACGCCAGTGGCTTTGCCTTTGGCGTCATCGTAAATGATAGAATGAACTACAGAATGGGGGCGCAATGTCATGTTGCCGGTGCGCTCAGCTGCTGGCAACGTAGCCGCCTGGCTGCTGAAATACGCGCCAAATGGACAACCGCGCATACACAAGTTGCGGTAGTTACAAGAAGAGCGACCCAGGGCTTTTTGCTCGTCGGTTGGATTGGTTAAATGCGCTACCCGACCTGGAATTACCTTACGGCCTTTCCACTTGGTTTCTACTGCTGCTTTGAGGTCTTTTTCGGCAATGGTCAAATCCATTGGCGGTTGGAATTCACCGTCAGGCAATTGCTCCAACCCTTCTTTTGAACCGCTGACGCCGATAAATTTCTCTACGTAGCTGTACCAAGGCGCCAAATCATCATAGCGAATTGGCCATGGATTAGAGATGCCATCCTTAGAGTTGGCTTCAAAATCCATGGGGCTCAAGCGGTAAGTTTGCTTACCCCAGGTGATCGAGCGACCGCCTTTGTGGTAACCGCGCATCCAGTCGAAACGTTTTTTCTCGATGAATGGGTTTTCCACATCATTGACAAAAAACTGTCCGTGGGTTTCGTTTACCGTGTAGCCAGTGCGTTTTTGTACGTGTTGCTGAGCCAATTGAGTTTGGCTAGCACGGTTGAGATGCGGAGATTCCCATGGCGGGAGGTTAGCAGTGGTATAATCTACGATGTGTTTCACATCTCTACCGCGTTCCAATACCAATACTTTTAAGCCTTTTTCAGTCAGTTCTTTGGCAGCCCAGCCGCCAGAGATACCTGATCCGACCACGATGGCATCATACGTATTTTCTTCGATGCCTCTTATGTTTAAATTCATTGTTGTTTTTTTAGAATGAAAAAAATACGCTTAGAAAGAATACGCTTTTTGCCCTGGTTTCAAATCCATAGCGCCATCCCAACGGCCAGGCGTAATGATAAATTCAAAAGCCTGGGTGCCGCCAATTTCTGAGTTTACGAAACAGAATTTGGTCAGTTCCTTGAACTGGCGGATAAACGCGCGAGGAGCTTGAATCTTCGCAGCGCGGTTTTTCGCTTCGGTTTCCTTAGCTGCTTTTTCCATCTCGGTCAACAAAGCAATCTGCTGAGCAACAGTCAATTTGGCAAAAGTCGAGTTGAACTTCTGCTTCACATCTGCTTCCAAACTGGCCAAACCACCGGTGATGATTTTTTGGTCGTCAGGGGTAAGACAATCTTGCACCAGTATCTCAATCCAAGCTGGTACTCCTGCTTCTACTGCACCCGGAGTATCGGTTTTTGGAATGATACAATCGGCAATAGCAGCAACTAATTTGCGCTGTTTGCCAGTAAAAAACTTAGCTTTGGTAATGTCCAAGGGTTCTGCGATCCGCGCAAAAACCGATTCCGGCAATGCGATCGTGCCACCCACCATCACGGACATGATTTTTACCAATTCCCTTCTATCCATGTTGTTTTTGTATTTATAAGTTAAGTAGAAAGTCGAGTAATAGAAAAAATTAGATTTTGTTCAGATTTTGGATCTAAGAGCTTATTCATGTTTCTGCTTCGAGCTACAAATGGCCAAAATTCATCCCAATTTCGTTACAAAAATGCTCATGTAGCGCTTGACCTGTCCTCGACAAAGTCGGAATACACTCCGCTTTTTGCGCCTCATTGGTGCGAATTTTAGCTCACTACGCCATCGAACCAGAATCCTGAACAAGCTCTAAACAAGTTCTTAGATATCGCAACGTTTTACCGCATCGCGCAGAGAGGCCAGTTTATCAGGTGCTGAGGCGATAAATTCTTGAGCTACATAGCCTTTGAAACCCGTATCAGCAATGGCGCGCATAATCGCTGGGTAAAACAATTCCTGGCTATCGTCAATTTCGTGGCGCCCTGGTACACCGGCCGTATGATAATGCCCATAATAAGCCGCATTGGCCTTGATGGTACGGATCACATCCCCTTCCATGATTTGCATGTGGTAAATATCGTAGAGCAAAGAAAAACGGTCAGAGCCCACGGTTTTGACCAGTTCTACGCCCCATTTCGAATTGTCGCACTGATAATCGGCGTGGTCAACCTTGCTATTGAGCAATTCCATGATGATGTTGATGCCTTTACTTTCGGCAAGCGGCAGGATTTGTTGTAACCCTTGCGCACAGTTGATTAGACCCAGTTCTTCGTCAATGCCTTTGCGGTTTCCCGAAAAACAAATGATGTTTTTAAACCCGGCAGCTGCAGTTTTTTCAATCAGATCTTTGTAAAAAGGAACCATATTAGCATGGTTTTCCTTGTGGTTCCAGCCAATACCAATGTAGTTGGGCAGCCCATCAGGAGAGACCATCGAAACGGTAAGTCCATTCTTTTTGACGGTATCAAAATCAACAGGAGCGATCAAATCAATCGCTTCCAAACCCATTGCTTTGCCTTCCTGACACAGTTTGTCGAGGCTAACGTCGTTGAAACACCAACGACAAACCGAGTGGTGAATTCTCCCTTTGGTCATACTATCCAATTGATTTTCAGATGCGCCCAAAGCCGCCGCGAGCGTCATTGGAGCTGTTGCCAATAACCCTGATCCTGCCAAGGTTTTCATTGCGTCACGGCGAGTTGCCATAGGTTTGATTTGATAGAGTTTAAGAAATTTTGTTTTCCAAGTGTAAATGGCTCACAAAATAAAAAATTACTCGGTTTGTCAAACCATTAAAAAAAGATCGTTTCAGAAAACGTACATTTTGCCGATTGTCTGACATTTTATACTAAGAGTGTGTTTGGTTTTTTTATTCGCGCTACAAATGGCCAAAATTCACCCCAACTTCGTTACGAAAATACTCATGTAGCGATGCTACACTCCGTTTTTCGCGCCTCGTTGGTGCAAATTTTGACTCACTACGCCTGCGAACTAAAAATCCAAACACACTCTAAAAAAATACCGACTAAATCTATTGATCTAATCGGTATTTCTTATTTCTACATTTTATACAGAAGACAAACAACGGGATTCAGGCGTCATAAACCATATCCTAGTCTTGTCTGGTTTTGGGCTTTCCTCATTTCCCTTTTGGCGATTTGCCAAACCCTGGACCTTTTACGAATCGGCCGGCAGGTTTGCTGGTGGGTTCGCCATTCTCCAGTACTTGAACACCATTGACAAACACATGTATCATACCCTCCGAGTACTGATGCGGCTTTTCAAAGGTGGCGTTATCCTTGATTTTATCGGCGTCAAAAACGGCGATATCGGCAAAATAGCCAGGTTTCAGCATGCCGCGTTTGGCCACTTTGAGGTTTTGGCAAGGCAAAGCGGCCAGTTTACGAATGGCTTCTTGCAGGGTGATCACTTTTTCTTCGCGTACATACTTGCCCAATACCCGAGCAAAGTTGCCATAAGTGCGGGGGTGGGTGCTGGACTTGAGGAAATCCCCCTCAGTAGCGGCAGCCTCGGCATCCGAACCAAAGCTTAGGTAAGGCAGTTTGATCTGTTTTTTAATGTTGTTTTCATCCATTAAAAAATAGACCGTACCCACCCGGCTACCATCCTGAATGACCAAATCACAAGCGGTTTCCTCGGGTGATTTTTTACGAATTTTCGCGATTTGCCCCAAGGTCATGCCGGTGAATTTTTTCAAAGTATCGCTCCGAAAACCCACCAAAAGCACCTTTTCTGGTGTACCAGCAGCATAGTACAAGTTTTCCCAATCGGCGGCATCGGTTTTCATTTCAGCAATTACTTTTGCGCGAATTTTGGGATCCTTAAGGTTACTTGCCCATTTTTCATAACCGCCTTCCTGCACCCAAGTAGGCATGGAAGCATCCAAACCAGTTGCTCCGGCTGGGTAAGTATACATATCGGCAGTAATGACCAACCCAGCCGCACGCGCGCTGTCAATTTTGGCAATTACCTTATCCATTTTTGGCCAATTATTTTTTCCGCCTGCTTTCAAGTGGTAGATTTCGGAGGGTAGTTTGGCTTCTTTTGAGATTTTGATGACTTCATCCACTGCTTCTAGCAAACGCTTACCTTCGCTGCGCATGTGGGTGATGTACATGCCATCGTATTCGCTGGCCACCTTACACAAGGCGATCAGTTCGTCGGTTTTGGCATAAGCCGCTGGGGCATAGATCATCGAAGAACCGATGCCCATTGCGCCTTCTTCCATGGCTTGGCGGGCTAGATCTTGCATTTTTTTGAGCTCCTCCGGACTTGGCGCGCGGTTGATATACCCAATCTCATGAACCCGTAGAGTGGTAGCTCCTACAAAAGAAGCCACATTAGGCGCAATCCCCTTTTTTTCCAAGCTGGTTAAGTATTCCCCAAGGGTAGTCCAGTTAACATCAAAATGAATATCGCCTTGCGAGCCTATCATGTCTTTTTTCATCTGAGGATTCAAAGGTCCCATCGATCCGCCTTCGCCCATCACTTCCAAGGTGACGCCCTGTTTGATATCACTCATGGCGCGACCATCAATTAACAAGCTTTCGGTAGCCCAACTTAGCATGTTCACAAAACCAGGGCTAACTGCCATGCCATGCACATCAATTTCTCTATTGGCTTTGGCGGAGCCAATGTTTCCTAGAGCAGCAATGGTATCACCAGAAATGGCCAGATCGCCTTGAATGGGCGCTTCTCCTGATCCATCATAGATCATTGCATTACGAAGAATCAAATCATAATTTTTTGGCTGCGAACAACTCGCTAAAAAAAAGACAGCAGCAAGGAGCGTCAACGAGGAAAAGCGTGTGGTCATAAAGTATTGGTTTTAAAGATTAGGTGTATTGCAGTAATAGGCTATAAAAATCGAGATGATTGATATTGTCCGATCACTTACGAAGATAAAAGAATTATTATTGGTATTTTACCCGTAAGTATCCAGCCACTATTTTATTCCCGAAGGGAATGTATATTTATAGCACAGTCTAGGGTGTTTGGCCCAATCCCGAAGGGATTATATGTTTATATTGCCCAGGATAAACATATAATCCCTTCGAGATTGGGCCAATAATGATTGCTAGATGCTATCAACATACATTCCCTTCGGGAATCTTATGAGCGACTGGATAATTACTTTTACCACGTACATAAAACCAAATCGAATATACCCTTTTAATTCTGGATTACGTGATGAAAAAATCAAATCTACTTTTAGGCCTGACCTTAGTCTTGGGGTCATTCCTATGGGGGCAAAAAAAGGCGCCCTCGGCTGTAACACCGGCCAAAACAACACAAGTCACAATTACAAAATATGACCCTGCCCTTTTCGAAGGGGTCAAGTGGCGTTTAGTTGGGCCATTTCGCGGCGGAAGAGCTGGCACGGTTACCGGAGTACCCGGGCAACCCAATTTGTATTACGTGGGTACCTCAGGTGGCGGAGTATGGCGTACCCAAGACGGCGGACAAACTTGGCATTGCATTTCTGATGGCTTTTTTGGCGGATCCATCGGAGCAGTAGCCGTATCGGAAAGCGATCCCAATGTCATTTACGTTGGCGAGGGCGAACAAACGGTTCGCGGCAACGTCTCTTCTGGCTGGGGACTTTGGCGTTCTACTGATGCTGGAAAAACTTGGAAATCTATCGGCTTGCGCGGTAGTGAACACATTGGGCGCATCCGCATTCACCCTCAAAACCCGGATGTAGTATACGTAGCCGCCATGGGAAATCTTTGGAAACCCAATGATATGCGCGGTGTGTACCGCTCCAAAGATGGTGGCAAAAACTGGGAACGCATCCTTTTTGAAAGCGATAAAGCGGGGGCAGTTGACCTCACCTTAGATCCCCGAAATCCCAGAATCATTTACGCCAGCACCTGGGAAATCAGTCGAAATGGTTACCGAATGGACAGCGGCGGCCCGGGTAGTCACCTTTGGAAAAGTACCGATGGCGGCGATAGTTGGATCAAACTCACCGCCAAACCTGGTATGCCCAAAGGCCCAATTGGCATCATTTGCATTGCCGTTTCACCGCTCAATTCCAACCGCATTTACACCATGGTTGAAGCCGAAGAGGGCGGCGTTTTTAGCTCTGACGACGGTGGCGAAACCTGGAAAAAACAAAGTGAAGACCGCGAGTTGCGGCAAAGGGCTTGGTATTATTCGCGCATTTATGCCGATACCAAGGATCAAGATAAGATCTACATCATGAACGTCGATGCCTGGCGCTCCAAAGATGGTGGTAAAACGTATGAAAAAATTGAAACCCCACATGGCGACCACCACGACTTATGGATCGCGCCCGAAGATGCCAACCGCATGGTCATTGCTGATGATGGCGGCGCACAAATCAGTACCGATGGCGCCGAAAACTGGACAACTTACCACAATCAACCAACGGCCCAGTTTTACCGCGTCAGCACCGACAATCATTTTCCTTTCCGCATCTTAGGGGCACAACAAGACAACAGCACCGTTAGGATTGCCCACCGATCAGTTAACAATGCCATCACTGATCAAGATTGGGACGTTAGTGCGGGCGGGGAAAGTGCACATTTAGCAGCTGATCCTGAAAATCCGGAGGTTGTATACGGCGGTAATTACAAGGGCTATATGAGCCGGTTTGACCACAGCGTTGGTCAGGAACGGAGTACCAATATCTGGCCCGACAACCCTGCTGGTTCGGGTGTTGAAGTGATGAAATACCGCTTCAATTGGAACTTTCCCATTCTCTTTAGCCCCAATAATCCCAAGAAGTTGTACGCTGGCTCCAACTATCTTCACGTCAGCTACAATGAAGGACAAAGCTGGAAAGTCATCAGTCCTGACCTTACGCGCGGCGAACCCGAAACCCTGAAATCCTCGGGCGGACCAATCACCCAAGACAATACCGGGGTGGAGTTTTACGCCAATATATTTGCTATTGCCGAATCTAAACTGGACGAGAAGGTGATTTGGTGTGGTAGCGACGACGGCTTGGTACACGTGACCCGCGATGGTGGCGCCACCTGGCAAAACGTTACACCCCCCAATTCGCCCAAACGCAATATGATCAACAGCATTGAGGCCAGTCCTTTTGATCCTGGCACTGCCTATATCGCCGCTACGCATTACAAATTCGGCGATTACACGCCCTATTTGTACAAAACCAGCGATTATGGCAAAACCTGGCAAACCATCACCACCGGCATCGACCCCAACCATTACACCAGGGTGATCCGCGAAGATCCTGCCCGCAAAGGGTTGCTTTATGCTGGAACCGAATGGGGCATCTACTTTTCGGTCGACGATGGCGCGAATTGGCAGTCCCTACAACTCAACTTACCGATCACTTCGATTGCCGATTTAACGGTACGCGACAACAGTCTGATCGCCGCTACGCATGGCCGCAGTTTTTGGATGATCGATGATTTAACCCCTTTTCAGCAATTGAGTGCGGACATTGCCAGTCGCAATTTTTATTTGTACCCGTCCAAACCGGCTTACCGAATCCAACAAGAACCAGCTGCCAATGCCAAAACCCTTCGTACAACCGGTGAAAACCACCCCAATGGCGTTATTTTTCATTACTTCATTAAGGATTTGGACGACAGCACCAAGGTTCAATTGGATGTACTCGATGGCAAAGGAGCGCTTATTCGATCATTTAACAACCGTAGCAAAGACCGCAAAACACAGTTGACGGTAAAAAAAGGCGGCAATCGAATGGTTTGGGATTTGCGCTACCCTGGGTTTAAGGATTTCCCGGGCATGGTACTTTACTCGGCGCCCAATGTTGGACCCAAAGCCGTTCCTGGCAGCTACAAAGCTCGTCTCACGGTAAATGGGCAGAACATCGAACAGCCCTTTACCATTCTCAAAGATCCGCGTTTAAAAAACACGACCGCTGATTACCAGAAACAGTTCGATTTTTTGATTAAAGTACGAGATCGGGTTAGCGAAGCGCATCAAGCCATCAACAACATCCGGGCATTAAAACGCGACTGGGGCGGATTTAAAGAAAAAATGGGTAAAGATCCCGCTTATGAAACCTTAGTAAAACAAGGAAACGAGTTCGAAACCCAATTAACCGCTATTGAGAACAGCATTCATCAAACCAAGAATAAAAGCCAGCAGGATCCCATTAATTATGGCATCAAAGTCAATAACCGCCTCGCTTTTTTATTGGCCGATCAACAATTGGGAGATTTCCCGCCAACCGATCAGGCGGAGGAAGTGTATCAAGCGTTATCCGCTGAGCTAGAAACTGCATTGAGCAAACTTCGATTACTGCTTAAAGAAGGAATTCCTAAGCTCAATCAATTAGCACAAGAAAAGGGCGTGCCGCTTTTGATGGAGAAAAAATAAGAGCTTGTCCAGGATTCTGGTTCGAAGGCGAAAATGAGCGAAAATTTATACCAATGAGGCGCAAAAATCGGAGTGTAGCAGCGCTACATGAGAATTTTTGTAACGAAATTGGGATGAATTTTCGCCATTTGTAGCTCGAAGCAGGATCCTGAACAAGCTCTAAGTGAAAACAAACGGGTTGGAGCGATGCCCCAACCCGTTTGGCTTTTTTACAACTTCACAAAAGGCAAAGCTTTTACCGCATTACCTTGTTTCAATACCGCTTGGTAAATACCCGCAGGTAAATGATCAATGGCAATTTTGATGGTTTGCTGCCCCGCAGCCAGGTTTAGCGTTTGGCTTTGTAGCGGTTTTCCAGCCAAATCAAATACAACCAGCGACAAATGAGGTAGTGCTTGCTTTGAAAAAAGTTGAATACTCAACTCTTCCAGGGCAGGATTAGAACTGACGATGCGGGCATCAAGAACAGATTCTGGAATTAGATCCGCCGCACTGGTTACCAGATCCGCTGCAAAAGTGACCGTAACATTTTTGGTCTGGATTGTTTGCGGCGGTATATTAGGGATTTGGATCGAGGTAGAACCCTCTGATACAACGATGGTCAGCAAAGCTCCAACTCGTCCGTTGACGTACCAGTTGTAGTTGGTAGTGGTGGTATTAGAAATGGATCCTCCGCCCGTACTAAGGGTGGTGGTATCTCTACGGTTGGATATCGTCTTCAAACGCATCACATCCCTAAAAACCGCGTTGGGCATTTTTAAGGCGCCAAAGGCATCGTAGGTCAAGGTTTTTGTGGTTAGCGACCGCGTGGTAACGCCGCTATTGGACATGACTTGAGGAAATTGGTCAGTGAAATTGGCATTAAAAGACAAAGGCGACTTGAGGAACAACTCCGTATTGATCGTTGTAGAAGCTTTTTTTCCGATAGTCAAATAATTCCCCAAGCTTTTCAGTTCCCCAGCGCCCGCTTGAAAATAGCTATACGAAACAATCGTGTCTGATAACACATACTTAGCTACCAAATTCGCGGCTGGAAAAATATTGGCTCCCGGAGTTCCTATCGGAGACAGGTAATTGACATCATAAGATCCTGATATTTTGCTAGGTTTTAAAAAAGAAAAATCCCAGATTTGGTTACTTCCGGCAATGCCAGGATCTACCTTCGTGGTATCGCCAACGGTAGTTTTGATAACGACGCCAATGCTTGGAAAAACGCTGTTGTTCAATATGGGTTGTGCCTGAATTTCGGAAACAAAAAACAAGGCGATACAGACTATTATCAAAAAGTTTTTCATGTCAATTTGGGTGTTATTAATCGGTTAATTGAAATTCAAGTCTCATAGGCGAGGCACAAAATCAACATTCAGGTAGTTGGTATTGTTCATAAGAGCTTGTTCAGGATTCAGGTTCGAAGGCGAAAATGAGCTAAAATTCACACTAATGAGGCGCATAAAGCGGAGTGTAGCAGCGCTACATGAGCATTTTTGTAACGAAATTAGGGTGGATTTTGGCCATTTGTAGCTCGAAGCTGAATCCTGAACAAGCTCTAAGCAAATTTAATCAAAATGACCCGGACACGAACCTATAATTGGGAGGATCCTAAAATTTCTGCAACAGCTTCTCAGCAATTATCTGGGCTGGAGTTTTTATTGGCCTTACAAAAAGGCGAGCTCCCCCAACCGCCCATTTTTGCCACCATGGATTTTGAGTCGATTGAAGTTGCGGAGGGCAAAGTTAGTTTCTTTTTCCGGCCGCAAGAATTTCATTACAACCCCATTGGCATGGTGCATGGCGGGGCGATCTCAACCATTCTGGATTCAGCAATGGGCTGTACGGTTCATTCGGCCCTGCCTGCTGGAGTAGGTTATACCAGTTTAGAGCTGAAAGTGAACTTTTTACGCCCCGTTACGCTCAATACTGGTTTGTTGAAATGTGAAGGCAACCTCATCAATTTGGGACAACGTACCGCCTTGGTAGAAGCCAAATTACTGGATGAAAACCAGAAGTTGTACGCGCATGGCGTGAGTACTTGTATGATTTTTCGGTAGCTTTGTACTTTCTTTTTTTTTCATCCTTAAAATTGCCCTCATGGCTGATCAACTGCGCATTATTGGCGACAACAACGACCCAAAAACGCTGACTAAAATTCAAAAGCAGTTCAATAACTTAACCAAGAAGATTGAAAAGCAACGCGAAACATTGAAAGTGCTGCAGGACACTTTTCCGAGAGCCAATCAGCGTATTCAAAAAGAGCTGTACCCCATAAATGAAAAATACCTTAAACTTAGGATGGAGATGGTTCATTTGCTTGATCAGCACCATCAAAATAGCGCTTTAAAAAGGCCGGAAAAGAAAAAATTAAGCCTTTTAATTCAGAATCAATGTTCGCAAATTTTTGAATCTACCAATGACGCCGACCTGGTTGAAGTTTATAATCGCTACGCTGAAGTAAGCTATGAAGAAGAGATTCAGCTGCAAAGGGAGGAAGAAAAGGAAATGACCAAAGATTTCATTGAAACCATGTTTGGCGTCGAAATAGACCTAGATAAATTGGATGAAGACCCCGAAACGTTTCAAAGTTACCTAGAGGAACAATTAAGGGCACAAGAAGAAGCCGAGGAGGCGCGTCAACAAAAAAGGAAGGAAGCCAAAGCCAAAAAGCCGAAAACCGAAAAACAACTGGAACGAGAGGCCAAAATTGAAGCCGCCCAAAAAAACATGAGCAAGTCGGTGAAGGAAGTTTATGCGGCTTTGGTCAAAGCTTTTCACCCCGATAGGGAAATGGACGAGACTGAAAAATTGCGCAAAACAGCGATTATGCAAGAAGTAACCGCAGCCTATGAAAAAAACGACCTTTTGACATTATTGCAATTGCAACTTCAATTTGAGCAAATCGATGAAGCTCATTTGAGTCAAATTGCTGAGGAACAACTCAAATATTACATCCGGGTTTTGGAAAAACAATCCCTACAGATCCGGCAGGAATTATTTGAAGCCGAAGACTCCTTGAGAAGCTTGCTAACCGTACCTTTGTATATCACCATCACCCCTCAAGTCATCGATGGTCATATCAACAAAGACATCAAATCAATCAAGAAAGGAATAAAAGAACTTTCTGAAGAACTGAAATCACTACAAAGTATTAGCTATTTGAAAGCTTTATTGAGTCATCTCGATATAGATTTACTGTAAAGTTTATCACATCTCCTTCGGCTTACGACAATACATGTTTTTAGTCAAATTTTCACAGATTAGACCCCAAACCGGCGTTTGTATCCCTTTCATGAACGGAGTTCGTGTTTTAATTTGTGAAAATTTGTGAAAATTTGTGCAATTTGTGGCTAGATTTAAAACCACTCCATCGAAGATGAGGGGACTAAACTTATATGATTTACTTTAGGATATGCAAGGGCGCATTTCAAAGTTTCGCTTGACACATCCCCCTTGATTCTAAAGAGAACTCTAAACCTGTTCATTTGCTGCTTATCTTCCACTTGGGGGTAGGTAAAAAAGCAGCCTGGAGCGAAACTTTGAAATGCGCCCGATATGCAAAGATACCAAAGCATTTGTAGTTTGTTTTTGATCTTCAGTTTTCAACTACTACAGCCGCTTTTTGCCCAAACCGAAACCATTCACGGTAAAATCATCGACGATAAAACCAAGGAGCCCCTACCTTTTGCCAGCGTGTATTACAACAATACCACCATTGGCACCCAAAGCGACGTTAATGGCCGCTTTAGCCTACCTTTCATCGGTTTGAATCACCAAATGATTATTTCCTATCTGGGTTATGAAACCATTAATTTCACCATCAGCGATAACTATACTGGTAAGTTGTTGATTTTTCAAATGGCCGAACAAGCCAATGAAATCAAAGAGATAGCCGTACACTCCACCCGCAGCAAAACCTGGCACAACAACCTCGAATTCTTTAAAGAACTCGCCATTGGTAAAGGTTTTTTTGCCAGTCAGTGCAAGCTGCTCAACCCCGGTGTGTTGCAATTCAGTTATGACACTGCCAATTTCCTCATGAAAGCCGTGGCTACCGATGAATTAAAAATCGAAAACCCGGCATTTGGCTACCTGATCCATTATGCCCTCACTAAATTTGAATACAATGTCATTACCAGAGCATACCAAATCATAGGGCATCCTTATTTTGAAGCCATGCCTGGCAATTCAGCAAAAAAGAAGCGTTGGGAAGACAATCAAGAAATAGCCTACCTGGGTTCAATGAATCATTTTATCCGCTGTGCTTACTCCCGAACCTTGGCCAATGAAGGTTTTGAAGTACATAAACTCAAACGCGTACCCAATCCAGATTTTGTTCCTGATCCGAATTATGAATCAACAATAAAGCGTTTACAAAAAATGCCTTTATACCAAGCCACCCGTCGCGACAACCCTTACCAACAAAGTATCTACAAAATGGAGCAAACCCGTTTTGTAGAAAAAATCGACGAAAAACCGGCTCATTATGAAGATTTCATTTTTCAAGACAGCAGCGGCACTCATTTGAAGTTCAAAAACTTTTTGCAAGTCATTTTCCTCAATGAGCAAGGAGGTTGGACCGTGAGTGGGCACAGTAAGTTGTCGTCCATCATTTCCCTCAAAGGGGATGCGGCGAATTTCGACGAAAAAGGCCGCATCATTGATACCTCGATCATACTTCTGGAAGGCCATTGGGCCACGCAGTTGTTGGGGGATTTATTGCCGTTGGATTATGTGCCGAAGAAGAAGTAAGACTCTTACCTCTCCCCTGGACGATAACTCTTCTCCAAATGCGCCTTCACATCCTCCGGATAAAAATACACATCCCGAAACTGCCCCGCAGCATACAATTTACCTTGATCGTTGAAATGCGGCGATTGCGGGTTAGCATTCGAACCGCCCGTGACTACCGCCCGCGCTTTGATGCGTTTGCCAAACTCCACTGCAGCCACAAAACTGTTGCCCACGCTGCCATAGCGTTTTTTGGTACCTGGATAAGTACGGGCAGCAAAGGCCGGCAAAGAACCCCAGTTGGAAGAAGTAAACCCTACCGGATAGCTCGTTTTGGCATCGTCAAAAGTAGGTTGTATCGCCCCAGTGATGCGTTGAAATCGGTTGATTGCGCCCCAGGAAGTACGCCAATCGCCAAAATCACGCGTCAGTTCGTCGAGCACTTCTTGAAACAGGTTGATTTTTTCCTGCGCCGTAGTTTTATTGATGGCTGTAGCGTTGAGTTCTAAGTTTTCCAAATCCTCATCAGATGGTACGCGTTGGCGCGCCAAGCGATGAATTTTTTCGCCCCATAAAATCGATAATGCCCCGGCAACTGATTCGGTACCGAGGTTAAAATCCCATTTTTTGAGCAATGCGATGGCTTCGGAGGTGCGCGTAGCTTTGTTTTCAGCCAGTTCATAAGCGGCGATCAGAGCCGGAATTAAATCCTCAAAACCCACTAAATGTGGATCATACGCCGCTTTGATCAACGAATCTAAAGTAAAAACGGAAAAACGGCTCAATACCCGTACCGCATTGATGCCCCGGAAATTTTCGGCATCAGGCGCCATGTAAACGGGGTATTTGCTGCGCTGCGGACTATTTTCTGCGCCGGCCACAGTAAACGGCGTTGAGTTGCAGTTTTGAATCCAGCCATTGGCCGGATTGAGGACTTGTACAATCTCGCTTAACTTGTGCAGCCCCTGCCATTCATTTTTGGGATCGCTGCCATCCACTGGCGCCGACCAATTGATTTTGGGGTCGCGTTTGGGCATAAAATCGCCATGCCAATAGGCTATATTGCCCTGGTTATCGGCAAAAACGGTGTTGTTCGAGGAGTTGGTGCGGATGTCCATCACTTTGTTGTAGCTCGCGTAGCCAGTCGCCTTGGTGCGCAGGTACGACTGCTGGAGCGCTCCCAAAGGCTCGTTCATCATGCGAATAGCCGCCCATTTGCCGTCTTTTTCGCCAATGATTGGACCATGCTGGGTGAAATAAGCAGGTATTTCGCGCATTTCAACCTTATCCCCCACTTTACAACCCAATTTGATTTTTTTTATGGTCACTGGTCGCCATTCCTTGCCGTAATGGTATTTGAGTACACCATCCTTTTTCTCAACCGTTTCCAAATACTCGTCTACCACGTCGGCATCGCTGGAAGTATGCATCCAGCCACAATTTTGATTAAAACCCTGGTAAATGAAAAACTGTCCCCAGGTCACTGCGCCGTAGGCATTTAGGCCTTCATCGCTGGTCATTTGCAATTCCGAGCGGAAGTAAAAAGAGGTATGCGGATTGATCATCAACAAGGCGTTGCCGGTAGCACTTTTTTTAGGGGCTATGGCAAAACCATTGGAGCCCACGGGTTCCCAGCTTTTGCGTTCCCATTCGGGTATATAGGAAGTAGAATGGTCTTTGCTGTAAAAGTTTTTGAGCCGCTCAACCGATACAATGCTGATGTTGCCGCCAATACTACCTTCGCTAAACAGCAAGGGCATCCAAGGTTGAAAGCGGCGGAGCAAGCGCGGTTTTACCTCAGGGTGGGTGTAGAGGTAATAATTGGCGCCGTCGGCAAAGGCATTCAACAAAACTTTCATCCACGCTGGACTCTTGGCGTAAACCGCCTTGACTTGTAGGGTATCCAAAAACAGTCGCGCCCGCAGATCGCGGTACAAGGCCGCTTCACCTTCCACTTCTGCCATCCGTCCTTCGGCGATGATGTAGTTGTCCTCTACGCGGGCAAAATCATCTTCGCATTGCGTATAAAGCATGCCAAAAACAGCATCAGCATCGGTTTTTCCGTGGATATGCGGAATCCCCCAAACGTCGCGGTCAATGGTAATGCGCTGAGCTTGAGCTTTCCAGCGTGCAATCTCCGCCGAGGTAAATGATTGAGCCGACAAGCAAATGGTGGTACAAAGGGAGAGGAAGCAAAAAAATGATCTCATGTTTTGGTTGAGCTTGGTTAATGGATGGGGAGAAAGATAGGAAAAAGGAAATGATTTTGAAAAAAAATAGAGACTAAGTAATGAGATATACTGTGCGTCGTCAAGTTTTGAGCATAAAAGAACCATCGTGGGTCTATTTTAACTTTGATTAAATTCACCACAGATTCACAGATTGCACAGATTCTTATCGCCTTCGGCGTAAGCACGATTCCACAGATAGAGCAAATCCCCAATCTGTGGAATCGTGCTTGTGATGCAATCACAAGAATCTGTGGAATCTGTGTATCTGTGGTCGATAATCATTTGACGGAGTCAATTTTTAAGCGTTAATCAAGATAAAACTCCAAATTTTAATATTTTCCCATGCTCAAAACTTGACAGCGTTAAGTATAATATAAATCGAGAGCATTTATCTTGTCCCATTACTTTCTTTGTCAAATTAAAAGGTTCATGGCCAGAAAATCATTTAGTCTTGTTTGAGAATGCATCAGATTCATCGTATCTTGCAAAACGAACTTAACTCTTGGTAGCAACAATTTACAAATAGATGATGGTTAATAGAATTTGGCAACACCTTGAATTTCCAGATAGTTGGCTAGATTGTGATACGTCTGTTTTGGATGAAATTGCTCCGTCCTGGTTTTCAAGACGCGAAAAGCTCATCATTAATTCCCAAGAATATGAAGAATTTATCACTCGACTTAAGCGAAGACATGCCATAGAAACAGGGGTAATTGAAAGACTTTATGACTTGGATAAAGGAGTTACTGAAACCCTCATTAACGAAGGTTTTTTGTCCTCATTAATCAGTCATGGAGATACCAACATTGAAAAAACTAAATTACTAAACCACCTCCAGGATCATCTCGAAGCGGTGGATTTCATATTTGATGTTGTTAAAGAAGATCGCCCTTTGACCAAAGGTTTCATCCTTGAATTGCATCAATTAACTACTAGAAATCAAGATTATACCGAAGGGCGCGATCAATTTAATAATAAAACAAGAATTTCATTAATCAAGGGGCGTTTCAAAGAAAGGGAAAATAATCCTACTCGAGAAGATGGGTCTAAAGTTTTGTATTGCCCTCCGGAACATGTGGACGCTGAAATGGATAGATTAATTCAAATTTATCTAGATTTATCCGACCGGGAGATTCATCCGCTGATTATTTCAGCATGGGTTCATCATGCATTTACCACCATACATCCTTTTCAAGATGGCAATGGCCGAATAGCTAGACTCCTTTCAAGTTTAATCCTAGTGAAACACAATTATTTCCCTGTAACTGTACTTAGAGAGGAAGCAAAAGCAAAGTATATAGAGGCTTTAGAACAAGCTGACATAGGAAATCCTCAAAAACTAATCACTTATTTTGCTGCACTCCAAAGAAGAAATATTGAAGAAGCTTTAAATCTTAAGGAAGTTCCCAATACTTCATTCTCTGAAGTTACAAATATATTTAAACAAAAAATACAAAACAAACAAAAACAGCAATTTGAAGTATATGAAAAAAGCTTGGCAGAAAGAAGGATGCAGCTTTACAATTTTTGCAATCAATTTTTGAATGAGTATAAAGATAAATTGGAAAAGGAATTTGATCAGTCGGTTAAATTTTATATTGGAAGTGGGAAACCTGACGAAGTCGATCGTCAGCATTATTACCATGGACAGATTCTAAGTTATGCAATAAAACATAATTATTTTTTTAATCGCAATCTTCCAAAATCTTATTTTATTTTCGGTATAGATTTAAAAGATGGAAAGAAATATGAACTCGGCATTTCAATTCATCATTATGGATATGAGGATAGCGCTATAGCGATTGGAGCATTTCTTGAATCTAAGTTGGCAGGAAGCGAAAATAGTTCCATTCCACTTGATATCAAGCCTCATATCATTTCTATCAAAGATGATGTGAAGCCTAAAGCACAAAATTTACACCTCTATCTTGAAAATATTCTCATTTTAACACTAGCGCAAATTGCGAGTGAAATTTAATCGTTTACGCAAAAAAAAAGAGCAAGCGCTCCCCACGCTTGCTCCGAATTCCTCATTAAAATTATAGCCGAATTACTAGTAAAAATGCAGTAGAGCATTGCCCGATCACCGGACAAGAAAAATTACAACCCTTAAAACTTGATGCGTTATGTGCCAAAACCGGCGAAAAATCAAATCAATCGAAGAAACAAAACTATGCTAGGTACTCTTTTTTGAACGGAACCATTGAGGCAGTATGTGGATGATTCTTTGTGCTTAGAACGTTGGAGCGTTGTTTGTCCAAGATTTTACTTTCAAGATGTGTACCTCTAAATTGCTGGGTGCGTTGCGGTTGCCGCCAAACCATGCGCCAATTTCTTTGAATACTTTGCCGGTAGTGTTGTAAGCCATGGTACGGGTAATCACTGGTCCGGTTTGGGTTTTGATGCTGAACACAATTTCGTTTCCTTTCAATTCCCACCAGTAGGTAAAAACTTCGTTGGGTTTAACCTTAAGTACCGGAATCGCTTTGTTATCAGCGCCGATGAAACGACTGCCGCTGTGGTGCCAGTAATCGATTACTTCAAACACATCTTCTTTTGCGTTGTAACGCCAGCCCAAGATGAAGGCATCAATCAGGTGATTGACAAAATTGAAACTGCCGCCAGTAAGTTTGTTGTAATCAAATTGGTCGTCGTCGTTGAAATTGTATTTGGTATTTTCGTTGAACATGGCATCCGCCATTCCCCACCCCAAAATAGGCAAAAAAATAATTAAATTGGCGGATGGA
>JBBANM010000088.1:0-28051 GCA_040401995.1 Saprospiraceae bacterium
GAAAAACCCATATGCTAGTCAAATGAGGGCTTAGCGAAACTTTGAATTGCGCCCAAGCCAAACAACAAAGTTTTTTAATGTCCGGCTACTTAGGTTCTATTGGTTTTGCCTTACCTGCTGCAATTGGAGCATGGGCAGCAGTTGGGGATTCAAGACCCATTATAGCAGTTGCAGGAGATGGAGGTATATGCCAATATCTTGCTGAGTTTACGACTTTAGTGAAATACAGTATCCCTGTTAAATTAATCGTGCTCAATAATAATGAATTAGGCAAAATTTCGAAAGAGCAAAGAGCTGGCGGATGGGATAAATGGGCCACCGATTTGGTGAATCCAGATTTTGCTGCTTATGCTAATGGTTGCGGTGGTTTAGGATTGAAAGTGACTCAAAAAGAAGAACTTGAAAATGCCATGACGAAATTAATGGCGCATTCAGGCCCCGCATTGCTAGAAGTTGTTGCGGATGTAAGGTTAATATAAGAGGTAAAAGTTTGGCACCTCGCCTTCGGCGAAAACAAAACAAATTTTTAGCCACAAATTTCACAAATTTTCACAAATTAGGACACAAACTGGCGTTTGTGCACCCTTTACGAACAGGGTTCGTGCTTTAATTTGTGAAAATTTGCGGCTACATTTTTAAAACCACTCCAACGAAGATGGGGGGGCTAAACTTATACTATAAGCGCTTGTGCAGATTTTGCCTCCTGGAGCCCAGAATCGGAACAAGCTTTTAATCTCAAGGCGGATATTCGTTTTACTGGCCGCCAAGTTCAACCTCGGCAGCCAGTAAAATTAATATCCTCCCTTACAACCCCGTCGATTTTTCCATTTGCTCGGTATACCGCGTACCCACAATCTCAATATGCGCAGAAGCGGCTTCCATCTCTTGCAATTCCTCAGGCGTCAACACAATTGCCGCCGCCGCGTTGTTCTCCGCCAAACGGTGCAATTTTGTTGTACCCGGAATCGGCACAATCCAGGGTTTTTGCGCCAATACCCAAGCCAGCGCAATCTGCGCAGTAGTAGCATCTCTTTTTTTGGCAAATTTTTGGAGCAAGTCGAGCAGTACCTTGTTGGCTACCCGCGCTTCCTCGGTGTAGCGTGGCAGAATATTGCGGATATCGCCTTCCGCAAATTGGGTGTTTTCGTCAATTTTACCAGTCAGGAAGCCTTTGCCCAGCGGACTATAAGCCACCAAACCAATCCCTAGCTCCTCGATGGTGGGGATGATCTCTTTTTCATGCTGGCGGGTCCAGAGCGAGTATTCGCTTTGTAGCGCGGTTACGGGTTGCACGGCGTGCGCGCGACGGATCGTTTGCGCGCCCGCTTCCGACAAACCAAAGTACCGCACCTTGCCTTCTTGGATGAGGTCTTTCACCGTCCCGGCAACATCCTCAATGGGGATGTTGGGATCTATCCGGTGTTGATAAAATAGGTCGAGCACCTCCACCCGCAGTCTTTTCAATGAAGCCTCGGCAACTTTCCGGATGTTGTCGGGATGGCTGTTCTGCCCGGTTATTTTTCCATCCTGAAATTTGAAACCGAATTTGGTGGCAATCACTACCTGTCCTTTAAAGGGTTCGAGGGCTTCGCCTACCAGTTCTTCGTTGGTATAGGGGCCATATACTTCGGCAGTATCAAAAAAAGTGATGCCTTGTTCTACGGCAGCACGAATCACGGTAATCATTTCGGCTACATCAGCTGCGGGACCGTAACCAAAGCTCATGCCCATACAGCCGAGGCCGAGGGCGGATACTTCCAATCCGTTATTTCCAAGTTTGCGTTTTTGCATGTTGTGGTTGTTTGAATAAATGGTTTTCAACGACACAAAGGTCGGTGATTCGGTGCTTTGAATCCTAACGAAAAACAAAGGAGAACTTACGAAATTCAAGTATTTTTAAATTGGAGCGGGGTTGGACGTATTGGATTTTGGGTTGAGCGGCAGGTATTGTTGTTTTTGGGACATCTCCTATTGTATCGTGCTGAATCACAAACATGTTGTTTCAGGCTTCAGTGCCGTAGAGCCTCATTGCAATGCGGCTCTACTATATCCCAACATAGTTTTTATTGATCAGGTAGTTCAAACTGATGTTCCAAATAAAAGGTTTAGCGCCTAAAATATCGGTATGTATCGTTTTGCTCATCACGGATGAGATACTAAAAGGGAAATTGCGCTTGGCCAAAACCAGGGTTGAGTTGGCATAAAAACCGCCTCTATTATCCATTCGCAGGTAAAAAACCTGGGGGGTGAAGCTCAGGTATAACTTTTTAGAGAGGTTGATCCTGGAAAAGGTACTCCGCAAGGCTATAAAATTGGTAACCTTCGCTGTTCCTTTGTCGAATCCATGAGATACCAAGTAATAGGCGCCAATACTCACCGTTTTGGAAAGCGCTAAATTAGGTACAAACTCAGCCGCCACATATTGCTGTTCAATAATTGCTTTTTCTGGATCACCATTGACAATATAGGTTCTTTCGCGAAAAACAACGGATGGGTGCGCGCCAATATTAAATGTAAAATTGTTGATTTTTAATAACTTATATCGCCACCAAAAAATAAAAGACCAAGGTTTGCCAGTAAGTGCAAAACGGAATTGTGGTTCAAAACCAAGCCGTTTACTTCCAACCGTTAAGTCAAAAACGGCGGCTGGTTTTCCCAGTGAAAAAGAAGGAATCAAAGAAATACCGTTATTGGTTGCACTAGCGCCAGCCGAAAAACGGCCAATGGTTTGTTGTGGGGTGGAAGTGGTGATTGAGGTAATGCCCGTACTGTCTGTTTTTTGAGAAAACGCGTGGTGTGTACCAAAAAGCAAGGTCGAAAACAGTAGGGTTTGGGCAATAAGTGTTTTTGATGTTTCCGTCAGAAAAAAAATGTTTGTGTTCATCGTTTGGTTTGTTGCGATTAACAAACCACAAAGAAATGGATTTACCCCCTTTTTTTTCAGTAAAATTCAAAGTAATGGTTACGAAATTCAAATAATAGGGCGGGTACAATAGACGCTATTTGTTCAATGTTCAATTTGTTTTCTAAAAAAGTTATACTATTTTTAAGTCGAGAATGTAAAATAGTATAACTTTTTTAGAAAATGCTCTGCAAACGCGAAGGAAGTATAAAGTGATTTTTTTTGCTCGCTCTCCCAATCTATAAATCAGCTTGTGCTATGATTTTCTCAAACAGGCGAACTTTCTTTTCATCACTCGGATCAAAGAGAAATGGTTGTACATCTTTAGCCATTTCAATCATATCTATTCGTGTACACACTTCTTTTACTGCTTCCTTTAATGCTTGCCCATCAGCGATGCCAAGTTTTTGTTGTAAAAAACGATAATTGGGTTTAATGGATTTCGCAAGTAAAAAAATAATGTCATAGAAATCACGCCCCTTCGGCCTTTTTCTTAAACTCATAGCAGTGAATTTTTGTGCCAAAAGTAAGTCGAGCGGGGTTACTTGAATTTCAGTAGTTACGTCAAATCTATTGAGGACAAAATAATCAGGTTTAAAATCAAAATGCTGTGGTTCTGTATCCAATTGAATTAAAATTTTTTCTTCTTTATAGCCGCTCAATCCTTGTTCATAAAGTAACCCTGGAAAACGAATATGGCAATGATAAGCTCCTTTAATTACTTGTTTCATTTCAACTTGGTAGCCCTGCGCCTCCAATCCTTCCTTGATCAGAGTTGACACCTGTGAAAAATCCTCTTCTGTGACATTAAAATTGTCGAAGTCAAGATCTTCAGAAAAACGAGCATTGCCGTGCACCAACCGCAGACAAGTTCCTCCCAGAAAACAAAACTGAGCAGCATAAGGGCCTTCAAACAACACCTCCAAAATCTTGTATTGCAAATATTCCTTTAGAATAAATGCCGGGCGCGCTTGTAATTCCTTGGGATAACCTTGTAAAATTTCAGAAAGATTGAGCATGGGTCAAAAAATCTTGAAAAAGCAGCAGGCGCTGAGCCACAGCTTTTGAGTGAAACAACGATGCATAAGAAATTAATTTTTCTTTGCTTAATTCTGACTGCATTTGCAAGGTGTTGAATCGCATGGCCTCCAAATCGGCTATATCTTTGATCTTGGGATTTAAATAGAGATAGTCAAGTAGCGCCTTTTCTCGTTCGGCAATTTTCACGCCAAAGCCTGCTGTTGTCTTTAGGATACGGTATCCAAAAAACAGCGCGGGCTTTATTTTTTGATAATGGAAATGCCCAATAGGGGTATGGAATGCTGTAGTCTTTTTGGTACTCAAGGCTATGGTGGTCAATACTGCCTCTGGTATCCAGCCATAATGGGCAAAAGCTGATTCGAGTGACACGTAGGACGGGTGATATATTTTGTTGGAGACAAAATAGCTATCAATTTCGCTCAATGGAGTTTGTTGCACACGATACCAACCATTGCGCACACGCTCAATGTACCCTTTATCTTGCCAGCCCAGCAGATTTTCACGCTCAAATCCAGGAAAACGTTTTTCGATGTCAAGCGTCGAAAAAACGGGATATGATGCAAAAGTTTGTAAAAAAGTTAAAATTTTCATTTCTATTTATCCAAATAAAATTGGATTTTTAGAAACAAAAATAGAATATTTTCTCCAATAACGCAATAGGATATTTCTAATTCTACCACCTACTCCAACCAACTCTGATAATACCTCCCATCATCAATCTTCAGCGCTGCTTCGGTTATGCTTAATGGGCGGAAGGTATCAATCATCACCGCCAGCTCTTCGGTGCTGGTTTTACCGATGCTTCGCTCGTACGCGCCAGGTGCAGGCCCATGCGGGATCCCGCCTGGATGAAGGGTGATGTGCCCCTGCTCGATGTTATTACGACTCATAAAATCACCGTCTACGTAGTACAGCATTTCATCGCTGTCGATGTTGGAATGGTTGTAAGGCGCAGGGATACTCAGTGGGTGATAATCATACAAACGCGGACAAAAAGAACACACCACAAAGGCTTTGGTCTCGAAGGTTTGGTGCACTGGCGGCGGTTGGTGCACCCGACCGGTAATCGGCTCAAAATTGTGAATGGAAAAACCGTAAGGGAAGTTGTAGCCATCCCAACCGATCACATCGAATGGGTGGGTAGGGTACAAGAGCTCGTAAAGCACGCCTTGCTTTTTGATCTTGATCACAAAATCGCCTTTTTCGTCGTGGGTTTCGAGGTCTTGGGGGAGTTTGTAATCGCGCTCGCAAAAAGGCGAATGTTCTAGCAATTGCCCAAACCAGTTGCGGTAGCGCTTGGGGGTGTAGATGGGATGAAAACTCTCGGCGTAGAGCAGTCGATTGTCGACTGTATCGAAATCAATTTGGTAAATCATCCCTCGGGGAATGATAAGGTAATCCCCATACTCAAAAGGGATATTGCCCAATTGGGTGCGCAAAGTGCCTTTTCCACGGTGGATGAACAGCATTTCGTCGGCATCCGCATTTTTGTAAAAATAAGTGCGCAATGACTGGGTTGGCGCAGCCAATCCAATGTGGATATCAGCATTGACCAGCAAGGGCGTTCGACTGGCCAAAAAATCGGCATGAGGGGGTACTTCAAACCCTTTGAGCAAGCGCGCTTTCATGTTTTTGGCAACGGCAATTGTTGGCGCTACATCCGTCTCCGCCAGTATCTCCTTCACCATGGTGGGGCGATGTACTTGGTAGAGCAACGACGACATGCCATCAAATCCTACTGTTCCAAAAAGCTGTTCGTAGTAGAGGCTCCCATCAGCTTGGCGGAATTGTGTATGGCGTTTGGGTGGTATTTTTCCGAGTTTGTGGTAAATGGGCATAATGAATGCTTTTGATGCTTCCCTCTGGATGACTTGGCAGTTTTGGCAACTCCTTCAACTTATGTAAAATTTCATTTCAGGAGAGGTAAAATCTTGCCGTCGTCTGTGGGTAATGTAGCAATAATTTTACGACTCCTGAAATGAAATTTGCCATTTATGGCGCTAATAAAAAATCCAAAAACAATCTACTAAGGTAATTTCAAAAATTCCTCAAAGGGCTTAACGGTAACAGCACTCAATCCATTTTTGATCAAAGCTGCATTCAGTTTAACTACATTTTTGTCTTTGAGTTTCTGGAATTCACTTTGCGCAGTATTGAATCTTGCTTCCAGTTGTTTAAGGTTTTCCAACTCATTGGCAGAAACTTTGTATATACCCGTAGCCAACTTGTTGTACAAACCGGCGATGTTCTCCCGCAACTGAGGTTCACCAGCAGCAACATAATTGTCACCAGTAGTGACCACTAGTGTTTCCTTTAATTTGTTGAACTCAGTCAACATAGGAGCAATCGTTTTGGATAAAGTAGCATTTTTAGCCAGCACAGCGTTGGTTGCGCTAATTGATTCATCCAATTCATACACCAAATAAGCCAGCGATTGGGTAAGGTCGAATATCTTCTGAACCGTTTGCTCTTTAAATTTGCGGTCTTGGGCACTAATTGCAGATTGAGGATCGTAGGAAATATCCCAATCTTGGGTGTAGGTTTCACTGCCTTTTTGTACCACGATTTTGTATTTACCGGCAGGAACCTGAGTAGGTGTAGCTCCTTCGCGACTAATGGTTTGTCCTTTGGCAATTTTGGGTGTTTTTCCAGCATAATCCCATTCTACAATATTGATTCCCTTAGATTTACCTGGAATAATTTCGCGTACCTTTTGGCCAGCGGCATCCTGAATTTCCATCGTAAATTTACCGAGGGTATGCCGTTTTTTGAGGTAATAGACAATTTGCCCGTCCCTAGATGGATTAGGACCTACAAACTCCGTTTCACCGCTGGTGCCGCCAAAATCATTCTCTTCGTACATGATGGCCGGCCGGTTTTTGAAAAAATGTAAATCCTTAGCCAATATCTCATCATTGATTTGGCGCAATGGGCTGATGTCGTCGATAATGATGACGCCACGTCCGTGCGTACCCATGATTAGGTCATTGGTTTTGCGGTGAATTTCAATAAAGTGTACGGCTACGGATGGCATGTTGTTGGTAAATTTATACCAGCTTTTACCTCCATTGATGGTGATGTACAACCCAAATTCAGTGCCTAAAAAGAGCAAATTAGGGTTTTCAAAATCCTCCTGAATATTGCGGGCAATTCCGTCTACCTCAGGAGTCAACACAGAAGTCCAGGAAGCGCCAAAATTGTTGGTTTTATAGACATAGGGTTTCATGTCGCCATGAGAATGGCCATCAAAAACCGCATAGGCCGTGCCTTTATCGAAGTTGCTGGGCTCAATATGGTAACACCAAGTTCCGGTGGGTAATCCAGGTAGGTTGCTATTCACATTTTTCCAGGTTTTGCCGCCATCCTGGGTAATTTGGACATTGCCATCGTCGGTACCTACCCATATGACGTTTTGATCTAGTGGAGATTCGGAAATGGTAAAGACGGTGCAATGGTTCTCTGCCCCGGAGTTATCGGTCGACAAGCCGCCTGAATTGCCTTGACTGACTTTGTTGGGGTCATTGGTGGTGAGATCGGGCGAAATGCGCACCCAGGTGTCTCCCATGTCATCAGATTTGTGCAAGAACTGACTACCCATGTAAATTCGATCGGGTTGATGGGGACTGGTAGCCATAGGTGGATTCCAGTTCCAGCGCAATTTGGGCGTGCCGATTGTCGGTAAAGGCTGAATCACCCGGGTTTTATTTTTTTCAAGATCGGTTCGCCATACGTTTTCAGCGCCTTGCATTTCAGTATACACGATGCGTTTGGTGGGGTGAGGAAGTGCTCTGAATCCATCGCCAACCCCAATTAATTTCCAATCACGCGCTTCAATACCTCCAGGGGAAGCGGAAGGTCCATACCAGGTGTTGTTGTCTTGTAAGCCTCCATATACGTTGTAAGGCTCTTGGTTGTCGACACTGATGTGGTAAAACTGTGCGACGGGAATGTTCTCTACCATTTCCATCGTGGTTCCACCATTCCAGGAGCGGTAAACACCGCCATCAGTTGCAAAAAACATTCGATCCGAATCATTGATGGAAAATACGATGTCGTGGATGTCGGAATGCATCGCACCCAAATTGCGGAAGGTTTTTCCGCCATCCCGAGAAATTGATCCTGTAAGTCCACCTTTAGCAATCACCTCAGGGTTACGTGGATCCACGGTGATTCTGGAAAAATAAAACGGCCGAACTACAATTCCAAAATCGTTATTCAGTTGCTTCCAGGAAGCCCCAGCGTCGTCGCTACGGTAAAGACCTTTATCTTTGTCTTGTTCGGATTCAATAACGGTATACAGGATTTTGGGATTAGAGGCGGCTACCGCAATACCCATACGGCCTAATTTTCCGCTGGGGAAGCCATTGTGGATTTTATTCCAACTTTTTCCACCATCGGTAGATTTATACAAACCACTGTTGGCGCCCCCAGAGTTGAACGACCAAGCAGTACGCCGACATTCCCAAAATGAAGCATACAATATCGCTGGGTTGTTGGGATCCATGGCCATGTCCGCACAGCCCGTTTTGGGATCTACGTAAAGAATTTTGTTCCAGGTTTTGCCGCCATCGATAGTTTTGTACACGCCGCGATCTTCGCTGTCGCTCCATAAGGCGCCAAGTACACCAACATAGACCTCGTTAGGGTTTTTTGGATTGACGATGATACTGGCAATTCGCTCAGATTTTTCAAGACCCATTTTGGTCCAGTTGATGCCTCCATCTCCTGAGCGGTAAATTCCGTCGCCAATTGAAACACTATTCCTGGTCCAGGTTTCGCCGGTACCCACCCAAACTACGTTATCAGGTGCGCTGGGATCAATGGCAATTGCACCGATGGATTGACAGTAGTTGTCAAAAACGGAGTTGAAGCGAGCGCCACCATCGTTGCTTTTCCAAACTCCTCCTCCGGCAGTGCCTACATAAACAACTTTAGGATTGCTGGGGTGCAATTCGATGTCAATAATGCGGCCACTCATTAATGCTGGGCCAATCTGGCGTGCGCGCATATCACCAAATAATTCTTTGCCTTTGGTGGAAGCGTCTTGAGCTGCTAAAAGTACTGGTAGCAGTAAGGCAAGACATAAACAGGTATATAACTTTTGCATGGTATTCAAATTAGGGAATTAAGAGCTTGTTCAGGTTTTGGATTCTGGGCTCCATGACGCAAATTTTATTTCGGACTTCGTTAAAATTTTCGCCGTATCGCCCAAATACGGCTGCAAATTTTGCCTCGTCTGAAATAAAATTTGCTCTCCTTCGCCTCAGATCCAAAATCTGAACAAGCTCAAAAAAACTGCTTTCTACCTGATCATAGAGATGTTTGGTCTCAAAATTGATTTCAAGTAAAAAGCAGCTTCATTTGCCTTACTTAGAGTGTGTTTGGATTTTTTATTCGCGCTGCAAATGGCCAAAATTTACCCCAACTTCGTTGCGAAAATACTCATGTAGCGCTGCTACACTCCGTTTTTCGCGCCTCGTTGGTGTGAATTTTGACTCATTTTCGCTTGCGAACTAAAAATCCAAACACACTCTTAGAAAATGTTTGGATGTCGACTTAGAAACCCGAAATCCCAACAAGCTCTATTTGCATATTTAGACATTAAAAATGGTAAGAAGGCTTACTTATCTCCAGTAAATGCAAGCTCTTTGGCATCTACTTGAGGATTCAACTCGATTTTGGTAATGGTTATGGGCTGACTACCACCGCCTTTTATACCCTGTCCTAGCGAGAAAGGAAAAAACAGACCGTTGACTTCCTGGTAATCGCTCATTTTGATTTGAGAAATTTTGCCTTTGCCTGGTCCGGATTTGACTTCAGTTTCCACAATGATCGGGACAAATTCTTCGGCATCGAAGAAATAAAAAGAGACGTTCTCCTCCGTTTTTCCTTCAATTACAACTGGCTTTCTGGTTAGTTTGACTTTAAATGTTGCCGTACCTTCTACGGTTTCTTTACCAATCAATTCCACTTTGTAACCTTTTGCGGCATAGTTCACGAAGGGATCCGGAAAATCTCCGATGCTGGTTTTAAAGATTTCGGTAGTCTCGGCATCACTTTTTTCAGCCTTCATGGTCATGAAGTTGGTGCTCCAAAGGTTAACCCCATCGTAAACACCTTGCTTGATGGTTTTTCCTTGAAAGTTAACTACTGTCATTTGACGGCCATCTTTCAATTGAAAAATATCGAGGGGAATATCCATACCACCCTGAGTTACCTTGGCAGACATTTTGATTCCTTCCAATTTCTTCCAATTGTCAATTCCTCCGGTAGCTGTGAGGTATTTATTTACGATCTCTTCAGCAGTTTGGGCATAGCTCGAAGAAATACAAGTAGTAAGAACTAGGACAAAAAACAATTTCATGGTTTTCATACAACAGTCAGTATTTGTTTTGATGATAGATTACAATAGGATAAATTAAGGGATAAAATTGCACTGAAAACGCAGATTTATAAATACAGGACTAATGCATAGACGAGTGGAAAGGATTACCAGATGAAAGTTTGTTTGCCCTGCTTCATACTACTGGACATTTTTAATTTTTGGCGAGTTGTAAACCTTCCAGGTCTCCAAGACCTGGAAGGTTTTGCAACCCCTCCACAGAAAAATGTCCAGTAGTATGGCCCTGCTCATAAAGCAGTCGAAAACAAACCAAGAAAAGTTAGTCTTAAAAACTCAATGCCCCTTATTGGGCGTGGTAAATCTTGAACGATCAAAGAAAAAATTCAAAAAGCCGATTTGAAATTTTGATTTATATTGTCGGACTACTTGTTTGAATTTAACCCTTTTTCAACACCGAATAATTGTTTTTGAGCATGAATGAGCGCGCCCAACAACTGCCCATCTCGCAGTTGCAATACCTTACACTTTTGATTTGTTTTTTGATGAACATGCTGGACGGCATGGATGTGATGGTGATTTCCTACACCGCGCCCAGCATCGCCAAACAATGGGCGGTCAGCTCAGAAGCACTTGGGGTGGTTTTTAGCATAGGATTGTTGGGGATGGCTTTGGGAGCGATGCTGATTGCACCACGGGCAGATATCATCGGTCGTCGAGCCATGATCATCATTTGTGCAGCCGGCATGGGGATCAGTGTTTTTTTGACCCAATATGCCCAGAATGTTGAACAATTGTTGATCTTTCGCCTTGTCAGCGGATTAGGTATAGGCGGGATGCTGGCTTCTACCGCTACCCTCACTTCAGAGTATGCGCCAACCAAATCCAAAGACTTTTGGGTCAGTTTTGCCATGTCGGGCTATCCAATTGGGGCTGTGCTATCTGGTTTGGTAGCCGCCAAAGTTACGCCGGTTTATGGCTGGCAAATGATGTTTCAAATTGCCGGTTTAGCTACTGCGGCTACTTTGCCGTTGGTCTACTTCTTTTTGGCAGAGTCGTTGGATTTTTTGCTTAAAAGTCAACCCCAAAACGCCTTGGAACGCGCCAATCAGCTTTTGGCGAAAATGGGACAAGCGTCTCTCCAGGCGCTTCCAACTAGAGAAAAAAACATTACCAGAGCTTCCGTGAATGCCTTGTTTCAAGAGGGACGAAAAAAGCCTACGCTACAATTGTGGGCCGCGATTTTCTTGGTTTTTGCCACCTTGTATTTCCTCACCATGTGGATTCCCAAATTGGCTAGTGCTGCGGGTTTATCTATCGAGTTGGCCATCTACGCCGGTATGGTTTTTAACTTGGGCGCTTTTTTTGGCATCATCTTTCAAGGCTATTTATCGAGCCGTTTAGGGTTGCGGCGCATTATCACCAGTTATTTTGTGGTAACAGCAGTATTGATGGGCATATTTGGCTGGTTCTCCGGATCGGATGTCATTTTACTGCTTTTTGGCTTGATTGGTTTTGGCATTCAAGGCGGTTTTATTGGTCTTTATGCCGTTGCAGCCAGATTATATCCCACCGAAATCCGCACTACCGGAGTGGGTTGGGCAATAGGATTGGGTAGGGTAGGGGCTATTGTGGGCCCGATTGTAGGCGGTTTAATGATTGGCGCTGGACTTTCCATGACCACCAATTTTATCATTTTTGCCATTCCAACGCTGATTTCGGGGGTGTTTACGATGATGATTAAGTCGGAAGGGGTGAGTTGAGTTTGTTCAGATCCAAAATCCAAATAAACGCTTACGCCCAATCACTTACCAAAAATGTAGTATTAGTTGGCAAATTCAATCAAAAAATTACTGAAATCGATTTATTTCCTTCTTTAGTATTGTTGAGGTGTTGATCTTGAAAATAAAATTTTACTTTTGATTCAAGAGCGCATAATGCATATTATCAACACCAAATCACCTCATGATGTCCAAGCCTTTTTCCATGTATAATATTGCCCTTATCCTCGGGGCATTGATCAGTTCAACCTTGTTGTTTTCGGTACTAAAACCGAGACATTTCGTTCCTAGTTCTTCTCATCCTTCAAGCCTTTTGGACACTTTGCCCATCGTCAAACTTCCTCCTGGCGTGGATCCCAACGATGAAAACTGGAAAGGCATTGATTTGGCGCCCAAAGAACCCGTTTTACCCCGGTCGCCGGAAGAAGAAGCCAAACTGTTTTTACTCCCCCCTGGTTATCACATCGAACCGGTTTTGACCGAACCTGCTATTCAACAACCGGGAGAAATAGTCTTTGACGGCAATGGGCATATGTATGTGTTGGAGTTGCGCTCGTACATGTTGGATGCGGATTCTAAACACGAACTGGATGCCACCAGCCGCATTTCCAGGTGGGAAGACAAAGACCAGGACGGGGTTTATGAAACCGGGACCACCTTTGTAGACAGCCTGGTGTTTCCGCGTTTTGTGCTGCCTTATGGCAAAGACTGCATTCTCACCATGGAATCGGATGCCGACAACGTCTACAAATACACCGACACCAATGGCGATGGCAAAGCCGATAAAAAAGAGTTTTTCGTCAATAAGTACGGTCGTTCGGGTAATGTGGAACACCAACAAGCTTTCATGTATTATGGCATGGACAATTGGCTTTACAGCACGGTCAATGCTTTTCGTATCCGCGAAACACCCAACGGCATTATCCGCGAAAAAACGGGCGCCAACCGAGCACAGTGGGGCATTACCCACGATGATGATGGCAAATTGTGGTTTCAAGGCGGCGCCAGCGGACTGCCTTCGCATTTTGAATTCCCAGTCCAATACGGCAACTTCGATATCCCCAATGAGTTTGCTAAAGGCTTTGATGTGCCCTGGGGTGCGGCGGTAAAAACTGCCGACATGCAAGGCGGGATGGACGAAATACGTCAACCCGACGGTTCGCTGAATCACGTAACCGGCGCTGCGGGCAATGATGTGTTCCGTGGAGATCGACTGCCCAGCAATATCAGAGGACAATATTTCTATGGCGAACCAGTGGCCCGTATCGTTCGGCAAGTGAACCCGGTAGTGACCGAAGGTTTAACGACACTGCACAACGTTTTTCAAGATCAAAAATCGGAGTTTTTGCGCTCTACTGACCCGCTTTTCCGCCCCATCGACATGACGACTGCGCCCGACGGCACCTTGTACATCACCGATATGTACCACGGCATCATCCAAGAAGGACAATGGACGCAAAGGGGCAGTTATCTGCGCACCAAAATAGAGCAATACCAGCTGGACAAAGTAATTGGTCTGGGTCGCATTTGGCGCATTACCTACGATGGTATGGAGCGCGATAAATCCCAACCCCGCATGCTGGATGAATCCGCCTCGGAACTGGTAAAACACTTGGAGCACCCCAATGGCTGGCGTCGCGATGTGGCACAGCAGCAGTTGGTGCTCAAAAAAGACCTCTCGGTAGCGCCACAGCTCAATAAAATGGCGCTCCGCAACAAAAATCTCTTTGCTCGAATTCATGCCATATGGGCTTTGGAAGGCTTGGGCGCTTTGACGACCAAAACGGTACAAAAACTGTTCAAAGATGCCAACCCGCGCATCCGTATCCAGGCGCTACGGGCAAGCGAAACCTTATATAAAGGCGGCGATAAGTCGTTGGAGGAGGATTACCAAAAACTCCTAGCCGACGCCAATACCGATGTGCTCATTCAAGCCATGCTTACGGCGAAATTTTTGAAATTACAGGAATTGGAAACGGGCATCAAAAATGCGATGGCCATTAACAAGGCCAATGGTGTAAAAGTTATTGGGGCGCAAATTTTAGCGCCGCCCAAACCCCGCAATGGCGTTCCTTTTGGCGCGCCAGAACTCAGCGCCGACCAGAAATTAATGTTGGAACGGGGCGCTACGATTTACAATGAACTGTGTTCCCAATGTCATGGCAATACGGGTTTAGGAACCCCTGCTGGTGATGGAAAATTGATTGCCCCAGCCCTCGCTGGTTCTTCGCGCATGCAAGGGCATCCTGAATATGCGATCAAAGTTGTTTTGCATGGTATGGAGGGCGCCATTGAAGACAAAACCTATGCCGGAACCATGATGGCGAGTATGAAAAACCAACCCGATCAGTGGATTGCCGATGTGATCTCCTATATCCGCAACGACCTTTCCAACGATGCGTCTTTTGTGTCGCCGCAGCAGGTGGCCAACATTCGCGCCAAAACGGACAAGCAAAAAACGATGTTCCAATATGCTGATTTGTTGAAGCAGACGCCTTATGAATTGGCGGCAAAAGACCTAAAAGCTACGGCTAGCCATACGGTTTCTACGCGTATTGGCGGAAACGCTTCGCCGCAAAGTGCATTCAACTATGAGGGGTGGTCAACTGGTAAAAGACAGGAAAAGGGTATGTGGTACCAGATAGATTTTTCAAAGGTGGTCAACTTAGCAGAATTGCATTTTACTGCGGCCGCGACAATTAAACCTGGCTGGCGGCCACAACCCAATACGCCTCCCGGACCCCCTCCGATGATTCAAACCTTTCCAAGATCTTATTCCATTGAAACTTCGCTAGATGGTCAAAATTGGGAACCTGCTTTACCGGAGGTGAAAGGGAATGGCGGAAACAACATCTTAACTTTTAGTGAGGCCAAAGCCCGTTTTTTACGCTTAAAATTGACGACAGACCCTAGCGCTGAAGATGAAGGTCCTTGGTCTATGCGGCAATTGAAGGTGTTTGTGCAGAATTGATGAGGTAATTTGCAAATTAACCGCGTAATGGAGGCAGCTTTTCGGCCTTCATTACGCGGTTTGTTTTATGTATCGAAAATAAATGATAGGGTAGGGGGGAAGTTACCATTGTTATTATTCCAATTCCAAAATCACCTCCACCCTGCGGTTTTGCGCCTTATGTACATCGTTATCATTGGCCACCAGCGGCGCCTGTTCTCCTTTGGCGTCGATTTTGCAAGTCAAACCCTGACGATGAAAAAAATCGGCTACTGCTTTTACCCGGCGTTCGGAAAGTTTTTGATTGAAATCATTGGTGCCTGCATCATCGGTATGCCCTACCAGCGAAAGGGTGTAGCGCTTGGCCGTTTTGCAAAGCGCCGCTAATTCCTGCAAATGAACTTTGCTGGAGTCGCTTAAGATGGCTTGGCCGTAGCGGAATAACACGGTGGCTTTTTTGTTCGACGTAGGGATGGCAACCACTTCCTTTGGCGCTGGTGGCGCTGTTTTAATTGGAGTTGCTTCCTGCGGCGTTGGATCCACCTCAAAGGAAATCTCCAACACATCAGGCGTAGCCGCATCAATAATGACCTTTTTTTCAATGGGCGAGTAACCTTCTAAAAAATTTACTCGCAAAGTATATTCTCCAGGATATTTGGGTAGCGACATCGAGTATTCGCCGCTGGCCGAGTTGCTACGGGCTTTACCCATAATTTCATCCGACTCGTCGTGGCGCATAAACAGGTTCGACTCCAAAAAACCTTTCCCTTTTTCCTTGACCAAGCCATTGATGATCAAAACCGATTGTGGTTTGATCCGATCATCGATGGTGGCGCCAAGGTTAGCGTAGTAAATGTCGCCTTCTCTGACAAAAAAGACGTCGTTTCGTGGGGCATCCAGGATAAAACCATAGTCATCATCCTTCGTATTGAATGGCTTGCCAATATTGACTAGCTCGCCGGTATTGGTTCCGCCTTCCAGGGTGGTTTTGAAGATGTCCAGTTTGCCAGAACCTCCCCAGCCATCGGAGGCAAAATAGAGGGTTTTGCTATCGGCACCAATGAACACTGAGCGTTCATCACGTGGAGTGCTGATGTCGAGTTTTTGCGGCACGCTCCATTGCCCGTTTTGATCTTTCCGGCTGATGAAGATATCCATCGGCCCGTCATAATTTGGCCCACTAGCGATGACCATAATGCGGCCATTGGGCGCCACCGACATGCCATCGGTAGCATAGCGGTAATATTGAAAAAACTGAGTGATTCCAGATCCTAATCCATGAGGCTCGCCCCACTGGTTGCCATGTAATTCGGCCTGATAATAAGGGCCGCCAGAAGCCATCCAGTCGCTGCGCCAGCTTTCAAAATAAACTGTTTGCCCATCGGCGGAAATATTGGGTTCGTCTTCGCCCATGCTGGTATTGACCGGCGCTTGCAGACAAACCGGCGCTTTCCAGATATTGTTGTTGCGTTCTGCATACCAAACATCACCGTCGGCTTCGGGCTGTCCTTTGAACGTGGTGTAGCTTGGATTGGACCAAGTTTGAAGTCCACGACCGCTCATGAAGTAGAGGTAACGACCATTGGGGGTGATCGAAAGATTCACATCCCGCTGCGGAGAATTGAGGGCACTAAGTGCGATGGGCGTCACTTTCCAATCGGGCAAAGTGACTTGCTTTTTAGCATTTTGAGCAGTCAAAACCTGACTCAGCAAAAGGAGTAGAAAAAGGAATGAGGGGGTACGCATGGGTCAATTTTTTATTCAAAAAATAAATGGCTCGTCAAATCCGCAGCGCAGGCAATCGAATTCCCGCGGCAGCACAACCGACATCCGCAGCAATCGCTTGCCCAATAATGTAGGCTACTTTTTCCGAGGATAAAAATACGACTGTTTTAGTAATTTCCAGCGCGTTCCATCTCTATTCTTGGTGCTAACCAGTTACCACGGAAATGTAGCTGCATTTTTTGTGTTTGGCATGATTGCGCCTTAATGGTTTTTAAAGTGGTGTTTAACCGTTCCTAATGCTTCTTTTTTTGGAAAAGAATCGTTTGAACGTGGCAATTGCCTATCTTCAGGGTGTTTACCTGCTACTGCACCATGTGTTTGAAGGAAAATGAATTGGCGAATAAAGCTTGGTATGGTTAGTAATTTGTTGATGAAAAATCATTTGAATCTTAAAACATTTTGGCAAATTTGCCTTTTAGTAGTGAGACAAAATAAATCAATCGCAAAATGGATAACATTAACAATACCCCTGCAAAAAGCGAAGGCAAGTGCCCTTTTACAGGAGGCGTGCTTAAGCAAAGCGCCGGCGGCGGTACTAGTAATCGGGACTGGTGGCCCAATCAGTTGAAATTAAACATTTTACGCCAAAATTCTTCCTTGTCCAATCCGATGGGCGAGTCGTTCGACTATGCCAAGGAGTTCAATTCCCTTGACCTGGCGGCGGTAAAGCAAGACATTGTTGACCTGATGACCACCTCGCAAGACTGGTGGCCAGCCGACTATGGGCATTACGGTCCTTTCTTTATTCGGATGGCTTGGCACAGTGCGGGTACTTACCGCATTGCTGACGGTCGCGGGGGAGCTGGTGCTGGTACGCTGCGTTTTGCGCCACTCAACAGCTGGCCTGACAACGGCAATCTCGATAAAGCGCGTTTATTACTGTGGCCGGTAAAGAAGAAATACGGCAAAAAATTGTCTTGGGCCGACTTGATGATTCTAACTGGTAACTGCGCCCTCGAATCCATGGGCTTTAAAACCTTTGGTTTTGGCGGCGGCCGCGAGGATGTGTGGGAACCAGAAGAAGACGTTTATTGGGGCTCAGAAACAGAGTGGTTGGGCGATAAGCGCTATACGGGCAATCGCGAGTTGGAAAACCCGCTTGGCGCTGTTCAGATGGGTTTGATCTACGTGAATCCAGAAGGCCCCAACGGAACACCAGATCCACTTGCTGCCGCGCACGACATTCGCGAGACCTTTGGTCGCATGGCGATGAACGACGAAGAAACAGTGGCATTGATTGCCGGCGGACACACTTTTGGTAAAGCACACGGCGCTGGTGATCCTAGCATATACGTTGGTCGCGAACCAGCAGCTGCAGGCATTCAGGAGCAAAGTCTGGGCTGGAAAAACACCTATGGCACCGGTAATGCTGACTATACCATTACCAGCGGTTTGGAAGGCGCATGGTCGGCTACGCCAACAAAATGGAGCAACAACTATTTCGACAACCTGTTTGGTTTTGAATGGGAATTGACCAAAAGCCCGGCTGGTGCCCATCAATGGACGCCGAAGGGAGGTGCGGGAGCTAGTACAGTACCTGACGCACATGATCCTGCTAAGCGTCATGCTCCTATGATGTTTACGACTGACCTTGCTATGCGTTTGGATCCAGCGTACGAGAAAATATCCAAACGTTTTCACGAAAATCCAGACCAGCTCGCCGACGCGTTTGCTCGTGCTTGGTTCAAATTGACCCACCGCGACATGGGGCCGCGCGTACGCTATCTAGGTCCAGAAGTACCTACTGAAGAATTGATCTGGCAAGATCCTATTCCAGAAGTTACCGCTCCTTTGATCGATGCACAGGACATTACGGCATTAAAAACCCAAATTCTGGCATCTGGCCTTACGGTGTCTCAATTGGTTGCTACTGCTTGGGCATCAGCATCCACTTTCCGCGGTTCTGACAAACGCGGCGGCGCAAACGGCGCACGCATTCGTTTGGCGCCTCAGAAAGATTGGGCAGTGAATAACCCTGCGCAGTTGGTAAGTGTATTGTCGAAGTTAGAGGGTATTCAAACAACCTTTAATACCGCTCATGCTGGTGGTAAGCAAGTTTCCTTGGCCGACTTGATCGTTTTGGGCGGTTGTGCTGGCGTTGAACAAGCAACAAAAAATGCGGGGCATACGGTAACCGTACCCTTCACTCCTGGCCGTACCGATGCATCACAAGCACAAACCGATGTTGATTCATTCGGCGTATTGGAACCCAATGCAGATGGTTTCCGTAACTACATGAAGACCCGCTACACGACTTCAGCGGAAGAAATGTTGATCGACAAAGCGCAATTGCTTACTTTGACCGTTCCAGAAATGACGGTTTTGGTAGGCGGTTTGCGGGTATTGAACACCAACTTTGATCATTCACATCATGGTGTTTTCACCAAGCATACGGAGGCGTTGACCAATGATTTCTTTACCAACCTCATCGATTTTAGCACCACTTGGAGTGCTACTTCAGATGCTCAAAACGTATTTGAGAGTCGCGATCGCAAGACCGGCGCCGTGAAGTGGACGGGCACCCGGGTTGATTTGATCTTTGGATCTAACTCTGAGTTGCGGGCAATCGCCGAGGTGTATGCTTGCGAAGATGCACAAGAGCGTTTTTTACATGACTTTGTAGCCGCATGGAACAAGGTGATGAACTTGGATCGCTTTGATTTGGCGTAATTATTTGCTTGAATAAAGCATTTGAAAATAATAGGGAGAGGCGGCTTGGAAACGGGTCGCCTCTTTTTTTACTGCCATTCATTTATTCGTCTTACCAAATTAGGATTTGACCTTCCATAGCTGACAACTTTAACATCTAAAGGCGTATTTCGAAACTTGTCAATTGTTTTTTTGAGAGATTCTAAGATCCAGTTTTCTTCATTTCCAAAAGCGCCGCCACCCACTAAAGTCAAGAAAACTTTACTCGAGTTATTTTTTTCATAATTGATTAATCCCGCATAAAGTGTTGCTTCATAGGTTGCTTCTAATATCAGCCTGGCAAAGCTTTCCCAATACCAGAATTCACTTGAACTATAAGCTACTGGTAATGCAGAACAATAAATTTGCGACACCTTTTGTTTACTCGTTGCTATCGTAACTTCGGTATTCCATTGTATCCCTACTTTAAGTTTTGCTTTTAAATTTTCACGTTGTTCATGGTTTAAGGTAGCAAGCTGTTTGTTGATATGTAACAACCCTTCTTGGTTGACCAGTGCATAACCATTCTTCATCACCCAAAGACCAAACTGTTCATTGTTGAGTTCTTTTCCAATCAACTCTAGACAATCAATTTGAGATTCAGCAGTTTGCCCTATTTGATCACCAATTTTGACGAAGTAATTTCTAAAAATGGTTCCTGCGCCACAGGCAATGGCACACGCCGGGCCTTGGGTATAGTCCGTTTCATATCGATCAATTCCTTGTTCAGGAGTTACATTTGGCCCGATCATTTCTAAAAGATTAAACTGAGATGCCGCCTGGAAAAGAGCATTCGTATTTTCAGTTTGACAATGCAATTCTTGAACGTTTGCAACTACTTCGCTGATTTGGATTTTAGTTTTATAGTTTTCTAGTGTCGTGCAGGTTTGTTTCAGCTGATTTAAAGTTGGAACCTCTAAATGTCCAAAGGTGAATTTTCTGCCATCCACTTTTGATATGAAAGCGTCACCTAAAATGTTGAGTTTTTCTCTTACATGTTCAGGAGATTCTTCTTTGAAACCGGTTAACTTTTCAAACCACATATTTTTTCAATACTATTGCGTAAATGTTTAGCACCCCACCTTCGGTAGAGTGGTTTTTTTAATAAAGCCACAAATTGCACAAATTTTCACAAATTTAGGCACGAACCACGTTCGTATGAGTCGAGGTACTAAATTTTAAATAATAAAAATTACACATAAGTTTCAAGGAAATTAATTTTCCTGATACTTTACATCCCCGCCAAACCATATCCCCAAAAACCATTTAGCTTGAAACTGCATACTTTTCGCCTCAAAACGACTAATTCTTTCTGAACTGCTCCTTTAACTTTACCCTAAATTGCCAAACTTTAATCCCGCCAAGCCTAAGATACTTGCAAGGATTAAGCTCTATGCAAATTATTTATCCCTAAAGTCTTAAAATCAGTCCTTTATGAAGATAGTCCACTTTTCCGTTACCATTTCGATCGACATCAAAGAAACCCTGCCTACCAAAATCGATTAAGAAGATCATCCCACCGGCGGCAAAAGAATGGGAGCAAATCTCTTTGATGGGCTACCTGCCGATTGTTTTCCAGCAAAAATACAAGGCGGAAGTGCAGGTTGGACGCGCGCGGTTGCTATCTTCGATGCTGGTTAAACAGCAACACGATACATGAGTAAAACCCAGATTTCAACTACAATCCCCAATATAAACCCGCGTAACCTCATCATTCTGTTGGGTTGTCTCAACGGGTTGATGCCGTTTACTACGGATATGTACCTACCGGCTTTCCCCAGTATGGTGCGTTATTTTGATACCCAGATCGGTCAGGTTACTTTGTCGATGAGCAGCTTTTTCCTGGGCGCTTGCTTAGGACAGCTGATCAACGGTCCTTTGTTGGATAGGTTTGGGCGCAAAAATCCGATGTTGGTCGGGTTGTCGGTGTTTATGATCACTTCATTTGGTTGTGCCATGGCGCCAACCATCGGCATGTTGATTGTTTTTCGTTTTTTTCAAGCCATTGCCATCAGTATGTGTGCGGTGGGCAGTAGGGCCGTAGTGCGCGACATTTTTCCCGTCGAACAGACGGCAATGATTTTCTCTTCGCTGGCTTTGATTATGGGTGTGGCGCCAATCATTGCGCCCAGTGTGGGGGCATTGGTATTGGTGTATTTTGATTGGCGAGGAATATTCTTGTTGTTGGTGGTATTTGCAGCAGTTTTGATACTTGCGCTCAGGTTATGGTTGCCACAAGTCAAAATTTCCGATGATCAATATTCCTTACACCCGGCGGCATTGCTCAGCAATTACCGAGCGGTTTTGCGCACGCCCAAATTTTTGAGTTACACCCTGGTGGCCGCTTTGACCAGTTCAGCGCTGTTTGCCTGGATTTCAAGTTCGTCTTATATTTTTATCCAACTTTTGGGGGTATCCGAACAGCAGTTCGGTTGGGTATTTGCGGGTACAGCATCCTGCTTGATTGTTAGTAACCAGCTCAATCGTATTTTATTGCGCAGTTTTAGCAGTGCACAAATTGCTTTTGTTGCTGCCATTGCGCAATTCGGAATTTGTCTGCTGCTATTTTTGATAGTGCGTTATGCATTTCACGTGCCGACTTTACTGATGGGACTGTGCGCGTTTATGCTTTGTTTGCATTTAATCACGCCCAATGCAATGGCGCTGGCTTTGCGACCCTTTACTGAAAATGTGGGGAGCGCTACGGCGATGATGGGCAGTATTCAAATGGCGGCTAGCGCATTGACAACGGTGGGATTGAGTTATTTTCAAAACGATACAGCTTGGCCGATGGTGATTGCTATGGCGCTGGTTGTTGCGTTGAATATTGGTGTGCAGTATTGGGCGCGGAAAGGGGATTTGAGCGGGGTAGAGGGATTGAGATAGTTGAATGAAAGAATAATTATAACAATTTAAATACAGGAGTATTTTAGATTTTCCAAATCTTTTTCAAAATCTTCTATGTCATATTTGATGAGAACACCATTTTTAGACAATTCTTTTTGAAATTCGATTTGAGTTAGTCCTGCCAATTTTTTGGCTTGCCCCATGGATAGTTTTTCTTTGTCGTAAAGATATACGGCAATGTCAATCATCAATTCTGCTGGAGAGATCTTTAAACCTTCCAAAATGTTTCCAGATATTATTAAATCTTGCATTTTAGATAATTTGATTCAAGCTCCAATTTAAGGCTTTTTTACTTTAAAATTGATTTTCTTTGAAGGTATAGCTACTATTCTCATCCAAGGAATTGAAAACGTGAAATTGGGTTGAAAAATCAAAATCATTGTTTTCAACCCAACTTCCAAAGACATGCTAAGCCAATAACAGAATGAGCGTTAGCACAATCCCTGCCAAAGTAAAGTACAAGCCTTTTTTGAATATCGAAGTGCTGGGCATAAACATCCAAAAAGCAGAAATGACAAAAAAGAGCAGCGAAAGCCCAAAAAAGATATTGAAAAAGTACAATGGATCTTTGGTATTGGCTTTGTGCAAATGGGTCATTTTATCCAACAGCGTAGGCAATTCTTTTACTTTGAATTTTGCTTCACCGGTAGCTTTGTTGTAGGTGCCATTTTTGAAAAACACCACATCACCTTCGGTTTTTTCGGGTTTCAATCCCCGCATGCGCAACATCTTCCCAATTTCTTCGGGGTTTGCATTGGTCTTAATGGTTTTGACGATCTCTTTTTCTTGCTTCAGGAAATCAGTATCGCGAAAAATAAGCACTACGCCACTCAAGGCATAAACGGCCATGATGCCGGCAAGGAAAAACCCTAAATAGCGATGAATGACCCGCATGGAGTTACTAAAGGCGCTGTTGGTAGCCATCGTTTTGTTGATATAAGTTAGTTAAAAGTCGTTTTTCAAATGACAGCGCAAATATCTAAAATAGTGGGTAGTATTCATAAAAATGAGTGTCATGATGCAAGTTGATGCTACTTTATGAACAAAATCGATCCTTCACCAGCCCAAAGAAAGACTGATTCTGCCTAGGATTTCCTCCGCATTAATTTGGGGGCTTAACAAACATAACAGACATTTGCACTACCAAGTAAAATGTCTAGATTGTAGTCCTTTTTCAAACACTTTCACCAATATGAGTACCAATAAAACCTTAAAAGAAGAAGCCTTACATTACCACGCAAAAGGCCGCCCAGGAAAAATTGAGGTCATCCCTTCCAAAGAGACCGCTACCCAACGCGATTTGACCTTGGCCTATTCACCCGGAGTAGCTGAACCTTGTCTGGAAATTGCCGCCAATCCTGAAGACGTTTACAAATACACCGCTAAGGGAAACCTAGTAGCAGTGATCTCCAACGGCACAGCAGTGCTTGGCTTAGGAGATATTGGTCCCGCTGCGGGCAAACCCGTGATGGAAGGCAAAGGCCTGCTGTTTAAAATATACGCCGATATCGATGTATTTGACATCGAACTGGATACCAAAGATGTGGACGAATTTGTGCGTACGGTCAAAATTTTGGAGCCTACGTTTGGTGGAGTCAACCTGGAAGACATCTCCGCTCCCGAGTGTTTTGAAATTGAAGAACGCTTGAAAGCGGAATTGAACATCCCCGTGATGCACGATGACCAACACGGCACCGCCATCATCAGCTCGGCTGCACTGCTCAATGCGCTGGAACTAGTAGAGAAAGACATCGACAAAGTAAAAATTGTGGTCAATGGCGCTGGCGGTGCGGCTATCTCTTGCTCCAAACTGTACTATAGCCTAGGTGCCAAAAAGGAAAATATTTTCATGTTTGACTCTAAGGGTTTGATTCACCCTAGTCGTACCAACTTGGACGGCAAAAAAATTGAATTCGCCAATGCCAATGCACCGGTAGAGACCACCTTGCTAGATGCTTTGCAAGGCGCCGATGTGTTTATCGGTTTGTCAAAAGGCAATGTGATGGATCAGGAAATGGTCAAAGCTATGGCCAAAGATTGTATTGTTTTTGCAATGGCCAACCCAAATCCCGAAATCTCTTATGAAGATGCTATGGCGGCACGTCAAGACATCATTTTTGCCACCGGTCGCAGCGATTACCCCAACCAGGTGAACAATGTTTTGGGCTTTCCCTACATTTTTCGAGGCGCTTTGGATGTGCGCTCTAAGGTGATCAATGAAGAAATGAAATTGGCGGCAGTACGTGCTTTGGCGGATTTGGCCAAACGCCCCGTGCCGGATATGGTCAATATGGCCTATGGCAAAGACAACCTCGTTTTTGGTCGCGAATACATCATCCCCAAGCCAGTTGATCCACGTTTGTTGACCACTGTGGCGCCCGCAGTAGCGCGTGCGGCCATGGAAAGCGGCGTGGCCAAATTCCCCATCCAAGATTGGGAGGCCTACGAAACGCAATTGTCAAAACGTCTAGGTTTGGACAATTCCTTGACCAAAGGCATTATCAACAAAGCCAAGCAACATCCTAAACGTGTAGTCTTAGCCGATGCAGAAAACGTGGCGGTACTCAAAGCTGCCCAGCAAGTATTGGAGGAAAAAATTGCCACACCCATTCTTTTGGGCGACATTCAAAAAATTCAAAGCTTGATTGAGGAGAATCAACTGAATTTGGGGCAGGTGCAAATCATCAACCCTTCTTCGCCACAAGATGAGCAAGAACATGCCCGATTGATTCAGTATGGTGATCTGTTTTTTGAAAAACGCAAACGCAAAGGGTTCAATAAAAATGAAGCGCACACCATTATGCGCCGCCGAAATTACTATGCTTGCATGATGGTGGAAGCCGGCAATGCCGATGCCATGATCGGCGGGATGACTCGCAACTATCCGGATACCCTCCGCCCGGCACTACAAGCTGTTGGGCGTCAGGAAGGAGTGAAAAAAGTATCGGGTATGTACATTTTGATGAGCCGTTTTGGACCACTTTTTTTAGCTGATACCACCGTCAATTTCAACCCAACAGCGGAAGACATTGTCGAGATCGCTGAATTGGCGGCCAAAGAGGCGGAAAAATTCAACATCAAACCGCGGGTTGCCCTTTTGACGTATTCCAATTTTGGTAGCGCCGATGGCGATGATGCCATCAAAATGCGCAAAGCGGTGGAATTGCTCAAGGCTAAACACCCAAGCATGATTGTTGATGGCGAAATGCAAGCGCACCTGGCGTTTGATCGGGAACTGTTGATGGAAAATCACCCTTTTTGTGATTTGGGCAAAGAAACCGCCAACATCTTGATATTTCCCAACTTGTCGGCTTCGAATATCGCTTACAACCTCTTGAAGGAAGTGGCATCAATCGAGAAAATCGGACCCGTGTTATTGGGTTTGAAAAAACCGGTACACGTACTGCAATTGGGAAGTACCACTCGGGAAATTGTGAACATGATCGCGATTTCGGTGGTGGAAGCGCAATTGATTAAGTAGTTGGGTGGAATGGTTTTTAGGGTATTACGTTTACTAAACTTTCAAAATTTAGTAAACGTAATACCCTAAAATTAACAACACCCCATTATTCCCATCATCGACATAAACTTATACATGAAAAAACACCTATTCTTTCTTCTCCTACTCTTGAGCAGCGCCCTAACCGCGCAAACCATTGCCAAGATTGACACCGGTACCATTAATGGCGCCGATTACCGCATCATTTTTCCAGCCAATTGGCAAAAAAAACTGGTGATGTACGCTCACGGGTACGAGTTCATGGGCAGTAGTCCGCGGCAAAGCAAAAACCCCGTTTGGTTGAAACAAATTACGCCTTTTTTAGAGCGCGGATATGCCGTTGCCGCATCGGATTATCAATTTCAAGGACTAGCATTGGCGCAAGGCGTAGACGATACCGAAGCGTTGCGGAAGTATTTTTTTAAACAATACGGCAAGCCCGATACGACTTTTATGGTTGGTCATTCGATGGGCGGCGGGATCACCCTGGCCATTATGGAAAACTTTGATGGAGCCTATCAAGGTGGATTACCCTTGTGCCCCTTGTCGAGTAGACCCTATTTGCAATGCCGCAAGGAGTTTGACATTTACGCTACCTTCAATGGCTTGTTTCCCAATATCGTTCCTTCTTTGGCTTCCATTTTTGACGTATCCAAACCCTACCAGGCGCAAGACTCCCGATCGATGCTGAGCAAAGCCCGGGAGATTAAAGCCGCCATTATGGCCGCAGATTCCAGCTTGGGCAAGGCATTTGCCAAACGATTTGATCTAAAATTTGACGATCTGCCCTTTTCGCTTTTTTTTAATGAAAATGTGTTGCGCGATATCGCTCAAAAGGCGCAAGGCAACCCATTTGACAATACGAATACCTTGTACAACGGCTTTCCCAATGATTTGGAAGTCAACCAAAAAGCCGAACGCTTGGCGGCAACCGTTGACCCGAATACGGTTTTTTCTAAATATGATCGTACCGGAAAAATTGGCAAACCGATTGTTTTAATGCACACCATTTACGATCAATTGATTCCGCCACAGTATGGGGTGGTCAATTTTGAAAACATGGTGCATCAGCAAAACAAGGACAAATTCCTAACGGTCTTCTATACCAACGGACAGGGACATTGTCAATTTTCGCCCCAACAAACAGCAACAGCATTCGATGCGCTGCGCAGTTGGACGGCGACGGGCAAAAAAGCAAAAGCTGGAAAAATCTATTGATCAAGTAGTATGTCAGAATGTTTTGTTGAGCGGGGTGACATACTACTTAGCCATGGATGCGCATGGAAAAACGCTGAGCTCTTCTTTGTTGGAAATGGAGATTTAAGAGTTTATGTTGCTCCTTTCTTGTCATATGGCAAGACAATTGAGCGGGGATGGTAGTAGGTTTGTTACAAAATAAAAAGCATGGCAAATCTACCTGTTTATCTGCCTATTTTGTTTGGACTTACGGTGATTTTGGCTTTAGGCATGTATTATCGCTCCAGTCAATATTCCAAAACATTTTTAGGGATTGCGTTGATTTGGATCAGCTTCCAATCGATTCTTACGCTGAGCGGTTTTTACTTGAATACTACTAGTTTCCCGCCGCGATTTCCATTATTGGTGGTTCCTCCTCCAACTTTAATTGCAATTCTTTTTTTGACCCGGCGTGGGCGACAATTCCTTGATCAGCTTGATCTCCCAATCTTAACGCTATTTCACATCATACGCGTACCGGTAGAATTGGTGTTATATAGCCTGTTCATTGCCCACTATGTGCCGCAATTAATGACCTTTGAAGGGCGCAATTTTGATATCCTGTCCGGACTTACCGCGCCGCTGGTTTACTATTTGGGGTTTGTACAAAAAAAAGCGCGTACATCCCTGCTCTTGATTTGGAACTTCATTTGTTTGGCATTGTTGCTCAACATCGTGGCAAATGCCGTTTTATCAGCGCCAACCCCTTTACAGCAATTCGCCTTTGACCAGCCCAATGTGGGTGTTTTGTATTTCCCGTTTGTGTTGTTGCCTTCTTTTGTTGTACCCTTGGTTTTGTTGGCTCATTTGACGGCCATAAGGAGCTTATTGCGTAAGTAAGAGTGTTCTAAATCAGGGCAAACGCAATAAAATATCGAAAAAATTATTGCTAAAAATAGGTCAAAGCTTCGATACAGAACCC
>JBBANM010000089.1:0-27340 GCA_040401995.1 Saprospiraceae bacterium
TGTTTCGAGCTACAAATGGCCAAAATTCACTCCAATTTCGTTACAAAAATGCTCAGGTAGCGCTGACCTGTCCTCGACAGAGTCGGGATACACTCCGCTTTTTGTGCCTCATTGGTGCGAATTTTAGCTCATTTTCGCCATCGAACCAGAATCCTGAACAAGCTCTTAGTGTCAAATCACCTTTTTGCGGACTCGAATCAACAGCTGTCTTATGAAAATCAAATGCTACATTTTACTCTGGGGCAGTCTCCTTTGTTTAATTACTTCCAAGCTATCCGCACAACAAATCCCCATTTTTGATCTACCGATAACGGGTTCCTACCAAGAGAAACCATTGCCCGAGATCCTTAACGACTTGGAGACCCGCTACCCAGTAAAGTTTTATTACATCCCCGAACGGGTGCCATTCTATCCCATTACTTTTGAATTTACTGGGCAAACGTTTTATCAAGTCATGCAAAAACTTTTGGATGGCAGTCTGCTCACTTTTAGCAAATGGTCGGCCAACGAAATTGTATTGGTTCCCAATGGCAGCCTCAATCGCGCTTTTGTCGAAAACATGATCAAAAAATGGAAAGCGGGCGAATGGAAACCGCCCGTATTGGCAAATATTGTGGAAAAAAGTTTTGTTTTTGGCGATCCTAATACGGCTCCAACAACAGGAAAACTCACGATCAAAGGTAAAATAGCAGACGCCGAAAGCAATGAATCCATCCAAGGGGCTACCATCCTGGTTCGCGAAACCGGTCAGGGTCAAGTCAGCGATGAAAAAGGAGAATTTGATTTCAAATTGGCGCCCGGAAAATACACGCTGCAAATCAATTACGTCAGTTTTCAATCGCAACTCAACTATGTAGCGATGTACGCCGACGGCAACCTTGCGGTGGATCTCATCAGTATTCCTCAGCAGTTAAACGAAGTGTTGATCCGCGCTCAGTCGCTAGAAAAAGGCGCACAAAGCGCCAATATGGGCGTAGAACGTTTAAGCGCCCGATCCATCCGCGAACTGCCTTCTTTGATGGGTGAAGCTGACGTCATTAAAAGTTTACAAACCCTCCCTGGCGTAACCAATGCTGGCGAAGGCGTGGCCGGCTTCAATGTACGCGGCGGAAACATTGACCAAAACCTTATTTTGCAAGATGACGCACCGCTTTTTAACTCCTCGCACGCGCTAGGCTTTTTTTCCATTTTTAACGCCGACGCTGTCGATCAAGTCAATTTATACAAAGGCCATATTCCCGCACAATATGGCGGCCGTCTGTCTTCTGTATTGGATGTACAACTCAAAGATGGCAATATGCGCAATTGGAGCGGCAAAGGAAGCGTGGGCATTATTGCTAGCAAATTTCTAGCGGAAGGCCCCATCAAAAAAGATAAGTTATCTATTTTAGTTGGTGCTAGGCAATCGTACTTAGGGTTAGCGCTCAGTCAGAGCTACAATCCTACTATTTTTAACAGCAAGGCTGGATTCAATGATGGTGTGGTAAAATTGACTTGGCGAGTTAATTCAAAAAATACTTTTCGATTGACTGGCTTTACGAGTCGAGATGTTTTTCGATATGGGTCGAACTTCGGCTACAATTGGCAAAATTATCAAATGACCGGTTTGTGGAGCAAAATCCATTCCGATCGTTTTTCTACCAAAATACACACTTCCTATGGCGCTTATCGATCTGAGCAAAATACACCCGAAGGCAACAATGCTTTTGTGCTGAACAACGGTTTGAACACTTTAAAATTTAAAATCAATAACCTCCTCTCAATCGGTAGTCAGCAGGCGATTCATTTCGGTATAGAAGCAAACCTCTATTTTTCCCAACCAGAATCCATCAAGCCATTGGGCAATATCTCCGTGGTGCTGCCGGAAAAAGTTAGAAAAGACAATGGCCGCGAGTTTTCCCTGTATTTTCAGGACGAAATCAAGTTCTCCGATCGCATTTCGCTTTCAGTGGGTTCCCGCTTGAGCTATTACCAAAATGTGGGACCGCGCACTGTTTGGTATTATCAGCCTGGTCAAGCCCGTGAAAACTTCACTGTACGGGATTCGGCCAATTTTAGCGCCGGTCAAGTGATCAAAACCTATGGGGGATTGGAACCGCGTGTTTCTATAAAAATTGGCACTGGAGCGCGCAGTTCGTTCAAGGCCAGCTACAACCGTTTGCGCCAGTACATCCACTTGACTTCCAACACCGTAGCGCCAACTCCCGTAGATGTATGGCAGGCTTCCAATTTGTACATTCCGCCCCAAATTGCCGACCAATTTTCCGTAGGTTGGTTTCTTGACGGCAAAGACAAAAAATGGGAGACATCCATTGAAGCGTATTACAAACCCATTAAAAACTTATTGGATTATAAAAATTTACCCCAATTGTTGCTGAACCCGCGGTTGGAAACGGAAATATTAGCGGGAGTAGGAAAAGCCTATGGCATTGAATTCTCGATCCATAAAACTCAAGGTAAATTCACTGGTTGGTTTACCTATGCCTATTCACGGTCGCTTATTAAAACCAGTGGCAAAACGCTCGACGAAACCATCAATGAAGGCAAGTGGTACCGTTCCAATTTTGATAAACCCAATCAAATCAATGTGATTGGTCGGATACAGATCAATCCTACCAATATTTTTTCATTTACTTTCACGTACAGCACTGGCCGACCGATTTCCGTGCCCATTGCCAGTTATCGCTTGGGCAATGCTGTATTGGCCGACTTCTCCATACGCAACCAGTACCGTATTCCTGATTACCACCGTTTGGATATTGCCTACACCATCGATAATCGGCAGACCCGTTTAAAGGGGTTGCGGGGAAGTTTTACTTTTTCGTTGTACAATGTGTATGCTCGCGCCAATCCGTTTTCAATATTCTTCAAACGCAACGATAATGGCCGATTATCGGCTTATCAGCTGGCCGTAGTCGGTACGTTAATACCGGCATTATCCTACAATTTTACATTTTAGGTGATAACCAATACAGGCAAAAATTTTAAAAAATAAGCGAATCAAACGCTTGCAATGATGATGATAAAGAATAAATTTTTAAATACCTATAGCTGGTTTTTCCTATTACTATTTTGTGGTGGCTGCGTCAAAGAGATCAGCTATGAACTAGGTGATAAGGAAAATACACTGGTGATTTATGGTATATTGACCGATAAACCCGGTAGGCGCATTTTCCGCGTAACCCGTACTAATCCCTTTGAAAAACAAGTGGACAGCAACCCCATCAGCGGCGCGAAGCTATTTGTGATCGATTCCAAGGGCAAAAAATACGGCTTTGTGGAGTTGGATCCAGGCTCTTACCTTTTTCAAGATACCCTTTTCCAACCTAAGGCTGGGGAAACCTATTTCTTAGACGCAGTGGTTCCCAACGCCGGGCATTACCGATCAGATCTGGAAGTGATGCCAGGGCCAACTTCCCTGGATCGAGCCTATCCGGGAGTTCAAAAACTGGACAATGATACCCGTTTGCAGTTGTTGGTGGACACCCGTCTTCCTAGCGATCCCCAAGGCGTTTATTTGCGTTGGGGCGTTACCCGGGTTTGGCAACGAACATCAGTCGATTTTGGCTTCATTTTCATGGATTATTTTCGTTTCAAGCCGCCTATTGTTTGTTATTTTACGGTATTTCCTGAACCCAACAGCATCCGGCTTTTTAGTTCAAAACGGCAAGATCAATTTGACTTAAAACAACAAGAAATACTCAATATTACTGCCGCGGATAGTAAGTTCTTTGAAAAAAATGTATTTGAGATTATCCAATACCGCATTTCCTTTAATGCCCATGAATATTGGAGCAACCTTAATAAAGTGACCAATCAGGCCGGAACCATTTTTGATTCGCCGCCCGCCACCGTACGCGGCAATATTTATAATGTCGACAATCCCAAAGATAGAACGCTGGGGTATTTTGAATTGGCTTCACTGGATACTGCCTACGTCAGTCTTGATTCAAAGTTTTTCACTCCGTTTTTCATTCCTGACCCCTGCACACCAGATTACAACAACCGATCATTGGCGCCTACTTATTATTATACGCCTGAATGTGCCTCTTGTACCAACATCAAGAACCATTCCACCATTCGGCCCAAATTTTGGTTTCGGTAGGTTGAGATTCGGGGTTAAGATAATGAAGTGAAAAATTTCAGGTGACTTGCTTTTTTGAGGTAATCTTTTTATTTTTATCAACAATTTTGTTTATGCCAAAAATTGACCACGATACAAAACAGAAAATCCTCGCGGCAGCCGAGCACGTCTTCCACCTCAATGGCTTTAAGGGCGCGCGTACTACCCTGATAGCTGAAACAGCGGGTATAAGTCGAACAATGTTGCATTATTACTTCAACACCAAAGAAGAGCTATTTCAAGAAGTAATGAGCAACACTCTTGGAGTTGTTTTTAATCACCTAAAAGACAGCTTTTTACAGGCGCAAAGCTTGGAGAAAATAGTTGAAAACTTGATTGAAACTATCTCCAATTTATTTGAAGAAAAACCAGGGTTACCCAGTTTCATTGTGAATATCTTGAATACATCTTCTGAATTGTCCTTGTTTTTGCCAGTTATGGCGCAAGACAATCTACCCAAGCTTTTGGACGATATGTTGGAAGCAGGAAAAAAACAAGGTACAATTGACCCAGAGGTAACTGGTGAAGATTTGATGTTGACGATTTATGGATTGTGCGCTTTTCCTTATTTGGCCGCGCCGTACATCAAGGCCAAAGAAAACAGGAGCGATGAATCGATGAGCCTGTTCAATAAACATCGCCGTGCAAGGCTTTTGAAGTTTATTTTGAAAGGAATAAGTGTCTAGATATACCGCTATTTTTTAAAACTCAGGCTTCAGATGGAGTCTATTTTTTTAACGTTTTATAAACAATTTTGTCTAACTTTATTGTTGTTAGTCACAAAACCATTGCCATGTCATCATCAGATCACAAGTACGTAGGGTACAAACCCGCTGATTTTAAAACCCCATTTGCCAAATTCTATCAGGAAAACGTGTTACCTCCAAACGCCGCGGTACAACAAGCCTTACAACAATCGCCATTGCCAAGCGGGAAGTTGCCCGGTTTGGACAAAGTTGCCTTGCTTTCTGAGCCCGGTTATGCTGAAGTTGAAAATGGGTATAGCATCGAAGCTGACGGTTCCGTTCAAGTTGTTGCACTGACGCCGATGCCCGGCGTAGCGCCCTATATGTGGGATTGGTGGTTTGGCTGGCATGGCTGTATGGACAATCGCTACAAACTGTGGCACCCCCAAGCGCACCTCAGCGCCGCCTGGGCAGATGGAGATCAAACTACCGTTGGCTATGTAGGACGTACTTCCATGATTCAAGAATACATCGGACCAAATGCGGAAAAAGCCAACATCAGCTTCATACCGCCAGCGGAGTTGGGCATTGATCCGAAAAAAAACAACGATGTAAACCAAGTCGTGTTCATCTGTGCCCGTATCGGCTATACTTCCCTTCCCGTTAATTTTGGCTGGTTGGTACATCAAGTACGCGCTACCGAATCAGGAGCTGAAATGCGCTCACGTTTTTGGTTGGGCGGAAAACACATCCAGTTCCGCGGCGAAGGGTTCTTTGCCAATTTTATATCAAAATTACTGCAAAAAGTAGTGCGCCTACCCAAAAAACAGCTACCTAATTTGTTGATCCACTGCGCTGAAGAGATGCAACACCTAGCCGCTTTTTTGCCGCAATTGTATGCCGAATTTCATCAACCTTCCTAAAACTTGATTTATGCAACATCTAAAGCTGCAAGGCAAAACCACCTATAAACTGGATCCCAAATTTGATGCACGGATCAAGGCTACGCTTTTTAACCTGGTAGATCCCGGGCGAAAACCAGAAGTCATTGTCGAACCCGAGAACGTGGACGATGTGATCGCCGCGATCCGTTATGCACAATCAGCGGGTTTGCAAGTCAGCGTTTGCTCGGGCGGGCACAGCTGGTCGGCCAATCACTTGCGCAACAACAGCCTGCTGATCGATATGTCGAAATTTAACCAGTTTAACGTTGATCAGGAGCGCATGGAAGCGACCGCGGAGCCAGGTGTAGCAGGCAGTACTTTACTCCCAGAGTTGATGCGCCAAGGCCTGTTTTTTCCAACTGGACACTGCATCGGAGTTTGCCTTGGAGGTTACTTATTACAAGGCGGTTTTGCTTGGAATGGACCAAAATTGGGTTTGGCTTGCGAAAGCGTTTTGGGGCTCGATATTGTTACCGCCAATGGGGAACTGGTTCACGCCAGTGCTACTGAAAATACTGATTTGTATTGGGCAGCGCGCGGTTGTGGCGCCGGTTTTTTTGGCGTAGTGGTAAAATTCTACCTCCGCCTGTATCCCCGACCCAAATACCATGGCGCGGTGTTGCAAGTTTTTGCCATGAAACATTTGGAAACGGTTTTTCGCTGGGTACATGAAGTAGGACCTAGCTTATCCCCAGCAGTAGAGATGAATGTACTGATTTCCAAAAAAACGGTCAACAACCTCATGCCTGCGGGAATTGAAGTAACGGCTACTGTTTTTGCCGACAGCAAAGATGAACTGCACGAAGTGACCGCTTTTATGCGCAACAGCCCGATCAAAAACAAAGCTTTTATCCGCACGCCTATTCTTCCGCTAAGTATAAAGACCATGTTCAAAATGGTAATGACCCATTACCCTGAAAACCATCATTGGGGGGTTGACAACATGTGGACCCGGGCTTCCATCGACGAGCTACTCCCCTACCTCCACCGCATTGCCGAAACCATGCCGCCGCCACCCACCCATTTGCTGTGGCTCAATTGGCAACCGCCGCAACGCCAAACGGATATGGCGTTCTCCATGGAGGATAAAATCTACCTGGCTTTGTACGGAGTTTGGAAAAATGCCAAAGACTCTCCCAAATACGAGAACTGGGCTGCTGATTTAATGGCAGAAATGAATCACCTGTCAACGGGCATCCAATTGGCCGATGAAGGATTACACCGCCGTGCTGCGCCTTTTGTGTCGACCGCGCATTTGCACAAGCTGGATGATATCCGGGCGCAGCGCGATCCAGGGAAAATTTTTCATGAATGGCACAGTAGACCGGTTTAAAAAAAATTGGGGAAACGCTCTGATGCATCGCAGTATTCTCAGGGCAATGCATTATAAGTGATATCTAATTCGCCATTTCCAATGCGGCCTAACCTAGCTAGGCCATTACCCCAGCGGCATAGCCGCGTAACGTATGTAGCACAATTTCAGGTTTTTCATCCAAGCTGCAGCGCAGCGCAACAAATTTAACGCGTTTTAAATTATTTCTAAAATTATGATTTTCAACGATTTATACCCAATTTTCTTTTTGCCTTGACGCAAAAAGAAACAAAAAAGTCAAGGGCTTTAGACTTGCTGCAACAGGAGGCTGCTTGGCTCAAAAAAGGTCTTTTTCCCCTGCTCTTCGTTTATTTTTTCGTCCGTAGCGATGCTACGCCCTCTAAAATAAGCCTCGATCAGGAAAAAAATCCCTATTTTTTGATCTCAAGCGCTCCTATTGCAGCAAGTCTATTGAAATCCTACGATTTTGCTTGAAATCGAAGGCGGCGCGAAAAAAACTCGCCCCGACTACGTCGGCGCTCAAACAGTTTTTCGCTTAACCCGCCTTCGATTTCGCAAAATCGGGATTTCAATAAGGCCCGGGCCATAGCCCCTGAGGTTCTAGATCGAAGCTTTAACCCGATTTTTAGTAATAATTTTTCCGATATTTTATTGCGTTTGCCCTAGAGTGTTTACCCAGCGGCGTAGCCGCGTAACGTATCTAGCACTATTTCAGGTTTTTCATCAAAGCTGCAGCGCAGCGTAACTTTGTCCCTATTTTCCTTTCGGCGCTACCCCAATTTAAACAAGGTATCCAATTGGCGATCGGCAATGGCATCAGGTGTCGATTTCAAGATCCAATTGCGCAAGCGGTATCCGATAGAACCGCCCAGATTGCTCATTTTGCCAATCATAAATGAAGTATTTACTACAAAATCGACCTTGGGGCGACGCATTTTTTTATATGCAGCAAAAGCCTCGGTTGGCGACTGGAAACGCTCTAGGTATTCCGCTAAATACCAAGCATCTTCTATTGCCTGGCAACCGCCTTGCCCCATGTTGGGCGTGGTGGCGTGGGCAGCATCGCCGAGTAAAAGAGTTGACCCCTGACTCCAATGGGGCAGTCTTTTCAAGTCATATAAATCATCGTGAAAAACGGCTTGCGGATCAGCTTGAGCGATCCATTCCGCATAAATCGACGGAAAAGCTTGCATTTGATCCGTCAAATAAGCGATCACTTCCGATTGGGGAACTTGAAAACCAGGCGCGCGTTTTTCGGTGTAATAAAAATAGACCCGCCCAGGATCAACTTGGATCATGGCGATCCTTTTTCCGCCTTTTTTGGCCCACAATTCTAGCCCAACATGCGGCGCTTCCATTTTAAAAGGGATGATGCCCCGCCAACAAGTATGAGAAGAATACCGCAAAGGCATATCACCAAAAATGGCTTTACGCGTAGCCGAACGCAACCCGTCGGCGCCAATGAGGATATCGGAAACAGCGCTATTGCCATCTTGAAAGGAGGCCCTTACCTGGCCATTAGACAATTGTTCCAATCCACTCAAGCGCTTATTGAGGTGAATAGAAGTATCTGGCAAATGCTGCAACAAAGTCTGTTGCAAAGTACCCCGATGAATGGCAATACTTGGCTCGCCATATTTTTGTCGTACCCCCTCAATATCCATCAACTGTAAAGGTCGGCCAGTGTGATCGGCAATACCAAAACTTTTCAAAGCAATCCCTGTTTGCTCGATTGATTCAGCGATACCTAAACGGCGCGCAATTTGCATGGCATTGGAAGCCATGATAATCCCGGCCCCAACCGGGTGCAACTCAGGCGCCGCTTCGTAAATGGCGACCTCATGGCCTTTTTTGACCAACGCTATGGCGGCGGTGAGTCCGCCAATACCTGCCCCAATGATGTTAATTTTCATGCTGAAAACTATTAGAGTAAGCGTATGTGTGAATTTGCATTTCTAGAACAAATATACTAATTTTACACAATTAGATCAAGTGTCCTAAAAATATTTTTTTATGGCCAAAACAAAAGAAAGGATTTTGGAAAAAGCCCTGGCTTTGCTGAATGAACGCGGAGTAGGTCAAGTTTCCATTCGAACGGTGGGGGACGCTTTAGGGATGAGTCCGGGGAATTTGTGTTACCATTATCCCAATGTTGATGCGATGGTGGAAGCATTGTATTTCCGCTTAGTGGCGCAGCTGGACGCGCTGATCCTCGAAAGTATGCAATTGGCTATTACCCAAGGCATTGATTTGCGGTTTACTTTTAACAGCATTGAGCGCACCTTTACCATATTCCAAGGCTATAAGTTTTTGATGTTGGATTTTGCCGATATCATGCGGCGGCATGATGCTTTACGCACCCATTTTCGGCAATTGGCGGTAGCCCGGCAAAGCCAGTTTTTGCAACTCATTGGCGCCTTACAAGCTGGCGGTTGGATTGACCATGAACGATATGCAGGGCAATTTCAAGATTGGATTCAGCAAGCTTCGCTGATTGGCGATTACTGGATGTCTAGTGCGGAGATCATGCTGGACGGCGACGAAACCCAAAAACGCCGGCATTACGTTCGGTTGTTTTTCTCCACTTTAGCACCGCACCTGAGCGCAAAAGGTTTGGAAATCTACTTGGAATTGACGAGTGGGCTGAAAAACGAAGGCGTTTAGTAGTTCATACTGGTGTATTTTTTTAATTTAGTGCCAATTGAGATTCCATTACGCCAAAACACCGCCAAGCCCATGAGTTTCCTAATTGCTTCCGTCACGCCCGTTATCATTTTTTTGTACCTGACTTACCGGAAAGACCGCATCAAAGAACCGGCCAAAATCTTGGCAAAATGTTTTTTTGGCGGTTTCCTCTCGATTATCCTGACCTTGATCATTGATGAGCCGCTGACGCCAATGGTAGATAATATTGCCAATCCACTGATAAAGGCTTTTGGCGATTCTTTTATCGTTGCGGCCATACCTGAAGAGTTCTCCAAGTTTGTTGTGATGTATTTGATCGTTTGGCGCAACAAAGATTTTGATCAACACTACGATGGGATTCTCTACGCTATTTTTGTTTCGATGGGCTTTGCATTAATTGAAAATATCTTGTACGTTTTTGATGGCGGAATGGGCGTTGCGATGATGCGCGCGGTGTTGGCGGTTCCTGGTCATGGCTTTTTTGCAGTATTGATGGGGTATTACTTTTCGTTGGCCAAGTTCAGTGAAGGAAGGGATCGACAGCGTTATTTGATTTTGAGCCTGGCCATGCCCATACTTTTTCACGGTCTGTATGATTTTATGCTCTTTTACGCCGGCGCTAAGGATACCGATCCCTTCGTTATTTTGCTTTTGATGGTGGTTTTCACTTACCTGGTAATCCGATTGTGGCGTTTGGGCTTCCAAAAAATCCGTTTACATTTGGCGGAAGATGAGGTGAAGGAGACGGTGTGAATAATCAATTACCTTGAATGGTTTCAATAAGTCCAATCGCATTAATTGCCAGTGCTTTATCAATGATCGGAACAGCAGAAAGCTTTGCTTTATTGAGGAATATAGCCAAAAAATGTGGTTCTCTGCAATTTTTTCCCGTGCACTAATAAAGCAAGGAACCTAAATCAAGAAAAGTAGAATTGTAAATCTCCGCATAGCTTTTTTGTTTTATAGCAGATAGCACTGACTACTCCTCAATTCAAAAAATTCTGTTTTCCTTTTGATGACAAACTTCACTTTTGCAACCTTCCCCCGCACTTCCCGTACTATCCATTATACCGCCTCCCAAACCGCCTCCTCGCCTCAAACCCGTCAGAAAATACCTTTTGCATTAAAAAAACTACCGTTTATTCGTTAATTTTTACACTAAATTGATAATCTTCACCTTGCATGTGTAGATTTTGTCATGAATGTTTATTATTTTTGAAATGCTTTTTAACAAAAAATTTATCCCATTTTCTTGTCATCCCAAAAACAGCCGATTATAAAACGTCTTGACCACACATGGGAACTGGTTAAGACATGGGAGATTGTGTTTATTCCTTTGTCCCCCCCAACGGAACGCTGTTTAATAATCTACCCCTCCGTGGGAAAACAAGGGACCTAACTATGAGAAAACTATTGATGCCTAGCTTGGTGGTACTTGCTATGTGGCCGGCGTTTACAATGGCTCAGGTAAAGACCCCAGCAGTAGCGACAACAACAACTAAACCCTTTAATACTTACATTTATCAGTCCCTTCAATGGCGCAACATTGGCCCGCTCCAAGGCGGCCGTTGTGTGGCAGTAGCCGGTTATAAAAACAACCCGCTAGTTTTTTTAATGGGTACTGCCGGTGGCGGTATCTGGAAAACCGAAGATGCGGGTTGGAGTTGGCGCAATATTTCTGATGCTTACTTTCAATCGGGTTCGGTTGGCGCTCTGGCCATTTCCGATGCTGATCCTAATGTGATTTACGCTGGGATGGGCGAACATACCGTGCGCGGCGTGATGACTTCGGCTGGCGACGGCGTTTACAAAAGCACTGATGGCGGTCGTTCATGGGAACATCTTGGACTGGTGCGCTCTGAACACATCGCCGATATCCGCATCCACCCTACCAATCCTGATATGGTATACGTGGCCGTACAAGGCAGTTTATATGGCCCCAGCAAAGATCGCGGGGTGTATCGTTCCTCTGATGGCGGCAAAACCTGGCAGCAAATTCTTTCCATTAACAATACCACCGGCGCCAGCGATTTATGTATGGATCCTACCAATCCGCGCATCCTCTACGCTGGCATGTGGGATCACCAACGCGCACCCTGGGAAATCCGCAGTGGCGGCCCTGGATCGGGTTTGTACAAATCAACCGACGGCGGCAATTCCTGGAACAAACTGAACAACGGACTTCCCGAGATCATGGGAAAAACAGCCATCAAAGTGGCGCCGGCTAATCCTGATCGACTTTACGCGGTAATCGAGGCCGAAAATGGCGGGGTGTACCGCTCTGATGATGCCGGCGCTACCTGGAAAATGGTATCGCAAAACCGCGCCACCATTGCCCGTGCTTGGTATTTTACGGAATTGGCGGTTGATCCTTTGAATCAAGACGTTGTTTTTGTCCTCAATGATCCATTACTTAAATCAACCGACGGAGGTCAAACTTTTATCAATATCCCAACGCCACATGCCGATCAGCATGCGTTATGGATCAATCCAACTAATCCGCAACAGATGATTTTGGGCGACGATGGCGGCGCCACCATTACTTTTAACGGCGGAAAAACCTGGAGCAGCCAGAATAATCAGCCTACAGGACAGTTTTATCGCCTCAATACCGATCAGCTTTTTCCATATACCATCTATTCCGCCCAGCAAGATTATACTACTTTGGCCATCCCCAGTCGTACGCAAAATGGCTACATCGGCCTGAGTGACTGCACTCCTGTTGGCGGTGGCGAAAGCGCTTTTATCGCGTTTGACCCCAAAAAACCACAAACCATATTCAGCACGAGCTATCAGGGCGGCATTTCGTCTTACAATTCGGCGGTAAAAACCAGCAAAGACATCATGGCGTTTCCCGAGCTGGGATTGGCAGCGCCGCCTAAAACACGCAAATACCGTTTTAACTGGAACGCGCCGGTGGCAGTGAGTCCGAGTAATGGACAGGTGCTTTACCACGGCGCCAACAAAGTGCTCAAATCGCTTGATGGCGGACTCAACTGGGAGGAAATTAGCCCCGATTTGACCCGCAATGAAGTGGAAAAACAGGGTGCGGGCGGTTACCCGTTTACCAATGAAGGTGCTGGCGGGGAAAACTACAATACCATAAGCTACCTCACCTGTGTACCACAACAAGAAGGAACCATTTGGGTGGGTAGCGACGACGGTTTGGTTCATCTAACGCGCAATGGTGGCAAAACATGGGACAACATCACACCCTCCGGTTTGCCTGAATCTTATATCAATTGCATCGAAGTATCGCCACACAATCCGGCGCAAGCATACGTGGTGGCGATGCGCTACCGCTGGCAGGATCGCCAACCGCTGATCTATTTCACGTCGGATTATGGCAAAAATTGGCAAAAAATTACTGAAGGCATTGGCTTAGGTGATTTTGTACGCGTAGTGCGGGAGGATCCCAACAAACCGGGTTTATTGTACGCAGGTAGCGAATCGGGCATGTATGTGTCGTTCAATCAAGGGCATTTGTGGCAACGTTTGCCTTCTAATTTGCCTTATTGCCCGATTACCGACTTAGCCATTCAAGACAACGACTTGATTGCCTCAACGGCTGGACGCGGCATTTGGGTGCTTGATGATTTGAGCGCTTTACAACAAAATACGGTATTGGCGGGCAATCAACGCATCAAACTGATTACGCCAAAACCCACGTATCGTTTTGATGCGGAACAAATCGAAGACATAGCAGTTGGCCAAAACCCGGCTGCGGGAGTGTTGATTACCTTCGCCTTAGCAGAAGACCTGCACGATAGTCCTCTGTTTTTAGAGATCCTCAACGAGCAAGGTCGGGTGATCCGAACTTATCAAAATACGCCCGAAAAAAACTACCAAGCTTATGAAGGCGGTCCGCAACCCGCCAAAATACTGCCTTGTAAAAAAGGTCTGCATCAGTTCAATTGGGATCTCCGCCGGGAAACATTACCGGGGATACCCCAGATCTTTGTCCACGGGGATTACCGCGGCGGACTGGTGTCGCCTGGAAAATATACCATTCGCTTTCGCAGCAATAAAGATACCGTTTCAGCTTCGGTGTTTATTCTACCCGACCCGCGTATCCGGGCAACTACCGCTGACTACCAGGAACAGGCTACCATTGTAGCCGAAATGGAAAATCAGGTACGGGAGTTGCACCTTTCGGTAAACCGGATGCGCGCCCTCCGAGAACAGATCCACAACCTCATCGCTTTTTTGGGTAAACAGGATGATTGTAAAGACCTAGTTGAAGCTGGTCAGCAAACGATCACCAAAATCGATGCTTGGGAAAAGGACTTAATACAGACCGCACAAAAAACGCCGCAAGATGTCATCAACTATCGCAATGCCCTCAATGCCGAAATGATGGATTTAAAAAGTCGCGCGGATGGCGCTGATCCCCGAATTACTGGCGGCGTGCGGTTGCGTTGGATTTCTTTGCAAAAAAATTGGGTGCGATTAAAAGCGCAAATGCTGCAAATCGTTAATCAGGATGTTGCGGTGTTGAACAAGATTTTCCGGCAGAAGGATATTCCGGCGTTGTTGTTGCCTTCGGCTACGGCTTTTTGATTTTTTGGATTGGGGATTTTTTTGGAACACGGATTTAACGGATCAGACACGGATTTTTTGGCCTTCGGCTGGGGATTTTAGAACACGGATTTAACGGGATTAGACACGGATTTTTTAGCCTTCGGCTGGGGATTTTGGAATAGGGATTTGAGCGATTTGACACGGATTTTTCAAATTAGGACTCAAGCACTGTGAGGTTCGAGTCCTAATTTGAGACTAAAGTTTTTTTTAAGATCAAGTCATAAATTATAAGCGCTACCCCACAATCTGCCCATCTAGCAACTCGATGACCCGCGAGCCGTATTCGGCATTTTTTTCGGAATGCGTCACCTGAATGATGGTTACGCCATCTTCATTGAGTTGTTTGAACAGTTTCATAATTTCTTCACCCTGTTTAGAATTGAGGTTGCCGGTGGGTTCATCGGCTAGTAATAATGTAGGCTTGGCAATCAATGCTCGGGCAATACCCACCAATTGCTGTTGTCCGCCCGATAATTGGTTGGGGAACAGGTCTTTTTTGCCCACAATTTGAAAACGATCTAACATATCCGCCACCAAAGCTTTGCGTTCGCTGGTTTTTACTTGTTGGTACAGCAGCGGGGTTTCGATATTCTCGGCAACGGTGAGTTCATCGATCAGGTTGTAAGCTTGAAAAACTACACCAATGCTTTTTTTGAACAACTCATTGCGCTGGCGCTCTTTGAGCTGATGAACGGGTTGCTCATCAAAAAAATACAAGCCTTCGGACGGTTCGTCGAGCATACCAATGATGTTGAGCAACGTTGATTTCCCGGATCCTGAAGGACCCATGATCGAAACAAACTCTCCTTGTAGTATTTTCAAATGGATATCGCGCAAAATGTAGGATTTGTTCCCCCCATTCACGTACCACTTGGCTATTTTTTGCAATTGAATCATCTTTCTTTTTTTTAAGCGTGTGTTTGGATTTTTAATTCGCTCTATAAATCCAAACACCCGCTAAATCCCTTAAAACCAAATCCTACTCCTGTCGTAACGCTTTAATCGGATTGGACAAGGCTGCCCGCAAGGCCAAAAAGCTTACAGTAAACAGTGCAATACACACCGCCAACACCCCAGCAGCTGCAAAAATGGGCCAACCCAAATCAATGCGGTAGGCGAAATCTTGCAACCAACGGTTCATCACCCACCAAGCGATCGGTGAAGCAATAACCAAGGCAATCAATACCAAAACAATAAAATCTTTAGAAAGCAGGGTTACAATTTGGCCAACCGAGGCGCCCAACACCTTGCGAATGCCAATTTCCTTGGTTTTTTGTTCCACACTAAACGTAGCCAAGCCAAACAAACCCAGGCAAGAAATCACGATTGCTAAAGTAGCGGCAATCAAAAACAACTGGCTATTTTGCTGCTCGATGCGGTACAGCTTATTGTAGTTTTCATCGGCAAAAAAGTATTCAAATGGGTTGCCCACAAAGTATTTCTTGAATAAGCGCTCCAAAATGGCGACCTGTTGCGGCATTTGCTCGCCGCTCAAACGCAAGGAAAAATAAGCGCCGCTATTCGCTGGAAGAAACAGCGTTGGGTCAATCAGCGACTGTAGACTTTGGTGGTGGTAATCTTTGACTACGCCAATGACTTCAATTTCGGCGCCATTAAGGATTTTTTGTCCAATAGCCGCTTTTGGATCGGCAAAACCCAATTTTATTGCCGCACTTTCATTAAGGATGACTTTTGCCGAATTGGAGCCTTGAGCGCTGATAGCCGGGGTGAAATTCATACCACTGGCCAATTTAATGCCATATGTATCAAAATAGTGATCGTCAATGTAGGCGACGGCATATTGCTTTTTGTCTTCACCCGGTTGCGGGTTGAGGCGCGTGATGCCTGCCGCCTGATAATTGTAAAAATTACCCGGAACGGTTCCTGATTGACTATAGTTTTTCACAAAAGAAAACCGCGCAAATTCATCTTGAAAGGCCTGTATTCCCTTTTTCCGTACACTATCCACCCCCAATTCTGGTCCTTTGATGACCAGCATCTGCTCCATATTCATTCCCAGGTCCTTGGTTTGCATGTAAGACAATTGCCGGTACAAGGTCAAAGTAGCGATGATCAGCGCCACTGAAATGGTAAATTGAAACACCACCAAAGTTTTGCGGAGTAATATGCCTTTGCTGGATTTCCCCAAGGCGCCTTTTAAAGTTTCGATGGTTGGAAATGCGGAAAGGGCTCTTGAAACATAAGCTCCTGAACTAGCCATCCCGACAAAAAGAAAAAGTAATCCCAAGCTCAAAATGGGGTTGGACAGCAGTTTTAAAAGTGATAAGTCTTTTTCCATCAACAGGTTAAACGGTTTTTGCAACAACGCTACCAAACCCAAGGCCAATACAAAGCCAATGCCATTGAGTAAGAATGATTCGAGCAAAAATTGACTGATCAACTGAGAGCGGGTAGCGCCAACCACTTTTCGCACTCCTACTTCTTTGGCGCGTTTGAGCGAACTTGCAGTGGAGAGGTTGATGTAATTGAGTCCGGCGATCAACAAGATGAGCATGGCAATTCCGCCCATGAGATAAACAAATGCCAAGCGACCTGTAACTGGCATTCGAGCATCCAAAGCAGCCGCTAAGTGCAAGTAACGCAGGGGTTGCAAGGCCAATGAAAAGGTAGCTTGAGGGCGCAGTTTGCGAAACTGAGCGTTCATTTTTTGTTCAAAATTTTGGCTATTTACCCCATTTTTGAGCAATAGAAAAGCTTGTAAAAAGCTAGAATCCCACCCATCCAAGCTGGCCCAGCCTTCGTTGCCATTTAAATTGGCGGGATTGGCCAGGGTTTGTAGCGAAAAAACCAAATCCGCCTGCAGATCAGATTGAGCGGGCATATCTTGATACACCGCACAAACAGTATATGGCCTTTCCCCAAACTGATTAACGAGCACCAAGGTTTGCCCAACTGGATTCGCTTTATTAAAGTATTTTTTGGCAGCTGCGGCTGAAATGGCTACGTTTTGCGGTAACCCCAAGCGATTAGCGCCAGCAATCAACGGGAAGGTGAATACATCAAAAAAAGAGCCATCCGCGTAGATCATTTTGTTTTCACGAAACAAGGCAGGAGCAGTACCTGTTGTCTGAGCACTGACTATCCCCTTGGCTGTATTGGGTTCCATGATCCGACAAAATGCCTTTACCTCCGGGAAATTATTTTTCAATGTTGGTCCTAGCGGCGCATTGGTATAATCAGAATATTCGCCTTTTTCTTCCCCCAGCAGGCGGTAAATGTCTGGCAGGTTTTTGTGAAATTGGTTCACACTTTGCTCAAAACCTACGTATTGCAAAATGAAGATAAAAGCGGCTACGGAGAAGGCAATTCCGCCAATGTTGATGGCCGAGTACACTCGGTTGCCATTGAGGTTGCGCAGGGCTATTTTGAGATAGTTTCTAAACATGTCTTGATGCTTTTACAAAAATTAAAAAATGGAGACAGCTATTACTCCGTACGCAATGAATTAACCGGATTAGCAACCGCTGCTCTGATGGATTGTATGCTTACGGTAGCAAAAGCAATGACCAAGGCCAATACCCCTGCTAGTGCAAAAATCCACCAACTCAAATCGATGCGGTAAACAAAATCTTGTAACCAGCGGTACATAAAAAACCAGGCGACTGGCGAAGCGATCACAAACGAAAGCAACACCAATAGCAGGAAATCCTTTGACAACAAGCCAATGATTTGAGCTACCGACGCCCCCAATACTTTGCGAATGCCAATTTCTTTGACCCGCCGCTCGGCAGTGAACGTAGCCAAGCCAAACAAGCCCAAACAAGAAATAAAAATGGCGATGGCGGCAAAAATATTGAACAAGCTCCCGGTACGCTGGTCTGACTTGTACATTTTGGTATAGGTGTCATCCAAAAATTCGTAGTTGAATGCTAAACTCGGATTGTATTTTCTCCAGATTTTTTCAGCAGCAGCTATAGCGGCTTTGGCATTTTTACCATCGGTTTTGATGTTGATCCGGCTATACCAACCTGGTTGGTGAAAAAGGATAATGGGCTCAATGGATTGATGTAAGGAAGCAAAGTGAAAATCTTTGACGATCCCCACCACAGTGCCTTTAACATTATGAAAGCTAAAGCGCTTACCGATTGGATTTTTCAAGCCAATCTGTTGAATCGCCGTTTCGTTGAGGATATAGCGACCCGAATCAGCTTTAGTGCCCAAAAAACCTTGTCCTTCAAGAATTTTGAGTTTAAACACATCGATAAAATCTTTGTCGACCGATAATTGATTGATGATAAAACTGCGATTGGGGTCTTTGCCTTCCCAATCGGTATCGCCTGAAGAACTTCCCAATTGAACCAGGTTTTGGCTACTGATGGTTACTCCAGTTATACCCGTTTGCCGAGCCAATTCCGCCTTGATGGTTTCCAGGTGTTCGCCCATTTTGTCGTTGAAATCAAAACCAAAAACATTCTCCTTATCGTAACCTAAGGCTTTTTCACGGATAAATTTTAATTGCTGACCTATCACCAAGCTGCCGATGATCAGGATGATCGACAAGGAGAACTGTACCACCACCAGTATTTGACGAAAAACGGCATTGCTACCGCCCAGTAAAGCAGTACCTTTCAAAGATTTCAAAGGATTGAAGGAAGACAAAACTAAGGCGGGGTATACTCCCGAGAATACGATGGTAACCAAAGCGGTTGACCCTAACACCATCAAGATGGATGGATTGGTGATATTGAAAACCAGTTCCTTCCCCGAAAGTAGGTTGTAGGTAGGCATCAACACGTAAATACAGCCAATGGCCAAAACTAGGGCGATACCAAAAACCACCAATGATTCCACAAAAAATTGCCCAAACAATTGAGCTTGATCGGCGCCAATCACTTTGCGTACCCCCACTTCCTTAGCGCGTTTGGAGGCACGCGCCGTAGTTAAATTGATGTAGTTGATACTGGCAATGAGCAAAGTAATAAGGGCTACAATCAAAAAAATGTTGACGGTTTGTTTGCCATATTCTTTCCCATCAGCAGTTACAAGGTGGACATCGGTAAATTTTTGCAGTTTGTAAAACGCCCGATCAAATCCCGGTTGGTTTTTTTTGTGAATGGCGGTGATTTTTCGAGCAATATCATTGGGATTGGCCGTTGGCGTCAACAAAAAGTAAGTTTGGTAATTGAAGTTGCCCCAATCGCCGTTGATGCCATTGGGGTAATAGTTTCGATCGTAGCCTTCATCCATCAACATAAACGGCCGCACCCATTCGAATTTGATGCTGGAGTTGGTTGGCATGTTTTTGTACACCGCAGTGACTGTAAAATCTTTGGCGTCGTCGATGCGGATGGTTCTTAAAATGGGATTTTCTTTGCCAAAATACTTTTCTGCCGTTTTTTCAGAAATAGCGATCGAGTGGATATCGGCAAAAGGTTTGTTTTGATCGCCCAAAACCAAAGGAAAATCAAACACGGAAAACAGATTGGCATCGACATTTCCGCCTCCCGTTTCCGTTACTTTTTTATCGCCTACTTGAAACAAATGATCGCGAGAATCCACGTTTACCCGTACCGCCTGTTCTACCTCAGGAAGGTCTTTCTTAGCAAAAGGAGCAAGAGGAGCAGGAGAATATGCCCAGATCTGGTTGTTGTCGCCAATGTTGACGTTAATCCGGTAAAGTGCCTGGGCATTTTTGTGAAAACGATCAAAGCTCAATTCGTCTTGCACCCAAAGCAACATCATTACGCCTGCCGTTAGCCCTACGGTAAGTCCCACAATATTGATCAGCGAATACAAGCGGTTTTTCCACAAACTGCGTACTGCGATTATGAAATAGTTGCGTATCATAGTAAAGGCTTTTATATTTTTTAATTCAACCGAGTGATTAGAATGTATAGGCTATTCCGTTCTCAAAGATTTCACCGGATTAGCCACTGCGGCTCGAATCGCTTGAAAACTAATCGTAAACAAAGCAACAAGCAAAGCCATGGTGCCAGCTAAAGCAAAAATCCACCAGGAAAGCTCAATGCGGTAGGGATAATTTTGAATCCATTGATGCATGAAATACCAGGCGAAAGGGAAAGCTATGGCATTGGATATAAGTATCAACCACACAAACTCCCGAGAAAGAAGCTCAACAATACTGGCTACCGAAGCCCCAAAAACCTTGCGAATGCCGATTTCTTTGGTGCGGCGTTCGGCGCTAAAAGTAGCCAATCCAAAAAGACCTAAACACGCAATAAAAATAGCAAAAAAGGTAAAGGTTTTAAAAATGTTGGCCAGCCGATCTTCGTATTTGTATAACTTATCAAATGTCTCATCTAAAAAGAAGTACTCGAAAGGAGTTTCAGCTTCGTAAGCGGTATAAATTTGAGCAAAATCGGTCAGTTTCTGTTTAATATCGGCCTTAGGGTCTAAGCGTACGGATAAATATCCATCGGCCATCATCATGTCCCCAGCCGTATCCTTGACAGGGGAAAGTGCCAAAGCGGTTACTTTTGATTGTAAAGACATAAAATTGAAATCCTGTACGACTCCAGCAATCTCTTTTGTAGTACCTGCAAAAGGAATTTTTTTTCCAAGTGGGTTTTTTAGCTCCATTTCTCTTACCGCCACCTCGTTAAGAATAATTTTACCGCTGATTTTGTCAAAAAAATCGGCTTCTGTAAGTTTTTCCTGCCATTTAATGCCATAGGTTTCTAAAAAATCTTCATCGATGTTATTAATAACCAAATTGATGGGTTTTTTATCTGCCGTTTCCGAAAACATAATATTTGTCCCTTCTGGCTTGAATGGCACGCCAGTAGATGCAGCTACATGGAGTACCCCTGACTGGGTTTTTAAGTCGTTTTTGAAGGATAAGTATTTTTTTCCAATTCCCGAAGAAAGCGGAATAACTAGGATTTGTTCTTTATTCAAACCAATATCCTTGGTATGGATAAAATCCAACTGTCTTTGAATAACCAAGCTACAGATGATTAAAGCGACCGATACGGAGAATTGAAAAACGATAAACATTTTGCGCAAATTCACGCCGCCTTGACCTGATGTGAATTTACCTTTCATGACCTCTACAGGTATAAAACGTGATAAAAGCAATGCCGGATAGCTTCCTGAAATAATACCACTGGTAAGCAATACCGCAAAAACAACCAGCAAAAAATTAGGTTGCCAAAAAAAGGAAAGCGGAATGGTTACTTGCACCAAGTTGTAAAAAGTGGGTAGCATCAATTGCATCAATACCAAGGAAATCAGAAACGAAAAGAAGGTAAAAAATAAGCTTTCGCTAAAAAATTGTTGAGCCAACTGTCCTCTTCCGGCACCAACTACTTTCCGCACGCCTACCTCCTTCGCGCGGGTAGCCGAGCGGGCAGTGGTGAGGCTCATGTAGTTGATAAGTGCCAAGAGTAAGATAATCAAGGCGATGCCTAGAAAAATGTAAACCAATTGCTGGTTGCCATCGCTGAAATGGAGATTTTTTAAGGGAACTGCTGAAAACTTTACTTTCATCCCTTCGGTAGGGGCTACAATTACTTGGTTGAGCGTGGTTTCTAGTTTTTTTGCCGAAGCCTCGTTATTTAATAAAAAATAGTGCACATAACTGCCCAATCCTGGTTTGTTAAAGGAAAAGCCGTTTTTATCGATGGTAGCTAAACTATTGAATGAAGCAATAAAATGGTATTCCAAAGAAGAATTTGAAGGAGGCGATTGAATGATACCAGTGATGCTGAAAAGGTGTTTTTCCCCGGGAAGTTGAACCGCTTTTCCAGTAGAAAAATCCATATGGCTTTTGGTTTGATAAGCAAGCGTTTTTCCAATGGGATTTTGATTGCCAAAGTATTTTTTAGCCATTTCTGGCGTGATCAAGATTTTATTAGGTTCCGAAAGTGCTGTTTTTGGATTTCCAGCAAGTAGTTTGAAAGAGAAAACCGACAAAAAAGAAGGGTCAGCAAACAGCAGCTTGTCTTCATAAAAGGTTTCATTTTTTTCGTCTGCCCTGCCAATCAGCACGTGATTCAGCTCATTCGTGCGAACGGCCGCTTCTACTTGCGGACTGGCATTTTTGATGGCTTGCGCGGTGGCTGCCGAAAACACATCCATGTAAATCGTCTGTCCGCCATACTGAAGGGCACCTTTAGCTTTGAAAATCCGGGCATATTTTTCATGAAAACGATCGTAACTAAATTCATGAAAAACAAACAGGATAATCAATAAACTCACCGACATCCCAATCGATAAGCCTAAGATATTGATGGCGGAAAATACCTTGTTACGGGCTAGATTCCGAAAAGCGATGAGAAAGTAATTTCGTAGCATGGCTTTTGATTTTTAATTGTGTTATTCTGATCGCAAACTATCCACTGGATTCGCCAAAGCCGACCTGATCGATTGGTAACTAACGGTAATTGCGGCAATAAAGAAGGTGGATAGTATGGCCCACAAAAATAGATTCACGCCCAATGGAATGCGATACACAAAAGCTTGCAACCAGGTGTGCATGGCGTACCAACCCAGAGGCGCAGCAATGCAGAAAGCGATGAGAATAAGCCGAGAAAACTCCTTGCCAAAAAGCCAAAGTATGTTGCTGACCGTTGCCCCCAATACTTTGCGGATGCCAATTTCCTTGCTTTTTTGCACCGCCATAAACGATACCAAACCATAGAGCCCCAAACAGCCAATGAAGATGGCGATTCCGGCAAAAATTTGGATCAGTTGCAGCATGACCGTGTCTAGTTCATAAAACTCCGCAATGCTGTCGTCTAGGAATTCATAGGAATAAAAATACTCGGGATAGGTTTCGTTCCAGATTTTTTCAATGGCGGGGATGGTGGCTTGCAATTGTTGCAAATTGACCTTTACCGCGCAGTTGCTATAAGCCTGCTGTGCTGGATGAATACACACCGGCTGAATATCAGTACGAAAAGACATATTGTAAAAGTCCTTTACTACCCCGACAATAATGCCTTTGCTGTTGCCGCCATTGATTGACAGGTTTTTACCAATGACGTCCTGCGCATTTTTGGCTTTGATTTTTTGGACAAACGTTTCATTCACCAAAAATTCGCGGGTGGTGTCATTGGGAAAAAAATTGCGGCCAGCTACTAAGTTTAAATCAAAAGTAGATATGTAATCAGCATCGGCCTCTTTGGTATTGATTGAAAAAAGCGCATCTTCAGCACTGTTGTTGTAGCGCAACCCCGTATTGCTGTTGGAATTAGCAGCTGGCGCTTGGAAACAAAGCGATGCTTTTTCAATGCCGCTGATTTGTTGCAAGCGGGTTTTGAGGGTAGTCATACGGCTTTTATCGTTCATGGGTACGGGCACAACTACAATGCCATTCTTATCGAATCCCAAATCTGTTTTTTGGGAATAAGCCATCTGATTGGCGATAACGATGGATCCAATGATGAGCACCTGAGAGATGGCAAATTGCGTCACCACCAATACCCTTCGCAAGGAAAATCCGCCTACTTGCTGGTGGGTGATCTGGCTTTTGAGCGCCTGGGCAGGCCGAAATGCCGCCATCACGAATGAAGGATAAGCTCCGGCCAAGAATACCACCAAAACGCTTACTCCGGCCAAGAACAGCAACAAGTTGGGTTTTTGGATCAGGTTCAGGCTTAGTTCTGATTTGAACAAACGGTTGACCTGGGGCAATCCCAATTCGGCCAATCCATAGGCTAAGATCACGGCGATCAAGGTAATCACCGCGGTTTCGGCCATAAACTGCCAAAATAATTGGTAGGGTAAACTGCCGAGCACTTTACGTACTCCTACTTCTTTGGCGCGATTAAGCGCCTGTACAGTGGCTAGATTGATGAAATTAACACAGGCTGTAATGATCAAAAACAAACCTATCCATGCCAATGCCCAAATGTTGCTTTTTTCCACCGGCCCTTCCAATGCTGCATTAAAATGGATATCGGCAATGGGTTGCAACTTGAATTGAAATTCTTTGGCGTTTTTGGCCGAGTAGTATTTTTTGCTGGTGGATTGTAGTGCTTTTTCAACTGTTGCTTGTGAAACTCCGGGTCGCAACCTGACGAAAGCAAATGAACTTCCAAAAATACCTAACCAGGCGTTTGGAGATTCAAAAAAATCGTTCCATTGTTTGATGCTCGCATAGGAAACATAGATTTCATTGCGCCAATCGGTATTGTCTGGGATATCCTTCAAAACACCAGTGATTTCACATTGCAGTCGGTTGTCAATCAAAATGGTTTTCCCAATCGGATTTTCTCCGGGAAAATATTTATCTGCCAAGTGCTTGGTGATCACCGCGGTATTTGGAGCTTTGAGCGCACTATGCGGCTCGCCTACCAGCAGGGGCAGGCTCATGATGTCAAAAAGATCAGGTTCAGCAAAAGCAAAACCGAGCTCTTCCTGGAATTTTTTGATACTGTTGGCGGTCTTAATGGTAACCAATTGATCATCAAAACCCACTCGCCGCCCCACTTTTTCAGCAAAAGTAAAATCATTGCGGAAGGCTTTTCCCAGCGGCGTAGGTACGCCTGGCGACTGACTCACTTTTTCATCATGAAATTCGGTGATCAAGCGGTAGATCCTATCTGCATGTGGATGGTAAGTATCAAAACTCAGTTGATAGCTAACCAGGCTATACAACAACAGCGAACAACCAATACCCAATGCCAAACCCAATACATTGATAAAAAGGTAGCTCTTGTTGCGCCACAAATTCCTGAAGGCGATTTGGAAATAATTCTTGAGCATAAAATGAGTTTTTTAGGTTCTTCACAACAGGTTCAATAAAGCGCGCAACAACGACCAGAGCCAGGCGAATAAAATAGCCATTAAGGTTCCCATAATGCTGCATTGAAAAGGCATGACAAGGGAAGGGAGTAAAATGGAGCAGATGTTCCATTTTACCCTAATTCCGTTGGTTTACCTTGATTTAAGAATGCTTGTCACTTCATTTCAGACGAAACGAAAAAGTGTGCGTCGGGTGATTTCTAGTACAAAAAAGTCAATAACTATAACTAGGATAAGATATTTTCGGTCACCGTTTGACCATCCAATACCCGGATGATGCGGTGGCTGTAGCGGGCATCGTGCTCCGAGTGCGTCACCATGATGATGGTGGTACCTTGTTCGTTGAGGGCGGTCATCAGTTGCATTACCTCGTTGCCATTGGAGGAGTCGAGGTTACCCGTAGGTTCATCGGCCAGAATGAGTTTGGGGTTGTGAACCACCGCGCGAGCTACGGCTACCCGTTGTTGTTGTCCGCCCGATAGTTGTTGCGGAAAGTGGTTACGGCGGTGCATGATCTGCATTTTTTCCAAAACCTCTTCCACGCGTTTTTTTCTTTCGTCACCTTTTACACCTAGATAGATAAGGGGCAGCTCTACGTTTTCGTACACTGTCAATTCATCAATCAGGTTAAAGCTTTGGAATACAAATCCAATGTTGTTTTTGCGTAAAACGGCGCGTTGGCGCTCGTTGAATTTTGCGACTTCAACGCCATTGAACAAAAAACTGCCTCCATCTGGATCATCAAGCAAACCGATGATGTTGAGCAAGGTAGATTTGCCGCAACCGGAAGGCCCCATAATGGCCACAAACTCGCCTTCTTTCACTTCCAGCGACAACTTATTCAAAGCGACGGTCTCGACTTCTTCCGTACGGTAGAATTTTTCGAGATTGGTTATTTTAATCATATTTCGATTGTTTGTCATTTTTTGATAATCAATTCTTCCATTTTGCCGTAAGCGTCATAGCTGGAAGTCAACACTTTATCTCCGGCTTGGAGTCCTTCTAGCACCTGATAGTACTCGGGATTTTGCAAGCCCAATTGGATATCGGTTTTATAAGCCATTTTACCATCGGCGCTCACTCTAAAGATCCAGTTGCCGCCCGTTTGCTGGTAAAAACCACCTTTGGGCAACAATACGGCCTCGATTTCGTCACTGAGCGCCAATTGAATTTGGAGGGTCTGTCCGCGACGAATGCCTTGGGGTACTTCGCCAACAAATTCCATGTCAACTTTAAACCGACCGGCCACCACCTGCGTAAAGATTTTTTTAATCTTCAACTGGTATTCTTTATTGGCAAAAGTAAAAGACCCCTTTAATCCGGAATAGATGCGCGAAATGTAGTGCTCGTCGATGTCAACACGTACTTTGAATCCGCTGAGTACGTCGATTTGCCCTAATCGCTCGCCTTGGCGTTTGGATTGGCCGATTTCGGCATCCAATGAGGTTAATTGCCCCGCTACTGGAGATTTCACCACCAAATCACCAACTTTTTGGCGCATCAAAGCAAGCGCATTTTGCATACGGCGATAAGATTCCTGCATTTGTCCCAACTGTTGTTTAGTTGATACAGAATCTTTGTTCAAGATGTCGTCGGTCAGCTTTTTTCTACGCAAGTTGTACTTGTAGATGTTCTCCGCTGATTTGAAATCCTGAGCGCTCATCACGCCTTTATCATAGAGGTGTTTGTTGACTTTGTACACCCTATCCGCCTCGGCCAGCGCATTGTCAACATCAGCCAATTGATTGAGCTGGCGGATGGTGTTTTGATCTGCTGTATTTTTGGCAATCTGCATTTGCGTCAATACATTGAAAACTGACGTTTCTTGATTGGCCAAGGTCAATTCAAGATCAGTATTGGCTAAGCGCAAAATCGGTTGCCCCTGAGTCATAAAGGCGCCATCTTCTACGAATTTCTCTTCTACTCTACCGCTTTCGATGGCATCCAAGTAAATTGTAGTGATGGGCAAAACCACGCCGTTGACCGGTATCCGCTCTTGGAAGGGACCTTTGGTAACTGTGCTGATGGTGATGCGTTCGGCGTTTACGTTGAGTCTACTTTTGCCTGAGGTGAAATAATAACTGGCGGCAATCAAAGCTATCAACCCAACAATGCCCAAAATGGTCATGATGCGTTTGCTGTTCCATCTCTTTTTTTCAATGACTCGATCCACGTAAAGCTTTTTTGGTTTTTTAAAAAATGGTAATGTTCTGTGTCAAAAACAAAGTAAAAGGGCAAATATTATTTTGCACAATTG
>JBBANM010000090.1:0-26722 GCA_040401995.1 Saprospiraceae bacterium
CATCACCCATGCCAAATTTATCGGCTTTTGAGTTTGACCAATCATCAGGCTTGTTAAACACAGCTCCTAGCCCTGTTGCTGTACTGCCCATCCTAGTGCTGCCATCTGTGCTGAAGCTGCCCATCTGAGTGAACATTGATCCGTCAGACCCTACGGTAGTTGAGCCCATGCGGGTGTAGGTGGTGCCGTCACTGCTAATGCTTGTGGTTTCACTGACCTGCTGAATAGTCTCACCTTCGCTGGACACTGCTAGTCGACCCAAAATTTGCCAAAACGACATGATTGACTCCTTTAACACCAGATACCGCTATGCTAGGTGGATATATTAGCTTGAATTGTTCATTGGTGCATCATTTTGATTAACTAAAGATGATTCTTATGCTAAAGTGGTAAAGAAATAACATTGGGGATAGTTTTGGTCAGTAAACAAGCCGCTGAACAGCTGAACAGACTCTCACAAGCCCAAAGGGAGAGGCTTTTCTATATAGAGGTCAAAGCCTTCTTCTGTGGCGACTTGACCCGTGCTGACATCGAACGCCGCTTCGGAGTCAAGCCAGCTGCGTCTGCAAGAGACCTATCAAGTTACAAAAGCCTCGCCCCAAACAATCTCGTTTACAACGCAGCTCTGAGAAATTACGAGCCGACCGATCGTTTCAACCCAGTTTTTGAACACAGTGCTGATCGTGTATTAGCTTGGTTCAGAGATGGTTATGGCGATAGCTTGGATCTCAAAATTCAGCGTACCGTTCCATGTGAAGCTGCTTCAGATCTAGTTCGTCCTGACTTGGATACATTGGCTGTACTGACTCGTGCCATTGCTGGACGAAAGCAAGTCAAGGTCAACTACTTATCGCTGACATCTGGATCGTCTACAAAGACTCTTTCACCCTTGGCATTGGCAGACACAGGGCAACGTTGGCATCTTCGCGCCTATGACTGTGAACGTGAGCGCTTTGCTGACTTTTCGATCACACGCATTGTCAAAGCCAAGCCATTAGAGATTGACATTCCATTGAATCAAAGAATTGAAGCTGATGTTCAGTGGTCGAGGGTGGTTCGACTTGAGTTGGTGCCTCACCCTGGAGTCGGACATCCGGAGGCTATCGAAGCAGACTATCAGATGAAAGATGGCATGCTTGTGTTGGACATGCGTGCGCCTTTGGTCGGATATGCACTAAGAAGATGGGCAGTAGATTGCACACCCAGGCATGGACTAGATCCCAAGCAACATCATCTTTATCTTAAGAATCCTCAAACCTTGTACGGCGTTGAAAGTGCGGCGCTTGCACCTGGTTACTCAGTTGGTAGGGCTGAATTATGAATCAGGAAACTTCATCACAACATGTTGACGCTTCAGATTCATTGAGAGTAAAGATTAGGCAGCTGTATTCTTTTCTCAAAGAAGCCAATCAACTTCAATTCAAGCCTGTAAGAAAACTTGCAGATCATCCGCATGTCATTCGGCTGACTGATATACCAAAACATCCGTCGGCTCAGATTTTTAGGCCTGTAAAGATTCAAGAGTCGCATGAAATACCAGATATTTTGGTTCGAGTATCGCGACCCAAATTAACTAAATGTCCAAATCCTCCCGCGTCTATTGAGGAATGGCTACTGCCTAAGTGGGATGATCCATCAGTAAAGCCTGAATTTGTAGAGAGCACAAATAAAACTGAGATTGACCAAGAGGGAAATGAAACCACCATAACAATCCGATTTGAAGATGATGAAAGTAGATTCAGTGATTTTGTGGAGTGGGATGAACTAAGAGAAAAATGGAGAACTCCAGAAATTGTTGCGCGTGGAGCGATGAAGTTCTTCGAAGACTTTTACAGCCTTTACGCAAAATTAGAGAAAGAAGGAGAGCGCTTAGAACTGCTCATAGCTGATGGCATATTGTCTTGGGCTGCAAGCTCAGGTCATGATGGAGCAGTTGCAATCAACCATCCCCTATTACTTAAGCGTGTAGAGCTGCGCTTTAATCCAAACATTCCTGAATTCACTATTCACGAAACTGATCGTGAAGTGGAGCTGTACACAAGTCTTTTCTTAGATCTAAAAAATGTTGAATCGGCAGCTATCAGAAACAGAAAAATTGAACTTGAAACTTCTGCTTATCATCCCCTTGGATGGGACGATACCTCTGCCTATCTTCGCTCAGTAGCCATAACTTTGTCTCCAACAGATGGAGAATTCCTAGAAGAACCTAGTGACGGACAGAAACCGCACCCAAGAATTTGGAGGCAACCTGTTCTGCTTTTGAGAAAACGTGTTGCAGGATTGGCTAATGCTGTTGATCGAATTATTGATGACATAGATGCTCAAGCTGTATTCCCCTCATCTCTGACTCAAATCACCGGCGGAGACGAAACCTGGGTCAATGCGGGACTTTCTCCAGGTGGCTCGGAAAGGGTGACAGGCTCAACAAACTTTGGAACTGAAAATCGAACTGAAACTAGCAGTCAAGATGTTCTGTTGGTTAATGATGCAAACGACGAGCAAATCCAAATAGTTAAGCGCTTAGACCGAAGTGGAGCTGTTGTAGTTCAAGGCCCTCCGGGAACAGGTAAAACCCACACCATCAGTAACCTTATTGGGCATTTGCTATCTCAAGGTAAATCTATCTTAGTTACGGCACATACAGCTAAAGCTCTTCGAGTTTTGCATGACAAAGTACCGGATATGCTGAAGCCATTATGCGTTTCAGTACTTGGCAGCGATCAAGCAGCAAGAAAGCAACTGGAGTCAGCAGTAAGCTCCATTACTGAGCGACTCACAAGTGAAACAAGTGAAAGTTTGCTAAGGAAAAGTCAACAGTACAGCCAAGAACGCAAACAGTTAATCACTCGTGAGATTGAACTGAGACACAAACTCAGGGAAGCTATTGAAAACGAATATAAAGAGGTCGAAGCTGGTGATAATAAAGTAAGCCCGTCTGATGCAGCACGATTTATTGATAAACATAGAGAGCAGCACAGCTGGATTCCATCCCCCATCAAGATCGAAGCTGCTATTGGTAATTATCTGAGTGACATAAGTCGCTTGTACTTGTTAGGAGCAACATTCTCGGCTACCGAAGAGACTGATGCTCGGCTGAATTTGCCTGAAATAGAAACATTACCAACAGAAGCTCTTTTTGAGAGCATGGTGGCTGACTATCAAAGCTTAGTCTCTCAAGACCTTATTACTGGTAAAGAGAAATGGATAAGCAACAATTTTTCTAGTGAATCATTATCGAAAATTCTTGAATTATTAGATTCAGAATTTAATGATGAGCTGCTTTCACAGTCATGGCGTCCTTATGCCATCGTTGCAGGCATCCATTCAAGCGTAGAGCGTGAGGTATGGGAGGTATTGATCTCAAAAGTTGAGCAAGCTGTTGCAGCTAGTTCACGATACACGCTAGTTTTGCACCATAAGCCGGTACTTGATGGCAACCTATCATTTCAAAAGCAGTTTGAAATCACAAGTCAGATTTGTTCGCATTTAGAGCAAGGTGGAAAGCTTGGAATGTTGCAATTGGTAACAAAATCTGAGTGGCGGCAGTTGATCAATGGCACTTCAGTTGCAGCTGGAAAACCAAATCACATAGAGCATTTTCTAGCGATAAAACATCTCTCTGATCTTCAAAACCAAAGATTCGCAATCGAAGACTTGTGGGATACGCTAATAGGTGTACATCTAAACAAAAAGTTTAGTCAACTTGGAATGCATCCAGAGCAATCGTGTAGAGCTCTGATTCCTGAAATAAAGCGTTGCTTAGATTGGCATATAAGTGTTTGGACTCCTATTGCAAAGCAATTAAGAAATGAAGGTCTGAAATTAGACGATCTACTCGCAACTTTGCCACGCGAGACAAGCCAGATTGCTGAATATGCGGTTGTTGAAAAATTTGCAACGTCCGCTCTTATTGGTCTCGTGCAAGTTGAAGTAGGTCGGCGCAAACTTGCCGAAATTGAATTTGAATTTAATAAATTGCGAAATCTTGTCACTCAAGTTGATCCATGTCGCTTAGATCAGGGTTGTGTTGGAGCAATAGTCGAAGCAATCAAAACTAAAAGCCCCAGTGCATATGGACAGTCGTTAATTTATCTTCGAAGACTAATCGCTGTAAAACCTCTAGTAGAAGAGCGAGACAAGTTGCTTGAAAAGCTAAAGTTTATTGCTCCAAATTGGGCTGTGCTTCTGAAAGACCGGATTGCACCGCACAACAAAGAGGAATTTCCAGGCAACATCAATCAAGCTTGGCTATTTAGACAGTTTGAAGAAACTTTGACTGAGAGAGACAAGCTGGATGCCCAAGAGATTCAGGTTGAAATTGAGAATATAAATCTGATGACTAAGGAGGTAACACGACAACTTGTGGATTCCTTGGCATGGGGAGGACAATTAGAAAGGCTTCAGTCTGATAACTCTATGCGGCAAGCCTTAGTCGGATGGCTTGATACCGCAAAAAGGCTTGCGTCTACTCGACAGATTGAAAAGCGCCAGACGCTTCTAACTGAAGCAAGAAAATTGATGCGTCGCTGTTCAGAAGCAGTACCTGTCTGGATCATGCCAATTTCAATCATGGCAGAAAGTTTTGATCCTCAAAGTACAAAATTTGACGTAGTGATTATTGATGAGGCCAGCCAAGCAGACATCAATGCGCTAATTCCTTTATACATGGGTAAGCAAATTATTGTGGTTGGTGATCATGAACAAGTGACACCATTAGGAGTAGGTAAAGACCAAACAATCCTAGAAAACCTTAGAAAGTCCATGCTCAAGGACATTCCGAACGCTCACTTGTATGACAACATGTCCTCAATCTACGATTTAGCAAGGCAGTCATTCGGTGAAGGTATTAGGCTAGTAGAACACTTTAGGTGTGTGCCTGAAATTATTGGTTTTAGTAATTCTCTTTCGTATGAAGGAAAGATTAGACCTTTACGTGAGTCTAGTTCTTCAAATTTACTTCCAGCATGTGTGCCATTGAAGGTTGCCGGAATTCGAGAGGGTGACACAAACAAAATTGAAGCTGAGCAGATCGTTTCTTTCATTAAAGCAATGATCAAGCATCCTGCATACAAAGGGAAAACAATTGGAGTAATTTCAATGCTTGGTGAAAGCCAAGCGGTTCTTGTGCAGTCAATGATTCATAAGGAAATTGAATCAATTGAAATTGAGTCTCGAAGAATTCAAGCAGGAATTTCTGGTGAATTCCAGGGAGATGAACGCGATGTTATCTTTTTATCCTTGGTAGATAGTGCTGTTGATACGTCGCCCTTGAGAGCTACTGGTGATGGTGCATTCGAGCAGACTAAAAAACGCTACAACGTTGCTGCTAGTCGTGCTCGTGATCAATTGTGGGTTTTACACTCATTCGACCCAGATCTACATTTGAAGGCTGTTGACCTTCGTTATCGTTTAATTCAACACGTACGTGATCCTAAGGCTTCAGCACGTAATTTCGATGAGCAAGTAGGGCGAGTTGAATCACCATTTGAGCGCGAGGTTTTGAAGAAACTGACTAATGCAGGTTACCGTGTGACTACTCAAGTCGAAGTCGGATATTTCCGAATCGATATGGTTGTTGAAGGACAGGGTAAGCGGCTGGCAGTTGAATGTGATGGCGATAGATATCATCCGATTGAAAAGCTCTCAGAGGATATGAATAGGCAGTCAATCCTAGAGAGGCTTGGTTGGAAGTTTTCTAGGATTAGAGGAAGTTCGTTCTACCGTAATCCTGATGTTGCTATGCAATCGGTTTACGCAAAATTGAATGAATTGGAAATACTTCCTACTTCATCTAATTTTCCTGAATTGCCTCCTTCTAACCTTGTTGTAGAGCTGAAAGAAATAATTAGTCGTGGATTCCTTGACGAATTTTCTGAACAGTTAGTTGCTACTGATGAAGGAATAACTTCAATAAATGAAATTGATACTCTTACAGAAACCATTCCTCAAGATTTAATTCAAGAAGTTGAGGTTGAGGATAAAGGGGAGTTAGAGTCAAATTTTGAAAGTAAATCGATAACTGAAAAGCCCCTGATGAACCAATCGGGTGTGGAAGTTCTTGAAATACCTCAATTCACTCAACAGACTCGCAACGTCAATAAGGGCGCTTCTGTAATTCCTACGCCAATTGCAGGTTTAATCCAATACACATCTTATTCAGGAGCTCCCTGCCCGGATCCAAGAAATTCTCTTCGAGACCAAGTTGCTGATGGTCTTTATAGAATCGTTCGTGAAGAAGGTCCAGTTCAAAGTAAACGTTTATTTGATATTTATTTGCGCAGTTGCGGCATAAAGCGTATGGGTCATGAGCTAAGAGATAGCCTCTTAAGTGCACTCAATTCGCTCTTGCAACTGAACGCCCTCAACAGCCATAGTTATTTGCCAGGTGATGACAAGTTAAATGACATTGTTTGGCTTGCACTGAGTCCACCTGAGATAGTAAGAACTAGGGGTGATAGGTCGCTAGAAGAAATTCCACTTGGAGAATTACGATCTGTTTATGAGCTAGTTGTTGCAAGAATTGGATTGAATAAGGAAGAAGAGGACTACATGAGAGAAATGCTTGAGTTGCTGGATCTCAAGAGGCTGACCTCTTTGGCTGAATCAATTCTCAAACGAGTGATTGCGGGCGATTTTCTTCCAGTTGCATTGAAATGATTGACATCCAATGAATGCGGTAGAAACTGACTCATCCATAACTCATTTCAAAAGAAATAAAAAAGGAGATCACCCATGAGCAAACTTGAAGATCTTCTTCCAACAGCAGCCGTCCGAGGCGTATTGCCAGATGAATTAGTAACTGTTGTCAGCGTCCAATGGTTCGGTTCTGAAGCTTTGGAATTAACGTACAAAACGTCTTTAGGCCGGGTAGCGAATGAGTTGCTTTACCGCCACGATGAGCCACGCATAGAGGTAGTAGAGAACGGCCGACCTTGGAGTTTTGATGGTGATGGGGCACTGTTTCGTCTAGTCTCTGAAGCGCAGCGGATCCGTCTTGCACATTTGTTTGACCCGGTTCTGGCCGTACACACTTCCATCGTTGATCCGCTCCCACACCAAATTACTGCAGTCTATGAATCAATGTTGCCTCGGCAACCTCTGAGATTCTTGCTCGCTGATGACCCAGGAGCTGGTAAGACCATCATGGCGGGCTTGCTCATAAAGGAGTTAATCGCGCGTGGTGACTTGCAACGTTGTTTGATCGTATGTCCAGGCAGCCTTGCAGAACAGTGGCAGGATGAGCTGTATCGACGCTTTCACCTTCCATTCGAAATTCTGACAAACGACAAACTTGAAGCCGCTCGCACTGGCAATTGGTTCATGGAAACCAATTTAGTCATTGCTCGACTCGACAAGCTATCACGCAACGAGGACATTCAAAATAAGCTTCAAGCACCTGACTGCCGTTGGGATCTGGTCGTCTGCGATGAAGCTCACAAGATGTCTGCCACTGTTTTTGGTGGAGAGACTAAGTACACCAAGCGCTATCGCCTAGGCCAATTGTTATCCAGCCTCACTCGTCATTTCTTATTAATGACGGCAACGCCACACAATGGCAAGGCGGAAGACTTTCAACTTTTCATGGCCTTGTTAGACGGCGATCGCTTTGAGGGTCGATTCCGGGACGGCGTTCACACAGCAGACGTGTCTGATTTGATGCGCCGCATGGTCAAAGAGAACCTGCTTAAATTTGATGGCACACCACTTTTCCCTGAGCGAATTGCCTATACGGTTCCATACAAATTGTCGGACCCTGAAGCCGCTCTGTATGCCGCAGTAACCCAATATGTGAGAGAAGAATTTGACAGAGCTGAAAAGCTTGAAAACGATAAGAGAGCAGGCACCGTTGGGTTCGCATTAACGATTCTTCAACGCAGACTTGCGTCATCTCCAGAGGCCATTTATCAATCGTTACGACGCAGACGCGAACGGCTTGAAAGTCGACTGCGTGAGCTTGAAGTTTTGCAGCGTGGTGGGCAAGCTGCACCGATTCTTTCTGCGTCGGTCCCAGGAATGGACGCAGAAGATATTGATGACCTAGAAGATGCACCAGACACCGAGGTTGAAGCAGCTGAAGAGGAAATCCTTGATCAAGCAACTGCAGCCCGATCGATAGCCGAACTTCGGATTGAAATCGCAACGCTGAAAGAATTAGAGCAGGCTGCCTTAGCCGTCAGAACCAGCGGCAATGACACCAAATGGCGCGAGCTTGCTAGTTTGCTGGGTGAAATTTTCACCACGGCAGCGATAGTAAACAAGGTAGCTGAACCGGGAGCAAGTTACGGTCACACCAAAATTCCGCCACCCAAATCATCGGCATACCAAAAGCTGGTCATATTTACTGAACATCGCGATACGCTGAATTACTTGGAACAGCGAATCAGCAGTCTCCTTGGCCGTAAAGAATCTGTCGTCGTCATTCACGGCGGAATTGGCCGCGAGGAGCGCCTCAAGGTTCAAGAGATGTTCCGGCACGACCCAGAAGTGCAAGTTTTGCTCGCTACTGACGCAGCAGGTGAGGGTATCAACCTTCAACGTGCACACTTGATGGTGAACTACGACTTGCCTTGGAATCCAAACCGGCTCGAGCAACGATTTGGCCGAATTCACCGTATTGGGCAAACTGAGGTCTGCCACCTCTGGAACCTGGTCGCTGAAGAAACTCGCGAGGGTGATGTTTACCGTAAGTTGCTTGAAAAACTTGAACAAGCGCGCTTAGCTTTAGGTGGTCAGGTATTTGACGTACTTGGCAAACTTCAGTTTGAAGGTAAATCACTGCGCGACTTGCTGATCGAGGCGATCCGGCATGGCGAACGCCCAGAAGTCCAGGCTTTCTTGACCACAGTTTTGGACACGACACTCGACCGAGGTCATCTACAAGGTCTTCTGGAAGAACACGTCCTTGCGCATGACGCTATGGACGCCAGCCGCGTCCGACTCATACGTGAGGATATGGAGCGTGCCGACGCTCGTCGACTGCAACCGCACTACATTGAGTCATTTTTTCAGGAAGCATTCAAACGTCTTGGTGGAACAGTCAAACAAAGGGAATCTCGCAGATATGAGATAAGCCATGTGCCTGCCCCAGTTCGCAATCGCGATTGACTAATTGGAATTGGCGAACCAGTGTTGCCACGTTACGAGCGGGTTGCCTTTGAAAAAGCACTGGTTGCGCCTCAAGGACAGCCTCTTGCAGCATTCGTGTGCCCTGGACACCCACTTCTTGACTCTGTTATCGACTTAACACTTGAGCGTAACCGCGATCTTCTTAAGCGCGGAACGGTATTGGTTGATGAACGCGACTTTGGCACTGCACCACGAGTCCTTTTTTACCTTGAACACTCAATTCAAGACGCTAGCATTACTCGTGCTGGTGAGCGTCGAGTCATTTCCAAACGTATGCTTTATGTCGAGCAGGACTCCAACGGTGCTACGCGTCATGTGCAATACGCACCGTACTTGGACTATCGCCCCTTAGCTACAGGCGAACCCAATGTTGAAGAGTTTCTCGACAGACCAGAGTGCCAATGGATCAACCGTGAACTGGAACAGAAGGCGCAAGGCTACGCAATAGCCCATGTTGTACCTGAACACCTTGCCGAAGTTAAGGGCAGAAAACTGGAGCTTGTTTCAAAAACAGAAGCCGCAGTCAAAGAACGCCTCACTAAAGAAATTACCTATTGGGACCACCGTGCTGAAGAGCTCAAGTTACAGGAACAAGCGGGCAAGCCTAATGCGAAGTTGAACTCCGGTGAAGCACGTAAGCGTGCTGACCTGCTGCAGGGCCGATTACAAAAGCGGCTAGAAGATCTTCGTCTGGAAGGCCAGATTTCTCCGCTGCCGCCGATTGTCTTGGGGGACATGCTTGTCGTGCCGATTGGTCTGATCCGATCAATGCAAGGCACTACGGGACCGATGTCAACAGTTGCGGTTGACACACAGGCCAGCGGTGCCAGAGCAAGAGCAGTGATCATGGAGGTTGAGCGTTCACTTGGCTTCGACCCAACGGACCGAGAGCTAGAAAAACTTGGTTATGACATCGAAAGCCGAATCACTGGAACTGGCAAGCTTCGATTTATAGAGGTGAAGGGCCGTGTCGCAGGCGCACCCACAATAACCGTAACGCGAAATGAAATTTTGTACTCTCTAAACAAGCCAGAAGACTTCATTCTCGCTATCGTTGAATTTCTAGATGAATCAACCCACAAAGTGCACTACCTGCGTCAGCCATTTGGTCGTGAGCCAGATTTTGGCGTGACTAGTGTGAACTACGATTTCTCTGAATTGCTCGCAAGAGCCGGAAAACCATCATGACATACAAGAAAAAACTTATCGAAGTTGCCTTGCCGCTTGAAGCAATCAATGTCGCCAGCGCACGCGAAAAAACTATACGACACGGACACCCAAGTAATCTACATCGTTGGTGGGCTCGTCGCCCACTTGCAGCAGCCCGAGCAATGATATTTGCTCAAATGGTTGATGATCCATCATCCCACCCCGATTTATTCAAAACAGAAAAAGCGCAAGAAAAAGAACGCCAAAGACTCTTTAGGATTATTGAAGAATTAGTTAAATGGGAGAGTACATCAAACCAAACTATATTACAAAAAGCACGTGATGAAATTTGGCAAAGTTGGCGCTATACATGTGCGGAAAATTCTGATCATCCAAGAGCTGAGGAATTATTTGATCGTTTTGTACTCCCTGGTTTTCATGATCCATTTGGAGGCGGTGGAGCGTTACCACTAGAAGGGCAACGACTTGGATTAGAAAGTTACGCAACTGATTTAAATCCAGTTGCAGTATTGATTAACAAAGCAATGATCGAAATTCCTCCGAAGTTTATTGGTAAATCGCCTGTAAATCCTGATGCAAAGCTGCAACATGCATTTTCTGGATCTTGGTCTGGCATTCAGGGATTAACTGAAGATGTTCGATATTACGGAACATGGATTAAAAATCAAGCTGCAAAGAAAATTGGGGACTTGTATCCAAGTTATTCTGTTACGAAAAGTCAAGCATTAGACCGGCCAGATTTGACAAAGTATGTCGGCCGAAACTTGACTGTTATAGCGTGGGTATGGGCGAGAACAGTTGCAAGTCCAAATCCTGCATTTTCTGGAATACAAGTTCCTTTAGTTTCTTCATTTTTGCTTTCTTCTAAAACCGGTAAAGAAGCATATGTTGAGCCATTAATTACCGATGATGGATATCAGTTCATTGTTAAGGTTGGAAAGCCATCAAATATTGATGCAATAAAAAATGGAACTAAGCTTGCACGTGGTGCAAATTTCAAATGTCTAATGTCTGATATACCAATGCCATCGGAGCATATAAAAGCAGAAGGAAAAGCCGGAAGAATGGGTGCTCGATTAATGGCAATCGTTGCTGAGGGTGATAGAGAAAGAGTCTACCTAACACCCACCCCAGATATGGAAGCTATCGCTTTAAATGCTCATCCTAATTGGAAGCCTGATACGATTTTGCCTGCTGATATGCGATCGCATTGGACCCCTCCATATGGTTTGACCAAGTATGGAGATCTTTTTACTAACCGACAACTGCTTACGCTTACAACATTTTGTGATTTGATAGAAGAAGCAAGAGAAAAAATTAAAAAAGATGGCATTGCTAATAATGAAAGTGATGATTTGGTTTCACTTGAAAACGGTGGTGCCGGATTAACTGCTTATGCTGATTCAGTAGCTGTTTACCTTGCCCTAATAGTTAGCAAGACAACCGACTCCAATAATTCATTGTGTCCGTGGGAGCCTGTAGCTCAGTGCACAAGGCAACTTTTCGGACGACAAGCAATTCCAATGATGTGGGATTTTGGGGAAGCTAATCCGTTACATGATAGTTCGGGCGGTTTGATAACTAATATTGAGGGAAGCATTCGATCTTTTGCAAATTTTGCCCAATCTCCTACAAAGGGGTTTGCAACGCAAGATGACGCCGCTACTCAAGTAATTAGTAATGGAAAAGTTATTTCTACAGACCCACCTTATTACGACAATATTGGATATGTAGATCTTTCTGACTTTTTTTATATTTGGCTAAGAAGGGCGCTTAAGCCAATTTTGCCAGTTCTATTCGCAACTCTTGAGGTTCCAAAATCTGCAGAACTTGTTGCCACACCTTATCGGCATGGTGGAAAAGAAAAGGCTGAAATATTTTTTCTTGATGGAATGACACAGGCAATGCATAGATTAGCAGAACAAGCACATCCTGCTTTCCCTGTGACAATTTACTATGCATTCAAACAGTCGGAAGGGGATGCAATAGAGGGAACTGCTAGTACTGGATGGGAGACTTTTCTAGATGCAGTTATTCGAGCTGGGTTCGAAATAACTGGAACTTGGCCAGTAAGGTCCGAGATGACAGCGGCATTAAAAAACCTTACCAACTCTCTAGCCTCAAGTATTGTTTTAGTATGTAGGCAGCGATCGTTGCAGGCTCAAAACGTTACCCGACGAGAATTTATTACCTCCTTGAAGTCTGAGCTACCTGCGGCATTAAAAAATCTTCAAGCTGGAAATATTGCTCCAGTAGATTTGGCACAGGCTGCTATTGGACCTGGAATGGCTGTTTATACCCGGTTCTCTAAAGTTATTGACGCTGAAGGAAATTCTTTATCTGTAAGAGGGGCTCTTGCACTAATTAATCAAACATTAGACGAATCCCTTGCTCAACAAGAAGGAGATTTTGATGCAGACAGCAGATGGGCTCTAACTTGGTTCGAGCAGTTTGGTTTTGACCAAGGTGATTATGGGATTGCTGAACAACTTTCCAAATCAAAAAATACCACCATTGCTGGACTCGTTGATACTGGTATTTTGCTTTCAAAAGCTAAACGAGTCCGTCTTCTTAAACCTGCTGAACTGGATGTTACTACGGATGGGGATGTTGGTGTTAAGCCAAGTGCGTGGAAAATTGTTCATCAATTAATTCAATCACTTGAATCAGGTGGTGAATCCTCCGCTGGTGAACTCGTTAATAAAATTGGGGAAAGCGCGGAAACCGCTAGAGAGCTATGTTACAGACTCTATACGCTTTGTGAACGTAATAAACGTGCGGTTGAGGCAATGGCTTATAACGGGTTAGTTCAAAGTTGGCCAGAAATCATGCGAATAGCTAATGGCAAGCCATCAGCAGCAAGTGCAGTGACAAACGATTTGTTTAACCAGGAATAAGCGCCATGGCTATTACTCATAACGAACGCGTTGGCAAAGCTCTAATCCTGCTAAAAGAGGGATTGGTTCCTTTTGTAGAACGTGAATTCAAAGCGCGATTTGGCGATGGTTGGGCCTTTGAGATGCGAGATGCATTGTCAGATACCCGATTGAATAACACCAAGGATGAACAAGTTGGCGATGTCGCTGCATTGCTGGTGGTGATGGATCGCAAGTGGGGCGAAGTTTTTAGACAAATCTTAGGAAAAACCGAACGGAGTTTGGTTAACGAATTGTTGGCAGTTCGTAATCGCTGGGCGCACCAAGAGACCTTCACTGGAGATGACACATACCGGGCACTCGACTCAGCAGGTCGTTTGTTGACGGCTATTTCCGCTCCACAGTCTGACGAAATTGAAAAAGTTAAAACAGAGCTTCTGCGAGTACGTTTTGATGATCAGGCGCGAGGTGAGAAAAGAAAATCATCAAGCATCGCTCTTGAGTCAGGAGTTACGGGAAGCCTAAAACCTTGGCGCGAAGTGGTCATGCCGCATGATGACGTAGCGAGCGGCCGCTACCAGCAGGCCGAATTTGCTGCGGACTTATGGCAAGTTCACCTTGGTGAAGGTACTGAGGAATACAAAAATCCGGTCGAGTTTTTTCGCAGAACCTACTTAACTGAAAGTCTGCGTGAGATGTTGGTAGGTGCTTTAAGGCGCTTGACTCTTGGTGGCGGTGACCCGGTGGTGCAGCTTCAAACCAACTTTGGTGGAGGAAAGACGCACTCCATGTTGGCGCTGTATCACCTGTTCTCTGGTATTGCACCCACAGAGTTGGCTGGTATAGACACAGTGATGACTGCCGCAGGTGCAGCGAAAGTTCCAACAGCACGTCGTGTTGTATTGGTCGGCAACAAGATTTCTCCAGGTAACCCTTCAACGAAACCCGACGGCACTGTTGTGCGCACCCTTTGGGGTGAATTGGCATGGCAACTGGGTGGTAAAAAAGCATACGCGCGCATCAAAGCCGATGATGAAAATGCAACGAGCCCAGGTGACGTATTGCGTGAACTATTCAATGAATACGGCCCATGCCTGATCCTTGTTGATGAGTGGGTGGCCTATGCCCGCCAACTCCATGATCAAAGTGACTTGCCAGCCGGTGGGTTTGAAACGCAATTCACATTTGCACAGGTCCTTACCGAGTCAGCAAAACTGGCGAAGAATTGTTTGCTTGTTATCAGCTTACCTGCATCAGATACATCCGGCTCACCGCATACTCAAGCTGATGATATTGAAGTGGGTGGAACTCGAGGGCGTGAGGCCTTAGATCGTTTGCGTAATGTTGTAGGTCGAGTTGAATCTTCTTGGCGTCCAGCTAGTGCAGAAGAAGGATTTGAAATTGTTCGCCGGCGCTTATTCAAACCACTGATCGATCCTTCACAGTTTAAAGACCGCGATGTAGTAGCACGTGCCTTTGCTGACTTTTACCGCAATCAACAAGCTGAATTTCCGCCCGAGTGTCGTGAAAACGATTACGAGCAGCGAATCAAGATGGCTTACCCGATTCATCCAGAGATATTCGACCGCCTCTATACGGATTGGTCCACTTTGGTGAAGTTTCAGCGGACTCGTGGTGTTTTGCGTTTGATGGCTGCTGTCATCCACAGCCTTTGGGAAAAAGGAGACCGCAACCCACTAATCCTGCCTGCACATGTGTCAATCGATGATCCTCGTGTTCAGTCTGAATTGACTCGCTATCTATCTGACAATTGGGTCCCGGTCATCGAGAAAGATGTTGATGGACCGAATTCACTGCCCCTAAAACTCGATAGTGAACTCCCGAATTTAGGAAAGTTTTCTGCGTGCCGTCGAGTCGCTCGTGCCATTTACATGGGATCGGCACCTACCACCGCAGCGGCCCATAAAGGAATCGAAGATCGTAGGATCAAATTAGGCTGCGTAATGCCGGGTGAGTCGCCTGCAATTTTTGGCGATGCACTACGACGCATGGCTGGAGCGGCCACATACCTTTACCAAGATGGCCCACATTATTGGTACTCCACTCAACCGACGGTAACCAAGCTTGCCGACGATCGATCTGAGCAACTAAAGCGCGAGCCAGAAAAGGTGACCCAAGAGCTTGAGCAACGGCTTCGCAAGGATCTTGAGCGAACCAAGGGGGACTTCAATCGTATTCATTCGATGCCACAAACTGGCGCAGATGTGCCGGATGACTTAGATGCAAGGCTGGTCGTGCTTGGTACAGCTTACCCATACACCAAGGAATCTGACAGCGCTGGCCTTGTCGCTGCCAAGGCTATTTTAGAAACCAGAGGTAACTCACCACGCCTCTACCGAAACACTCTTGTCTTCTTGGTTGCCGACAAATCTCGCCTTCAAGATTTGGATGAGGCTGCCAGAAAGTATTTGGCTTGGGCTTCTATCCTTGCCGAACAGAGGAACTTGAACCTCACACCGTTTCAAGTAACGCAAGCCGAAACACAAAAGACCGCTGCTGATTGTGCTGTCACAGCAAGATTGCCAGAGACATATCAATGGCTGTTGGTGCCTGTACAAGCTAAGCCGCAAGATGCTGTTACGTGGGAGGCGTTAAAACTTTCAGGTACGGATGCTTTGGCTGTGAGAGCAAGCAAAAAACTCCGGACTGATGAGCTTTATCTGACCAGCTTTGCTTCAACACGTCTTCGAATGGAATTGGACAAAATTCCCCTTTGGCGCGGTAACCATGTTTCGATTAAACAGCTAGTTGAAGATTTCGCAAGATATCTCTATCTTCCTCGCTTGAAGGACTCTAGTGTCTTGCTTCAATCGATCGGCGACGGTTTCCCATTATTTACATGGAAGCAAGACACGTTCGGGTACGCTGAAAGCTTTGATGAACAAGCGAGTCGATACAAGGGTGTTCGTGGTGGCACGTTAGTAACCATCAATGATCCACATTCAACTGCCTTGATTGTTAAACCAGATTTAGTAAGCGCGCAGTTAGATGCCGAACGTAATGAGCAGCCCACAGCTGTTCCTATAACTGGCGGTGGTGATTTGCCACCAACTGCACCTGGAGGTGATGCTCCAGTCCCTCAGACTCCAAGAACTCTAAAGCCAAGACGTTTCCACGGAACAGTGAATCTTGATGCTACGCGTTTAGGTCGAGATGCTGGAAAAATTGCTGAAGAAGTTGTTGCCCATTTGGTTGGTCTAGTAGGTTCAACAGTTACGGTAACTATCGAAGTTTCAGCTGAGATACCAGATGGCGCGCCTGAAAACGTTGTTCGCACAGTTACTGAAAACAGCAAGACACTTAAATTCACAAGTCACGGTTTTGAACTTGAGTAAATGACTTCAACGAATCAATCCGTTGCTTGGCTTTTTGGGCGTGGTTGCTCTGTCGCCTGCGGATTGCATTGGACTGTTCCTAATTGGTTCAAAGTTTTTCCTCGAAAATGGCAAATTTACTTTATAAAAATTTTTATTACTCGAGGGATGAGAGGAATTACGATTGGAACTGGGCCATACAGAGACTTGATAGATCTTTTATCAGCCAGAACAAAAAGTGGATGGAGTCATCAATTTATTACGACAAATTGGGATTTTTTGCTTCAAAGAGAAATTGATAATTTAAATTTATCTGTCAAGCCAAAATGGCTAATCAACTCAAATGTTTTTCATTTAAATGGAAGTATTGAAAAATGGGGTGATAGTTCTTCTCGAAGTAAAATACTGTTAGAAAGTGACGAGCATTTATTAAGAAATTGGTCCCTCGAGGCAAACAAGGCTTACAACTTCTTGATTTATCAAAAAATAATAGTAGTGGCAGGGATGTCTTTCAAATGTTCAGTCGATCGTGAGTTTTTGCATTCATTAAATTCTGTTCAAGATGATTTGCCGATTGGAGACACGTTATGGATCATAGTTAATCGTAATATTGCAGAACTTGACGCCATAGGAATTCTTCTTCGTCAAAACTTTCCTCAAAGCAAAATTATTTCTATACAAAATTCATTTGAAGTATGGGTGTCCCAAGGTTGCATGCAGATTAAAGGCCTTGAGGTGATCAGTTAAGTCAAACCAGCTCAACAGTTGCCTTAAGTTGGCTTGGGCTGCTGTACAGGTAAGCAGCGGTGGTGCTGATACTGCGGTGACCAGCAAGCGTTTTCAGGATGTGTATTGCTGTGCCTTTGTTCGCAAGATTTGTTAAAAAAGTCCTGCGGCCGCTGTGACTGCTGGCACCCTCTAGGCCAGCGCCCTCGTAGAGCAGGGCGAACGTTTGAGCCAAGCTGTTTGCATTGAAGCCAGCCCGGATGCTCTTTTGGCTTGCAAAGAACGGGTAGCTGCGATCCACGCACTTGGCTTGCTCAGCATAGGCCTGCAATTCTGCCTTCAGCTTAGCGCTGACAAAAACAGTGCGGGCGTGGCGGCCTTTCGTCATGTCAGGCAGCAATCGGATCTCGTCTTTAATTTCGCCATCAGTGGTTGTGACATCGCTCCAGCGCAAGCAGGCCACTTCGCCAATTCTTAAACCTGCCCAGTGTGTGAGCAGCATCATTGATCGGTTACGGGCTGCGTATTTACGTGTATTGATGTGCGCTAACAAGCGCTCAATTTCAGCAGTTGTAAGTGTCTTTGCTTGTGCCATGGTGTTATCTCCTAAATCATGTGTTTGCGTTAATTGCATTGTGTTTTCATATATTTATCTGGACAACCTGAGTCCCGCCAAAGTGATGGGTTTCTGAACATGAGCAGGGCAAAATGAACTGGCTGTGGATAACTTTTTGCTGGTTTTTTTCTTCAATGATTTCAACGCTCAAACAGCAAAATGTGTAGAAAGCATGTTTTTTCGTGATTTTTCTTGGATAACTCACGCGCTCTGTGGATAACCAGTGCAGATTGCATAACAAGCCCTACAAGCACTGATCTGGGTTTTCAGCACTCCGAGTATTCAAGCTTTGTAAACGATGGGCTGTAGGGCGTTTTAGCGCGTCGCATTTTGCTGTTAGTGACTGAAATTTATGCGAGTAGTGCGGTTTGTATCTTTAGTCCGAATGGGTCCTGCAGGTCTAAATTTCTGGGCTGCGGATTTTTTAGGTGGAGTACTTATCAAAATACCATGGTGATTTTACTCGGTACCCCGCCAAGTTTTCGGGTTACCACGCGTCGGTTGTCCATTTGCGTGTCTGAAACAAAACTGTAGTCACACAAACAGAAGTGAACTACAGATGAAAAACTTTGATGAAACCCAACTGACACAATTTATTGGAACAACTGGCTATTTCCGTATCAGCCGCAGGCATCTGCTGACTGATGGCACCAAGTACTTGGCTGAAGAGGCCGAGTGTTTTTGGATGATGGATGCGATTGCCAGTCACCTAAGCGAGATTGGCACTGAGGACTGGTTTGTCCAAGTGCGCGTGACTGTAAACGGCAACAGGGCAACAATGATCTACGAGGACGGCAGTGGCAGTGAACATGCCCGTCAGGAGATTCCATATACGGACTTTCCAATGCATGCCATTTCACTTTATGCCTGCTGGGACGGAGAGCATTGGGTGATCATGCTGCCTAGCGAGTATTGACCTGACTAGGGCCAGACTGGATGCTGTGAAATCCCCACTGAGCCCATAGCAACCAACGCGCGTCTTGCGCGTTCATGGCCCGAACTTCGGTTTTGATCACTTGGCTGTGGCCTTTGACCTGTGCGCGAACTGATGCTTGGTAGGTGTGCATCAGGTACTTATCCAAATTGCCGCCTGCTCATTTCGGAACCCGTGCCAGACAAACAAGGACTTGCTTGATTTGACTAGCCAAAAAAACAGCCGTGTTGATCCGCTTCTACGATGGCCAAGGCAACCGTGAGGTTCTTGGCTGTGGGCGCAGGCGCATAAAGTTCCCACTTACCTGTTTGACGGCGCCAGTAGATTTTCCAAATGCCAGTGGTCTTGGCCTGTCGAAATCGCACAAAAGGGTTGCGGGTTAACTCACCTGGTGCACCGCGCCACATGGGACGCACCTCAAACAAGGTCACTGCCTGACCATCAATTTCGTAGTCGTGATCGATTTGACTTTTGAGCTCGGGTGGCACCCTAGACACACACCATTGGCCTATGACTTTGTCAATTTCACCCAGTTGTTCAATGCTGAAAGCCATCGTTGTATCAAGAAGATTTAAATGCTAATTTGAAAGTGCTCTAGCCCATGTTCAGTCCAATGCACACCGGTACGCTCTTCGACCTTGAACCAATGTGCTGCATCTGAATCAGACGGCTCAGAGGCAATGGTGGTGATAGGGTTTGTTCCAGTATCGCTGGCACGTGTATGGGGAGAGCCAAAGTACATGCTTGGGGACTGGTCATCGCTGGAATACCTAAAGGCCCAAATATCTCGGCCATTGGTCAAGGCACAGGAAATTCGCATAGGTTCATCCGCGTGGTGTCGATCCATAACTTTGGAGACATCGCGCAAAGTGGCTTGTATGGCTGTGATCGGGTCTTTGATCAAGCCCTTGCTCAGTGCAACTAAAAACAAGGCTTCACTGTCTGTGGTGCCTTCTCTGTGTGGGTAATGCACATGGTCTATGAGTTCTTCCACATCTTTTCTGCAGTCATGCCAGTTACCAATCTTGCCGTTGTGCATGAAGGTCCAGTTTTGCCAAATAAACGGATGGCAGTTGCTTCTGTTGACCGCAGTACCGGTGGTGGCGCGAACATGAGCGAAAAACAATCTAGTCTGGATGTGTGCCGCTAAGGATCGTAGGTTACTGTCGTTCCAGGCAGGAAGGATGTCTTTAAACAGTCCAGGTGTGGTGCGTTGGGTGTACCAAGCAACACCAAATCCATCGCCATTAGTGACCCAAGCAGACTGGGTTGCAGCCAAACTCTGGCTCACAATGGAATGCTCTTGGTGGAAGATCAAGTCTTCAAGATAAATCTCTGGACCCGCATAAGCAACCCATCTGCACATGATGACCTCGGCTAAAAACCCTACATGTCTCGCAGTCTATTGCAGTTCCCGGTAAATTCAATTACCAATTACCTATAAATGAGGACTTGCCGGAATTGGCTTCGGCTCAGGCATCCATGACCCAAGCAACTGGGCTATTTGGGTCACATGGGTTCATGACCTGAATGGCTTCAATTACTATAAGCGTGTGACTTTTTTCATCTGTTCACATGCCCGGTCATTGCCGGGAATTCGGATCATTTCCGGCATCCAAGCCATTAACCAAGAAGGACTTGCCTCACTTGGCATCTATCAACCCGCATGACTCAGGCATTTGGGCACATCTGGGCTAATGTGCTCATCACTGAATGACTTAAATTACTATAAGCGTGTGACTTTTTTTTGACCTAGATCGCTACCGCTTTCCATCTCGACTTGCCGATCAATTCCGAAACCCATGCCAGCGACAGAGAATGACTTGCCTGACTTGGCATCCATCAACACACATGACCCGGGCATTTGGGCTATTTAAACCAGTATTTGGACCAGTATTGACCTGGTCGCCAACTGCGGATATTCTGGAGTGGCCGGTTTTTAAATGAGCGCTAGTCGCCAAAGTTGGCCTTGACCAGGAGCGAAATGGCGCAAACAGAATCTAAATCCGTATTGAGGCAGATACCTTCTGGTGTCTGGGTTCTGGGCTTTGTGAGCATGCTGATGGATATTTCATCGGAGATGGTCCATAGCCTGTTGCCCATGTTCATGGTCACCGTGCTGGGGACCAGCGCATTCACCGTGGGAATCATTGAGGGCCTGGCAGAGTCTACGGCACTGATCGTGAAGGTATTCTCCGGGGCATTGAGCGACTACCTTGGCAAGCGCAAAGGCTTGGCAGTGGTCGGATATGCCCTGGGCGCGTTGACAAAGCCTCTGTTCGCCATTGCATCGGGAACTGGCATGGTCGTCACGGCCCGATTATTGGATCGGGTGGGCAAAGGGATTAGAGGTGCGCCACGCGACGCCCTGGTTGCCGACATCACCCCCAGTCATATTCGAGGTGCTGCGTTTGGCTTGCGGCAGTCACTAGACACCGTTGGTGCGTTCACAGGGCCGTTGATTGCTGTGGGCTTGATGCTGCTGTGGTCTAACGACTTTCGAGCTATTTTCTGGGTGGCCGTGGTGCCCGGACTGCTGGCCGTGGCGCTGCTTCTGTTCGGTGTGCGTGAGCCTGAGCAGCAAGTCGGAGAGCGGCGAACTAACCCGATCCGGCGCGAGAACCTCAGTCGCCTTGGAAGCTCCTATTGGTGGGTGGTGATCATCGGCGCTGTCTTCACACTGGCCCGTTTCAGCGAAGCGTTTTTGGTGCTGCGCGCGCAGCAAAGCGGCGTTGCTATGGCACTTGTGCCTTTAGTGATGGTGGCAATGAATGTGGTCTATGCGGCATCAGCTTACCCCTTTGGCAAGCTGTCGGACCGGGTGAGCCATTCCAGTCTATTGGCTGCGGGCTTGGTCGTTCTGATTGCCGCCGACTTGGTGCTGGCCAGCGGCAACCACTGGTCCACCATGCTGACAGGTGTCGCATTGTGGGGTATTCACATGGGCATGACCCAAGGCCTGCTGGCGACCATGGTGGCCGACACGGCGCCTGCCGACCTGCGCGGAACCGCCTATGGAGTTTTCAACCTCATGAGCGGTCTGGCCATGCTGCTGGCCAGTGGCATCGCGGGCTGGCTTTGGGACCAATATGGTGCGGCTACCACTTTCCTGGGTGGCGCAGCATTTGCCGGTGTTGCGTTATTGGGCTTGGTCATTCGAAGCCCCCGGTTGGCAAGCAATTGACTGGTCTCGCAGTTGTGCAGGCTGAATGCTGTGAAATCCCCACTGCGCCCACAGCAGCCAACGGGCGTGCTGCAGATTCAGGGCCCGCACTTCAGTTGGGATTACTTGGCTGCGCCCCTGGACCTGGGCAAGAACTTTGGCTTGGTAGGTGTGCATCCAGTATTTAGCCCCAAAAATGCCACCTGCGTATTCCGGAACCAAGGCTCATCACTGAGAAGGACTTGCCTTAATTGGCTTCGGTTCAGGCATCCATGACTCAGGCATTTGGGCTACTTGGGCCTATGTGCTCATCACTGAATGACTTTATTACTATAAGCGTGTGACTTTTTTTTGACCTAGATCGCTGCTGCTTCTTCCTCGACTTGCCGATCAATTCCGGAACCCATGCCAGTGACAAACAAGGACTTGCCGGATTTGGCATCAATCAGGTCAATTGACCCAGGTAATTGGGCTATTTGGCTATCTGCAGATTACTTAATGGCTCATATTACTATAAGCGTGTGACTTTTTACTTTTTGTCAGTTAATCTGTATATTCCAGCTAAATACGTGTGAATTTCAGGATTTCTCAGTCCTGACTACATGGGGTGGCAGATGATCAAAATTACCGTTGATGCACAGGTCTACGAAGCGCTGCAAAAAGCCTTTCCCAAGCCTGCCAACACAGCGCACAGAGCACTGGCTAAATACATCAGCGTACTGGAAGCTATGCTGTTCAAAAGCCTGCATTTTGCTGCCACACCCCTGCAGCGCAAGCTCGATTTGTTTGCCATTTCGCTACAACAACTGGCAAACCAGGGCGGGCAAATTGGCCCCAAGAAGCTGCGCGTTCACGCATGGCTCAGAAACAACAACTTGAACCTGGTCGAAGCCGTGGTCTTGGGCTCCAATCTAACCGGGGACGTGAGCCAGTGCCGATTGACGGATCTTGTGACCATGGTGGATACGATGGCAGTAGAGGACAAGATATTGAAATCCATCAGCAGTGACCGCAAGTTAGACCAGTACCTCAGTGGGGATGAATTTAGCAGCTACCAACTGGTTAATCTGCTGTACCCAGAGCTAAAGCGCAGGGCTACCGATGCTGAATTAGACGAGTTATTTGATGTGCTGCCTGTGGATGCAGACAGCGTCAAGAGCTATATCGTCTGGCTCACAACAGAATCTGACTTGATAACCATTCAAAAGAAGAACCAAGCGCTGCGCCAAGCACGCACCATCTTGGCCATTGCCAGCGTCATGGATGGCAATTACCTGCAACGTAGAAAGCCCAGTGCCTTTGGCCGCCTGTACTACGAGGGGGTGAGCGTACAAAATATCAACAAGGAACTGCGCCGAGCGGTCTTGGGCAACTGCTGGGAATATGACATCCGTTCAAGCGTGGTGGCTTGGAAGATGGGCTGGGCCAAACAGTACATTGCAGCCCGAGAGCAGGGCGAGGATCTGCGCAAGGTATTCAGTGCCACTCTGGGATTCTTGGAGGACAAGGCTGACTTCATGGCCACGGTGCGCCACTTCACCTTTGATGAGAACAGCCCAGTGCCCCGAGATTTGCAGCCAAAACTGCTCAAGCAGGCGTTCACTGCAATCAGCTTTGGTGCCAGGGTAACCACCCACGGCTGGCAAAACGACTCAGGCGGTTGGTCAAACCCTGCATTGGTGGACATCATCAGGAATGGGGATGAAAGAAACCGTTTTCTAGCAGACGCTACCGTTCAGGCATTCATCAAAGAGCAGGCTATCTTGGACGCACACCTGTATGAATTGGTCAAAGAACAGCGCAGAGATTTATTAAGCAAGCCTTTCCTGCAAACACCCAGTGGCAGACCCAGCAAGTCCAAGATCTTGGCCTACCTTTACCAGCACGATGAGACTGAGGTCATGGACGTGGTCTGTGCCGTTGCCGAAAAGTACGATAGAGCCCCCATAGCCCGTGTACACGATGCGATATTTTTCAAGCGCAAGCTCGGCGTTGACCTGCGCCATGAGATGGAGTTGATGATGCAAGAGCACAGCAACAACCCTTATTGGCGCTTGAGCCACAAGCAGTTGGAGCGATATGAGCCTCGTTACCTTGACTTGAAATTAGAAGAGGAACAACACAAGCAGCGAATCAAGCAAGAAGCGGCATTTGCTGTTGGGTATAAAAGTCCATTTTTCAATTAGATATGTCAACCAACACCATGAGTCCTGCCAAGTTGTCGGGTTACCGCAGATTTCGGTTGTTCAGCGCCATGGTCTGACAATAAATTAGTTATTCCTGCAACTAACACAAGGAGTAACAGATGTCAGGTTTAAGCGCATTGAAATTAGTCCAAGCCAAGCGTCAAGCGGGCACGAGCCCCAAGCATGCCCGTCGTCAAAAGCTCAGCAACAAACTGCACGAGCAGATCCAATTGGCCAAAGCTGAGCAAGCTGGCACCCAGTACCTGCCAACCAAACTTCGCACAGTTAAAGACTCGGTCACTGGCGAGTCCCGCAAGGTTGAAACTCCCAAGCGCCTCAAGCCCTGGTGGTGGCCCACTGATGGCGGCAAGTTGTGCATCACAGTGAGATACGGTGCACGAACGCTTGAAGTCATAGAAGGCAAAAACGCTATCGAGACTGACAGCATTGCGGGTGTTGTGACAACACTTGAAGTTCTGCGCTCAGCGGTAGATGCGGGTGAGTTGGATGCGCGAATTGAAGCAGTCAGCGGCCTAGTTAAATCAGGCTTTGATAAGGATGCTCAAACCTCAAAGCGCCCAACATTGAAGCTACCGGCCAAAGCCAATTAAAACCGATTAAAGGGAACCTACTTTTTTTCAAGCCGTCCAATGTGGCGGCTTTTTTACGGAAATTTGCTTGGCTTAATGGGCTGTATAGGCTTGATGGATTTGATAGTTTTTTTTGGCACTACGGTTGCGGCCTTGGGCTTGTGTAGCTGTTGTAGTGCCTTGTTTGCGTGCTGGAGCTTTTGCTTTTCACGCTCATTTTTTACTGCAAGACTTGCCCGTTTGTTTACAGCTTGAAGTTGATCAAGCTTGAATTGCTCGGCAGATTTAGGTTGTTCCAGCTCAAATATACGCATGCATTTATTTATAGACCTGCCAAGAACATACCGCTCAAACGCCTCTCTTTTGATAAATAAATATAGGAAAAGGAGACCAAAGATGAGATTTATGGAAATTGCCAACCCAGAGGATCAATTGGCGCTATGGAAGATGGTATCGGACAAGATGTGGGCAGCCTTTGCGCAGCAAATACCCAAGGCCTTCAATGGATCTAATCAGCCAACTGCTGCGCCGCAGAGCAGTGCAGGGGTGGCCACGAGGCCTCAAGTTGGATCAGCTGCAAAACCAACTAGAAAATCCTCAGCCAAGACCGTGGGCAAGGCCAGGCCCCTAGCTGCCAAACCCAAGCCTGCACCCATGGCCCCAACACCCAAGCCACTACCCAAGCCCAAGGCCCAGCGGTTAACCCCAACCCAGGCCACAAAACAGCAGACCCAGCAGCATCAACAATTGGCTCAGCACCTGAATAAAGAGATCAATAAGTCCAACCCCCAGCAAAGAATCTACCCCCAGCCATCGACCCCCATCCAAAAACCTGTGACCCCCATAGAGCCCATGACCAATGGCTATGACGAAAGAGACAAGGACGATTTGGTAATGCACTCACGTGCCCAGCACCCATTCAAAACCATAAGTCAGATAAAAAGTACGTTATCGGGTCAAAAGCGCGGTTTTTAGGCAGAAAACATAGTGCTTTTTTGAACCGTAATCGCGGTCACGACAGGCATAGCGCATATGGTTCTTGTTATCCTGATAGTCAAGCTAGCAAGATTTACAAAAGGCTCAGCCGGCGTGGCTCACGCTTCTCATGTCACTCAATAAGTCCAAGCACCTCGGCTGCTTGAGACCATCGAAGCTGGTGTCACTGACCAGATGCTCAGGCAACATGAATGAGTGCTCTGATTCAAACCAATTAGATTTTTGCCATTGCCCACAAGAGATTGCAGTTCTCAGATCAGCCTCTTGACTTGATGTCCATCTGGCTTGCATGGGTACATCTGTGCAACTGGGGAATCGACCAATCTCAACGTTAGCAATCAGCTTGGCTGCCATCGAAGTCGCCTGGCTTGATTTAGTTCGCATGGCTTTTTGCTTTGATCTCGTTCTAATAATGGAGTCACCAGCTTTGGGATGGTGCTGTGGGCAAAGCTCCAAAAATTTACTCACCTGATAGGTGCCCCATCGGTTGATCGGATCTGCTTCGGCGCTGTAATCAACGCAGATCTTGAGTGCATTAGATAGGTAAGCAGGCTTGATACTCTTGTAGGCCTTTTTGTTGCCCGACTTTATTATTTGATATTTGGCATCTTGATCGTAATGCTCGCCACGCAACCTCGCATTTGTGAACAGCTTGAATATTGCATCGCTAATTGTTTTGGGATCAAGGTGAGTTGGAATTGCTAGGCAAACCATTCCTGGCATTGGGATTTTGAGATCAGTCTTTAGCAGCAGTTGAAGACCTGCTGTTAAGGCTTTGACCAGTTCTATTTCAATCTGGGGCGAGTCAAATAACTTGGTCCCTTTTTTGATCCACCACTCTGGAAACGATTTGTACTGGTAGAGATCCCCAAAGTCCTCCCAAATCTTGATCAAACGTTCATCATGGCACTTGCCATTTTGCTGGCAAATCCACCAAAAATCTTTGCTGCTGCGAAGTAATGCGACCCACCAGAAATGAAGACTAGATGCCAGTAAATCGTTGC
>JBBANM010000091.1:0-26689 GCA_040401995.1 Saprospiraceae bacterium
TTCTTAACAATTATCTTTTCCGCCTTTTTCTGTCCAATTTTTGGGGAGCAGTACAAACAATATCATTGGTTGTCGTTATATTAGAAAGGTAAATCACGCCCTTGGCGTTGTTCTTTTTGCCATTCAGCAGCATCGCCGAAATAAGAGGCATCACCACCTTGAGCAATAATCGCCTGGTGGTAAGCTAATTGTTTGACTGTCAAGGGGGCGTTCTCCTTAGATGTTAGAATAGGAGTTTGAACAGAAATGCCCAAACGCTCAATAATCGGCAAAAGAGCCGTCCAGTCTTTCGGATTTTCAATATTAAGAATGACTTGCATGAAGTTTGGTTTTAAATCCAAAAATATAACTTTTCCTTTAAAGAAACACGAAGGATGTTTACAGTATTTTGAATCACCTTCTTTGTATTCCACCTTTTCGACTAAGATCTAACCAATCCCAAGAGCAGTGTTACTCAAGTTCTGACCAAAAATTAATCAAACTACCCAGAACTGACATTTTTTACAACATAATTTGGATGAGTCAAAACCCAAATGAGCCGAATAACACTTGTATTCGGCTCATTTTTTTGTGGTATTTGAGCCGAATAGCATTTTACAGTGTATTTGGTTTTTTAGTTAGCAGGTGTAATGAGTCAAAATTTGCACCAACGAAGCGCGAAAATAAATCCAAACCCTTTTTTATGGTGTCAAACTATATTTTGAAGCGCCTCAACCCCGATTTGGATGGATTATTACCTCATAATCATTTTTTCACCCGTTCAATCTATCCATTTATGAAAAAGATCATCATCCTGCTTTGTGCTGCCTGCACATTTTTAGTGGTTTCTTGTGGCATATTTAGTTCTTTAACCTCCACGACCACCATTGGGCCACAGAATAGTTTTGTGTTGGGCAACAACAAACATGGGGCTTTTAGTGTCGATTTGAAAAACATTTCGCGCAATCCCCTCAACATCCACCTGGCGCCTATTGATGGTGGAACGCATTCACCCGTGGTGGTGCAGCCGAATCAAAAAGCAAGCCTGAAAGTGGATAGAAACACTGCAGTAGTTATCGCCAACCCCTTTAATGAGAATGCCGACGTGGAACTTAAAGTACATGGCGATACTGGGCTATCGATGGGATACAAAAATTAGCATACTACTGGACATTTTCGCTTGGATCGTTCGTCAAACCTTCCAGGTCTCGAAGACCTGGAAGGTTTATGTATCCACAAAATTTAAAATGTCCAGTAGCATGAAAAATTAGGTAGTTTCCAAACCTTTGTTGCCGCTTCGGGTTTTGTCTACCAAAGATAAAACCCGGAGTGCCGCAACAACATGAATTTCCAATTGAATTTATACGCTTTTGTGCTGCTTTTTGCCTGTCTGCAAGGGCTTTTTTATGTGTTCCAATTCAGCAGAAGAGGCATCTCTGAAGAGCGTGCTTCTGATTTGTGGCTAGCTGGGCTGATTCTGGCCTTGTGCATCACCAATGTTCCTTCCATGCTTGGGTTCATGGGTATTTACATTTTAGGGCAAGAGTGGTGGTTTTTTCCCCAGGATACGGGTTTGATCATTGGGCCACTGTTTTATTTTTACCTAAAGACTCAGACTAATACTCAGTTTAAATTCAACACCCTGAATTACTGGCACTTCTTGCCGTATGTTGTTTATTTTATCTACCACCTACTGGTTTTTCTGAGTGGCAAAGAGGGGGTAGATTGGTGGGTTCAACGGATCCATACCCCATTTCATTTAGGCTCCTTGCATAGTGCTGCCGAAAATGTATCACTCCTGGTTTACACGATTTTGTCTTTGCGCCTCTACCGCCTGTATCGCCGCTGGTTGCCCACCGAGCGCTCGGATACGGAGGCCATGCTTCTGAATTGGTATAAAAATTTTCTTGCTTTTATCGTGCTAGGAGTGATATCGGCACAAGTGCTTTATGTTTTGGGGTTTTTCGTTTCAATCTCTTACTGGGATGACTGGATTTTGCGGGCTATAATCGCATTCAACATTTGCTACATCAGTTTTAATGGCTACGTACAACCCCAACCTCATCAACTGATTTTTACTGAAAAAGAGACGCCTGATTCTAAGACAATGGCGGCATCTTTAGAGGAGCCTATTCAAGAAAAGGAGAATGAAAAAACCGAAAAACCAGACAAACTTGATCCCTCTGAATTGCTGGCTTGGTGCAAAAAGGTAGCGGAAATCATGCAAACAGAAAAACTCCATCTCAACCCTGAACTCACCTTAAGTATTTTATCGGAAAAATTAAAAACCCACAATTCATTGATATCCAATGTCATTAACACTGGTTTTCAAAAAAACTTCAATGATTTTGTCAATGCTTACCGGGTAGCCGATTTTCTGGAAAAGGTCAATGATCCAAAATTCAACCATTATACGCTTTTGGCGCTGGCGTTTGAATGTGGTTTTAATTCAAAGTCTACCTTTAATCGTGCGGTTAAAAAAGTCACCGGGAAAATGCCCTCTGATTTTGTAAAAGAGCAAGTGATAGTGTAACGCCTATCTACCTGTCTTTAATTTTATCTCCGATTTACAATTGTATTGATTACCATAGGATTGAATTGACCAGATCTTGATGACGAGCTATCGAGTACCAGAAAAAAGTTTATCTTTACTTAGGAGCGAACCAAAAACCAGCACCAATCCCTCCCTATGAGAAAGCTATTCAACACCTTTTTATTCCTAGCCATTGCCCAGTTTTGCTTAGGCCAAATCACGGTCACTTCGACCACTTTTCCCATTGCCAACGATACCTTGCGCTATGCACTGGATGATAAGCCTGTACTTAATGTTCAAAGCCTTTTTACACCACCGGGCGGCAACCAAACCTGGGACTTGAACAAATTGATTGCCCGATCTCTATCAAGTCAGGTATATAAAACCGCTAGCGCTGGGAAAAATGCCAGCGCCTACCCAGGCGCGGAGCTGGTAGTGATAGACGCACTTCGGGAAACCTACTACAATGTAACCAATACAAACTTTGAGAACATGGGATATGCAGGGGCAGACCCCTTTGGATTGGGTTTGAACGCCCGGTTTAAATTGCTTCCCGCCTATGCAGAACGCCGTTCTCCAATGAATTTTTTCGACATCAAAGTTGCTAATGCTTCCATTATTCAGGGATTTGCGGTGAGTGAATTACCTGAGGTGGTCAAAAAGAACCTTCCCGCCAGCGCAACGATTATTGACTCCCTCCGCGTTCGTGTTTCTTTTTCACGCAACGATGTGGTAGATGCTTATGGTACCGTGAAATTGCCTTCCGCCCAGTACTCCGTTTTACGGGAAAAACGCACCGAGTACATCTCAACCAGGGTCGATGTTCATACTTTTTTGGGTTGGCTGGATGCAACGGATTTGATTGTAAATCAGAATACTTCTTTTGCCTCGGTGTTGGGAGTTGATACTTTGATCAGTCATAATTTCTTCAACAATACTACTAAAGAAATAATTGCTCAGCTCAACTTCAATACGGCCCAAAACCAGATTCTCAGTGTGCGTTTCAAAGCACCGCCCAGAGCCACAGTGCCCACCCGCGAGGTTCCGCATCCAACCGCTCAACTACAATTATTCCCCAATCCGGTCAACGAGGAGATACAACTTAGTTTTGTTCCGCTTATATCCGGACTGCTGCGCATCGAAATATACGATGTATTGGGGCGTATGGTAAAAGCCAGTCAATTACCGGTAACCCAGGATCAAAAAACGCGCTGGCAAATTCCCGGCCATGATTTACACAATGGCATTTATTTGGTAGTGCTGAGTACTCCAGACCGACTGGAAACATTGCTTTTGGTGGTGCAGCATTAGGCATTTTTTGAAAAAAAACTTTGGGTTCCATCATGGTCATCGCTACTGTTTGAACCATCTTCAGGTGGTACTATTTTTTCGTTTTTGGTGTACTCTGGATGGGGGAATATGCAGATTAGGGATGGGATAAATGACGTATAGTTATGCTCTTGAGATCCTGATCTCCGGATAGATGTGGGTGTATTTTGGGAGGGCGGCTAAGGGGAAATATTGAAACTTGACAAAAACTTGATTAAATTTGTAGTAGTATAAAAAAAAATCTTATTTCATGTCACATTTGGAGCGCATCACGATTGACTCGGCCATTTGCCACGGCAAGCCATGTATCCGCGGGATGAGATGGCCAGTTGAAGTCATCCTGGATATGCTGGGAGCTGGTATGCAGATTGATGAGATATTAGAGGATTTTCCTGAGTTAGAAAAGGAAGATATTATAGCTGGTTTGAATTATGCTAAACTTTTGATGTCGGGTCAAAGTTTTGAGGTTGCAGCCCGTAACGGCTTAAATTAACCCAATCAGCCAAAACTGCCATTTTTACCTCCAAATTGGCTGATTGTGCATCTAGGCGTTGGTAACGGGTGGAAAAGTATCCTTAATGCCAAAGAGGATTTTTCAGTTGATGGGTAACAGGGCAGGCGAATGTATCGGAAATCTATTATCATTCTTCTGGCGGTGGCAAAATTTTAAACGCATCCGGTTTCTCAGTTGCTTTTTTGTTGTCTGCGGTCAGGCGACGTTCTACTTTTTTGACATCTTCAACAGCAGGTAAGTTTTCAGGACGAACACCACGTTCTTGAAGGATTTTACGTACAGCAAGATTGTTATCGATGTGCTCTTTTTTGATTTGTCCTTCGCCTTGCAGGTCTTTATCGATTACATTGTGACTAGTCAATTCGGCGGCAAAATCTTTTGCTTTAATGGTAAGGGTAGGTAAAAAATCTGCTAATGCGCGGTCACCAGGTATGGCTAATTTTCGCTTCATGTCCTGGGTATTCCATCCACCAAAAAGCGCTTTATCTCCTTCAGATCGAATAATTGCAAAACTGATTTCATTTACACCCCGCTCATAGATGATGCCAGAGAGTTTCTTCTCCGTTTTGGATAACTTTTCGCGGGCAGATACCCGATCAATGTCCAATAAACGTTGTTCGATGATCTCTTGCTTGCGCGTTTGAACAGCAAAATAGGTTTGAGCAAAGGCTATTTCCGGCTTTTTTGTAGGGTCACCATTCTGTGCGATGAGGTAACAAGCGTAGCGGGTGAGCGCAAAATCAACAACATTGCGTTGTCCTCCTTTACCCAGGTTGATCATTTTCCCGACGTCGGCAAAATGATGCTCTATCTTTTGTCCAGCACCTTCACAAGCACTTTTGGCTTTTTCAATGGCATGAAGAAAATTGCTCCACTTGCTGTAGCCCAAAATCACCTGAAGTTCCCGAGCACTCCAACATTCTACGCTTTCATGCAAGTAAGCTGCTTCTTCAAATTTTTGAAACAAAGCTTCGATGAGTTCTTTTTTCATGATAATATGTTTTTATCATAAAAATACATTTTGTTTTTTATTTTCTAAATTTTTCATCATTTTGTTTTTTATGTTCTAGAATGCCAAAAGGCGGCAAGATTGGTTGCAACCTATGGCCGTTTAAGTTACCCCAATCAGCCAAAACTGCCATTTTTACCCTCATTTTGGCTGCAACTATTGATTCTTGCAGCCAAAATCGCTATTTTTACCCCAAAATTGGCTGATTGTGAATAATGATAACGCCATCATTGGCAGAAAAAAAGAACTACAAAGGCTGGACAGCATTGTTCAAAGCAACAAATCGGAGTTTCTGACCGTGTACGGGCGCAGGCGGGTAGGAAAAACATTCCTGATTCGCGAGTATTTCGATTACCGCTTTGATTTCCAGATTTCTGGTTTGGCCAATGCCGATACCAGTCAGCAGTTGTTTAATTTTGATACAGCGTTGCGCAAGCAATCTAATCTGGTGTATGAAACTCCTTCTGAAAATTGGCTGATTGCTTTCCAACGCTTGATGGAGCATTTAGAAAACTCCACAACAGCGGGGAAAAAGGTCATTTTTTTTGACGAACTCCCCTGGTTTGATACCCCTGCTTCGGATTTTATGATGGGGCTGGAGCATTTCTGGAATAGTTGGGCCAGCAATCGTAAGGACGTTTTATTGGTTGTATGCGGCTCAGCAGCTTCCTGGATGATCAACGTGTTGATCAACAACGACGGGGGCTTGCACAATCGCATCACCCAAAAGATGAAGATTGAAGCATTTACACTTCAAGAGACGGAGGAGATGTTGTTGGCCAAAGACAGTGTGTTGGATCGCTATCAAATCGTGCAATTGTACATGGCTTTGGGCGGTATTCCCTATTATCTGGAAGCAGTTCAGCCCAATTTAAGCGCAGCTCAAAACATCCAGCAATTGTTTTTTGATAGCTCGGGGTTGCTCAAAAACGAATTTTTCAACCTCTACCGCTCCCTTTTCCGCAAATATGAGGTGTACGAAAAAGTAGTAGAAGCATTGGCTACCAAAACGGAGGGTTTACAGCGCGCCGAGGTCATCAAATTATCTGGAGTAGCTTCCGGTGGTACCCTTTCCAAAGTATTGGCGGATCTGGAAGAAAGCGGCTTTATTCGGGCGTACAACTCCCTGGATCAGAAGAAGCAAAAAACAATGTACCGCTTGTCGGATTTCTATACCGCCTTCTATTTCCGTTTCATTAAAAGTGGACAGTACCAGGGTGAAAACGTCTGGATCAACCTGATTGATAACCCTGTTCAAAGAACCTGGCAGGGCTTTGCCTTTGAGCAAATTTGTATTGACCACATCGGCCAGATCAAAAAAGCCCTAGGGATCAGCGGCGTTCAGTCCAATCACGCTTCCTGGAAAGGCAGCACGGAAGAAAAATCAGCTCAAGTGGATTTACTCATCGATCGTAGGGATCAGGTCATCAATTTGTGTGAATGTAAATTTTCGCTTGATACTTTTGCCATTGATAAGGAATACGCCGAAAAGCTCCGTTCAAAAATATCTACTTTTAAAACGGTTAGCAAAACCCGTAAAGCAGTGTTTTTGACCATGATAACCACCTATGGCGTTGAAAAAAACAAGTATGCCAATCAATTGGTGCAGAATGAAGTGACGATGGACGATTTGTTTGTTTAACATCAGCAGTTTTTCATATGGAAAAACATCATAACTATCCAGTCGCCCTTAGGATTCCCGAAGGGAATATATGTTGATAGTATCAAGCAACCAGTATTTTCCCAATCCCGAAGGGATTATATGTTTATTTTGGGCAAAGAAACATGTAATTCCTTCGGGATTGGGAAAAAGACCCTAGACCGTACTATAAATATGCATTCCCTTCGGGAATAATATAGTGCCTAGATAGTTACAAAACATCGTAAAGGAATGAATCATGAACTCAAGGCCGCGAACCGTATTGCGGTGACATTATGGTAGCCAAAAGGTTGATTTAGGGTTTTTAGAACCTCATAGTGGTGACATTTTAACAAAATAATGCCACCGCTTCGCGGTTCTAAACAACTTGCTTTGATGCGTTTCTACCAAAATAGCACCGCTACGCGGTTCAGTTTAACAGGTCATAACTTGAGTTAATGCTACAATAACTTGATTTGTATTAGATTATAAAAAAAATCCAATCATCGATTTATTTATATTTTAATTTTAATAATAACCTCATATCTTCAGCCCATTCCGTAAGCAGGCGCTCATAATTTGCTTGCGTTTTAATGATGAGCAAAGTATAAGGGCGGCCTTTTGTGATGGTTTCGGTACGTAAATCAGCGCCGGAATACCTTATCACGTATTCCATCTCTTTCCTTAAAGCTTCATTCGCCACGAAGCGGTATTCGCTTTGGGTGGGCGAAGAAAGGAAAGGGGTCAAAATTTCAGCCCATATCCTGGATTTATCGGCTTTTTGGGGAATACTTCGTGTGAAATCAGCCGGGGATATGGGTTTTATGGAGGTTCGGTTTTCCAAATCTTCAATACAAATTCTGAGTAGCTGAATAGAGAGTTCACTTTCCGTGTAATCCCTTTTTAGCAGGGCGCTGGTCAGTATTTCATTGGCGTAGTTGCGGGGCATTGGCTGGATGAGTTGACCCAAAATGTGCTTTGTCCAGCTTTTTTCCAATTGCTGATAAGCACCAAAATGCAGGAGACTGGACACGATAGAGGCAATGTATCCTTTGTGATTGTTTGATGAGCTGTAGCGTTCTGGTTCCATTTGCGATAGCTTAATGTGCTGCAAACGATCCGGCAATTTGGTCAATTCTTCTTGAACAACTTTGTCAAAAGTGGCTTTTTTTTCTGCTTCAAAAGCGGTTAAAATCTTTAAAACCTGCATCATGTCTTTCACTTTGCCTGCTTTACCGATCTCCTCGAATATCGGGGTTAACGCTTTCGGCGAAAAATGTCGAGCCAGTTCCAGCCAGGCATCAACAACGATACCAGAGAAGCCATATACCAGCAGAGGCCGAGCTGTTTTTAGATGAATGGAATCTTTAAACAGCACCAAGGCTTGCGCAAAGGGACTGAAATCGGCGGCGTCTATTTTATTGCCTGCTTTTATGGTTTCGGAAAGCTGCTTTAATAACTGCTCAATACTTTTCTTAGCTTCAATACTGGTGTTTTTTATGTTTTGCGTATAATACGCCAACCAGTCGAGAAGTACTTGCCCAGTAGCGATAGCCAACAAATCGAAGTGCACCTTTTTTGGCCACAGGACTATTGACCCATAATGATACCAATAATCCATGGTCATTCCAGCGTTGCCAGTATAGCCTTCTGCTTCTTTTTCAATGGGTTCATCATCCGCAAGTTCAGTTTTTGACCAAATGCTGTCTTCCATCTTTAATGACAATTCCCCCAAGCCGGGTATGCCATCTCCAGCCCAGTAATCAACGCTGCTGCTTTCTTCGTACACTTCGCCCATGGTGCCGTTTTCCAAATCTTCGTCGTCGTAATACTCGTTGTACCCACTCCAGCGTCGGCCTCTGCTCCTCCGGGATTCATAGTCGATTTCTAATTCCCCACTTTGGTAATGGGTAAACAAGCCCAGTTTGGCAAACATCCCGGCCGCTTCAGCAGCCGCTAGTAATGCTGTAGCACGCGGCAAGTCATTGAGTTTAAGACTAGCTTGTGAAAAATTGGCGGGCGTATATTGGTGATCCAGTACAATTACTTTAGGCCATTCTCCTTCAAATTTTGACATATTTGCCTTCAAAAATGCGGCAAGTTTATTGGTTTGTTCTGAAAAATCAAACACCCGGAAGGGCGATTTTTTCGATTTTTGTAGTAAATTATATGTGAGGCAAAGGCGATAGCCCGAGCTTACGGGTTGGATCTCGTGTTCGCAATCAGCGAAAAAAGCAGCAAACGGAACTTCAAAACTATTGGCTTTCGAAAAATCAATGGTTTTTTCTCTCCCCCCAAAACGAACCAACAATTGGCCTCCTTCATGAGCAGAGGGAAGCCCAACGACTAGCGTACCAAACATGCCTTTTTCTTTTTCAGAATCCAAGTGCGGCAAGAAAAATCCACCTTCCTCATACAATAACAACTTGTACAAAGAAGCCGATATTTCCTCATTACTAATACCCAAACCATCTCTAACCATTCGGAGTATATCAATTAGGAGATTAGTCCAAGCTGGATTTCGAAAAGTCATCAGATCAGCATCAATTTCCCAGACTTTGCGTACCGAAGTATCCGTGATCGTTTGACTACCTTTTCCAAATGGGGCCTGCCGAGCCTTGGCAATTATTGCTTTAGCTTGAGTACTTATCAAGGGAAAAGCAATTTCGCCAACCCCTTTGATGGACAAACCTGGAGGTACAAAACTAAAGGCTCCTGATGTTTCAAAAGAGCCATTTCCAGTGATGGTTTCTAAAATGTTGAAAAGTTCTTTTTTCATACGCTAGAGCTGCAAAATGTTAAGGTATGAAACAAAAATAAACTTAGTTTTGGTTAATTTCGAACAAACTCTTGATCATACCTAATTCGCCAAAGTTGCTGTCTCAACCTTCGTTTTAGCTGCTTTTTTTGATTCTAACTGCCAAAATCACAACTTTTACTCTTAAATTGGTAGATGGGGTATACTGAAAGCGCCGAAACTCAGCTTATAGTTCTACCTTAAATCCTTAAAAATACCTTCAATCCAGCAACATGAAAAAACAACTACTTCTCCTCCTCGCTGCCTTCTGGCTAGCAACTGTTGTTTATGCCCAACAATCCATTCCTTACGGCAACAACCCCAAAGCAGGGCATCAAGTAGCTATCCGCGGGTTTAAAATGTATTATGAAACCTATGGTGCTGGCAAGCCACTCCTCTTCATTCATGGCAATGGTGGCAGCATCAAGGATTTCAGCAAGCAGATTCCCTACTTTTCAAAAAACTATAAAGTCATACTTGCCGATAGTCGGGCGCAAGGCAAATCAAAGGACACTAGCGATTCTTTGAACTACAACATCATGACCGAAGACTTGAATGCACTTTTGGATCTGCTGCACCTTGATTCCTGCTATGTCATCGGTTGGAGCGACGGGGGCATCAACGGCTTATTATTGGCCAGGCGCCATCCCGAAAAAGTGAAAAGATTGGCCATTACCGGCGCCAACTTATGGCCCGATGCCACTGCGGTAGATCCCGAAATTTTTCAGTGGTTGGTGAATGAAGTGGATACGTTATCGCAATTGAAGCCCACTCCTGAGGTGAAAAACCAGTACAAACTGATGAACATGATGCTCCTGGAGCCGCACATCACTTTGGAGCAGTTACATAACATTAAATGCCCTACGCTGGTAATCGGCGGCGACCAAGATGTCATTTTGCCCAAACATACCCTGGCTATAGCTGAAGCTATTCCCAATGCCTATCTTTGGATTGTGCCCAATTCTGGTCATGCCACGCTGATTGGCCACAGCAAACTGTTCAATGAAACTGTAGCCGATTTTTTCAAAAAACCATTCAAGCTTAAAAATGGCTTGGAAAAACTGGGAGAATAAACTGCAATTGACCTAAGTCATACCGAATACAACTACCACCATGGAAAACACACCAAACGAAGGGTTAAAACGAGAATTGGGCATCATCGACGTGGCCACCAATGTGGTCAATATCTCAATTGCCAGCGGTATCTTTTTATTGCCAGCAATCATTGCCGGTATTTTGGGCAATGCCAGTATTGTGGCCTATGGCCTTTGCGGGTCGATGTTTTTGTTGGTGGCCTTGTGTTATGCGGAGGTCGGCAGTCGCATCACCACCTCGGGCGGCGCGTACGCCTATGTGGAAAAAGCTTTTGGCGATTATTTTGGTTTTTTGGCCAATGTCTTCTTGTGGTTTGGCGCCGGTGTGTTGGGTGCTGCGGCCTTGATCAATGGCGTTTCAGATCTGTTGTCGGTTCCGTTTCCGATTTTTAGCCAGCCGATTTTTCGGGGCTTATTTTTTTTCTTGGTCTTTTTCTTTTTTGCCTACCTAAATATCCTGGGGGTAAAACAGGGCATGTCAGTGGTAAAAACCATCACCGCAATCAAAATCCTGCCTTTAGTTTTACTAGTCATCATCGGACTTTTCCATCTGCAGATTCAAAACCTGCAATGGGAAGGATTTCCAACGCTGGAAAAATTAGGTTCGGTCACCATTATCCTGTTTTTTGCTTTCGCGGGTGGCGAATCGGCGGTCAACATGAGCGGGGAAATGAAAAACCCGTACCGCACCGCGCCCTTGGGGTTGATTTTGGGCGTGATGGTCATCGTAGTGTTTTATACGTTGATTCAAATTGTAGCCCAAAGCACCTTAGGATCAACTTTAGGTGATCAAAAAGCCCCATTATCTGCCGTAGCGGGGATGCTTTTGGGGGCTTGGGGCAGTCAATTGCTGATTGCCGCCGGGGTGATGTCGATCATCAGCAGTTTGTATTCCTTTCCGATTGTTTATTCCAGAACGCTTTTCGCTGGCGCCAACGACGGCTTGCTACCGCAATTTTTATCCAAAGTACATCCCAAATACGCTACGCCGCATTGGGCCATCATTACTTTTTCGGTGGCTTCATTGGTGATGGCGTTATCCGGTGGGTTCAGGCAATTGTTGATATTGGCGACTTTGTGTTTGCTATTGTTGTATGTGGGCGTGGCATTGGCAGCGATAAAATTCAGGATTAGTGGGAGTAAAGATTATCCGGCTAAGTTTCTGCTACCCGGTGGTTTGGTTATTCCGATTCTTACTTTGGTGGTGCTAACCTGGTTTCTTTTGCAGTCGAAACGTGAAGAGTTTGTAAGCATGGCGATTTTTATCGGCGTACTAACGGTGCTTTATGGGTTAAAGGTTTTGGTGTTTCGAAAGATACAGTGAAAGCTACCAATAACAGATAGGGTATAAAATGGCTTTCTAAAGCTCAAACCTATTGAATCAGCGTAAGTTCGGACATCAAAAAATCAGCTAGATTGCAAACCTTTACCCGCTCATTTAGAAAATAAGCATCACCGCTGGGGACAACCACATATTCATGAGCAGGTTTTAAATCCGCTACACTTTGGTAAAAACCCTTTGAAATGGAGGGGGAAGAGGAATATTTTATTTCAATGCAAGTCATTGTTCCGTTGGGACTTATGACTACTAGATCCGTTTCAGCGCCAGCAATGGTGCGGTAGTAAAAAAATTGCCATGAAGCATCAACAGCTCTGATGATTTGCTCAATGACATATCCTTCCCACGATGAGCCGATGAGTTGATTGCCTTGTAGCGCTTCAAAATTAGCAATCGTAGACAATTGGTGTAGTAAACCGGTATCACGGAAATAGATTTTTGGCGACTTGACCAAACGTTTCCCAATATTAACATAATAAGGCTCCAAACGCCGAATCAAAAAACCGCCCTCCAACAGATCTAAATATTTTTTCACCGTTGGGTTTGATACGCCTAAAGCTTGCGATAAAGTATTGATGTTTTGAATTTGCCCATGGATGTGTGCCACCATTCGATAGAGTTTCAGCATTGTTTGCAAGCTAATTTCATAGCCCATTGCTTTCAAGTCTTTCTCCATGAACGTACTGGCGAAATTGCGAAGCCAAGTATTGGTCAATTCGTCGGAAGGGGCGAGTAAGGCATTGGGGAAACCGCCTCTAAACCAATGTTGAGTCATTGGAATCATGGAAGATTGGATTTCTAATAAAGACAGTGGTGCGAGTTCGGTATACGCGATACGTCCAGCCAGTGTTTCCGAGCTTTGGCGGATGATAAAAGGGGAAGCAGAACCCAAAATCAAAAAACGAGCTGGTACCCGGGATTGATCGACCAATGCCCGAATTAAGGGAAACAAGCGGGGCATCAATTGAATTTCATCAATGATGACGCATTTGTCTTGGTGGGATTGCAGGTAAGCTTGCGCGTTTTGTAACTTATTGATGTCTTCGTCCAATTCGAGATCCAGATAAATGGACGATCCCGTCATTTTCTCCCGAATTTCCTTGGCTAGCGTGGTTTTGCCAACCTGTCTCGGCCCAATGATGCCTACAACCGGGAAATAGGTCATATTCCCAATGATTTCGGCGGTAATTTTGCGCTGAATCAATTTATCCTTGTTTTTTTAAACATTGATTTTAAATATACAAGGATAAAAATACAAATTTTGAACAAATGGTTCAAAAAAGCTGCCAAAAAACCTAATTGAAACAGAGACTATCCAAGGTCATGAAGCAACCCAGGATAGTCTCCAGTCCGATTTTTTTAATACTTCGTCACCTCAATCACAAATCCTACTGCCGAGCCTTGCTTGGCATCAGCTTGAAAGGAAATGGTTTCGCCAGGTTTGAAATTCACCGTGCGGATGCGTTGATTGCCTAGTGCATTTTTAAGCACATCAGCATAAGTATCGCCATCGCTGTTGTTGAGCGTTTCGTTGAGTTTTTTGTAATCCAACTCCGTTTTGCTCAGTACTACCGCCATGTAATCTTTGTTGCCCACGTTGTCGAGCTTCATGCTGTAGTCTTTGGGGAACAAACGGGTACCGGTAATCCCGCAATAGGGCGAGTGTTTTTCCGTGTATGGGAAAAGCGTATAGGTGGAGCCATCAGTTTCCTGTCCAAAGATGTAGACATAACACTCCACCGAGTTGGCTACCAAAATTTTGAATTTGCTGCCTTTTTTCAGCGATTGCTGGGTGCCAAAAACCAAATCGCCAGCGGCCTTAAGCGGGATTACCTTTTGATTTTGGTTGTCAAACAAGGCAAATTCTACGCCCAGTTTGGTAGGGTCTAGCTTTTTGTCGCCCACTTTGCCCATGGGGCTCAAGCCATAAGCTTCTTCTACAAATTTTTCAAAATCATCGTAGCGGAGCCAAAATCTTCCGCGATCGCCCCAGTCTTCACCCCAGCTGTTTTGGATTTGGAATGCGCCACCCTCGCGGTTGTCGTCGTACCCGATCACACACATCGCATGACCACCAAACCCGTCCTTGCGGTAATCGCGACTGGTGGGGATCCAGATGTTTTTGCCAATCATGCCGTTCATAAAAGAACCGCCGATCATGGCGCCAATCACCACCGGCGCGCCTTGCGCCAGGTTTTGTTTGATGGCCTGCAAGTCAGGTTTGTACTCGTCGGCACCTACAGTAAGGCGGTTGTACCCGCGGATGCGAAACTGCTTTCCCTCAGAAATGTCGCGAGAGGAAGGCACGTTGCTACAAGTCTGATCGTCGTATTGAAACGCATCATATGGCAAACCGCCATTGTTTTGCATGGTTTTCATAGCGTCGATTACATAAGCGCCATCACAATTGTCGAGGTGAATCTGATTGTACAAATAGGAGGGGCTAAACCGCACTTGGTCGGGTTTTTTTCCGGTTGCCTGTGCTTCCAAGATCGTACGCGCTGCATATGCGCTCGACCACGCTACGCAGGAACCCTGTTCACCTTGGTGGCCGGCAGTAGGTGCGTACTGCTGCAAAGAAACCTTACTTGGCAGCTCATTTACGCCAGAGATACCGCTGGCTAATGGCTCATAAACGAGTGCTTTGTCAAATTTTTCTTCACTCAAGCTTGCTCCCAACACATACGGACTGTTCTCGGAAGAAGTGTCGTCTTGGTAAGCGGTATTGTCGCCGCCGCCATTGAACATCTCTGAGCCGCCCAAAAAGAAATACCAGATACCCCCTACAATCAACAAGGGGATAAACAGTTTGGGTCTTTTGAAGACAAAAAAGAGGATGAAGGGCAAAAAGGTCAGCAGACCTCCTAAACCACCGCCACCACCTTGATTATTGGGGGATTTGGATCCTCCTCCTTGATCCTCAATGGGATCTTCTTCCATTCTAATTGGCATAGTAGATACGTTTTGTTTTCGAGTTTGAAAATAGAAAAAAATTAAGTTTCGGGAGGAATTTATCCTTAGTTCGCTGGAATAAATTTCTATTTTTGCCCGCTGATTGGAAAAAACGGGAGGCGAAAAGTTTTTTTCATGAAAACGTAACCTAACATGGAGGATCCCGTATATCATCATAATTATAGCATCGCTGTAAACTTATCTTCTAACCTAAATACTCAGAAAAATTCAGAGAAGAGAGCTTTTGAGTAGGTGTTACATGCCAACAATTTGAATATGATTGATTGGAAACCATGAATACCTATTTACACTATGAAAGATGCCGTTACACGAAATTTGAACAAAGCTTTACACCTTTTAGAAACCCTCAGTGACCAAGAAAGCCAGGTAATCGTGGATTGCCTTTACGCTTGGCCCGAGGCAACACTAATTGACTTATTGATTCGCACTGGTTTTGACAGTGAGTTTTTATTTGACCGATTGGAATTACTTTTAGAAGGAGGATTGATTGCTTATGATCACGAAAAAAATGTTTACCAGCTTTGTAAGAAAAAGTTAGTCAACATCTCAAAGGTGACCATCAGCATGAAGGCTAAAAAAACAGTCATTGTAGTTTGATGATCCTCATGGATCAAGTTGGTGAAAAACAGCCGGATGCAGGGTTACCTGCTCCGGCAGTTTTTTTTCGGTATAGCGATAATTATCGATTGGTTTCCTTTAAATCATGCCCTCGGTAAAAATCCAGATCCAATGCTTTGCGTGCTTTGACATAATAGGCGATCTGTCCTACATGGTACGAAAAATGCTCTACCACATGTACCAGAATACTCAAGCCATTTTCGTTAAATCCTTGAATGACATACGGTTTTAATACATCCTCAGGCGTCAAACGATCCAATACTTCGTTGATTTCTATCATCAATTGGTGCAATTGTGCGCGCAAATCAGCCTTTGGAATCGGACCTTGCTCGGCAAACTCCGCATCGCGATTGCGCTGATCAGATCCGCCGCCCAATCCGGAAATGATCCATTGTCGGGCATTGCCGCAAAGGTGCAATATCAAATTGCCAACGCTATTGGACTGCGCATTGGGGCGCTGCCACACTTCTTCTTCCGCCAATTCATCTAAGCAGATGTTGATGCGTACTTGCGATTCTTCAAACAAGCGGCGTTTTACATCGGCAATCAGTAAATGGTGTAAATCCGCCATGTTATTAGGTGTTTAAAGCGCCGCAAACACTGATGGTTTGACCAGAAACGTAGGTCCCCAAGTCAGAACCTAAGAACACGCAGACGTCAGCTACTTCCTCTGGTTTTCCAAAACGTTTCAGCGGAATATTGGCCAAATAGGCATCGCGAGTTTGATCGTTGAGCGCGTCGGTCATATCGGTTTCGATAAAACCAGGGGCAATGGCATTGCAACGCACGTTACGAGAACCCATTTCTTTGGCGATGGATTTAGTAAAACCAATGATCCCAGCTTTGGATGCGGCGTAGTTGGCCTGACCCGCGTTGCCGGTAATGCCCACAATCGAGGTCATGTTGATGATGGAACCACCTTTGCGCATCATCACTTTTAAGGCGTGTTTGGTGAGGTTGAATACCGACTTTAAGTTGGTGGTAATTACCTTGTCCCATTGCTCTTCCGACATCCGCAACATCAGCGTATCAGCAGTAATACCAGCGTTGTTGATCAATACATCCAATTGACCAAAATCAGCTACAACGGCAGTAATCAGCGCCTCGGCTTCCGTAAATGATGCCGCATCGGAGTTATACGCCTGGGCTTTAACCCCCAGCGCGGTTAATTCGGCTACGATTTCTTCCGCTTGCGCAGCCGATGAACGGTAGGTAAAGGCTACATTTGCGCCTTGTTCGGCAAAACGGCGTACAATGGCCGCACCAATTCCTCTGGATCCTCCGGTGATCAGGGCCACCTTATCTTGTAAAAGCTTCATTTGATTTTTTGCGGGTAAAATAGGAATTTTTTGCGCCCTAGCGACATCTATTCAGGAAAATGGTAGATTTCCTGGTATCCAAGCGGCTAATCCTTATTTACTCGCGGCAATTTGTCTTGTAAATAAAACCCGGTGAAAGATTCTCCAACGTCCACCAAACCTTCTGGACGACCCTGGTACACCAAATGACCGCCGCCTTTTCCGCCTTCCGGACCCAGATCAATTACCCAATCCGCTGATTTTACCACTTCCATATTGTGTTCCACTACCAGCACTGTATGGCCTTTTTCTACTAAGGCATTCAACGCATCGAGCAGTTTGCGAATGTCGTGGAAATGAAGCCCGGTGGTGGGTTCGTCAAAAATGAAAAAAACGTGGTTGCTGGAAGTCTCCTGGGTTAAGAATGAAGCCAGTTTTACCCGTTGGGCCTCCCCACCGGATAAAGTGCTTGAACTTTGTCCCAAGTGAACATATCCCAACCCTACATCCTGTAAAGGTTTGAGTTTGGTAATTACTTCTTTTACGCCAGCAAAAAATTCAATGGCTTCATCTACGCTCATTTCAAGAATTTCGTGGATGTTTTTGCCTTGGTAGGTCACATCCAGTACTTCTTCTTTGAAGCGTTTTCCATTACACACTTCACACACCAGGCGTACATCGGCCAAAAACTGCATCTCGATGACTTGCTCGCCCTCGCCTTTGCAGTTGTCGCAGCGACCGCCGTCCACGTTAAAGGAAAAATGTTTGGGTTTGAAACCCCTGATTTTTGAAAGTTGCTGATTGGCCATGAGTTCGCGCATGGCATCGTAGGCCTTTACATAGGTCACCGGGTTGGAGCGTGAAGATTTTCCAATCGGACTTTGGTTGATCATTTCTACCTGACGAATCAGTTGTAAAGCGCCATCAAAAGAGCTGTGAAGCCCCGGCGACTTAGGCGAAGTTTCCCCTAAGTGTTTCTTTAGGGCGGGGTAGAGGATCTGTTTTACCAGCGTCGTTTTACCGGAGCCAGAAACGCCCGTCACTACCGTTAAGGCATGCAAAGGAATATCAATGCTTACGTTGTCGAGGTTGTTTTGTCGTGCGCCGCGCAAGTGGATATAATTGGTCAAAGGGCGTCGAATCTCCGGTACAGGGATCGACATTTTGCCATTCATATACTTAGTGGTAAGACTCTCCGTCGCTTCGTCGTAAATGTCGGCATAGGGGCCGGCAAAAACAACTTCACCGCCATGAATACCCGCTGCGGGGCCGATGTCCACCAAATAATCGGCGTTTTTGATAATGTCCTCTTCGTGTTCAACTACGATCACGGTATTTCCCAAGTCGCGCAACGAGCGTAGTACTTTGATCAAACGCACCGTATCGCGGGGATGAAGCCCTACGCTGGGTTCATCGAGGATGTACATCGAGCTGGTGAGGTTGCTACCAAGCATCCGGGTAAGGTTGATCCGCTGGGTTTCGCCGCCGCTCAGCGTTGCCGATACCCGGTTGAGCGTAAGGTAACCCAAACCCAGATCCAACATGAATTGCAAACGCGTACGAATCTCATGAAGCAAGCGATTGCCCACCTTTTGGTCAAAATCACTTAAGTCGATGGTTTGAAAAAATGGCAAAAGCTCGTCGATCGGTTCATCCACCAATTGATTAAGGCTGTGATTGCCCACTTTTACATAGGTAGCTTCTTTGCGCAAACGTCCGCCCTCGCAGGTAGGGCATAAGGTGCGCCCCCGGTAGCGCGCCAGCATCACCCGGTTTTGTACTTTATAGATTTTTTCCTCTAAGTCTTTGAAAAAAGCATCGATGCCTTGGAAATATTTGTTGCCTTTCCATAGCAAACGGCGCTGTTCCTTAGTCAGTTGCTGATAAGCGGTATGCACCGGGAAATCAAAATAATGGGCGGTTTCGAGAAACTTTTCGACCCACAACCCATTTTTTTCCCCTTTCCAGCAAGAAATAGCGCCTTCAAAAACAGATAGCGCTTTGTCGGGTACCACTTTATCTTCATCGATACCCATCACCAAACTAAAACCCTCACAACTTGGGCAAGCGCCAAAGGGGTTGTTGAAGTTGAACAATTGTGGTGAAGGTTCAACGAAGGTCAACCCATCGAGTTCAAAACGGTTGTTAAAACCTTTGGATTCATGATTAACAGCTTCCACCAAACATTCCCCTTCACTTTCCGAAAAGGCAGTCTGCACCGAGTCGGCAATCCGTTTGCGGTTGTCGACATCTTCGAGTTGTACCGAAAAACGGTCGATGAGAACAAAAAGGAGATCATGTTCAAGTGATTCGATTTTTTTGGCTAGAATTTTATTTTTACTGTCCAAAAAATCTTGAATATCGGTCAGTTCGCCTTGGTATTTGAGGCGGGTATAGCCTTTTTGGAGCAACAAACTCAGCTCTTGCTCCAGGGTGCGATCCTTGTATTTGAAGGAAAGCGGGATAAACAATTGAATCCGCGTCCCTTCCGGAAAATGATGGATGTAATCGGTTACGTCGCTTACTTCGTGTTTTTTAACTTGTTCACCAGAAATAGGGGAGAACGTTTTCCCGGCGCGGGCATACAACAAGCGGAGGTAATCGTATACTTCGGTGAGGGTACCCACTGTAGAGCGGGCATTACTGGTACTCACTTTTTGTTCAATGGCAATAGCGGGGCAAATGCCTTTGATGTAGTCAACGTCAGGTTTTTTCATACGCCCCAAAAACTGGCGGGCATAGGAGGAAAGACTTTCAACATAGCGGCGTTGCCCTTCCGCATAGAGTGTATCCATGGTGATGGAAGATTTGCCAGAACCAGAAACCCCGGTCACCACCACCAATTGATTCTTGGGAATGTTGAGGTCAACATTCTTTAAATTGTTGGCCCTGGCGCCTTTAATCTCAATAAAATTGCCGGGTTTTTCGATTGCCGGGCGTATTGTCTTAACTTGATCCTTCATACTTTTTATTCAACTTGCTTCGACGAGAACCCAAATTTAGCGTTTTAGGAACGGATAAACAATAAAGCACCACATTTGCCTTGCTCTTTCACTGCCACTCTTCCTATCTTTTTCGTTACAATGCCCCACATTGCGCCTCAAAAGATAGTTGATTGGCAGCAAAATAGCGGCGGCTAAGAGTGTGTTTGGATTTTTAGTTCGTAGGCGAAAATGAGTCAAAATTTGCACCAACTAGGCGTGAAAAACGGAGTGTAGCAGCGTTACATGAGTATTTTCACAACGAAGTTGGGGTGAATTTTGGCCATTTGTAGCGCGAATAAAAAATCCAAACACACTCTAAGGGTGGCACTTTTATTGTTTTCCCGTTCCTTAATCATCAAAAAGTGACGACTAAAAAGGGTTAATCTTCTGTTAAAAAAGAAAAAAATCTACAAAAGTGTTCCGCTTTTAAAAGTTTGCGATTATCTTTGGGTCATATTCAATAAATCATCTTCCTTTTCGTTTACTTAAATCAATCCAATTTGGCATAAACTTCTACACTAAACATTATCAATCCCATTGCTTTAAACCTGTTTAGTTATGCAAGTTACGCCACTAAATGATCACCAGCTTATTTCTCACTATTTGGAAGGAGATGAAAGAGCTTTCGAAGAACTGCTCAACCGTCATCAGCAGAAAATCTACACTTCCATTTATCTCTTTGTCAAAGATCAAAGTCTAGCTGAAGACATCTTCCAAGAAGTCTTTATCAAGATCATTGACACGCTTCGCAAAGGCAAATACAACCACGAAGGCAAGTTTTTGCAGTGGGCTATGCGCATCAGTTACAACATGTGCGTAGATTATTTCCGCCGAACCAAGCGTCGTCCTAAAGTATCGCCAACCGATACTTTCGACATCTTTGACGTGTTGCAAACACCAGATTTCAATTCTGAACAAAACATTATCCGCAGCCAAACCCACGATCGGGTACGTAGCTTGGTGGATATGTTGCCTCCTGAACAGCGCGAAGTAGTGATCTTGCGGCACTACGCTGACATGAGCTTTAAAGAAATTGCCAAATTGACGCGCGTTAGCATCAATACTGCGCTTGGTCGGATGCGTTATGCACTGATCAACATTCGCAAAATGGTGGAAGAGAAAGAAATCATTCTTCAGTAGTACTATCGCCCTTGGGCATAGGTTACCCGGATCTTCCAACCGAACACACCAAATCAAAAAGAGTCATCGCTTTCCAAAGTGCGATGACTCTTTTTTTGTTGATAAATTCGCTATTTTTTTGCCGCCTGTGTAGCAAAAGCCTTAGCAAAATAGGTGATGATCACATCTGCTCCAGCACGACGGATCGCCATTAAAGTCTCGGGCATCGCTTTTTCAAAATCCAACCAACCATTTTGGGCAGCCGCAATCAGCATTGCACATTCTCCGCTCACATGATAGGCGGCGATAGGCAGATCAAAATTGGTCTTTAAAGTCTGAATGACATCTAAATAGTTCAAAGCCGGTTTCACCATCAAAAAATCCGCGCCTTCCTCGGTGTCCAAAGCGCCTTCAATCAATGCTTCTTGCTGGTTGGCCGGATCCATTTGGTAGGTTTTTTTATCGCCTGATTTAGGCGCCGAATCCAGGGCATCGCGAAATGGACCGTAAAATGCGCTGGCATATTTTGCGGTGTACGACATGATTCCTGTTTCGGTAAAGCCTGCTGCATCTAAAGCGTCGCGGATGGCGCCAATTCTACCGTCCATCATATCGGATGGCCCAAGAATGTCAAACCCAGCGGCTGCTTGCGCCACCGCCATCTTGGCTAAAATGGGTAAACTTTCATCGTTGAGAATTTTTCCATCTTCTACATAGCCATCGTGCCCGTCCGAGCTATAGGGATCCATTGCTACATCGCTGATTAAACAGGTTTCAGGGAAGCGTTTTTTTATCTCCGCCGCCGTTTTTAAGTAAAAATTGTTAGGGTCGTAACTGTAGGTGGCTACTTTATCTTTCAAATGCTCAGCTACGGCAGGAAAAAGGATGAAACTACGTAGACCTAAGTCCAAGCAAGCGGCAATTTCCAGCATCACCTCATCCGGCGACAGGCGGAAAGTGCCAGGTAAAGATTTAATTTCCTGTCGGATCCCTTGTCCATCAACGATAAAAAGCGGCTGAACCAAGTGATCTACAGTAAGATGGGTTTGCTGAACTAGCCCGCGGATGGCGGCTGTACGTCGATTTCTTCTTGGACGACGAATCATGGTTTGTTTTTTAAGGAGAAGAATGAGAAATAGCTTATGAATGGACTTAGAGTGTGTTTGGATTTTTAGTTCGCAGGCGAAAATGAGTCAAAATTTGTACCAACGAGGTGTGAAAAACGGAGTGTATCCCGACTTTGTCGAGGACAGGTCAGCGCTATATGAGTATTTTCACAACGAAGTTGGGGCGAATTTTGGCCATTTGTAGCGCGAACTAAAAATCCAAACACACTCTTACTATTTAGTAGGTTTTTTAGGAACCGGATCATAACCAAAACCACCCCACGGATGACATCGGCCAATCCTTTTTAGTCCCATCCAAACGCCTTTGATGCCCCATTGCTGGATGGCGTCAATCATATATTGCGAGCAACTAGGGGAATAACTGCACTGTGGCCGCAAGATAGGGGAGATGGCCAACTGATAGAAACGCACCAACAAAATCAGAAAACGGTTGATGATGAACATGGGCAGCGTGTCAAGGTTATTGGTTTATCGAAAAACGGGCTTGTCGATCACAACAAGCCCGTTTTTACTTTTATAAACACCCAATCAAGCGGCGCGGTTGTATTGACCTTTTTCGCGACGGTAAAATTCGGTAAATGAAATCATGGTTTGTTCATCTTCGCACCACAATTTATGTGTCATAAAACGCAAACTTTGCCAAAACGTAATGGTGGTGATGTATTGGTCAAGGAAGGAATGGTCCTTCGCGCAACGTTCCAGGTTGTAATTCGGAATTTTTGCATTCAAGTGGTGAATGTGGTGATAGCCGATATTGCCGGTAAACCATTGCATGATTTTTGGCAGTTTGTAGTAAGTACTACCGCGGATCGCCGAAAGGAGGTAGTCCCAGTTGTCTTTCCATTGCTTATAGGTATGCTCATGCTGGTGTTGAACATAGAAAAACCACATGGCGATGATGCCAAAAAAAGCAAGGATGGACAGCTGAACGATCAAAAATTGTTTCCAACCCAGTAACCAACCCAGCAGCGCATATACCCCGAGCAATACGATATTGTTGAGGTGGAGCTCGGCGTAAACTTTTTTCCAACCGTTGAGTCGTACAAAAGGTACCCGATTATAAATACCCAAGTACACCAAAGGGGCAATGATGAAGGTAATAACGGGCATGCGGTAGATGCGGTAACTAAACCGCTGCCAGCGCGAAGCTTCGCGAAATTCTTCAACCGTCATGGTATTGATATCGCCGATGTCGCGCACTTCCAATTGGCCATTGTGGGCATGGTGGAAACCGTGTACGTTTGCCCAATATTGATAAGGGATCGAACTGAAAAAACTACAGATCCAGCCAATGATGCGATTGGCTATTTGCGACTTCACAAAAGAACGGTGACCGCAATCATGTTGAATGATGAAAATACGCACCAGAAAAAAAGCATTGATGATCGCCAATCCAATCGTAATCCAATAAGAATAAAAAGTGCTCCAATACATCAGTACCCAAAGTGCTATAAACGGCAAAAAGGAATTGATGATCTGAATAACCGCTTTCTGCGTATCGGATTTCGCGTACTCTTGAAACATTGCCGGCCAATTTTTGAGACGTTGCCGGATCTCTTCGTTGCTTGGTTGATCCACTTGTGTAAGTTTACTTGCTGAAAAAGGAAAATTCCAATTTGTGATTGCCTCATTGGTTGATCTTTTGGCCAATACAAAAACCAACTAATCCTCCAAAATAGGCAGGAAAATTAATGAACCTTTGGTAGGTTGCCAAATGCTCAAGTGAAAAAATAACAGCTCAATTGGGGCTAAAAAATGAGTGTAACAGCTTTGGTAGGGACTTAGTTAGCAACTTAAAAAGTTGCTTTGATAAATTATACAACAAAAATAGCAATAAATTGACGTTTACATTGGAATTCTTTCAAGTGCCATAACCAAGGCTAATCCAGCGGCAGCGCCGGAAATAAACAGATTCCACTCGCGTTGTTTAACTTTAAAGACCTCGAGCGCGAAAAAAGAGCTGCCCAAAATCATGGTTACAATGCTGAGTTGCCCCAATTCCACGCCAACATTGAAAGCAAACAATTGAGGAAGCAATTGGTTGCCAAAACCAGGCATGGTGAGAGAACGAAAAAAATTGGAGAAGCCCATACCGTGAATCAATCCGAAGATTAGCGCAAAAAAGTAGTTGAGCCTTAATTTTTTTTCAAAAGTAGCTTCCGGTTGGTCGAACCTGTGTACCAACACATTATAAATTGCCGTAACCAAAATGGTAATCGGGATCAAAAATTCAATCCATTTGGCATTGGTGGGGATCCAATTCAAGGCCGCTAGAGCTAAGGTAAAGGAATGCCCAATCGTAAAGGCGGTTACCAAAATGGCCACTTTCCGCCATTCCGCTAATCGATAAATAGCACATAAAGCTATGATGAACAAAATGTGATCATACCCCGCAAAATCGGCGATGTGAGCAAAACCCAATTCCAGGTAGGTTTGAAAATTAGATTGCATAGCGGAATAAGCCTTATGAATTAAAAAAAGTATCGATCCAGCTACTACTAAATTCCTGAAGGGAATGTATGCTTATAGCGCCATATTAGGCGTGTTTACAAAATCCTGAAGGGATTATATGTTTATTACCCCCTTCGGGAATTTGTAGCATTGACTGGATAGTTACAAAAAAACACCCCTAAAGCAACAGGGCTTCAGGGGTGTTTTAACGTATTTTCAAACTTGTTAAACCAAGTCGATTAATAACGGTAGTAGTCTGGTTTGAATGGGCCTTCCGCTTTTACGCCGATATAGTCAGCCTGTTCAGTGGTAAGGTTATCCAGTTCAACGCCAATTTTAGCCAAGTGCAAACGTGCTACCTCTTCATCCAAGTGTTTAGGCAACATGTAAACTTGGTTTTCGTATTTCTCCCCTTGTGACCAAAGTTCGATCTGTGCCAAAACCTGATTGGTAAATGAGTTGGACATCACGAAAGAAGGGTGACCAGTACCACAACCCAAGTTAACCAAACGACCTTCTGCCAACAAAATAACGTCTTTGCCGTCAATTTTGTAGCGATCTACTTGTGGCTTGATGGTATCTTTGGTATCACCATAGGTATCGTTCAACCAAGCTACGTCGATCTCATTGTCAAAGTGGCCAATGTTACAAATGATGGCCTTGTCGCGCATCAAACGGAAGTGTTTTTCAGTAACGATAGACGTGTTACCTGTAGCAGTAACGATCAAGTCGGCACGAGGAATCGCGTCAACCATTCTCTTTACTTCATAACCGTCCATTGCTGCTTGCAAAGCACAGATTGGGTCAATTTCAGTAACGATAACCCGGCAGCCAGCCCCGCTCAATGATGCAGCAGAACCCTTGCCTACGTCGCCATAACCAGCAACAACCGCTACCTTTCCAGCCAACATGATATCAGTTGCCCGACGGATAGCGTCCACCAAAGATTCTTTACAACCGTATTTGTTGTCGAATTTTGACTTGGTAACGGAATCGTTGACGTTGATAGCTGGAACGGGCAAAGTGCCTTTTGCTACGCGCTCGTACAAGCGGTGTACGCCAGTAGTTGTTTCTTCGCTGATACCGCCCAATTCTTTAACCATTTCAGGGTATTTGTCCAATACGATGTTGGTCAAATCACCGCCGTCATCCAGGATCATGTTAAGCGACTTGTCGCCTTCAAAGGCATGCAAGGTTTGCTCCACACACCACCAGTATTCTTCCTCAGTCATGCCTTTCCAAGCAAAAACTGGAATACCAGCAGCAGCAATAGCCGCAGCTGCGTGATCTTGAGTAGAAAAAATGTTGCAGGAAGACCAAGATACTTCCGCACCGAGTTCTTTTAGCGTTTCAATCAGCACAGCAGTTTGGATCGTCATGTGCAGACAGCCAGCAATACGCGCGCCCTGAAGCGGCTTGGTTTTGCCATACTTATCGCGAAGCGCCATCAAACCAGGCATTTCAGCTTCAGCAAGCTCAATTTCTTTGCGGCCCCAATCTGCTAGGGTGATGTCCTTAACTTTGTACTTAAGGTTGGTTGCAACAGCACTCATTGATTCTTAATTTTTGTGTTACTTATCGGGGCACAAAGCTACTACATTCTGAGGTAATTTTCCAGCATTGTTAAAATATGATAGGGCAAACGCATTAAAAGTGATGTATAAATTGGCTAATTCGAATGCGTTTAACCTAGCTAGGAACTGTTGCCCTAGCGGCAGAGCCGCGTAACGTCTGTAGCACAATATCAGGTTTTTCGTACAAGCTGCAGCGCAGCGCAACAATGCTCAAGCCTCTTAATTGTTTATTAAACCCTGTATTTCAGTGGTTTATTTTTACCATTTTCTTTTTTCCTTGACGAAAAAAGAAACAAAAAAGTCAAGGGCTGT
>JBBANM010000092.1:0-26665 GCA_040401995.1 Saprospiraceae bacterium
TTGTGCAAAATAATATTTGCCCTTTTACTTTGTTTTTGACACAGAACATTACAAATCAACTAAGAAATAGGAGAACGCTTAAGATTATCAATGATCATGGGACGTAATCGGCGAGCGGCTTCCAACAACATCGTGGCGTTGTCGGGAAACGGCAAAGGGCGATTGCCAATACGTTGGCGCGATTGATCACTTATGGCGCGTTGATCGCCGCGGAAAGTAGCGGCGTAGTTTTCAAAAACCGATTCGGCATTCAAGGGTCGGGTTTCCAAGAATGAATTGGTGCGGTAATCGAAAAAGGTCAAACGCCCCCGCACTGCCGCTACTTTATTTTGGTAAACTTCATTCACAAAGGCCTGGATTTTCACCATTTTGGGAACTTTGATGTCGTTGCCAGCGGTGTCTTTACGCACGTTGCCTTTGGCGTCAAGTACGTAGTTGAAGCCGTCTTGTACCTCTTTTTGATCAATGTATTCGCGTTCTTTTACCGCTTCTGGCGACACGAATAGATCTTGTAGCTCCATGGTGATTTTGTAGTCGTAGTTCAAATCGTTTTGCCGGGCGGCATGAAATACCCGCCAACGATCATTGAGATCCCGAAAGCTGATCGACAACAACTCTTGCTCCAAACCAGCAGGGAGAATCACCGGCGCCCGGTTTTCTACATTGACCAGAATGAAGGTAGTACCCAAAAATTCAGCTTCCCGCATCAAGTTAGAGTGATCACGGTAGTTGCCAAAATAGGTACTGGTGCGATTAAAATCGTCGTAAGCGCGGCGGGCAGCGGTTTTATCGCCGTATTTGCGGGCTTGCTCCAGTTGATTTTGGGCGCGAGTGTAGAAAAATTCGGCAGATTTCTCTTTGGCCTCTTGTTCTAAATCAGCAGTTTGGGTGAGCGAGAACTGCGCCTGATACCCTTCTTTACTCACCAAAGGCAACAAGGGTTGAATTTGTTGTTGCCGACGGCGCAAACCCTGGTAAAGGTCATAGATCAGGGGCCAGTCTTCTGCTCTCCCATTTTTTTTCAACCGCTCAATTTCATCCAAATTACTGAAGGTAACCTTGGAAAAAGCCGTTTCCACGGCCTTTACGTATATTTCTTTTTTCTTGTCTTTTCCGGCCAAACGATTGATGGCAACCGACAAAGCAGCATCGTAATTGCCGGTTTCAACCAGTTTATTGGGTGACACACAGCCTGCAATCAATACAAGGGCCAACAGGAAAAAAAAGGGCTGGACAAAAAAGGATCGGCGTTTCATAAGCAAGTCATTTTAGGATTGTCGGTTAACGTTTTGTACTAATAGACACGAAGTTACCATGCTCCTTGCCGACTGGTATCTAAGAAACCGTTAAACAGATGTGTTAAATGGTTAAATTGTAATAAAAAGTGTTAGCAAAAATTTAAGAAGACGCGTTGTGCAGAAAATTTTGATGCTATTCAAAACAAAATCTTACACCTAAGATTGTATTACTTTCTCGGGATGGAAAGCTGTCATGAAAAGTTTAGGTTTGTAGTTGAAATCTGGAATGCAAAGGGAATTGATTAAAATTTATCTCTAGATATCACTAGTTTTTGCGATATTTGTTTAGCATATGATGTTCTTCTTTCTTTATGGGTGATTTTGTAATTACTTAAGCAAATAAAATTAATGGGCACCACTTCTCGGAATATACCACGCATTGAATATATAAAAATTCAAAACTACCGAGCGCTAGAAAATTTGGAACTCAAAGATTTGACTCCTTTAAGTGTCTTTTTAGGACCAAATGGAAGCGGGAAATCAACCTTGTTCGATGTTTTTGCTTTTTTGTCAGAGTGTTTTACTAACGGTGTACGCAAGGCATGGGACAAACGTGGACGGTTTAAGGAATTAAGAACTCGAAATTCTAAAGGCTCAATTGAATTCACCATAAAATACAGGGAACGTGCTAACTTACCGTTAATTACATATTTTTTAAAAATTTCAGAAGAAAACAACAATCCCGTTATTGAAGAAGAATGGTTGCAATGGAAGCGAGGTTCTCATGGTAGGCCATTTAGATTCCTAGAATTCAAAAGAGGAGAAGGAAAAGTCATTACTGGGGAATTACCAGATGAAAATGATGAACGAATAGCAGAAAGTCTTAATAATCACGAAACTTTAGCTGTTAACACATTAGGACAATTCTCAAAGCATCCAAGAGTTAGTGCATTAAGAGAATTTATTTCAAGTTGGTATCTTTCGTACTTATCTGCTGATAATACCCGTGGAATACCTGAAGCTGGTCCAAATGAACAATTAAGCGAAACTGGCGACAACTTGCCAAATGTTATTCAATATCTGAAGGAGCAACACCCAGATAAGCTATCCAGAATCCTTTCTATTCTAGCTCAAAGAATTCCTCGTCTTGAAAAAGTTGAAGTAAAATTGATGGAAGATGGAAGACTTTTACTCCAAATAAAAGATGCCCCATTTGATCAACCGATATTATCCAAATTTGCTTCCGATGGAACATTGAAGATGCTCGCCTATCTTTGTATTTTATATGATCCGGATCCGCCTAGGCTGATTGGAATCGAAGAGCCAGAAAATCAACTACATCCAAGACTTTTAGTTGAGCTTTGTGAGGAATGTAGAAACGCATCTGAAGAAACGCAGTTACTTGTTACTACCCACTCTCCTTTTTTTGTCAATGGATTAAAAGCTAATGAATTATGGGTTATGTATCGCGATGAAAAAGGTTTCACTCAGGCGAAAAAAGCAATAGACATGAAAGGAATTCCTCAGTTTATGGATGAGGGATTTTTATTGGGTGATTTATGGGTAAGAGGTTTTTTTGAAGTGGGCGATCCACTTACTAATTCTGGCGCCCAAAGAACAACAAGCAAATCGTAATGCATATTGAATTCCTGTTAGAAGAGCCTTCATCTGAAGCTGCCCTAAGTAATCTTTTACCAAAATTACTTCAAAAAGAAGATTCTTGGAAGTTCATTACATTTAATGGAAAATCAGACCTTTTAGATAGCCTTGAAAAAACTTTGCGGGGTTACAGTAAATGGATTGATGAAAGTATTCGAATAGTTGTTCTTCTTGATAGAGACAGTCAAAATTGTATTGCTTTGAAACAAGATATTGAAGCAAAAGCAATAAAATCTGGATTAACTACAAAATCCTCCTCACCAACAACTTTCCAGCTAGTAAATCGAATTGCTATTGAAGAATTAGAATCATGGTTCCTTGGAGATGCTAATGCGTTGAGAACTGCATACCCAAAAGTAAAGTACTTCGAAAACAAGGCAAAATATCGTAATCCTGATGAAATCAATGGAGGAACATGGGAAGCACTTGAAAAATTATTGCAAAATGTAGGTTATTACCCTAGCGGACTACCAAAAGTTGAAGTTGCCAGAAATATTTCAAAACATATGAATCCTAATTCGAATAGATCAAGAAGCTTTAATGCTTTCAAAGATGGAATTTTGGCTTGTATCTAGATCTATTACAAGCAAAGACTTAGAGTTTGCTAAGGTTTCAGATTCTGGGCTCCATGATGCAAATTTTATTTCAGGTTTCGTTAAAATTTTCGCCGGATTATCCACATACGGTTGCAAATTTTGCCTCAACTTAAATAAAATTTGCCCTCTTCACCTTAGATCCAAAAACCCGAATAGGCTCTTAAAAAATTGGGATATTAACACTACTCCGCCCAAATCTGCGCCAATTGCACCACAATTTCCGCCGCTTTTTCCATCTCATAAACCGATGCCCATTCCGTTTTGGCATGAAAAGAATGCTCGCCCGTGAAAATATTGGGACAAGGAAGCCCCATAAACGACAAGCGGGATCCGTCAGTTCCCCCCCGAATGCTGGATTGCACGGGTGTAATGCCCGCCCGCTCGATGGCCATGAGCGCGCGTGACAGCACTTGTGGGTGTCGATCCAGCACTTTTTTCATGTTGCGGTATTGCTCGTGGATTTCTAAGGTTCCCGTAGAATTGGGAAAATCCTTTAGAACCGCTTCTAGGTGTTGCTGCAAAAAAGCGGCGTGCGTCAGCAGTTTTTCATCGCTAAAATCGCGAATGATGAAATGTACTTCCGCTGATTCTACACTGCCTTGTATACCGGTTGGGTGAATAAACCCTTCCTTTCCTTCCGTACTTTCCGGACACAGGGTGGTTTTGGGCAGTCTGGCTACCAATTCCGCGGCAATTTTTATGGCGCTTTCCATTTTCCCTTTGGCCATGCCAGGGTGAGCGCTCACCCCTTGGATTTTAACGACTGCGCTATCGGCACTAAAGGTTTCGTCTTCTACCGAACCGCGTTTTTCACCATCCAGGGTGTAGCCAAAATCGGCGCCCAGTTTTTTCATGTCTACCTTGTTCACGCCCCGGCCAATCTCTTCATCGGGAGTAAACAAAATGCGGATGGCGCCGTGAGGTATTTCGGGATGAGCTAACAGATGTGCTGCTGCATCCATGATGGCTGCTACGCCCGATTTATTGTCGGCGCCCAGTAGCGTAGTACCCCTGGCCGTTACAATATCGTGGCCAATTTCATCCGCTAGGTCTGGAAAATCGGCTAAACGGATGATTACGCTGGGATCATCGGGCAGCACCAAGTCTTGGCCTTGGTAATTGCGGTGCACGATGGGTTTGACATTGTAACCGCTGCAATCGGGCGAGGTATCCATGTGCGAGCAAAAACACAACACCGGAACAGGTTTCGAAACAGTAGCCGGAATGGTTGCATACACATAGCCAAACTCGTCCAAATGCGCGTCAGTTGCGCCCATTTCCTGGAGCTCTTGCGCCAACAAAGCGCCGAGGATTTTTTGTTTTTCGGTAGAGGGCTGAGTTGGCGAAAGGGGATCAGATTGCGTATCGTAGGTGACGTAACGTAAAAAACGCTCCAGCACGGTATGGTTCATTTTCATGACAAACTCTTTTTAAAAATCAAATGGCGAGGGCGTTATCCGCCGCTCGCCATTTGATGTTATTTTTTCAACTTAACTATGGACGGATCACCGGTTTACCTGGATCCCAAGTGTTGTTTGCACCTTTTACATCGGGCAATTTGTGATCAGGATCTACATTGACCTGGGTGATGATTTTGGTAGAATTCATGCCCAATTCAAATTTGCCGCCGCGTTGCCAAACCTCCACAGGAAGTTTAACCCGCTCTTTTTCGCCGCCTTCGTATACCACTTCGATTTCCACGGGGAAGGCCATTTGACCAAAGTTTTCGAGGGTGATCTTAGCGCCTTTCTCCGGTTTTTGCTCATTGTAACGCACGTCGGTTGCAGCAATGTCAAATTTGTAAGTTTTGTAGAACCAGCCTTTCCAGAACCAGCCTAAGTCTTCACCAGATGCGTCTTCAATGGTTTTGAAAAAATCAAAAGGCGTAGGGTGTTTGAACGCCCAACGTTCTACATATTTTTTGATGGCGTAATCAAAACGATCTTCACCCAAAATCTGTGAACGCAATAGGTAAAGTCCTATACCTGGTTTGTAATATGCCTCCAAGCCTAGGTTTTTGCCTTGAATCACATCGGGAATGGTCATAATGGGATCGGCATCATCGCGGAACATGAAATTAGCTACGCGGTGCATATCGCCCAACTGTGCTTTGTTGCTATTGTATTCGCCTTTGTTGAAATCTTCATCGGCCAAAAAGTTGATGAAGGTGTTGAACCCTTCGTCCATCCAGGCAAACTTGCGTTCGTTGCTACCTACTATCATCGGGAACCAGTTGTGACCAAATTCGTGGCTGGTAACACCCCACAAGCCACCTTCTTTGGAAGTGTGATGGCAAAATACAATCCCAGGATATTCCATGCCGTATTCCGAGCTAGCCGCATTGACTGCCACTGGGTAGGAATATTCGAACAAATATTTGGAGTAAAACTCGATGGCGCCTTTGGTGTACTCGGTAGCCCGGAGCCAAGAATCCACAGTAGCACTTTCAACTGGGTAAGCCGACATTGCTAAGGATTTTTTGCCGCTGGGCAAGTTGATGCGGGCTGCATCAATGACAAAGGCTTTAGAAGTAGAAAACGCTACATCACGGGCGTTTTTGCACTTGAATTTCCAAGTAAAGCGACCTTCTTTTTTAGGTCTAGAGTTGGGATCCAGCACTTCCTCTTTGGTGCGTATAACACACGTTACGTCGCTCATGGCAGCTAGTGCCCAGCGCTTGTTTTGCTCAGCAGTATACACTTCAGTGGGGTTGATCAACTCGCCAGAACCCACTACAATATGACTGGCGGGTACGTTGATGTTGTATTCAAAATCGCCGTATTCCAAGTAAAATTCACCCGAGCCCAAGTAAGGCAATACATTCCAGCCTTCCAGGTCGTCGTATACGCACATACGTGGGTACCACTGCGCAACCGAGTAGATTTTGCCGTTTTGGCTATCCATCATGCCCATACGCAAGGCAGATCCTTCGGCAAATTTGAAGGAATAAGTGACAAAAATCTTAACTGAACCGCCTTTTTCCATTACGGGCTGATCCAAGCGGATTTGCATGCGGGTATCGGTGATGTTGAAATTAGCTGCTACTTTTTTGCCGTTTTGCTCGACGCTTACGGATTTGATTTCGTAACCGCCATCAAAAGCCATCTTACGACCTACTGCTCCTTCACTGCCCGTAATGGTAGCACCGCGAGAATGCGAGTTGAACAAGTTTTGATCCAATTGCAGCCACAAAAACGGCAATTTATCAGGAGAGTTATTGATATAAGTGATCTCTACATCACCGGTTACGGAGTGCTTTTCATCGTCGAGTGAAGCATTTATTTTGTAATTCGCGGCATTCTGCCAGTATTGTTGTCCGGGCGCCCCAGTACCGCTGCGGGTAGCCGAATTCATGGAGTAATTGAAGAGGGGGTCAAACAAGTCGTGGTTATCAAACGCTGGTTTGTCCTGGGCAAAAAGGCCTAAGCTCATCAAGAAAGCCAAAGGCAGGAAAATTAGTTTTTTCATTGATGCATCAATTTAGCAATCTAAAGTTTGATATTTGGTTAAAGATATGATGTAACTGCTATTTTTCATCCTTACAAAGGCCGACAATTTCGTGAAAAACTTCGTGTAATGCCGTCAAAGATTGGGTAAGTTGTGGATCGCCGGCTTTGCTTTTAACCATTTTATCGAGCGCTTTGCTGCCTTTTTTGAGTTTTTTCAAGGTAGTCAGCATGGCCGGTTTTTCAAAAGCTTGCGGAATAGCTGACTTGGCTAAAGCAGCAGCCTTATCGGCCATTTCGCCAGATCGTTCTTTAATGGGGGTCAAATTGCCTTCTTCAGCCGGGTGAAAAGTTTCCGACATTACGCCATGAAAGGTTTTCAGCGAAGGCCATTGTTCGAAAATAGATTGAGAAAACCCTACTGTTGAGGTAGCTGCCAGCACGGCAATCAGTAAGAAAATGGATTTGAAATTCATGTTGTTTGGTTTTTTTGGCAAAATAGATCTGTGGTATAAGTCTAGCATCCCATCTTCGATGGAATAGTTTTAAAAATGTAGCTACAAATTTCACAAATTTTCACAAATTAAAGCACGAACGCTGTTCGTGAGGGGGACACAAACGCCAGTTTGTGTCCTAATTTGTGAAAATTTGTGCAATTTGTGGCTGAAATTTATTTTGTCGCCGAAGGCGAGGTGCTAACCTTTTACAATCTATGAAAACAAATGTAAATCATTCAACTCGCTTCCAGATGACCGATTTGCCCATCCCCATCCAGGCATACCCGAGGTAGCCGCGGAGTTTCAAGGTCTTCTCATCTTGCAATGTGAGTTCGCAATTATACGTTTTTCCCGTACGTGAGTCATAAATTTTTCCATCTTTCCAGCCATTTTTGCCATCAAATTCAAAATTGCGCATAAAGATAAGTCCCATGATGGGTTGGTTGCGTTTGGCAGGATCAGGATTATTGATGTCTTTTTTTGGGGCGCCATCGCGGTTGGGTTCTTTTAGCCATACCACTTTTCCATAGTACTTGCCGCTTTGCTCGAACAGTTCAAATTTGCCATCTTGTTCTTCGCCGATCCATACGCCGACCATGGCATTAGCAGATTGAGCCATCATCCCAAACGGGAATAGCATTAGGAATAAAAACATTAGCTTTTGCATGAGTTTTAGTTTTAGTGAATTATACTCAAACAGGAATGCTTTAAGCTGAAATAAGTTGGCAAGAAAGAGGGGGATTTCGATTTGCTTTTTGGAATAACCTAAATAACCTTCCGATTCGTCCGAAAAGCCAAACCCAGGTACTCATTTTGATTAAACGAAAACTCATCGACAATGGTCATTCCCAGCTTGAGCGTGTGCGCCCGCACCGACCGTTGGTTGATTTTATTGATAAACGTGACGCCGATAGGAAAGCGTGATTGCATACCCTCCAGCATGGTATTGTAAAGTTGTTGTAGCAAACCCGTGCCCCGATACCGCTCATCGATACAAATGGGGCCGTATTGAAACGAAGTTGCGATTTCCAAAGCTTTTACTTCGAAAAACACTTGCGAAAAACGAGCAGTCATGAAAGGAAAAATGGGCCATTGTGCAAAATAATCCCATGAAGCGGCAAAAACATAAGCAACAATGCCTTGATCATCCTCGGCAACAAAAAGCCCGTCTATGGCGATAGCATCTTCAATTTGTTGAATGGTAAAAGGCGTGGTTACAAAACCATTGGCGCGCAATTCAATCGGGATGTGGATCACGAGGTAGCGATCCTGTAAGGCCAACACGCCGGGAATATCGGATAAAATCGCCTTACGGGTCATCATGAAACGGACTCTTGATTCTTGCCCAGAGTTTTGATATCCTGACCAAATTGAATAATATAGCCATTGTTGTCATAAATCCCAAACTCGCGCATGTCCCATTCAAAAGTACCGATGTCGTACACGATTTTGACCTTGTTTTTCAACTTTGTCCAGAGCGCGTCCACTTCATCGGTTTGAATGTAAAAAGAGCCCGTAAAATGAGGGTGCTCAAAAGGCGTTTGTTCGGGCGGATAGGCGATCATAAGATCCACTCCATCGCGGTGAATGGACGCCCAGCCCCATTCGTCATTGCGTTCGCCACAGGAAAAACCCAACACCTGGGTGTAAAAGGTAAGGGTTTCTTGAAATTGCCGGGTCCATAACATCGGACGCAGGTTTTTGTATTGCATATGATTTGGGCACAGCATAAAGCTGATTTTGGTTTTTGAATGAAAACATTCTCAATAGTCCGTTGAATTTTTCCAAGCATTCCTTCGAGACTGGCTGATTTTTTAACTAAAATGTTATTTTTTTGCGGGTCTGGAGCACTACCATACCCTCAAAAAATTGAGCAGTCAAAAAACACTACGCCATTTAATTTTTTAAGTAGTTGATTTTCAAAATTTTAAAATAAAAACAAACTACTCAAAACTGCCACGGACTATTGATTCTGGCATTACCGTAAAAATAAGTTTCCTAATCACAAAACCAAAATATTCTGGTAGAGACCTAACAAGCAATGTCAATATTCATCAAATCTGCAAATACGTTTCCCGCAAGCCTTTTTCACCGCCTTTTTTGATAAAACTGCGGGCCTGCCAGCGCAATATCCATTCAAAAACCGAGCGCCAACCCGGCAAATTGGTTTCACTGAGCTGAATCAGGTAAGCTAGCACCTGCGGATCTTTGGGCAATCCTTTATTGGTTTTTCCATCGCGCGCCAATCCGTAACCGATCTGGAGCGCCGCTTCCAAACCCGGTTGTCCGGGCGTCATTTTGCACAAAAAACGGCATTCCTGCTCCGTTTCATTAAAAAAACGGTGGTTCATCATTTTGCTGGCAGTGACGCTCTCCCCTACCCCATACTGTTTGGTGACGCCGTTGCATTCCACGCTCAAAATACCTTCGAGGGGTTCAAAAGTCTCTTCATAAGTTTTGTGGTAATGCAGCCCTACCCCGCCGCCAGGCGCTACGCTGCATTCAATGAGGGTAAAAGCGCCATTGGTTTCTGCGCTGGTTTTCAAAAAGGTGACGTAATCCTTTTGTACCGGATTGTAAATGGTTCGGTTGTTTGTATTGGTTTCCATGTGTTTTTTTGGCAAAAATAGGTTGTTTTGGGGTGCTGCGCCATCCTGGGAAATTAGGGTTTTGGGGATTCCCTTTTTTGGGGGTAGAGGCGCGATTCATCGCGACGCTGTTCGGCTGTTTAAATCCTTCTTTTGGTGGAAATGCCGCAACGGCGAAGAATTCTACGACAAGTGGGCTTGCAACTGGTTGTCTTAATCCTTTTTTTGATGAAAATGCCTCACCGGCCCTAGAAAAACATATTGGACAGCGCAAGAAAAAAGTCTTAATCCTTCTTTTGATGGAAATGCCTCAACGGCAAGATATAAGATGGTTAGAATAATTAGAAAATTCAAATATGTCTTAATCCTTCTTTTGATGGAAATGCCTCACCGGCTTGAAATTGTAAAAGTCATCGGCGAAGCCATCCCGGTCTTAATCCTTCTTTTGATGGAATTACATCAACGGCCATTGTGGGATATTTATAAGAACTACTACGCCAACAAGTCTTAATCCTTCTTTTGATGGAAATGCCTCAATGGCTTTGGTAAAGACTTAAGGTCGAATTTTTGTCTTTTGTGTCTTAATCCTTCTTTTGATGGAAATGCCTCAACGGCATAGTGAGAAGCAACCTTAAAGATAACATCATCGGCGTCTTAATCCTTCTTTTGATGGAAATGCCTCAACGGCAACAATATTATGCTCAGTCGTTTTGATGCGCCGATGTCTTAATCCTTCTTTTGATGGAAATGCCTCAACGGCCGGTTTATTTCCCGTCGAGCGATTGGCATCTTACTAGGTCTTAATCCTTCTTTTGATGGAAATGCCTCAACGGCATGAAAAAGTTTTTACTTCAAGTCGCATTTCCAGGTCTTAATCCTTCTTTTGATGGAAATGCCTCAACGGCTAAAAGAGGAGCCTACTATTGATTTAACTGAATCTGAGTCTTAATCCTTCTTTTGATGGAAATGCCTCAACGGCACCCCAAATCAGATCCGTTCGAAATACCAGTTATCACGTCTTAATCCTTCTTTTGATGGAAATGCCTCAACGGCAAAGTAGAGTTATTGCTAATGATAGTAGATAGTAAAGTCTTAATCCTTCTTTTGATGGAAATGCCTCAACGGCTTTCCTGGTTGTAACTTAAATGCACTAGCTGTAAGTGTCTTAATCCTTCTTTTGATGGAAATGCCTCAACGGCAATTTGCTTTTGATCGCGTGGAATACCGAAAAGAGTCTTAATCCTTCTTTTGATGGAAATGCCTCAACGGCAAGCACAATGAAGAGCAATGAAAATGACTGATTAGTCTTAATCCTTCTTTTGATGGAAATGCCTCAACGGCAAAAGAAGCAATTTCCAAGGGAACCACCCCAAATCAGTCTTAATCCTTCTTTTGATGGAAATGCCTCAACGGCCATTTTTTTGATTTTTATGGTTTTAATGGAATAGGTCTTAATCCTTCTTTTGATGGAAATGCCTCAACGGCTATGACTCACTTTTTCTTAGAAGAAATAAAATTTAGTCTTAATCCTTCTTTTGATGGAAATGCCTCAACGGCCTGTTTAGGTCACTACTTGATAAAAGGCTGAATTTGTCTTAATCCTTCTTTTGATGGAAATGCCTCAACGGCTCGTGTTAAGAAGGATGGAAGTCCTTACAAAGCCAGTCTTAATCCTTCTTTTGATGGAAATGCCTCAACGGCTTGAAAAGAACCAGGATGATATAGCATCCAATAATATGTCTTAATCCTTCTTTTGATGGAAATGCCTCAACGGCTTAATGAACCACACGTAAGTGTCTACATAAAGATAGTCTTAATCCTTCTTTTGATGGAAATGCCTCAACGGCAGAGAAAGACTTGTATTGTGTGGCAGAATTTTACACCGTCTTAATCCTTCTTTTGATGGAAATGCCTCAACGGCTTTACACCAATACAGATAATTACACGGAATGTGGTCTTAATCCTTCTTTTGATGGAAATGCCTCAACGGCAATGGTTGCGACTACGTTAGGTCGTACAATGTGTCTTAATCCTTCTTTTGATGGAAATGCCTCAACGGCAAACTTACATTGTGTGGCAGAATTTTACACCGTCTTAATCCTTCTTTTGATGGAAATGCCTCAACGGCCGATGATTTTGAACCGTATTGTGCAACTGCTGCTGAGTCTTAATCCTTCTTTTGATGGAAATGCCTCAACGGCTAATGAAAACTTGGATTATAATGATTCATAAACGTGTCTTAATCCTTCTTTTGATGGAAATGCCTCAACGGCTTGGTGGATTCACTGGTTGTCTATTAAAACACCCGTCTTAATCCTTCTTTTGATGGAAATGCCTCAACGGCTTTGTAGGAAAACAGCATAATCCTAATATGCTAGGTCTTAATCCTTCTTTTGATGGAAATGCCTCAACGGCCTTTACTTCACCAGCAGGAAGTATTTACAAAAAGTCTTAATCCTTCTTTTGATGGAAATGCCTCAACGGCGTTGAAAAGCAATTTTGTATAACTCATTTAACTGAGTCTTAATCCTTCTTTTGATGGAAATGCCTCAACGGCTAGCAGAGTTTTACACAGTTGAAGGATTTACTTCCCGTCTTAATCCTTCTTTTGATGGAAATGCCTCAACGGCATGAATGCGAATACACAACAGTTTGCATTATATCACGTCTTAATCCTTCTTTTGATGGAAATGCCTCAACGGCAAGACCACTTACTACATCAGAGTATTTCTCTTCGTCTTAATCCTTCTTTTGATGGAAATGCCTCAACGGCCCTTGATTTAATAGCTTTGGGAGTTAAAGAAGTAGGTCTTAATCCTTCTTTTGATGGAAATGCCTCAACGGCAAATAAAGCAAAAACTGATAAAAGATTGCTAAAGGTCTTAATCCTTCTTTTGATGGAAATGCCTCAACGGCTTATGACGGTTAGACTAATCGCAACTCTGATATGGTCTTAATCCTTCTTTTGATGGAAATGCCTCAACGGCATGCAACTGGTGATTCGGGCGAAAAAGCAGACCTTAGTCTTAATCCTTCTTTTGATGGAAATGCCTCAACGGCCAGTCCTTCCTTTTTCGGTAAAAACGCCTAATGGTGTCTTAATCCTTCTTTTGATGGAAATGCCTCAACGGCCCAAAATTTGATGCCCGTACAATCGTCGTAAGAGAGTCTTAATCCTTCTTTTGATGGAAATGCCTCAACGGCTAATAAAATTTAGCCCACACAGTTCAGGATTATAAGTCTTAATCCTTCTTTTGATGGAAATGCCTCAACGGCTTAATAGGCATTACCGTAGACAAAGGAGACTCTAAGTCTTAATCCTTCTTTTGATGGAAATGCCTCAACGGCAGAATTAGAGAGACTAAGTAGTAGTTATCTGGCGTCTTAATCCTTCTTTTGATGGAAATGCCTCAACGGCTATTGTGAGCCAACTCGTTAAGTCTGAATCAAACCGTCTTAATCCTTCTTTTGATGGAAATGCCTCAACGGCAAGAAAAGCCATTCACATTAGGTAGTACAATAGGGGTCTTAATCCTTCTTTTGATGGAAATGCCTCAACGGCACTGCTTTCGGAGTAGCATATGAAGCGTTTTGCGTCTTAATCCTTCTTTTGATGGAAATGCCTCAACGGCTATAGCTTAGAAAGCGGATATGCAGATTGCCGATACGGTCTTAATCCTTCTTTTGATGGAAATGCCTCAACGGCCCGAATTAGTTGACAACCCAACCGGAAAAAGAAGCTTGGAGTCTTAATCCTTCTTTTGATGGAAATGCCTCAACGGCACATGCGGCCTCTGCTCTTTCGCAGGGGCTTTTTTATGTCTTAATCCTTCTTTTGATGGAAATGCCTCAACGGCTTTTTGGGCAGGTGGCGTTGGTTGTAAAAGTTCGAGTCTTAATCCTTCTTTTGATGGAAATGCCTCAACGGCAGTCTTCGCAAAGATTGGAGTATCCGCAAAGATTGGATAGTCTTAATCCTTCTTTTGATGGAAATGCCTCAACGGCTGGAGATAGTATCTGGTACAAATTCAATGAAGGTCTTAATCCTTCTTTTGATGGAAATGCCTCAACGGCTCGGAGAATCCGCAACGATCGGAGAATCCGCAAATAGTCTTAATCCTTCTTTTGATGGAAATGCCTCAACGGCTTCTCCCTGGTTAAAGCACTGGGATGAAATGGCACGTGTCTTAATCCTTCTTTTGATGGAAATGCCTCAACGGCGGAATGGGCGTCGTTTGTATGTTTCATTTGAGTCTTAATCCTTCTTTTGATGGAAATGCCTCAACGGCTGCAGTTATATGTAAATCGTTTAAAACAAAGAACTTGCACCAAGCTAAAACTCTTTACTTCATCATTTAGCCAATGATCGAGCGCTTTTTTTTGAGCGCACAAAATTACATCTTTTTTGCTCATATAATCAAGAGTTTTGGCGGCGCAACCGTTAATTTAAAATCAACGTCTTTGCCAATCATATTGAGTTGATGCATAAGATCCTGGGTAACAGGAAGCAACATGATACTATCGTTGTTGCTGTACATGCTGTTGATCTCCCGCAAAGCCGTTCCTATTTCGCGAAACGTTTTGAGGGTACCACTGCCTAAAAATATGGATTTTTGCATACGAATACAGCCTTTTCGCTGCAAATATTTTGCAATCGTTCTTCGAATCCGATTGTCTTCAATATCGTACATCACAAAATAAATCATTTCGTAAGTATTGGTTGGTTGATGTTGTTGCAAATAATTCAACAGCTGGGCAATGCGCTCGTTGACAGGAAGCAAGGCTAAGGTATCTGCCGCTGCGCCCCGAAAAAATCGGGTTGCCAAACCCGCAGCCCGGATGCGCTTCAGGCGCTCTAAGTGATCAATATTGGTCATAAATGTATATTTACAAGGCTCATTACTTATCCCTCTTCCCCAAAAGGATAATCGGGGCGTTGGTACAATACCTGTTCAATGACAAATACGGCCAAATCGGCCAGGCTTTCGTTAGCCGTTCGTTTCACCACTTTCACCACGCTAAAACCTCTTTTGCCATAAAAGACATTGATCTCGGCCGTTTCCAGCCCATGCGTCAGCAGCAGTTTTTTGCCATATTGAATATCTCGTGCTTCCTTTAGCACCAAATCCTGCTCGGCCAAGGCGGCGCCAATATCGGGCAACAGTTTTTGCAGCAACTCCGGCACGTAGGGGAATTTCTGAGGTCTGGGCCGAGATTTGGTTTCCAATTTGCGCAAAATTTCGCGGTACACGTCGGGGCGAATGGCGTGACTTTCATTGAGCATATCTTCCTGTGGCGGCGGCGGTGTAGGCGGCGGCAACAATGGCAACACGTAGGCATTCCAATCAATGGCTTGGGGATTTGCGGCAACGTAAACCTGCGGGTCGTAGGATAAAAAACAAACCCGGGTGCAATCGCTGGTACGGTGGTCGATGTAATCATTAAGCTGATAGCGCGCGGCAAATTCGTAGGCAAAAGATTTGTAAAAATCACTGAACGTTTTGACGCCGGTACAAGGGCTAGCCAGCTGAAAAACGAGTTTTAATCCGTCGCCGCCGGGCGAAGTAAACAAGCACCATACTCGCGGATCGGCACTCAGCTTTTTGCGCCAAGCCAGCAACTCTTCCACCGATTGGGCACATCCGTCTACATCCAACACGATGGCGGGAGCCTGAATAAAAAACTCGCCCCGCCGGATTCCGCCGCTAAATTCCCCGCAACAGAAGAAAGGCAAGCGCGCCTTCAAGCGCACATAGGCGCTGTGGTCAATAGACTTTACCCGCCGCATTTGGGCAATGGTTTCTTGGAGCTGCACATCGGTGCGGATGCGCGTTAGGATATCCTCTGCCGCACAAGGCTGCATCACCAAACTGGCGGTTTGAACGTTATTGCCAATATAAAATTCCATATGCGTTATTTTGATCCCTTGATGGCAAAAAAAATGTAATTATGCCGATCTATTGTGCCTTAAAAACCTTTAACTGCGATGCCAAGGCAAAAGCAAACAACTCGATGTGGGTACTGCGCGTACGATCGAGCGTGCCAAAGCGCGTGATCTCTTCAAAATAATCGTGAAAAGACTGAATCAGGATGCGTTTGCCTTGTTCGTTAAGCCAAAAACCGCCTTCTTCCACGTCAAAAAAATCGACAAAAATGACCTCTTGTCGGCACAAACTGATGACCACATAATCGGCCCAAGGGCGAAACCGCTCAATGACATCGTACACCAGCACTGGTCGGTTGTGCTCGTCGCGGTGAAAAAAACCAATAAAGGGATCGATTCCCGCTTTGATCAAAGCCGATTCCACCTGACTGTACAATATCCCGTAGGCATAATTGACCAGCGCATTGAACATATCCAAAGCTGGCTGGCGACTCCGCCCGCTAAAAGCATACTGGGGCGGAAGCGAAGCGCTGATGCAGCTCCAATAAGCTTTGGAAGCCGCGCCTTCCCAAGCGCGCAACTGTCCTGCTACTTCAGGTAAGGTGAGTTGATCCACTTGCAAAATGCGGTCACGCATATCGGCAATTTTGGCGGTAGCGGTTTGGATCAACGGTTCATTGCTGCGATCGGATTTGCTCATCAGCCACAGCATAGCCGATTGGCCGTCGAGTTTATCGGCCAGCAATTGCTGCACCCAATCTCGGCAGGCGCTGCTTTGCGAAAACGCCAATTGTTGTTTGCGAATGGTGGCAATGCTGCCAAAGCGATTGCCCCAAATGCGGGCTACCGGTTGGCCATTGCGATCGGTAAAAATGACATCGATGTCGAGATCAGCGGCCACAAAAGCGACTTCAGCGCTGAGTCGGGTAGCGCGGTGGATAAACAGGGTCTCCACTTTGCCAACAGGGATGCGTTGTTCCTCTCCTTCGTGTTGCACTATGAAGTGGCCGTCGCGTACTTTGAGGTTGCCGCCAGGTTTGTTGAGGTAAAGTTGCATGTTCGTTTTTTTTGCGGCAAGGTAACGGCCAGGAATGCAGTGTATTTGCATTTTTTAAAAAATAATTGAGCTTCCTGCGCGGAGGCACGCGCAGGAAGCCCAAGGTTGAGGCCGATGAAAAAACCAGGATGTCAAAGAACGGATGGGGAATTTTGTTGCCGCTATTTTCGACAGGTGGGGTTGGAAACCTTCCAGGTCTTCGAGACCTGGAAGGTTGATCTTCCTTCTCCTATTTTGCTAAAAAAAGCACCCTCAAAATAGTTTAAAACGGTAGTTTTTTTTCTAAAAATACGACCGAAACCCGACAAATTCAAAAATTACTTCTTTACGGCCATCGCCTTTATCGACGGCTTGTCGGCGCGTGGTGCTCGCTACGCAGGCAAGGCCGTGCGCCTGCAATGCCCGCACGAGGGCAAAGCTAAAGGTCATTTCGCCCATAAGGTGTATGGCCAGGGGGTAAGGGGACCAGCCTAGAATTTTTCCCAGGTAGTCATCGGCCACTTGAGCCACTTGATCGTGCGTCCAGGAGGGATCAATGGCGGGAAAAGGAAGATCCTGCACTTGGCCATAGGTTTGCTCGGCAGCCGCGAGTTGGGTGGCCGACCAGTTGGCAGATGGGTGGTTGGAGAGATTGAGGAGCATAGGCGTTAAAAGTTGATAAAAGTTTTCAGTTCGGTCAAACTATCATGTAAAGCTTTTGAAAAATCTTGGGCGGGTTTAGCATTTTTTAAGAACCCGCCATGATTGATGTCATTGCGGTATTGATGACTTAATTTTTGATAAATACCCGCAAACTCAACTAGGGAGGTACTGGCAATGATGTCGTCGATTGTTGGAATGTCTTTCGGGTCAATGATCCAATCATTACGATCCCAGCCATAACAATTAAAAGCCTGCTCAATGTATTTCCTTCCTATATGAAAATCATCCACCGGCAAATGGACTTCGTTGGCAATTAAGGAGACGATGGTTTCTCGAACAATGGTGATTCCTTGTTGGTACAACTGATGTTCATAGCACCATTGTGCACCTCTAAACCCATTCAGGGTGTCTTCTTTACGATAAACTTCAAAAGCCTCGTTGATTTTTTTCAAAATCGGCGACAAAGCTGGTGTTATCATACTGTCCTCCAAGGCGTACAATGCCTCTCTCAAGTTTTCAAAAATCTGTCCTTTTACGATTTCTTTACCCCGCACTACAGCAAAAGCCTGGGTCACTTTATCCAATGCCTGTGCCAAATCTTGGTGGCCTTTTTCACGCGACAAAAACGACAGTTCCTTGGCATTACCATGCGTTAAAAAATCATTGGCTGCATTGGTCCAGTGTTGTAATTCAATCAAACCTGATAAATTGATGATGGGCACTTTGCGATTAAGGGGATTGGGAATGCGCAAATCTATCTCATACGCAGGAACTTTGAGCGCTTCAAAAGCGCCGTAAAAAACGGCTTCTACTGTGATTCCTTTTAAAAAGCGAGCATAATTGAGCAACACCGATGCAAAAATGGGAATGGAACGAAAAGCGTTGGTGATATCGAGCCAAATATGATCGCCCGGTTCAAGTGTTTCAAATATTCGGTTAAAATTAGCCCAAATTTGAGGCGTGCCAAACCCTTCTGTAAATCCGTCAACCGGTATAATCTGGCAAGGAAGGTTAAGAGCTTTTAGTTTTTCGGCTAGTCCTTGGGAATCGTTGGTGTGGTTGTTGTATTTAGCCCCTTCCCAATTTTGTACTTTCGCATCATCGGTCAAAAACACGTAAATCCCATCTGCCGACGTCCAATTGGCACAAACCATTCCTGCAAGTGCTTCTTGTACAAACCGCACCACAGGCGAGGTTCGTTCATCCAATTCGTAGACGCATTGTTTGTATTCGCTTGCGCCTAAAAAGGTAAGGAGTTTATGTGGCATAGGGGATCTATTTTAAGGGTGTTTTAATGCTATCGGTCTCAATGCGTTGGTGCAAGGCGGCCAATTGAGTAGGGCTTGTGTGTTGGAGGAGGGTGGTTTCATAGTTTATTTTTCCAAATTTGAACGCAGTGCGTTCAAATTTGGAAAAATAGCATGAAACTGCATTTAGTATATATTTCGTTCCATAATCGCACCCGCACTCTACCCGGTGACGCCCAGCCAGCACTTCTTCAAGGATGATCCGACTGATTTCCCAATTCGCCAGTTCCATGTGGCTATTGATGGCTTGTACTGCCTGTCGCAGGGCAGTTTGCAGGACTTGAGCAAAGTTTTGGCATAGTTTATGCATGATTGTAGATCTAAAAATTTTAGTTGATCGAATTTGCTGAAACAGGTTATCAAGTTTTGCTTTTGCTGAGTTAAGTCTATGCTTTCATGCAGCACCCAATGGTCACAATATTAATGAAGTTTATATTGGCTCGGTTTAGTCAGCAAGCTAGATGTGAACGAACGCTTTGCTTTCAATCTTTCGCTTGCTACATGTAGCCATAACCAACAGCAGGATTTTCTAATTTTTTTTCAGTTCTTCGAATAAAGAATCATCTAAAAAAGTAGCTCTGCCAATCAATTTAACTCTGCTGGCATCCGCCCTCTCTAAATGGGATTTCAACTTAGGATTACCCAAATCAGACAATGTTACTACCGTTGTCTGTGCAAATAGTCCCAATTTATTTCTTAATGAATCTGACTTATAAATTGTTTCGCCAATAAAAGTCTGGGATTCATCATTATCCTTATAAATAGAGGTCTTGCATTCAAATAGATATATCTTATTGCTCCTCATCCACAAAACATCAAACTCATTTGTAGCAGCGCTTTTGTCAACAAATAAGCCCAGTCCTATAGCAGACTCTGGAATATTAAAATGATCTATCAAAAAATAAAACAAATACTCTTCCAGCCAATCGCCGCTTAAATAGCGACACTCGTATTTGGTCAGTTTGTTTTCATTTGTAGGTTGAAACCCCACTCTATTCAAAAAGGCATTTAAAGCTGGATTATCCTGGATTTTCTTCATATCCTTACTCCGGCTTTCTCTCAGTTTTTCTAAAACACTTATATCTTTTTCTCCGTCAAATTCATGCAAGAAATAGTTAAGAAGTTTTCCTGCCATATCTCGGTTACACAGAGGGGAACTCTGGCTTTTTATCTCAAACCCATAAGCAGTTAAATAATCAGCTAGAGATATTTTGTAATTAAGCTTAGAAGAAATTTTCTTTCTTCCAGGGTGCACTTTTATTTTTTCGCCATTTCCTGTTAAATAGTACATTTCTGAACTTACAGTTTTAAAAAATTCATAAACTGCTAATGACATGACTTTAGTTCCACCCGTAAGATTTACAATATAGAGGTCTTCGTCATTAACTGCCTCAGATAATTTATTTTCAATATCTTCGAAAGAAAATGCGTCTACAATAACTGAATCAAGTATTTTTTTACTGTCTATTTTTACAGTATCTAAAATCCATTGCCTGTTTTTTTCCATTTTATTCGTAGACACGAATAGAAAATCATCTATTTCGCTTTCCATTTCGTGGATAAACTCAATATTAGGGATTGTCTGGTCACTTACTAAACTTACAAGTACTTTACCCATGTTGTTTTATTTAAAGGTGATATTTTTTGCCTTTTCAGCTCCAATCCATTCTGCCACCTTTTTCATAACATGATTGTTTTCAAAGGGTGCATCCCACTTTTCTTTTTCTTTTCTATTAAGGCTTTCATGATAGATCTCTATTAGCTTTTCAATGAGCTTATCGCGATAATCATTTGGTAGAAAACCATTAGGAAAGCTGCTTTTTAGTTCGACTTCTTTCATGTTATGGTATTTGCGGCAAAAGTCTACAACTAGCTTTTTTAGCTGCTCAAAAGCATCTTTTTTCTTGACATTTAAACTAGAAAAAGAAAGACCTTCCTGTGCTGTTTTGATTTGGATTTCCATTTTTTTGATCTCCCGATCCTTTTGTTCCTTGTCTTCTTTGATTTTCCACTCTAACTCGATCAATGCTGTTTTTCGTTCTCGTATCTGATGTATTAGTTCTCTTTTTTTATTATCAAAAGCTTCTTCCAATTCCTTTTTTGCATTACTTAGAGTAGCTGAGATAAGCTCCGGTAAGAAGGCCTGATGCTGGTTTAATTTAGATTCCTTATTAATTTGTGTCTTGATTTGTAAGATATCAGCAGTATTACAGAACGAATTTATAGATGCTTCGACTCCTGTAAGTAAACTATATTTATCCAAAGCTTCTCCAGCATTTTTTGCATCAACGTGTTCTTGAAGTTTCATATAGCCTAGGTCTGAATTGGGATGTTCCTGTGCCATGGTTACAAGCTCAGTAATTTGTGGCAATTGATGCCATTTTGGTTCGTCATATTGCAGTTTAGTATTCATATAAGCTTCAAATTCACCCATCATTTTTTCTTTTTGGATATTTTCAGCCTTATCAATGCTTAATTTTACTTTACCATATCCAAGTGGTTTGGCCATACCAATGCTATGATAAGTATCAGTTGAACCATGAAATGTCAAGGCACTGAGTAAAGCTCCTAGTTCAATGGGGCGTAAATTATGATAGTGAATTTTACATGCAAATTGCGCGCCTTGTTTAAGTGGAATAAAACGGGTTTTCACATTGTCTGTACCATCATTACGACTGATATCTTTTCGAATTGGATATCTTTTCCATCCAGCTATTTTCGCAGTTTGATCCATAAAGGTTTGGTATGATCTATCTCTACCTACGTTTCCATTTATAAGCTTCTGGCGTATGTAGTTGGGATAATAAGAAGCTTTAGGCCCTGCTAAAACTTCATGCTTTGGTTCATCCTCTTCTGCCATCGTAGCAAAAGCGTGGCTAAACGTTACTCGCCCTTTTAGTGCATTGTTTTTTTGAACATGACCAAAGATCGCCTCTGACATATCTAAGCCTTCAGCTTGTTGGTGCTTACGGATTAAGTCACGAACTGAATATTTATAAGGCAACTTATAAAGATAGGATAGCCCAAAATGAATGATTTTGTCTCCATCCTTTTGAAAAAACACAGGAATTGGATTGCCTCGATCTAATTCTTGCCTCCAATATTTCCAATCATCTGACCATTTCATTTTATCCTGCTCTAAGTAAGCGAAGAAAAAATTATCGACTACATCTTTAACAACTTTACGTTCAACACGATTCGCATCATCGAAGAAAATAAACTCATATCGATGCCCATCCCATTTTCCATCAGGTTTTTGCTTCCTTACCCCTGGCTGACCTGTAAAAACAAGACATCCTTTTCTATCACCTTGTGGATCTACTTCATAGATACTTCTTGGATCATTAGTAATTAATTTCTTAAATGACTGATTTCGATCTCGACTCCCAAAGAGTTCATATTTTTTTCGGGCTGACTTGTTAAAATTGTTCCTAGAATTAAAGTTATCTTTTTTAGTTGTGAACTCTCCAAATTCCGTACCTAACTGCTCATCCAGATTTTTGTGTGATATTCGACCTGGAAGCCCGCAGTCAACAATCAAATAGCTTTCATCTTGTTTTTTCAACCAACCACAATAAAGATTATTTGGGGTAAAAGAGCCAAGATAAACTGCTTTCATTCTGGAAGTTAAATCACGTAATGAATATTTATGATCGTTAACTTTAGCCTCCATATTACCAAACGTCATAATCTCTAGGACATTCCGGACCATCCCTTTGATTGAAGTCCCAGGAATAAAATACTTGTCTTTCCACTTGTTAAAAGTATAGTCTTTTATTTGATGACCACTATCATTTTTATAGAAATTTGCTTCTTGCTGTCCCAACCCATTTTTAACAAAAACTGGGCTCTCAGCTGTTAAAGTAATTTCAATTTCACCAGAAAGCCCATCCTGAAAAGGCAAATCATGGCTAATGGCATTTGCCCAATCGGGAGATACAATTTTTTCGTTAAATGGAACAAAATTATAAGGTGCTTTAATGCTTGACATGTTCATACTTTTTCAGGGTTAGAAAAACCGACAAATGCACTCCAAGATGGCATGAGCGTACTCATGCCCTCCAGTAATTCATCATCTATTACCTCCGTCCATCCTTCAGCCATCCAATACTCGGCCGAGGAAACATCATGTGCTATGTACTTTTTGTACTCCGTATGAGCGTTGATTTTATTGAGGTCAAACAGAGTGACTTTATAGAGTCCATCAATATTTTGGACACGAATACTTACATTTTCAGGCTTGGCATAAAAATTAGCCTCTACAACAAAAGGTAAAGTGGTAAACCACTCCAATTGGATGTACTCTTGTGTAATTAACTTTGGCGATTGCTGATCTGAATGCCAATAGTAGCCTTCATAATGATAGAGAGGAATTTCCTCCAAACGAATATTTTTAGATACTGACTGTTCCATTGTTAATTTTAGTTGATTTGATTAACAACTCCTTTAAATCGCCCATGCCCTTTGGTTGCACTACCTCCAAGGAGTAATTTCCCATCAGCTAAATCCTTCAATGAGTAATCAAAAGCAGTTTTGACTTTTATATCCACAAAAGCAGACTCATCTACGTAAATATCCAGTTTGAATCCTTCTGAAGTAGCTACTTTTTGCTGAAATAGTGCTCCATCCATTGAGCCTCCTGTAAAGCGATCAATTGCTACGTGGCTAAAAATCTTCTGATCTTGAGTTTTCAATTCTAGGTATAGATCTGAAAAAATCACTTTACCCCTTGCTCCTTTATCGTCCTTTAATGCAAAACCAAAAAGGCACTTAACAGCTTCATTGTCCTCTCCCACTCCTGGTAAAGTTCCTAAATCTTGATACTGTTTCGTTTTGTATTGATCCAGTTCATGCTCATACTCCTTCCAGTGTTGCGAGTTATTCAAAAATGTATCGAAAGATTGACTCTCAATTTGATTTTCTAAGGCTTCAAGTTTGGTTAGGTCATCAAATTGTTCAATACTCCCAACCTCAAAGCTAGATTCATTCAGCACTGATTTAGGGTTCAGAATCGGGGGAGAAACAATTATCTTTTCTTGTAAAGCATAATTTGCACAAAGTTGGTTATAATAAAAAGCGACTCGGTGAGATATCGCGCCTTTTACTGATGTAGCAGGTATGAGTAGCCATTCAGATTCTATTAATTCCGGTGCACCGGAGCTCCAATCAATATATCGTTCCGTTTTGGGTTTATTGTCTACTTCCTCATCCCCAAAACCAGCCCCAAACAAAAAGAAATCAAAGGGCTGCAAGTCTATTTGAAAATGCTTCCATCCCGAAATCAATGTAGAATTGGAAAAAAAATCAGTTGCACCTTGAAGAGGCTTATTTAAAGAAGCACTTTGATCAAGATAAGCCAATAAATCAGTACTTTGGGTACAATTATAAATTCTTGTCTTACAACTAATCACTTTCAAAGATCCAAAGCCTTTCCTTGTACCAGAACCAATCCGAAATAATGGAAGATGAAGAATAGATAAAAGATTCTCCCAAATATCTCTATCGGTATCATCTCCATCCAATTCGATCGAAAAACAAAATCGAGTTCCGCGATGAACTAATTCTTGGTCGAATTTTCCTGAATTTTCAGTATCCGCAGTGCCCTTTCCTGTGATCCGAACATGATCTCGTTTAGGTAGTTTTTTGAATAAACTATAATACTCATTGGAATGATCAATGTTCTGAATGCCTTCAATTACTTTTTTACCGTCATCGCCAATTAGATGAGCACTGCTAAAAGTAATCCTACTACCTTGACCGATATTTACCGATTGTTCATCGCTTTTTGGGACATCTAACTGAAAGCCGAATATTTCATTCAATACTCGATCTTCAAGATTTTGCTTTAGTGAATGACGTAATACCCCAGCTAAGGTGGTTCCAGGAATGTAAGGCAACCCTAGGGCATCTCGTGCAATAACTCGATCCACAATACTTCCTTTCTCTCCACTCCCAATTGCTAATGGAGTAGCTGTTTCTACTACAATTCTTGCCAAATATTTATGCGTTATTTTCATTCTTGCTATTTTTTAACTTTGCCATTTCCGCACAAAGTTTGATTGTAAAACTTATTTTATCTTGCCCTTCGAATTGATCTATATAAGTTTTCAGTTTTTCCCTTAGGTTATTGATACGCCATGCAGCTTCAGACTGGCCTCGATATAAAGCTCCGGACTTTGGATCAAAAAGTAATTTTTCAAAAGTGTCGATATTCTTAGCCCAAGTAGCATAATTGCGAATCATCCCCCATTGGCTAGCACTTATTCCTTTATATTCTCTAGCGAGTTTTTGAGTAAACAAGTTCACTTTTTCGTCTAAACTAAATATTAACTGAGTAGAATCAGCCTTGTCATTCAAGTACTGGATTAAGATATCATCCGCTTGATTATTATAACTAAGTACATCTTCTATCTTACGTGGCCAGGCTTCTTTAATTTCCTGTTTTTGTAACCGAAAACTAAGTATTGAACTGGTAGAATGAAGGAAAATAGGATTCAAAATGATTTTACCAAAACCTTCAGATTGATGCGAGCCTATTCCAGAACCAAATATATCTGAAGGTATAGGCCTTGGAATTTCAACACAAAAGACTGAGCCTCGCTCAATAATTTGTCGATCTGCATCACGATTAAATCTTTTGCGATTCCAGGTCTGATAAACCCTGGTTCTAATCTGTGATTTAGACCAATTGATTTTAGCGTCTAGTGGTAATTTCAATTGTTCTAGACTAGGTTGCCCAGTTGTTTTATAATATTCGACATAAAAACAAAGATTACTTTGAGCATAAATTGTCACTTCTCCTGAAGGAATTATTTGGTTTTCAGCTTCTTGTATTTTTTTATCAAAGGAAACCTCAATCAAACCATATTCAGCAGATCGGGAACGCCCTATACGATGTTTACCACAAATTATTCCCTTAATCTCATCTGCATATTGCCCCGTATCATCTTCTATAACAAAACTCCAGTATGAATCTTTGGGCAAAGAAAAATAGCCAAACATTTGTTCATCTTTTGCTTTACGTTTTTCGCTATCGTAAGCTGATTTAAGGTTGAAATCTTGTGGAATATCCAGTGTTTTATGTCCAGAGGGTGAAAAATAGCCTCTCCGAAGCTGCTTAAGTTGCTTATCGTTTGTAGTTATTTTGTGATGTAAGTAAATTTCACTATCGATTTGTGTTCCTTTCACTTGAAACCAGCTATAAGGGATTCTCAAGCTTGGTTCCTCGTCGTAATATGGGTGTGCATCTCCGAATCTTACGCTTCCATTATGGAATAAATCGAGTACTTTATTAGGATTTGTATGAGATTCACTATATAAACGCCCTGCAACAATACCCAAAAATTTGGCGCCAGGGATATAATCGAGTGAATAGTTAAAACCCTCTGTAGCTGAATTTGAGGCTATGATCACTTCGGAAAGTAGTCGACAAGAATATTGATACTTCTTCATGCTTCGATAGATTTAATGATGGAAAATTCGCATCTACCTAAGCCACGATTGCGATTGAGCCCTAATCTTTTGATCCAATGCATACAATAGGTAAGTTGATCTAGGAACTCTGATCGTTCTGGAAAATGCTCAATCGTCCCGTAAAGAGTAAGTGGCACAGTGACCTCCATTTGGCGCAAAGTTCCATCAGTTGCAAGACCGTTTTCATTTATTGCAGTTGATGCCAAGGTGTCATATAGCAAAGTTTTGTAACTATCCAGCCGGCCAATGGGGCGAATAAAAAAAGTAAAGAATTAAAG
>JBBANM010000093.1:0-5498 GCA_040401995.1 Saprospiraceae bacterium
GAACTTTGGCGTCAAAGCCGCTGCTTAGATGCTTTTCTTTCACGGACTATTGTTATAGGGAACGGGTGAATAATAAAGTGCTATTTTAGCCGCCGCTATTTTACTGCCAATCGACTATCTTTTGAGGCGCAATGTGGGGCATTGCAACGAAAAAGATAAGGAAGAGTGGCGGTGAAAGAGCAAGGCAAAAGTGGTACTTTATTATTCACCCGTTCCTAAGCAGAAAACTATTTCTCTATCACTCCTTCTTTAATCGCTTCTTCCTGATAACCATGAAGCTGGATCGGTTCGGCTTTTTTGCGCAAGCGCATGTTGAGCGCCTCGACAAACAGCGAGAAAGCGATCGAGAAATACAGATAACCTTTGGGCACTGTGCCTATTTCTGAACCGGCAATCTGCAAATCGCCCAAGTGCGCACCCTCGGCAATAAGCATAAAACCAATCAATATCAGAAACGACAAACCGAGCATCTGAATGGTGGGATGGCGATTGACAAAACGACCAACCGGCCCGGCAAAGGACATCATGATCAAAATAGAAACCACCACCGATACAATCATAATAAAGAGGTTGTTCGTCAAACCTACCGCAGTTAAGATCGAATCAAAGGAAAAAACGATGTTAATCAATGCGATCTGAATAATCACCTGGCCTAGCGAGGAATAGATCTTTGCGCCTTGGTTCATGTCATCGTCGATAGCACCAGGTCCTTCCAACTTATGGTGAATTTCGCTGGTTGCTTTATAGAGCAGGAAAAGACCTCCAGCAATTAAAATCAAACTTTGACCTGAAAATCCTGCTTTTACCCATCCCCAATCAAATTGAAAAAGGGGCTCTTGCATGGCAATTAGGTAGGAAATCCCAAACAACAGAATAATCCGAAAAACCATTGCCAGTAACATCCCAACATTACGGGCTTGGGCTTGGTCTTTTTCGGCAAGTTTATTGGCGGCGATTGAAATAAAGATGATGTTGTCCACACCAAGTACAATCTCCAAAAAGGTCAATGTTAGCAAACTGATCCACACTTGAGGTTCGGCTAAATTGGGAATCAGAAAGGTAGCGTTGGCTTCCATTTGTTGTTGTTAAATTGATAGAATTTGCAATGTTAATAAAAAACTGGCGGATTCAAAATCAGCGAAAAAAGATTCCTGTATTTTGCAGCATTAAAAATCGTTCCAATATGAAATACCGTTTGCTCAATCAAGAAGAATTACTTCCTCTTGAAGCTGATTTTATCAAATTTTTATCCGCCCAAGGCATCAGCAGCGATTTATGGATCCGGATGAAAAAACAATCGCCCGATCAAGTAAACGAGTTGATCGCCGACTTCAGCGACGGTGTTTGGGAATCCATTTTACAACGCATCGAATACCTTGAATTTCGTAGCCCCAAAGATATCAAGACCTTCCACTGTTTGGCAGAAAAAATCGCTTTGCGTGGATTGCAAATCGACGGAACCACGGATTTTAATTTTTTAACTGATGCAGTGTCCGCTGAAAAACTGATCGAATTACAGCAAAACGGCGTATCCATAAAAATATACCGTGCCGAAAAATTCTATCAATACAATGATCGAAACTTAGAATTGTTTGGAATGATTGAGAATGGTGCGATCATAAGCTCGGATGGGAATCTCTTTCAGGCCTTGGGACCCCTTCAAAGTTGAAATTTGGTTAGCCTGCTGACAATCGAGGCGTTTTTAGGCGCTTGACTCCACGCCAATGCTTAGTTTTTAGCGGTATTAGCAATTTGCCCTACAATGGTTGCCTTTTTTGTTTCGTTTAGCTAATTAAACGACCGAACCCAAGACTAGGTTGTTTTAATATAGTAAGCGGGACGTAACCCAAACAGGCTTAACCTAAGTTTAACAGCACACGGTGCAGCAATATCTTTAAAGGTTACGTCTCAAGGAGAATTGATCAAAATTTAATACTTAACTTCAAATACCAACATGAAACGAATTGCTTTGATGACCAAGCTTACGGGCTTGTTCCTAATGATTACCGTTAGCTTGTCTGCTCAAAGATACTTTACCCGTGAAGGCAAAGTAATTTTTGATGCCACTGTTCCTGCTTCTCCTGAAAAAATTGCAGCTGAAGCAAAAGCTGGCGTTTTAGTGGTTGATCTTGCCACAGGAGCAGCTGAAATGGCGGTCTTGCTAAAAGGTTTTTTATTCGAAAAAGCCTTGATGCAAGAACACTTTAATGAAAATTACGTAGAATCCACCAAGTTCCCTAAGGCGACTTTCAAAGGCAAATTGGAAAAACCAGAAATCATTACGCTTAATAAAGACGGCGTTTATGTAGCCAATCTAAGCGGCACGATGGATCTGCACGGCGTCACCAAACCTTTGACTACTACCGCTACTTTTACAGTAAAAAGCGGAAAAATTGTAGCCACTTCTACCTTCCCAGTGATCCTTACCGATTACAAAATCGATATCCCTTCAGTTGTAGCTGGAAAATTGGCAAAACAGGCAGCGGTTACTATCACTGCCGACTTAAAGCCTTTGAAATAATCAATTAGCACTCCAAGCTTTCTTGAAAAGGAATGCTTGGAGTTTTTAACCCAAAAAATAACCAAGACGATGACTACTAAAAAAGAGCTTCGCAACAGTTTTTTTGTACTGTTTACTTTTGCCCTTATTCTTTTGGCCGGCAGCTGTAACTACGACAGCTTAGGCGATTTGGGCACTACGCCAACAAATCCGGGCGGCTCTAAATGTGATACAGCACGGACCATCAGTTATGCTACCGATATTGTACCCATCATGGTTTCTTCTTGTAGCAGTAATTCTAGGTCTTGCCATAAAGCTGGCAACTCCAATGGCGCAACCTTAGACAGTTATTCGGGCGTTGGTAGTTCGGTAAAAAGTGGCAAATTTTTGAGCTCGATCATTTGGGACGGTCGTGCCAGCCGTATGCCCCAAGGAAGCAGCAAACTGGACAACTGTACGATTGCCAAGATCAAAAAATGGATCAGCAAGGGCTATCCAAATAATTAAAAAACACTCGCCTAATACCCTTCATGATGAAGAAAATATTGATTGCTGTCTTGATTTTGGTTTTACTGGGCGCTGCGTATGGGTACTACCTCTGGAACATGCCCCAGGAAAACATGCAGGCAAAACAAGCGGATATTTCCGTTAACGCTACCCAGCTTTTCAAAGAATTTTCTACCGACGAGCAAACTGCCAATTCCAAATACCTGGGCAAAACGGTTGCTGTTACTGGTGTGGTAAAATCTGTTGAAAAGGATGAAGCAGGCGGCGGCGTACAAGTTTCACTCGAAACTGGCGACAGTTTTGGCGTACTCTGTGAATTGGATCCGCTTTCCAAACATCCGCGAATGGATTTTCCGGTTGGCGAATCGGTAACATTTAAAGGAAATTGCACCGGTTTTAATTTCGACGTTCAGCTTACCCGCTGTGTAGAAGTACAAAAGTAACTGCACCAATTGGTTTTCTGGTTTCCATCTACCTAGCTGTTATTCAAAAAAATACTGGGTAGATGGGATCTGGTCAATTTTTCACCTATTTATCTATGATTTAACCCATTGACAATGAAATACTTTAACTTACTATTTCTGTTTTTGGCCTTGTTGACAACCACTTTAACGGCTCAAAAAACAACTAACGACCCTACTGATTTGCTGAGCAGTGTGGGCGGTCTTGAAGATAAAAATTCACTTACCACCGCTACTTTTAAAGGTACACGCATCATCAACTTTCATACGGTGGAAGTTTCTGGTCGTCGCACTCTAGATTTCCGGATTGCGCACCGTTTTGGCTCTTTCAACTCGGGTTGGTACAATTTCTTTGGGATCGATGGCGGCGCTAGTATTCGCCTTGGGTTAGAGTATTCCCACGACGGTCGCTTGCAAGTAGGCATTGGTCGCACATCTGTTGGAAAAATGATGGATGGCTTCTTGAAATACCGCTTGTTGCGGCAGCACGACAATGGCGGTATGCCACTTAGTGTGACCTTGTTTTCCAGCGGTTTTTATACCATTTTGAAAGACCCGAATATAGCAACCAATGGTTTTGACCGCTACGCCAAAACCAGCAATCGCTTGAGTTTTGCACATCAGATCATCATCGCCCGCAAGTTTAGCGACAAATTCTCTTTGCAGCTGTCTCCTACTTTGATTCACTACAACCAGACCGAAGCTACTGGCGACAAAAACGACGTATTTGTATTAGGAGTGGCAGGACGTTACAAAATCACCAAGCGCAGCGCCATCACCCTAGAATATGGTTATCGCCCTACCACCAACTATTCGCAAACAAAATACTACAATACCTTTGGAGTAGGTTACGAATTAGAAACTGGCGGTCACGTCTTCCAGATGTTCCTCACCAATTCTTTTGGTTTATTGGAATCACAATTCCTGACCCGTACTGATTCTCAATGGAAAGATGGCGGTATTCGCTTAGGTTTTAACATCTCACGGGTGTTTACGCTTGGCGAAAAGAAAGCTGGTTATTAAGTTTGGCGTAACTATCCAGCTCCCTTTTAAGATTCCCGAAGGGAATGTATGTTTATAGATATACCACCAGTATTGTCCAAATCCCGAAGGGATTATATGTTTATATGCCAAGAATAAACATATAATCCCTTCAGGATTTGGAAAAACACCCTAGACTGTGCTATAAATATGCATTCCCTTCGGGAATAAAATAGTGCCTGGATAGTTACAGTTCGGCTTTGATTGAAAAACAAAAAAAACGCAAGATGGTATCTAAATCATCTTGCGTTTTTTTATTTTTTTGAAACCCGCTCTACGAATCTAATAAATCCGGTCGCCGATCAGCTGTACGTTTCAGCGCCTGATCATGCCGCCAATCGTCAATAGCACCAAAATTACCGGAAAGAAGTACATCCGGCACCCGCCAGCCTCTAAACTCTGCAGGGCGAGTATATACGGGCGGCGACAAAAGGTTGTCTTGAAAAGAATCGGATAAAGCCGATGTTTCGTCGTTGAGTACCCCAGGAAGCAAGCGCCCAATCGCGTCAACCATCACCGCAGCAGGAATTTCTCCACCTGAAAGCACATAATCGCCAATCGACACTTCAAGGGTGACGAAATGCTCGCGCACGCGTTCGTCGATGCCTTTGTAATGCCCGCAAATGAGGATTAGATTTTTTTTGAGCGAAAGTCGATTGGCCATCGACTGTTCAAAACGAACACCATCAGGGGTGAGGAAAATGACTTCGTCGTAGGTACGTTCGGATTGTAAATGCTCAATACAGTTGACCAAGGGCTCGGCCATCATCACCATACCCGCTCCGCCGCCAAATTGGTAATCATCCAATTGTTTGGATTTGCCCAAGCCGTATGCGCGTAGCGGATGCACCACCACTTCCAACAAACCACGGGTTTGAGCCCGTTTCATGATGGAATGGCTCAAAGGGCTTTCCAGAAGTTCAGGCACTACCGAAAGGATATCGATTCTCATGCCGAATTGGTTTGTAGAGACGCGATTCATCGCGTCT
>JBBANM010000093.1:5598-26647 GCA_040401995.1 Saprospiraceae bacterium
TTATTGAACGCGATTCATCGCGTCTTTATTGAACGCGATTCATCGCGTCTTTATTGAACGCGATTCATCGCGTCTTTATTAAAAGCGATTCATCGCGTCTCGGTTGAAACACGATGAATCGCAACTGTGAAGAAAGACGCGATGAATCGCGTCTCTACTTAGTTAATTTTGATCAACTCCACTTCAAAAACCAAAGTAGAGTAAGGGCCGATGTCGTTACCCGCACCGCGTTCTCCATATGCCAAATCAGAAGGAATGAACAGTTTCCACTTTGAGCCCTGAGGCATCAATTGCAAACCTTCCACCCAACCTGGGATCACCTGGTTAACACCAAATGTAGCTGGTTGACCGCGTTCTACTGAACTATCGAATACCGATCCGTCCAATAGCGTACCGTGGTAATGAACCGTTACTTTATCGGTAGCTTTCGGCTTTGGACCGGTACCTGGAGTAAGGATCTCATATTGCAAACCGCTAGGTAGGGTTACTACGCCAGCACGTTTGCCATTAGAAGCCAAAAAAGCTTTGCCTTCCATGATGGTTTTTTCGAATTTTTTGGATTGAAGCGCCTTCATGGCATTGGTAACCACGTCGTTGGCCTTTTCAATGATCTTTTCTGCATCCGCAGGCGCTAGTTTCAAGCCGGTCTCGATTCCTTTCGCCAAAGAAGCAGCGTCAACTGTTTCCAACCCTTGACGGATTAAATTCTGGGCAATCAAGATCCCCAAGCTGTTGCTCAGTGTATCCATTTTTGGTTTTTGTGTTTGAGTTTGTGCCATCAGGCTGGAAGTAATCGTCAACGCGGCCAAGGCTGTGAACAAGATTGTTTTTTTCATATTTTGATTCTTGACAGGTAAATTGCAAAAAATAGTTTCCCGCTAAAGACGTTGTCGTCGGAGATTTATTATGTAAGGAACGGGTGAATAATAAGTGATCGCTTTAGCCGCCGCTATTTTGCTGCCAATCAACTATCTTTTGAGACACAATGTGGGGCATTGTAACGAAAAAGATAGGAAGAGTGGCGGTGAAAGAGCAAGGCAAAAGTGAGCACTTATTGTTTAACCGTTCTTAAACCCTTCCATAGAGTCAACATTTGTTGCATCAGTTGGCGAAGGCGGCACAAAAGTAGCGTTTTTTCGTATTTTTCGTTGATTTACAATAAAAACATTCATTCCTCAGGCGGTTCAGCCCCCCAGCGGTAGGCATCTAGTTCAAAACCCGCCAAATCCAACACCCGATCAATAACCGTGGCCGCTAGTTCGGTGAATGTTTGCGGTTTGGAATAAAAAGACGGCGATGCCGGACAAATAATTCCGCCCGCTTCCGTCACCAGTTTCATGTTGTTGATATGGATCAAGCTAAAAGGAGTATCGCGCAACACCAAAATCAAGCGGCGGCGTTCTTTGAGGATTACATCAGCCGCGCGCGTAGTCAAATCGTTGGACATCCCGGAAGCAATACGCCCCAAGACCCCCATGGAACAAGGACAAACGATCATCGTATCAAACTTAGCCGACCCCGAAGCAAAGGGCGCCATGAAATCGTTTTTTTCGTAAAAATCAAACGGGTAGGATGCAAAATCGCGATTGCCCAACTCGTACTCCCAGTTGAAACGGGCATTGTCGCTCATCACCACCCCTATTTTGTCCCACTGATTGCGCAAACTCAGCAACTTATCCATCAACACCTGCGCATAAATCGATCCGCTGGATCCACCTATCGCCACCACGACTTTTTTCTTCATTTGCCCTTGTATTGCACAACTCGCCTGTGCATTGTGCGTTAAAAATTTTTATTTTACCTCCCTAAGTCAGGGTTGAGTAAACACATGTTCATCAATAAATCAAATACCATGAAAAAAGTTTTGCTTGGGGGATCGCTACTGGTAATTTTAGCCATCACCCTATACGCTTTTGTTGTACCTAAACCAGCTGTCCATAACGCTAAAGTGGAAACGGCGGCTCTAGAAACGCCCATCAAATGGTACACCTGGGAAGAAGCCCTCGAAGCCAACAAAAAGGTAAAGAAAAAAATGTTTCTAGATATGTACACCGATTGGTGTGGCTGGTGCAAAAAAATGGATGCTTCTACCTTCAAAGACCCAAAAGTAACAGCGGTAATGAACAAGTATTTTTACGCCGTGAAGTTTGATGCGGAGCAAAAAAAAGAGATCAAGTACGGTACCCAAACGTTCAAGTATGTAGCCCAGGGTTCGCGCGGCGTACACGAGCTGGCTTATGCGCTATTGGACGGCCAATTGGGCTATCCATCTTTTGTATACCTCAACGAAAAACAAGAGCGGGTAACGGTTTCTCCCGGCTATAAAACGCCAGAACAGATCATTCCGGAATTGGAATTCATTGGTGCAGGATTGTACACCAAAATGGATTACCAAGCCTATCTGGCACAACAGAAAAAATAAAAGGGATGGGTAGAGGCGCGCGGGGTCGCGGCTCTACGCTTTTATAGCTTCAAATATACTGCTCCTGGCAAATTATGAGCATTAGAAAATACGATCAGGTGCACGTAAAAGGACAAATGTTTTTTGCATCTGAATCTGTTGTCATCTTAACTTACACCACAGATGGCGGGGATTGCCCAGATTCTTAACGCCTTCGGCGTAAGCAGGATTCCGCAGATAGTAGAGACACGATTCATCGCGTCTACCCAATCTGTGGAATCGTGCTTGTGATGAAATCACAAGAATCTGTGGAATCTGTGAATCTGTGGTCGATAATTTTTTGATGTAGTCAATTTTTACATGCTGAAAATTGGCACCGTTAAGTAAAATTTAAAAAACCTCCCCATTTACCAACGCTTTAATCAGCACGAAACACAGAAAGTGCTGGAAGAAGTGGAAATTTTTCATCAATGGTTACGCAGCAAGATGCTTTAGCAGTAGTACAAGATTTTATCACCCAAATTCGGGCTAAAGGAATACTTTTAAAAAAAGCAATCCTTTTTGGTTCCTATGCTCGCAATACGCAGCAGGAATGGTCGGATATTGACCTTGCTTTGGTAGCAGATGAATTTATTGGTGTTGGTTATTACGATCTTTCTCAATTTGTTGACATCAAAGTAAGTGATGATAAATTTATGCCCATAGAAACACATACCTTTTCCTCAGATTACTTTGAACAAGGCGATCCTTTTGTTGAAGAAATCATTCGTACAGGAATTGTATTGAATTAATCTAGCGCAGCCAAATACCGCTCCACATACTCCTCCATCCTTTTCCTTTTGTACTGCATCACAAAACGCGGATGCGGTAAAGAAATGATCTTTTCAAAATACCCTTCCTGGGCGTTTAAAGCCTGAAAAAAGTCGGCATTTTTTCCCTCACCCAAACAGATACAGCGATCCCGGCGCATGTTACAGTTGTGAATCAAGCCTTCCAAATGGGTCTTTATCAACGGCAATACAGCATTTTGCAGCGGCTTTTCATCGTAGTAGTTGTAATTTTTTCCATGCTTCACAAAACCCAAGGGGCAAACTGAATTGAGAAAAAAACGCTGGTAAAACACCTCCGGCCCGCCGTATGCCCGAATCACCGCATACACAAACTGGGCCGATAATTCCGGCTTTTTGGGAAATGGATTGGCAATGCCCAATTCTTCTTCCAAACGCTGGGGGTCGGTAAAGGCTACGTTGGTGATGCCGCCGCCAAATCGACCAGGGTTGATGCCCAGTACCAAGGTTCGCGGGGTGGTATCGGCGTAAAACCGCTCCAGAAAGGTTTGGAAAATAGGCTCGGCTTCCTGGTATTCTTGGAAGGGCAATAGCCATTCTACGGCTGGCGGTAGTAGCGGTAGATTTTGATCGATGTGATGGAAATGGTGGTAGAGGTTGGTGGAGGTCATTTTTGTAAGTGTGAGCGGTGAATATAGGTACTTCATACTATAATTACCTCACAATGAATTAATAAAAGGAAAAAAATACTGATTTTGGGAAGACTATACCACTTAAAATGGCTTTATCATAAAAATTTAATTTTCTTCAAAGCGTCGGATAACTCGTCAAAGTTGTCCCGGAATAGCTCTTGATTTACGCTTGCTAATATTCTCGGGAATTGCGCTCTTGACACCTCTCTTGCCATGTCAATTCATAATAACTATCATAAAAATGAATGGGTGTTAACCATACCTCGATGGCCTGGATGTATACTCGATAGCATGCTATATCGATTCCGCAATAGCCCAACCATCATACCTAGCAAAATAGAGACTATGTTATGCATCTTGCCCTGACGATTTCTTAAATCCAATACCTCTTGTACTTGTAGTTTATAGCAAAATGTCGTTTATTGTTCTTCGTTGTGAATGGCTTATGCTAGTGAATTTAGTTATGTTAAACCAAATTTACAACTTTGTCTCACTTACTCGTTTTTTTTGAGAAAGCCCGTAAAGAGCCTATATGCGATGAAACCTTTAACAAAAACGGTTTACTTTACCTTGTTTTGTTGGCTATCATGTCAGATTGGCCTAGCACAGGATACGATTACTATTTCCCGGCATCTTAACCTTGTTAATATCACAACTAGGACTGAATGGTTATATGACGGATCAAAAAAAATTCAACCTTATCGGCTAAATGACAACCATTTTCAGTGGCAAAAAAAATCCAAGCCTTTTTTTTACTTAGAAAAACAGGGCAGGTATTGGCTGCGTTTTACACTATACAATGAGGACACCATCCCCTTAAATCTCATACTGATTTCAGTATCTATTGATGTGTCTAAGATGCGATTATACACTGTTTCAAGGGAAAGAATTGACTCTTCTATGGTAACTGGTAGTGCTTTTCCCGCTTCAAAGCGATTATTGAAAAATGCTGAATTATGCTTGCCTGGATTTTTTCTTCCTAAAGAAAACTATACTTGTTATCTTTATTTGGAAAGGGGGATTAATCCATCCCAAACATCATTATTTTTTTGTAATCCCTCCTCCCCGCCGCAAATTATAGATTTCAAAAGCATTGCTTTCCAGAAAGGATTCACAATCGGTCTTGCTTTTTTATATTGTTTAATTGCTCTTTTAGTGTTTATATTATTTCCAGAACTAATTAATGTGGCTTACTTTTTTTATACTTTGGGTGGATTAGGCTATTTATCAGCCTCTATGGGTATTGGAATGTGGATGATTTGGAGTGAATACCCTTACTTTGAAGAAATTGCAGCAGGTTGGTTTGCTGCTATACAATTCATAGGCCTAATTGTGATGGCTCGGATTGTACTTAAAACCTCCTTGCGCTACCGAATTTTGGATTGGGTATTATTGCTCACACTTTTAATAGGTACTTTATACATTTTTATAACTGGGTATCGCTACTTGTTTCCTTTGTTGCTTATTACATATATTAGTTTATTTGCATGTTTTAGTCTCGTCTTGTCTCTTTTGATCATTACTTTAATAGCTTTTTGGAATTATTACCGTTTTAGAGAATGGGAAAGTTTATGGTTTATAGGGCTGTTTTCATTTATTATATTATTTGCATTAGTTTTGATATTGTCTCAATTAGGAATAATTACACTAAATGAATTTATCAATAACTGGCTTCCACATCTGAGTATTCTCTTCGAAACTACTTTAGTAACATTATTTGTAGTTAACTATTTTAAAAATCAACTATGGCAACGTCAGCTTAGAGAATTGGAAGTGCAATTACAACGTCAGCGAGAATTAGAGCGGATTGCCTCTGATCTACACGACGACATAGGAAGTACCCTCAGTAGCATCAGTATCCTGAGCGAATCATACTTGCGAAGTGGGCAAGTTGAGGTAAATAAATTTCGTTTTGGTGACCTCGGTGACAAAGCACGTGCCGCTTTGGAGAGCATCTCCGACATTGTTTGGTCGGTCAACCCGGAAAATGATTCAATGGAAAAATTATTGTCTCGAATGACAAGATACGCCTCTGAAATCCTCGAAGGTATTGATGTGGAATTGTTTCTTGATGTCGAAGTCAGCTTTGCAACTTTGGCTATGCCAATGGAACAACGCAAAGATTTTTACCTCATCTTCAAAGAAGCCATCAACAATGTCGCCAAATACAGTGAAGCAACGCAAGTCTGGGTCAAACTAAGTAAGCCGACCCAAGAAATCTATTTAGAAATTAAAGACAACGGTAAGGGATTTGACGTAGAAAAAGTGAAGCAGGGCAATGGATTGAAAAACATGACCAACAGAGCAGAGCGACTGGGAGGTAAATTGCAGATTGAAAGCGCAGTTGGCAAGGGAACTTCAATCAAACTAAATATTCCGTTCAATTAGTTTGACTTTGCTACTTTGAAAGATGGGAGTGGCCTAAAAATATGATTCGTTGCACCGAACGGATGAAGGAAAAATTACAAATCCTGAGGAGTATGAAAAAAAAGCACAGTAATTAATCTTATCTTAACAGGTAAATCAACTCTCTACCCTATATGAAAGCACCTAATCTGCGAGCACCGATTTCAATCCAGTACATTATCTTTTTGAAGTTGTTTTTTTGCTTCAATACTTTTCTGGTAGCTCAAGCCATCAATGAGTCAAATGTCTTTTCGGCATATCCAAATGCGACCCAGGTCAAAGTTTGCAAACTTCAAAAATATGACTCCAAAACTCCATTGGCTTTTTTTGAATCAATACCTATTTCAAAAATGTTTGTCAATGAGAATATTGCAGGTCTATTAAAGGATAGTAAGGGGTATCTATGGGCATTTTCAACCCATGGCGGATTGATCCGTTTTGACGGAATAAAATATAAATTCTATAAACATAACCCTAGCAATCCAAACTCCCTTCCAGATAATAATATTTTTGATTTCTTCGAGCATCCAAAGAGCAAAGCCATCTGGTTAGCTACAAGTAAAGGTGTTTTTTATTTTGATCCCAATAAAGAAACGGTAAAAGCCATCAATAAATCACATAGTTACAGTACCATTATGGCGGATAAGCTTGGGCAAATATGGGCTGGGACAAGGCAGAATAGCAAAAGTGGCTTACTTTTTTATGATACCTTGTTAAAACAAATGCGCTATTTTAAACCTTCAATTCTTGTTGAGGGTTATAGCAAAAAAGCATACAGCGGTATGCGGATTAATGAAGTTTCTGATATAATTGAAGATGATAAAGGCGTCAAATGGGTCTTAGGAATAATTTTTACGCCAAGTAAGAATTATAAAGAAGCTTTGATCAAAATTGCAAAAGATAGCGTGGTCTTTTATGACCTTGACCAGGCTTGGTCATGCCGTCCGCTTAAACTTGCAGGACAAAAAATAAAAGGCAATCGGATTTTTTGGGATAAGTCGCGGGCATCGCTTTGGATCAGTACCAACAATGGAGTTGTTACCAAGTTTTCGCCAATGGATCAAACTTGGAAACACTATCCTACAGCCTTAGGTAATCTACTAGAGAATCCAGTCAATGAAATTGTCTTTCAACCAAATGGGGATAAAACCCAAGCTGACGATTTGTGGCTGACAACATATGAAGGACTCAAACGATTGCGGCCCGAGACCTCGGAGCTTTGGTCTAATTTTTCCAGGAAACCAAAGGAGGACCCGGAAGGAGAAAGTGGTTACTTTACTGGAGCATTGAGAGACGAGCATGGAATTTTATGGTTTGGTGCAGAACGCAAAATGCTCAAAATGGATCCCTATCACCAACAATTGCAACAGAACCATGTCTTTCCAGATTCTTTTCGGGCACAGGCCATGGTACATTGCCCCCAGTCAGGAGAATTAATCCTAGCCCAACATCATGCGAGTGGAATTTTACAAATTATTGCTTTTAATCCACAAACCGGAAAATTGCGCCAGGCCATCCAACGCGTTAGTCTTAGCCCAATAGACGCATGCGCCGTAAAAGACTTATTCGTTGCCCCAGACGGACGCATTTGGATGAGCCTTAACCCTGGGCTAGGGTGGCTTGATTTAAAAACACTACATTTTCAATTGCCCAATCTCTCGCTTCACAGCCATTATGCTCCACAAGAACGCAGCAATGCAGTTGCTGTCTGGAAATTTACTGCTGACGAAAAGGGCGATATCTGGATGCCAACCTTTGGCCATTGTGTGTTGCAATACAGTACAAAAGATCAGCAGATTTACGCCCATGAACCAGAAGGTAGCTCGCTAGATTTGTACCCCAATAATCGATTTAATACCAATCTATTGATCGATAAAAAGGGCAATTTTTGGCTGGGAAACAATGGATATGGTTTACAATTGTGGAACCCGATTACCCGAAAAACCAAAGAATTTCATGCTATCGCAGGTAAAGAACATAGTTTGGCAGGGAATTTTGTCATGGCAATATACGAAGACGAAACAGGTGGAATTTGGCTTGGTACAGAAGCTGGCTTGTCTCGCTACATTCCTAATTTACCAGATGATCAATCCTTCAAACGCATACCAGGAATTAACACTTTTGTATTTAGGATCATTGAAGATGCTGCGCATCGATTGTGGGTGACCACTCAAAAGGGGCTTTGTTGCTATGATGCCAAAAATCAGGTTGTCCGATATTTCAACGCAAAAGATGGGATAGTACATCCTGAAATATACGCCCCCTTATTGAAGGAAAACGCTAACAGCGTATGGTTTGGCAATTTGTATAACTTTAACTTGAATAAAATCAAATTGTTTGCGCCTACAGCAGACCCCCAAATTATAGCTTTTTCAATTGACAACCATGCCGTAAACATGCCAAAAACCGGGACACCAAATTTTTATTTGAGTCCAAAGGCACAAGTCTTTACAGTACAGTTTGGGACACTGGGTTTTTCTGCACCCGAAGAAACCAAGTTATACTACAGCCTAGACCAAGGAAAACCCTATTGGATCGCTGCCGGAGCACAACGCAAAGTAACTTTTTATAGACAACAGAGTGGGCAGTATCAATTCAGGCTCAAAGCAGTAGGAAATGGAGGGGCTCAAAGCATAAAAACTGTTGCCATCAATGTATTCATCAGGTCTCCCTTTTATCGTACAATTTGGTTTTACATGTTGATTACCATTCTTATAGTCGCAATTATTTATGCAATTTTCCGCTACCGTGAACAACAATTGCTAGAGAAAGTAAATATAAGGCAGGCTATTGCCAGAGACCTCCATGACGAAATGGGATCTACCCTTAGTAGTATTTCTATTTTGAGTGATGCCGCCCAAAGCAATGCATATCAAGAAATTGATACCCAGTCACTAAAGGTCATCAGTGCACGTACCCGAGAAGTAATGGATACCATGAGTGACATTGTATGGAGTATAAATCCATACAATGATGCGTTTGCGGAGGTACTGCAACGCATGCGTGGATTTGCAGCAGAAACGCTCGAAGCAAAAAATATTGATTTGCAATTTATTGTGGAGGAGCCCATCCAATCCCTCGTATTATCAATGAACCAGCGTAAAGATTTCTACCGGATCTTCAAAGAAGCCATCAACAATGCCGCCAAGTACGCTAAAGCCAAACAAGTATGGGTGAAAATAAACGGCACAGACAAAATAATTCATCTGGAGATTAAGGATGATGGACAGGGTTTTGACCCCGAAAACGTCAAACTTGGCAATGGAATACAAAACATGCAGGCAAGAGCAGCTCGCTTGCGCGGAAATTTTGTAATAAATAGCAGCTTAGGTAATGGGGTAACGATCTCGCTGTCTTTTCCTATCACATGATTATGTTACAGGGATAATGTTTAAAAAACCGGAACTTGGAACCTAAAATAGAATATGCCCATTCGAGTCACACTATACGAAGACAACACTGCTCTACGAGAAGCCCTAGAGATGCTTATCAAGGGAATAGATACCTTTCTATTGGTCGGTTCCTACGGCGATTGTCTACACATTGAACAACAACTAAAGGATAAGGAGCCTGATGTAATCCTCATGGACATTGACCTACCCGGTCGTTCGGGCATTGAAGGGGCGTACCTGGCCAAAAAAATATCTCCTGCTACCGAGGTGCTTATGCTAACCGTATTCGACGAAGACGACACCGTGTTTCAGGCCATTTGTGCCGGGGCTAGTGGTTATTTATTGAAAAAAACTGCTCCGCATAAAATATTGGAATCCATTGAAGAAGTATACAATGGCGGTGCTCCCATGACACCGGTTATTGCTCGGAAGGTACTGCAATTGTTTCCGAGAACGCCTGCCGTCAATACCGAATTAGACAAATTGACGCTGCGAGAAAAGGATGTTCTGCAAAGTCTAGCCAAAGGAAATAGTTATAAAATGGTAGCTGACGAATTAACACTCAGCATCGATACTGTGCGCACCTACATCAAGCGCATCTACGAAAAGCTTCATGTACACTCGGTAGCAGAAGCCATCCACAAGGCTTTTTTGAAAAAATAGCTGTGAAGTAAGCAAAGTTGTACCGGCACAACTGTCACATCATCGTGGGATTTCGCAATCAAGATTTTTAGAGGAGATTTGTTCCGATTCTGAAAGCTAAATGAGCGATACGAATCGACAATTAAAACCCTTAAAATCTATACTATGAAACTCCTCATTTTTTTAAGTATTGTATTTCCCTTTTTTGTTTTATCTGTTACCGCCCAAACCGCATTCCGGCATTTAACAACCACGAGTAATACGACTAGAAACATTACACTAATCGATGACTCGCCAGTTAGCCTTGATCAAAATGCGTTGCTGTTTATTTTACCCGTATGGGACAAAAAAACCGAACCATTTTATTGCCTCAACTACGCATTGAATGCTGGCGTACAGTATGACCAATCAAAAAAACAATGGGCAATCGTCAATCAAGATCTAAGCAAGGACATACCGGTAAATATGGTATTCAATGTTTTGGTGGTACCTAAACCAACAAATTACTGTTTTTCTGTTACTTGTGATCCAGCTGCTAAGACTGCTAATGCGTTCCCAAATGGCATGGTGATAACCAATCCTATCACCGATAACAATCCCAATGTTTTGCTTTTGGTGACCCAAAACGTTAGCAAAGTATACAACAACAATTCACAAATGGTAGCTTATAGTAACGGAAAATGGAGAATCTCCAATAACAATTACTTTTTCCCTGTATGTGATGGCGCGAACTCAGATATGCCCATAGGTGCAAAATTCAACGTCTTAGTAATCGATAGAGGGAAAAATGAAATCGCAAAAGTCCCAGATTTTCCACAAGCAGTAGCTTTTTTGCATCAGGCTACCCACATTCCTCCAGCTGCCAATATTGAATATGTAAATCAACATGTTTCTCGATTAAGTGGAATTGAAACCAATCCATTAGCATCAGACGAAAATACCCTCATATTTGCTACTGCAAATTGGGGATGGACACAAAACGAACGGCCTGCTGGCATACCATTGGGAAATATTTACACCAATAGCCCCTTAGTGGCATGGATATCCCGATTTAACCACAAATGGGCGCTTGCCAACGCTACAGCACTACCGCTGCAAGAAGGAACACTGATCAATGTAGTGGCTGTAAAAGGGAAATAAGGAACGGTTGGAATCCAACCATATCGCGCATCGGCAGTTTCCAGCATGAATAGAGCTAAAAAGACATAGCCTTAGTTTAAAGATGCTGAAAACTTGCCGATTCGAGATGAGAAATACACCTAAACCTATAACAATGAAAAGTACAATCCCTTTACTTTTTCTTTTGATGTTTTACTTGGGCTGTGCCAAAAGCCAGGGTCTGTATAATAATTTCACCAATGGAACAATTAAGACACTGGACAATCAGCAACGTCTAACCTATCTAAATTTGCAATATCGTGAAGATGGAAGTACCATTTTTACTCCGACTACCATTATCGTTTTCAAGACAAACCAAGGTCGGTACGGTAAATTATACGTCGAACAAAGTGGTGAAACGCTAATACTCACTTGGTTACATGTTTTCACCTCGGATGGAGCAATGTACATTGGCAAGAGCAGTTTGGGTATTCGAAATTTATCCAAATTTGATCTCGATGAAGGGACTGAAACACAAGTAAGTGCTTATTCCGATTTCCAATGGGAATACCTCAATGGTAAAGGCAGGTTAATACCTTTGAGTGGGGCCGTTTTTTATGTCATTCCTGAATCTCTGCCACAGCCTGTTATAACCATAAAAAATCCCAAGCAGTTTGCGCCAAAAGGAAACATAGCCAACAATGCCGCCTATTTTCAATCCGATTTTCAACGCATTCGCGCTACTGAGGATAAAATGAGGCAATCCAAAGAATTTGGGGGTTTTGAAGGTTCACCTTTACACCTCAAAGCTGGATCAATACTTTTTTACAAAACCAACAAAGACGCCTTTGGAAAAATGCAAGTTTTGGCCTTTGGACAAGAAGCCAATCTTCCCCCTGAATTTTACATCCGTTGGACGACTTATAAAAAAGATGGTAGCATCGACAACGCCCGTGAATACGAAGACTTATTCGCTGCCAATGCTCTTGACAGGTCTCACGATCTAGATGGCGCCACTTTTCATGGCTTTGATTTCAATTGGAGGATAGATAATAATTTGCTGTTCATTAAAGCGCGAAAAGACGCCAAGTTTTATTTGCTTGGAGACAATGAATCAGGAGAAGCTGTTCCAGAGGGAAAACCAGAACAAAAAAGCAAATCCATTTCATCAGTCACCTGGCAGCTCAATAGTTCCAACAACAGTACTACCAACACCCCCACCCTCGAACTAAAAGCCTGTGTGGAAACCGCCGAAACCATCAAAGAGTACATCTTGGTACAAAATGGTCAGCGCTCTTATACAACTCGGGGACTAATTGTGCAACAAGCCAACGATTGTTTCAATGCCTTCAACAAAACCGTAACACTAAAGACCGGAGAAAACCAATTCCAACTCATTGCCCAAAGTAATGCTGGAGAACTCAAATCCGAGGTTTTCACGATCACTTACAATCCAAACGCAACGGCCTCGAATACCCTAAGTAACGCTAAATCCCAGCGCCGTTTGGCCCTTGTAATTGGTAACGCTGCCTATCCCACTGCTGGATTAAAAAATCCGGTCAACGATGCTACTGATATTGCAGCGGCTCTGCGTTCAATGGGCTTTGAAGTGATCAATGCACTGAACGCTGATCGGCGCAAGATGAACGAAGCCATCGACGACTTTGGAAGCCGTCTAAAAAAATACGACCTAGGTTTTTTCTTCTACGCAGGGCATGGGCTACAAATTAAAGGCGAGAATTATTTGGTACCCATTGATGCCAAGATCCAATCCCAAGGAGAAGTAGAATATGAATGCTACCCGGTTGGCAGAGTACTGAGCAAAATGGATGAAGCCAATAACCAATCCAACGTCATCGTACTGGATGCCTGCCGCGACAATCCCTTTCAGCGTAGCTGGAGCCGTTCTACCGGCGCAAACGGCCTTGCCAATATAAACGCTCCGCAAGGCACCTTTATCGGTTTTGCGACTTCGCCCGGTTCTACCGCCGCCGATGGCACCGGACGTAACGGCGTGTATACAGGGGCTTTGCTTGAACACATTCGCAAACCCAACCTGACCGTAGATCAGCTTTTTAATGCCGTAAATGGAACCGTTAAAAAGTTGACGAATAACCAGCAAGTGCCCTGGAAGGCAAGCTCCATGTCGGAGGATTTGTATTTGACGAAATAAATTCGATTCTAATTTTTTTGTCTTGCTATCTGAATACTAGGTGGCTAGGCCGCGGCATGCCGAAAAGCGAGATGAGTAGGTGATTGATTAGCAATAAAATCCAAGTTACAATGAAAAATGTATTATTAACTTTTTTATGGTTGTTTCTTTCTTTTATAAGTTATTCTCAATCCATTGTACAAAATCAAATTTCAAACTGCTCTTATTTAGGAGATATAAATGGAGATGGTGTTGATGACATTATAACAATCAATGATAGGCAGATAACCGTTTCAAAAGCAGATGTAGGTTTGACTCCTATCCTTACGCATACTTTTGGGGCAACTGTGAAACGAATCATAATTGGGGATTTTGTGACCAGTGGCAGAGAACGTGGCAAAAAACAAATTGCTGCAATTCTTAATGATGGTACTACACAGGCTTTTGCCATAAGCGATGATTTAAGGTCGCTATGGTGGTGGTTTACTCAAGGCAACTTTATAGCTGATAATGAATTATTTACAGTTGCTAATTTTGACACCGACGTAGCTGAAGAAATAATGGTTCATAATCCCACAACGGGTCAAATTCGATTCTTCAAACGAGCCGCCAATGGTTTATTTGCTCAAATGACCAATTTTGAAATCGGAAACTTGGGTGGAACAAGTCCAGCCGGAACAAATTTGGCAAATGTTCAGGTATTAGTGGGAGCATTTTCCAGCGATCACCCTGGACGAAAAGATTTATTGATTGTAGATTACGCGAGTAGGCAGATTCGGGTGTACGGTTCGGTTATTCTTCCAAACGGAAACCTGACTTTTTGGTGGGCTTTCACCACAAATGGTAATTTGTTTCCTACTAATTCTCAAATCTGTGTAGCCAATATTAACGGCGGGACAACGGATGGAATTGTAATAAGAAACGGCACTAGTAATACTTATTCTTTACATAAGATAGAGTATGGAAATGGAAATTTAGTAGCAGAAACCAGCGCAAATATTGGGCAATTGCCAATAAGAACTGGTAATTGTCGGTTGGTTGCTGCCAAAGTAAGAGATGCCGCTTTCCGAAGAGAGCGCGGAGGTACTAGAGATGATATTTTAGTGCTTCAATTAGATAATAATCAATTGACCAGAACGGATGCACGTTTTGATGGAACCAATTTTACATATTGGTGGGCATTTAATAATACATTACCAAATAGTTGCACTCCTGCTGTACAAGGTCCAGTTACACTCTACGAACATTGCGATTTTCAAGGAAATAGTATTAATCTACGCACAGGGCGATACCCTCGTATACCAGCAGGTTTACCAAATGACGCATTATCATCTTTAAAGATTAATGGCCGATTCAAAATTACTTTATACGAAAACGAAAACTTTCATGGACGTAAGGTGGTCATCACGAGCGAGACACCTTGTCTAACAAGTGTTAATTTCAATGATATCGCCTCTTCAATGGAAATAGAAGAAGTAGTCGATATAACTACCGCCATATTTTCTAATTATTTTGGAACAATATTTGAAGAAGGCATTTTCACAGGTGTATCTAATAACCTTAAAGGAGCCCGGTACACTTCAGGAAGTACGCAAGCAAATGGTCCATTTCGATTTACTACCGCGAGCTTTGGTGTTTCAAAGGTTGGTTCTATTCAAGTAACGAATGGATTCAAAGCCATTTTTTATCAAAATGCAGATTATACTGGTACTCGACTGGAAGTGGTAGGTGATAGAGAAAGCCTCCCTTTTCGCCCCGGTTCTTTTGAAATAGTTCCATATACACCGCTAAATGGCTTTGTGGATATGCATACCCACCCGATGAGTCAATTTGGCTTTGGAAGAGAATTCTTCTACGGAAATATTGATGGAAATTTTATACGAGACTGTAATGATATGCATGGATATGTACAAAAAATTCCAGGACCATTTCCAGGTACTTGGATATTTCCAACTGGTTCCAGTCCTAGTCAAAATCTAATCCGTAATAAACTAATTGATGCACAAAACCCCCATCCAAAGAGAGCAGGAGACGCGGGCTGGGAAGATGGCTGGCCCAAGCAATCTTATACAACCCATCAGCAAATGTGGTGGGAGTGGATCGACCGAGCTCGGCGTGGAGGTTTAAAAACCATTGTGGCTCTAGCACAAAATAGCCATACACTTGCTGATGCAATGGAAACAGTGGGTCCTTACGATGATTTGCATTCTATGGAAGACCAAATCAGAGAGCTCATTGCTTTTGTAGGGCGCCACACAGAAATTATGGATACCGTAACTACCGCCACCAGAATGCGTAAGGTTGTTCAATCGGGTAGATTGGCTGTCATCATTGGGATTGAGATGGATAATATAGGAAATTTTTATAGCCCAGCCCAAAGACGCCTCGGCGAAGTTTATAATTCAACCCCAAGGCAATTAGAAGTAAAAAACGAAATAGACCGCCTACACAGAATGGGAGTACGTTACATCTTTCCGGTTCACATTGTAAATAATGTTTTTGGAGGCGCTGCTGTTTATGGAAACGGTATGGAATCTATTTCATTCAATGCCTCAAATTTTTATTTAACGGGACGTATTTTCAATGTAGAATCAGTATCTACTGCTGAAACAGGAATAGCATTTAGAGAACCAGATTTTGCTGGTACTTTAAGTAGTGAAATTAGAACACTTATTGATGTGGCAAGAAATCTTCCTTTTGCACCATTACCTTCTCAAGTTCTTAATTTCTCTCAATATTCCTATCCCAGTCCAGATGCAGGCTTTGGACATAGAAATACGTTGGGATTAACGCCTGATTTGGGAGATTTTGCGATACGCTATATGATGCGAAAAGGAATGATGATAGATATTGACCATATGTCAGAAAAGTGTGTGGCAGATGTAATGCGCATTGCCTTAGACAATAACTATCCTCTTAATTCAGGCCACAACGGGCCCCGTGGAACTGCGGGTGATGAAAAAACTCGAACAGATGACCACTATACTGATTTAAGAACATTAGGAGGGATGGCTGGTGTAGGTACAGGGGATGTAGATCCCTCTGTTTTTGTAGGAACTTATAGCGCAGTCATAAATAAAATGAGAGGTAAAAACGTAGCAATGGGTACAGATGTTCATGTTGGAGCAAAGCTACCAAAAGCACCATCTGGTAGAGCGCGACTAAGTGAAAATGTTCCAGGGCTTGAGGTCTGCTGTAGAACAGGTGATAATACTAAAAGATGGGATTTTGAATCATTTAATAAAGATGGAATGTCTCACTATGGACTATTCCCAGAGTTTATACAAAGTTTACGAAACGCTAGCCCTAGCTTCGAAAATTATATATTGTTTTCTACCGTGGAGGATTTCGCCCAAATGTGGGAAAAATGCGAACGCCAAAGGGCAAATATCCGCTAATCATCTAAATTCTAAGCAGTAATGATATAAGATGGGCAGAACACAAAGGAACATAATGATCTGCCCATCCCATTTCGACTGCTTACTTACATGCATCATAAGGTGAATTTTCCTGAAGTAGCGGTTTTATTTGCTCAGCAACAAAGCTGCAAGCGATTTTACGTAGATAAAACAGGAAACGATGCCTCGATTTCCTCGGCAGTGAAACCATAAATCGACCAGCTAAAAAGTTGACGAACAACCAGCAAGTGCCCTGAAAGGCAAGCTCCATGTCGGAGGATTTGTACTTGGCGAAATAAATTCGATTACAATATTTTTTGTCTTGCTATCTGAATATTAGATGGCTAGGCCGCGGCATGCCGAAAAGCGAGATGAGTAGGCTAATACAACAATTTCAGTTTATGTTAGATCAATGTTTTAAAACTTTGCCCTTGATCTTTGCTTTTAGCATTAGTTTTTTTGCTACCAAAGCTCAAACAACATTTTTGCACACAGCGAATACGAGTAACATTTCCGCTAATTGGACTACACTAAATCACCCAGAACTCAACAACAGACCAGATGCTGTTTTGATTGTTACCTCTAATTGGAAAACAACAGGACCTTATCACAATAAGTCTATCGGAGTATGGTACAACAATGGGCTGTGGACTATCTTTAACCAAGATCGAACCCCCATGACCAATGGGGCAATGTTCAATGTGTTGATCGCTTCACCAAGCGCAAACGCATTTAAAACTACTGTTAATCAGATTAGCGGCCACATTGCCATTTTGGATCATCCTAGCTTAAATGGCCGCCCCGACGCAAAATTCTTAGTGACTCCTGACTGGGGCAGCGGTGGCCCATATAACAACAATCCGATTGGTGTTTGGTACAATGGCAGCCGATGGACAGTTTATAACCAAAGAACAACTAACCCCATGCCTGCTAATCCAAAGTTCAATGTTTTTATTGATGACAGAATATTTGTCTTTGATGCGAACACTACTGCCAATAACTGGCAAGTTTTTGACAACCCTACTACCAATAACCAACCAGATGCTTTGGTTTTTGCTTCCCAATACTGGACTGCGGTTTACAATCCCCATGAAATCGGAGTTTGGTATACTAATGGTCGTTGGGCAGTTTACAACCAAGATTTGGCTATGCTTCCACGTAATGCCAAGTTTTTCTTATGGGCAGCAGGAAGTTATACACCTCCTCCTCCTGCAACATGCCCTACTGTACCAAACGCTACCTGGTTCAACCCTTTGCGTAGTAGCCTTTCTACGGCTTCTGTGCGGGTAAACAATTTCACTTCGAGAAAAAACGAGTTTAATCCTACCGGTGAAAGGGCTTTTTTGCGCCCCAACGATTGCTTTTTTCGAGTCAACATGGGTGCTTCAACTTTTCGACTTCCTTTCAATATCGACATGGTAGAAGGCGGACCTGAAAATCGCTGTAAGGCATACATCAACGATTGGAATTCCAACTCTGTCAATGTATCAACCAACAGTGGTCGCATTTTGGTGCGACTTGACTTTGAAAGCGCTGGCACGGAATTGGTGACAGACTGTTATAATAACGGTTGTTGCGAAGGTAACCCTTTTTGCCCTGGCGCGGGTTGCCCCGACTATGAGTTGAACCGAGCGTGGGTAGAAATGTATTTAACACCAGTTTTATCTGGAGGTCGCTTGGATTATACACATGAAGTAGTTTTTAATGTCGATGTCAGAGAGCTAGGGAATGACCCTTGCTCCAATAACTTTTGGGCTTTCTTGTGCGACTGGGGAATCATACCTAGAGTAGGAGATCGACAAAACAGAATTAGACAAGCCATAGAAAGCAATTTAAGGGCACAGTTTAACAATCCAACCCTTCGTTTAGCCATCAATGCTGCAATGAATGATGCGGTGCGTTCTGCTGGAGTTGATTTATCTCGCTGTAGCAGCGTTTCCATTGACGGAGCCGGGAATCTGGTTTTTAGATAATCTTTATTGCTTATTTGTCGGATCGTTTTACCTGGATAAGGACTATTTTTTTGTAGTCTCCTGCCTTTACTATGGCAGGAGACTACCTTATCAAAAAAATTCCAACATGAAAAAACTATTCCTCCTAGTAGCTCTGCTACTTAGTGTGAGCTTCGCCCAGGCCCAATTCTTGGACAAACTCAAAAGGAAAGTCGAAGACAAAGTCATTCAAAAGGCTGAAGGCGCCTTGAATGGCAAAAACAAAAAAACTGGAGATAAACCCGGTGAAACAAACAAGGACAACTCAGAATACGAGGTACAAGTCAAGCGCAATTTCGACTTTGTGCCAGGCAACAAGCTCGTGTATCAGGAAGACTTTTCCAGCACTCCCGAAGGGAACCCTCCAAGCGGATGGAAATTTTCGGGGACAGCTGAAGTTACCACTTTAAGCAAGATACCTGGAAAATGGCTCATGCTCAATCACAAAGTGAGCGCAAGCAAAGAATTGATGCAGCCTTTTCCAGAGAATTGCACGATTGAATTCCAGGTGTTTACTTCAAATTTAGGGTTTAGTCAACATGGAGCAGCGTTGGATGGAAGCCCAAAATTAGAAGTATACTTAGGGAGCGACCCGAACAACCAATGCAAGTTCGAAATAGACTATGCATATGGAAGAATACCCTATAGGATAACCGGAGTGAATAACACCGAAAATGCAACTCCATATAGTTTAGAAGATTATAAAGCCCGCTCACTTACCGTGCGTATTGCAATAAACAAACAACGATTGAGGGTGTGGCTGGATGAAAAAAAAGTGATTGATTTAGCCGAAGTGATGGGAACAAAACTTTTGCAATCTGGCACACTGAGGTTTTACTGTGCTCCTTGGTCTGCCAGGGAATCTTACCCCTTCATCTCGAATATCCGCATAGCCGATGCTGGCCTCTCCGAGCGCGACTTATCCATAGGTGGCATTGAAGACCCAAAAGCAACGAAACCCCAGTCGCCAGCGACGAACCCACAGTCCATTACTACTACTTCAGCGCCAAAAAACGTAGCCTTGAATATCAATGACTTTGGTACCTACCATGCCCTATTGATAGCGGTAGAAGACTATGCCGATCCCAGCGTAAACAAACTGGACAATCCAGTAAAGGATGCCATGCAACTACAAAAAACACTCACCACAGCTTACCATTTTGATCCCAAAAATGTGAAGCTGCTCAAAAACCCAAGTAAAAAGGACGTGTTTACCGAACTCGCCCGTTTGCGTACGGCTGTAAAAGAGACCGACAACCTGCTTGTATTTTATGCTGGTCACGGTTATTGGGACAATGACATGGAAAAAGGTTACTGGCTGCCTACCGATGCCGATCGAGATCTACCAACCAACTGGATTGCTAATGAGGACATCACCGGGTACGTTCGAGCCATCAAATCCAAACACACTTTGCTAATATCCGATGCTTGTTTCAGTGGCGGCATATTCAAAACACGTGAAGCTTTTACAGAACAGCAGGCAGTGGAGGAAGTATACAAGATGACGAGCCGCAAAGCGATCACCAGTGGTACTCTAACCACAGTACCTGACAAAAGCGTATTCATCCAATATCTGGTCAAAAAGCTGGAAGAGAATAAGGATAGATATTTGACGGAAGAGCAATTGTTTAGCCAATTTAAAACGGCTGTAATCAACAATAGTCCTGGCCAGGTTCCTCAATTTGGTACTATAATGAATACTGGGGATGAAGGGGGTAATTTTATTTTTATTCACAAATAATAGATCTACTACAAAAAATTATATTTCTCATTTTTCTTTATTTCCATTTGGCATGGTTCCATTGCATTATCTACTCCCAAATCAAACCTGACTGTGAATCAGCTTTTTAATGCCATAAATCGACCAGCTAAAAAGCTGACCAACTACCAGCAAGTGCCTTGGAAGGCGAGCTCCATGTCGGAGGATTTTTTGTTGACATTAATTTGATTCTAATATTTTTTGTCTTGCTATCTGAAAATAAAGGTGGGTAGACCGCGGCATGCCGAAAAGCGAGATGAGTAGGCTAAGATAATTAATGCGAATAATGGGTTGGGCTAATGCTCTAGAAGATTATTATTTGACATGTAG
>JBBANM010000094.1:0-25954 GCA_040401995.1 Saprospiraceae bacterium
GATCTCAAGATATTAATTTTTTATTTTGTTTTGCGACATTTTGAATTACACCCCAAGGATAGTTACCTGGTTTTTAAGCAAATATTACATATTGCTCTGCTTCATCAATCTCTCTAAGCTCCTTCTCTAACTTTATTTTGCGCTCAGGTGATAGATCATACTTGCCATCTTTGAAAATCAAAAAATCAAAATCATCAATGTTAAATGCTGCGAAAAGCCCAAACCAATGATAAGAACTAACCACCAATAAAACCTTTTTGGATTAGGGCTTTGGCCTTTATAAGATTGATTCTGAGTATTTTTTAAAGCTGGCTTTAGAGTTATCGCTGTCATCACGTCAGGGGGTAAATGAGATCAAATATAAAATTTTCCATCAAATAAAACAATGTTCTTACTGATTTTTTTGATATCAATCTTATTTCCAACTTTTTATATGCAGGCAGGTAGCACTTAGGACTACTCAAACAATAAAGGTTTACTTAGGTCTTGTTCTTTCATCACCTCTGTTCCTATCTTTTTCGTTGCATCGCAGGGCATTGTAATGAAAAATAAGAAAGTGAAATTCAAAAAATCAGGTTGAAAATGTTAATTTATATTGTCCCATCACTTATCTTCCTCTTTTTCAACAAAAATACCCAACCCATGCCCTCAACCTTCCTCATCTACGGCGCCAACGGCTATGTTGGCGAAGAAGCGGCACGCATTGCCGTACAAAAAGGTCTACGCCCCATCCTTGCTGGTCGGGATGCTAAGGCCATTCAACGTTTGGCTATCGAACTAAGCCTGGAAGCCCGCATCTTTAGCCTCGACAACCCCGCTGCTGTTGATGCAGGATTAAAAGATACCACCGTGGTGCTTCACTGTGCTGGTCCCTATAAGTTCACTTCCCAACCCATGGTGCAAGCCTGTCTGCGCAATGGAGTACATTATTTGGATTTGACCGGGGAAATTCCCGTTTATCAAGCCGTGGCAGCACTTGATGCCGAGGCCAAAGCCCAAGGCGTCATGTTGATGCCCGGGGTGGGTTTTGACGTGGTTCCCACCGATTGTTTGGCGGTTTTTCTACAACAACAGTTGCCTACTGCCACCCAGCTCACCCTGGCATTTAAAGGCGATGGTTCGGCGGGTTTACCGCCTGGTACCCAGCGCACGGCCATTGAGTTGATCCCCTTAGGTAATTTTGTGCGTCGCAACGGCGAGTTGGTACATCCCGAGCGCGGAGTTAAAACCCGACTCATCGATTTTGGCAAAGGTGCGGAAACTGCCATCCGTCTCACCTGGGGCGATGTGTTTACCGCCTTTTATAGCACCGGGATTCCCAACATCGAGAATTATGCCGTGATGCCCAAGGCAGTGATGAAACAATTGGCGGCCTTGGAATACCTGCGTCCGCTGTTTAGATTTGGTTTTGTGCGCCGCTGGATGCAAGGGCAGGTGCGCCCGGGGCCTACGCGTGCGCAGCGCGAGCAAACGTCTACCCACGTGTGGGGAGAGGTGCGCGACGCGCAAGGGAACACGGTTGCTGCGCGTTTGCATGGCCCAGAAGCTGGCGTGGTGTGGACAGTGGAAGCTGCGTTACTGGCGGTTGGCCGAGTACTGGAAGGGGACGCGCCAGCAGGTTTCCAAACGCCTGGACGTGCCTACGGGGCTGACTTTGTATTGGGATGTGCGGGTATAAAAAGAGAACTTTGTTGAATCTTAGGTTCAACTTAGAGTATGTTTGGGTTTATGGGTATTAAAGGAGACCATAAATTTTATATTTTGAGCGAAGCAAATAGGACGACAGCTATGTCAATGAGATGGATAAAAGGAATTTTGGGGTTGATGTTGCTCCTTTCCGCGATTGGAGGACAGACCCAAAACAGCACGATAGCCTTTACCGTGGGAATGAGCAATCCGGCTTCGCACGTTTTTCAAGTAAAAATGGAGTGCCAAGGATTGGGAAATTTACCCCTAGTATTCAAAATGCCAATTTGGAGCCCAGGCTATTATCAACGTTTGGATTTCGGACAATACGTGCAGCAGTTCAGCGCCATAGACGGACAAGGTGTGGCCTTGACCTGGGAAATGACTGATGATCATACCTGGAAAATTCAGCCGCATGCCGGTAGCCAAGTTGTGCTGGAATACGATATCAAAACCGTGAGCTCATTTGTAGGCATGCCCTATTTGGATGAGGGCAGAGGCTATATCTTGCCTGCCGGAGTGTTGATGTACCCAGCTGGCCGCATTGAACACCCCTCGGAATTGCAAGTGGTATCGTTTGGCAATTGGCAAGACATTGCCACTGGCTTGGAGCCAATTCCAGGAAAAACTTTTGCTTTCTATGCCCCCAATTTTGATGTGCTTTATGATAGTCCTTTGCTGGTAGGGAATTTGGATGAGTTGCCGCCGTTTTTTGTACAAGGAAAAAAACACCGTTTCATCGGCTTCCAACTGGGGGATTTTGACAAGTCCAAATTGATGAGCGATTTGCAAAAAATCGTGCAAACTGCTGTCGATATGATGGGCGACCTGCCTTACAACGAGTATACTTTCATTGGCATTGGACCTGGCGGCGGGGGCATCGAGCACTTAAACTCTACCGCCTTTGCTTTTGTGGCCAAAAGTCAGAGCACCCCACAAACCCGCCTGCGCAATTTGTTTTTCTTGGCGCACGAATATTTTCACCATTACAACGTAAAACGCATTCGACCCATCGAGTTGGGGCCGTTTGATTATGATAAGGGCAGTCGAACCAACCAATTATGGGTCTCTGAAGGCTTATCGGTGTACTACGAGTACCTGTTGGTGCGACGGGCGGGTTTGTGCAGCGACGAAGACTTACTCAAAGCATTTAGCAACAACATTCGCGCTTTTGAAGATAAACCGGGGCGTTTGCACCAAACTTTGCTACAAGCCAGCACCGAAACCTGGAGCGACGGCCCCAACGGCCGCGTAGACGATGAAGTAAACAATACAATTTCTTACTACGAAAAAGGTCCGGTAGTCGGTTTGCTCCTCGATTTTCGCATCCGGGAAGCATCGCAAAACAAACACTCGCTGGATGACGTCATGCGCTACCTATACCAGGAATATTACCAAAAACTACAACGTGGATTCACCGAGGAGGAATTTCGGCAGACCTGTGAAAAAATGGCCGGTACTTCGCTGGAGGATATTTTTCGCTACGTGAGCACTACTGCAGATTTAGATTACCCTAAATACCTCCATTACTGCGGCATACAAATTGATCTGGAGAGCAAGGCCGTTCCAGGAGGCTGGCTGGGCATTAGCACTCGCGTGGTACGGGATAGCACGGTCATCAGCGCAGTAGAGTACCAATCACCAGCTTGGGAAGCGGGATTCCGACGCGGCAATATCCTGCTCGACGTTGACAACCTGGCCACGAAGCAGTTTTTATTCAACAACATCTTACCTCAACAGCATCCTGGCGAAGAGATGGATATTCTGGTGTTGCAAAATGGCAAACAGCGGTACATCAATCTGAGTTTGGGAAAAAAATACGAGCGCTCCTTTGAAATGATGCCCTTGAAAAAAATGGGTAAACTACAACAAGAGATTTGGACGAGTTGGTTGCATGGGAAATAAAAAGGGGGTAGGGTAGCGCTGATTGGTAAAAGAGAGATTTGTTCAGCTTATGCCTCTATTGAACATGATTAATTTTGGGGTCTGCTCCAACCTTCCAGGCCTCGAAGAGCTGGAAGGCTTAACAACCGATCATTGTAAAAGTGTCCAGTAGTAGTAGATACCTTACCGTAGTAAAAGAGGCGTAGCCTCGATGCATGTTGTAGCAATGGGCTTTAGCCCGTTGGTAATTGTGTCATAAAATAGATTCGAGAGCAGTAGGCTCAATCCATATTCTATGTTTAAACAAAAGTAAGGTAGAGATATTGAGAAATGGTTTTATATGTACCGTGCCGATGGCACTCCAAAATCTATGTTCCCTATTTCGCCGGATTGAAATCCGGCGCTACAAAATATCAGCGAGCCGATGGCTCTGGCATTTTGCCCTAAATCCTAGTGATGCATATTCACAATACATTTTGCTAGATACCATGCCATTGTAAAAGAGAGGCGTAGCCAAGATCCATGTTGTAGCAATGGACATTACTACTGAACATGATTGATTTTGGGGTTTCCTCCAACCTTCCAGGTCTAAGAGAACTAAACGTTTAACAACCGATCGTTATAAAAATGCCCAGTAGTAAGCTTGCTCAAGCTTCTTTAGGAGTTCCCAAGGCATAGCTGATGAAAAAACTCCGCCAACGCATATTCAAAACGCCCAAAACGGCCTCCTGGATAATGTTAGCAGACATTTTAGAGGCGCCTGCCACGCGATCGATAAACGTAATGGGCACTTCTTTGATCAAAAAACCTAATTGATAGGCGGCAAATTTCATTTCTATCTGAAACGCATATCCCACAAATCGGATCTTATCTAAATCAATGGTTTCCAGCACTTGGCGACTGTAACAAACAAAACCAGCGGTAGGATCCAAAACGGGTAAGAAGGTGATCATGCGCACATACAAGGAGGCGCCGTACGACAAAATAATCCGATCCCAAGGCCAATTCGCCACTTTGCCGCCGCGGATGTAGCGCGAACCCACCGCCAAATCAGCTCCTTGTTCGGCGCATGCGCGGTACAAGCGCACCAAATCTTGTGGATTGTGAGAAAAATCGGCATCCATTTCACAAAGGTAATCATACCCTTTTTGCAGCCCCCAATGAAAACCAGCGATATAGGCGGTACCAAGTCCCATCTTACCAGGTCTTTCTAATAAAAAAAGACGCTCCGGATGCAAAATTTGCTGTGCTTTGATCAGTTCGGCGGTACCATCAGGAGATCCATCATCCACAATGAGCAAATCAAATGGATGTTCAAGCGAAAAAACCGCCTCGATCATTCGGACGATGTTTTCCTTTTCATTGTACGTAGGTATAATTACCAAACTCTTTGTCAACTCGAAAAAAATTGGTGTTGAAAAAACGACCGCAAATATGACTGATTTCCCCGAATTAACCTAAACTTTACGTTGCGAGGGAATAATATTTATTCAAACGCGCTTTTAGATCAATTCATTTTCGTCCCAGAGTGTTTCTTTCTGTTTCAAAGGATCCAATGTTTTGAGATCCATTTTTTCTAGCGGTTTTTCGGATACAAAACTCTCACCTTTTGCTGCCTTTATTTTCCGCAATTCGGCTTCCATTTCGCGGCGTTCCCAGTCTTCATCTACTGGATCAATAATGCCGGGGATACCGTATAGTTGGGAGTATTGGATAGCAATCCCGATGCCCCAACCCAGCATAGGCCAATAAAACCATAACTCGTGGGGCGAAGTCAATTGATTGATCACATACAAAAAAGCCGACACAATCAGATAAATGGAAAAGTGTTTTTGGAACCCCTTTTTCCTTTGCACTCTTTTTTGTGCTTTAGCATAATCACTATCGATATCTTCTTTACGGTATTTTGATGATCCCATCTTCTTAATAACTTGGTATTGGTGAAATTGGTTTGCTTAGATTGAAGGCAATTGAACCCAATAAAGTTCAGTGCCTTTTAAAATTAGAAGGACTGTTTGGTACACACCACCAAACAGACCGCTAAATTACAATATTACGACGGTATTTTTATCAAACGAGGTCTTTGTCTTTCCAGCCCGGTTCGTTTTGTGGAGCGATAGGGTCATCATCCTGCTCAAAACCCAAGTTGGCGGCACTATTGGAATCGGGCCAACCAAATACGCTAACATAATGGAACAACAGACCTAAACCCGAAATAAGCTACTGGAAAAGAACCAAAAAAAGTCCATTGCCCATAGTTGAAAAGCGACTGCAAATATGACTGATTTCTCCAAATTAACTTGAACAATTTCATAATGTGGGAGATTATTTATCCAAACGAGCTTTTAGACCAATTCATTTTCATCCCAGAGTGTTTCTTTCTGGTTCAAATGATCCAATGTTTTGAGATCCAGTTTTTCTACTGGTTTTTCGGCTACAAAGCTCTCGCCCTTTGCTGCCTTGATTTTCCGCAATTCAGCTTCCATTTCGCGGCTTTCCCAAACTTCATCAACTGGATCGATAATGCCAGGGATACCGTATAGTTTGGAATACTGGATGGCAATCCCTATTCCCCAACCTAGTATAGGCCAGTAAAACCATAAGCGGTTGGGCGAAATCATCTGATTGACAAAAAAGAAATAAGCTGACATGATGAGGTAAATAGAAAAATGATTTTGAAACGCTCTTTTTCTCTTGACCCCTTTTTGGGCTTTAGCATAATCGCTGTCGATATTTTCTTTACGGTAGTTTGATGATCCCATCTCTTTGAAAACTTGGTGTGGTGAAATTGGTTTGCTTGGATTGAATGCTACCGAACCCAATAAAGTTCAGCGCTTTATTAAAATTAGAAAGACTGTTTGGCGCACACCACCAAACAGTCTACTAAATTATAATATTACGACGGAATTTTTATCAAACGAGGTCTTTGTCTTTCCAGCCCGGCTCGTTTTGCGGAGCGATAGGGTCATCATCCTGTTCAAAACCCAAGTTGGCGGCACTATTGGAATCAGGCCAACCAAATACGCTAACATAATGGAACAACAGGCCTAAACCCCAAAAAAAGGCCACTGGAAAAGAACCAAAAAAATGCCCATTGCGCATATTGGAGTACCACAGGATACCATTTACGATCAAATAGGCGCGGAGGTGCTTTTGAAATTTGTGTTTTTCATAGCCCTTCTGGTCACTTTGCTTCCAGTATTTTTTTTGCTCCTCTTTATTCCAGCTGTCCCAGTCAGGTGGAAATGCGTTGAAATGACGATAGCGCGATTTATAGCTTTCTTTGCACATGTTGCTGCTTTTTTCTCAAATGTGCAGTCGATACACTGAAAGTTCAATTTTTATAGACAAGTGCCAGCTTTTTCCTGATTTACCAAGAGGTATTACAGAAATGGGGTTCGCTCTCGATTCCCAACTATCGCCGTGCATAGGCTTTACGGTTACTGGAGCTCCGGCGTCGATGGCGGGTGTTTTTTTTGCTAAAAAAAGCTTCCCGAAAAGAATAGCCCGTTAATGCTGCAAAACCGCCCAGTAAGCCTGCCAGTACTGCCGTCAGTAAAACCATTCCAGTTGCTCCGAGGTGACCAAACAATTGCCCCATTTTACCAGCCAATAAACCGGCATTGCCGGCGTTTTTAGCCCAAGCCAACCCGCCCCACAACAAAAACATCCCCAAGAACCCGGTAAAAACCGCCTGGTAGCTTTTAGTTCCCAGTAGCATGCCAACTATAAACGCAACACCCACAAATCCGTACCAGGGCAAAAACAATCCGCTGAGATACCCCAGCCCTACAATCAATACAATGGCCAATAATGATTTCATTGATTTATTTTTTCATCGAGCAGAGGTCTTCTACTCTAATCATTGATTCGATACCTACTTTGATAAAGTCCATTGCCCCACCACTTTTTGACGGCGATCCTGGGCATTTTTCATGAAAAACAACTCATTGTACTCGCCTTTCACCCATTGCGGGATCATGGCATCGTAATTGGGGTTGCCGGGATTACCCGATTGTCCGCCGGGAAAAACGCCATAAGCTTTCACCTCTGGCCCCAACTCCACCACCATGCGCCAGGATGGCCCATTACCACCGTTACTCGCATTGGGTGCTTGACGGTAGCCGCTGATGGCCAGATCGCTGCGCGTAAAGGCGGGGATCCGCGCCAAGTGTCTTACTTCCGCCTTGTTTTGTTGCCGCCAATTGAAACCTGCTTTGAACTTTGGCGTCCACTCCCGTGCTACCTGATGGAAAGCTTCGAGCACCAAATCACTGGCTTGTTCTTTTTTGTTTTTGGTAGCCAGCTGGTCAAAAATAGCATGATCAGGCGTTAAGTCTAGCAACTCTAGGAAACGCCAGGTACGCGGTTTTGCCAATTCAACAGATTCGGGTTGATAGAGGATCTCGTCAAAAGTAAAGCGGTACACCGAGTCCATTAAAGCTTGAAAAACAACTGGCGCAGTAGCATCGTAGCGGAACTTATAATCCCAGGTTTCCAGCTCCTTCACCAGCGCTTTTTCGGCGGTATTCAATCCAGTCCGGGGCAGAAGCTTTAACAGCAGGGGAGTGGCCTCTTCCGCCAATAAAGAATAACTGCTGGTTTGCAACTGCATCATATCTTGGATGGTAATCTTATTCATCTCTGCCAAGCGGCGATTGATCAAGCGACCGCGGTAATCGTCAAATTCGCCGTTGTAGTAATAAGGATAAGCTGGCGAAGCGGAATTTTGATTGGCTGAGGCCACAAATCCGCGTTCAGGGTTGAGCACTTGCGGAATTTGATTGCGCGGAATATAGCCGTGCCAGGCATTGCTGGAGGCACTTCCATCCTGTACAAACCTACCTTGACCCGGGTTTTTGATCGGGAATTTACCATTGACTTTCAACGCAATATCTCCATCCCGGCAAGCAAAGGCAAAGTTTTGAGCCGGAGCGTCGTAGCCAGTTAGTGCAGTAGCGTAATCGAGGTAGTTTTTGGCCATGTTCAAGCGCATAAAAGTACCTACTTCGTAAAATGCCCGTTTTTCAGGCTTTTCGGCAGCCAGCCAGTGCATGGCCAGTCCACGGTAAGGAGATTTTGGGGCATTTTCAAAAGCCACTGGCCCCCATACGGTGAATTTCATGGCTTCTATGACGGGTTCCTTGCGCCCCCGAACAAAGACAGTATCGTATTGAATGTCTACTTTTTTCTTTTGATCGTCATAGGCATAAGTGGTATGCGCATCGTCGAGCCATTTGATGGCGTACCAATCGAGCACGTCTTGTCCAACGTTAGTAACGGCCCAGCCAATGTTTTCATTAAACCCGATGATCACACAAGGCAAGCCAGGGATAGTAACCCCATAGACATTGGTCTCGGGAGTGTGGATTTGCGTTTCATACCAAATGGAAGGCAGGGTAAGGTTTAAGTGCGGATCGTTGCAGATGATGGGGCGCCCAGAAGCAGTTTTTGAACCCGCAACCGCCCAGTTGTTGCTTCCCAAAGATTCATCAGGCATGGGCATTTTTAGCTTTGGCCAAGTTTGGCTCAACAAATTGATCTTTTCGCTCGGTGGCGCAATGCCAATGGGTTTAAAATCCCACTTAACCGTAGCCGGAATTACTGGCGATTGTTTCGGGTTATAGGAAGGATACAAAAAATCAAACAAGGCCGGGCCAAACAAAGCACGGGCATTAGAATTGGGCAAATCAGCATGGCGGTAGCACAGCGTTTCGGCCATGTTTTTAAAGCAAACCGCAGTTTTAAGCGCCGTCCAAGGTTCAGGCTTATACCCCAGCAATTTAAATTCCAAAGGATAGGTACCTGGGGTCAAAGTAGCAATATAGGCATTTACCCCAGCCGTATAAGCCTCCACAATGGGCCAATCTTCAGGTGATGCTTTCAAAGCTTCGAAGGCAACTTTTGCAGCCCGCAATAAGCCTTTACGGCGTTGGTTTTGATCGTTTTCTAGCGTCCGTTCGCCCAATACTTCCGATAAGCGACCGGCGCCGGCACGGTAGGAGATGTCCATTTGCCATAAGCGGTGCATGGCCGTAACATATCCTTGCGCAAAAACGGCATCCTTGAAATCATCGGCAAAAATATGTGGCACCAGGCGCTCGTCGAAAAGGACATCAACCTTACCATTCATACCAGGTGCGTGAAGTGTCAGTTGGTTGGAAGATAAAGGCTTGGCGTCGGCATTGGCCCAGAAGCCTGCGACGGGATCAAATAAGGCGCCTAAAGCAGGTACGGGCACGCCAAAAGGTTGATAGGTATTGAGCACCCAGGTGAGCCCAAAAGTCAAAATGCCAAAAAATAAAAATCTAAACAAACGCATGGAACAAGATTAAGCGAAATGGACAGAATAGGAATGGCTGAAAGTACCACTCTTTTTTGACACCGGAAAAATAACCAATCTCTTGCGAGAAACAAATCAAATGAGGCTGGAAAACAGCATGGATATTCTTTAAATAAGAGAAGTTGCAAAATTTTTATTAAACTCTTGCTTAGTTTCAAAAATTATTGTACGTTTGCTTCATCTTAAAGTAGTTTTTGTGTTTATTTGTTTGGGTTAGAGACCCTTGCTGAGATTTGTTCAGCAAGGGTTTTTTGTTTTTGGGCGCTTTCCCTAGACCTTCCAGGTTTTTAAAACCTGGAAGGTCTGAAGATGGGTTCAAAAACCAAGCGAGTCATCACCGACAATTCGGGATGACTCGCTTGTTATAAGCATTTAAGCTCTAAACCTTATCTCTTAGTTGTTGAAAACACCAGAACCAGTTTTAGCTGGTACGCCTGGTTGCTCTTCTACTTTCAACACTTCGCCTTTGATGGTCAAAAGGTGAGTAGATTCTTTTTCGTTGGTAGTCAACGTTACTTGCTTGTTGAATGGGCCCAAGCGCTTGGTGTCGTAACGTACTTTGATTTCGCCAGTTTCATTTGGTTGGATTGGCTTCTCAGAGTAGCTAGGTACAGTACAACCGCAGCTTCCGCGAGCAGATGTAATTACCAATGCTTCGTTACCGGTGTTTTTGAATTTGAAAATACGAACTGGCTCAGCACCTTCTTTGATTTTGCCGTAGTCAACAGTTTCAACTTCGAAAACCATTTTAGGACCGCCATCGCCAGTAACTACAGGCTGAACTGGAGCTGCAGGAGCTGGAGCTGGAGTGGTAACAACAGTTGGAGCTACTGAAGGCTTAACCTTAGTAGTAGATTTTCCATTAGCTTTTGGCTGAGTTTGAGCCTGCAAGCCAAACACGGTGCAAGTAAGCACCAATGCGAGAACAAACAACTTCTTCATTTTCTATGCGATTTTGAGTTATGAATTTAAAATTAAATGTACAAACATTCGATCACAAAACGATTATTTCGACGATCTGACAGAACAAAGAGAACGATTTTTTTATTAAGAAAAAGATCGTTTGCAAATCGTTAACACTTTTACCCTGTTTATGCCTGCATCACATTGATTATCAGTCTTTTTCTATTCCAAGTTTTCAAATCGCCATGTAAAGCGAATATTAACAACCGCGTTTTGCCAATTATTTTAGTAATTTTGACCCGAAAAAGGGGCTATCAGCTAAACCGATTGACAAACATTCCAACTCGTTGAAAAGACATGCTGGGTAAAACCGCTTCAAAAAAAATAGTGTCAAAACAGCTCAAAACGGCTGATCTTTTTAGTACCGAAGCGGTATTGAAAGATTTCGAATTGTGCTGTATCAGCCGGGAAGTAAGTCTGTTGGCGCGCAAAGAAGTCCTAACAGGCAAAGCGAAATTTGCCATCAGCGGAGATGGCAAAGAACTGCCACAGGTTGCGCTGGCCAAAGCCATTCGCCAGGGCGACTTCCGTTCTGGTTATTACCGCGATCAAACGCTGATGTTTGCGCTTGGCGTATCCACGGTCGAAGAATTCTTTGCTCAACTGTATGCCGATACGGAAAATGACCCATTTTCAGGGGGCCGACAAATGAACGCCCATTTTGCCACGCCGCTCATTGATCCCAATACCGGCGCGTGGACCAACCACCTTGAACGCATCAACGTCACTTCGGATATTTCTTGTACGGCAGGACAAATGGGGCGCGCCCTCGGTTTGGCTTATGCCTCCAACAAATACCGTGAAGCCGGCGATAATATACCACAAACTACTTTTTCCGACCAAGGCAATGAACTTTGCATTTGCACCATCGGCGATGCCAGTACTTCAGAAGGACCATTTTGGGAGACAGTGAATGCCGCTGGGGTTTTGCAAGTCCCCTTGGCTATTTTTGTATGGGACGATGGCTTTGGCATCTCCGTCCCCGCCGAATACCAGACCACCAAAGGCAGCATATCGGAGGTATTGGCTGGTTTTCATCCTGAAGGAGACGAAAAAGGAGTAGACATCTATACCGCCAAAGCTTGGGATTATCCTACCCTTGTCACCTTGTTCAACGAGGTGTTGCCCGAAATGCGCAAAACACACCGCCCTGCGGTTTTTCATATTCAAGAAGCTACTCAACCACAAGGACACTCTACTTCGGGTTCGCATGAGCGTTACAAATCCAAAGAGCGCCTGAACTGGGAAAAAGAATACGATTGCCTCCTGCAATTTGAGCAATGGGTGATCGACAATGGCTATGCTACTGCGGAAGAAACCAAAAACATCCGCGCCAACGCAAAAAAACACGCCAAACAATGTCGCGATCGTGCTTGGGAAGCTTACAACAACCCCAATCAGCAATTGCACCAGCAGTTGAAAGCGATTTACAGCAACTTTGGCAAAAATAATCCGGAAGTAAATCAACTGATCAAGGAAGCCAACGAGTTTATTTCGCCGATACCCAGTGAATTGTTGCAAAATGCGCGTCGCGTGTTTTACCTGACATTAGGAGAAAATACCGAAGTACGTCGCGAATTAACTGCATTTATGGACGCGGTGATCGCCAAAAGCGAACCGCAATACCACCGTCATCTGTACAGCGATACGCCGCTTTCAGCGCTCAAAGTACCCGAAATCAAACCCACTTACGTCGCGCATCCGCCAACAAAAAATGGTTTTGAGGTGCTCAACGCGTATTTTGATGCCATCCTGGAAAAAGATCCCCGCGTTTTTGCCTTTGGCGAAGACGTAGGCAATATCGGCGACGTAAACCAAGGTTTTGCCGGACTACAAGAAAAACACGGCATTGAACGGGTTTTTGATACCGGCATCCGCGAGTGGACCATCATGGGACAAGCAATAGGCATGGCCATGCGCGGTCTGCGACCCATTGCCGAGATTCAGTACATCGATTACTTGATCTATGCCTTGGCTCCGCTTTCTGATGACTTAGCTTGTTTGCGCTACCGCAGCAATGGTATCCAAACTGCGCCAGTCATCATCCGCACTCGTGGGCATCGCTTGGAAGGCATTTGGCACTCGGGATCGCCTATGGGCATGATTTTACATGCTTTGCGAGGCATTTACCTGCTTACGCCCCGCAACATGACCCAAGCCGCTGGTATGTACAACACCATGCTGCAATCTGATGACCCGTCGATCATTGTAGAATGCCTCAACGGGTATCGCCTCAAAGAAGCATTACCGGAAAACATCGGAACCTATACCGTGCCGATCGGCATACCCGAAGTACTACAGTATGGTAAAGACCTCACGCTGGTGACTTACGGCTCTTGCGTACGCGTGGCGCAGGAAGGCATCAAATTGCTGGAAAAAGTAGGCATCTCGGTAGAGTTGATCGACGCCCAAACCCTTTTGCCATTTGACATTCACCATACGATTGTACAATCTTTGCAAAAAACCAATCGCTTGCTGGTTTTGGACGAAGACATGCCCGGCGGCGCTAGCGCATACATCCTGCGCGAGATTTTGGAAATTCAAAACGGTTACCAATACCTGGATGCCGCCCCGCAAACCTTAGCGGCGCATCCACACCGCCCAGCTTATGGCTCGGATGGCGATTATTTTTCGAAACCCAATCCGGAAGACGTTTTTGAAACCGTCTACAAAATGGTGTACGAAGGTCAACCCAGCCGTTTTCGGGAAGGATTGAAATAACTTTTTCGTGAAAATTAAGCACACCACCTTTGGTGGCGTGATCTTTTTTAGCCACAAATTGCACAAATTCAAGCACGAACTCCGTTCGTAATTAAAACAAAAAGCAATTTTTTGTTTTAATTTTTGAAAATTTTAGCATTTTGTGGCTGAGAAATTTTTGCTCATCGCCGAAGGCGGCATACTCCCATAAATTTTCTGCAGATCCATTCAAAAACATATGACTACGAATCACATTGGCTTTATTGCCAACACCTTAAGCATTCCAGCGCACAAAGTAGGCAATACCCTCAAGCTTCTAGATGAAGGAGCTACTATCCCTTTTATCTCTCGCTACCGCAAAGAAGCCACTGGCTCTTTGGATGAGGTGGAAATTGCCGATATCCAGAAAGAGTACAAAAAAATCCAGGAACTCGAAAAACGCAAAGAATCGGTTCTTGGCTCCATTGAAGAACAAGGTAAACTCACCGACGAGCTGCGCCAACGGATTGCGCAGTGTTTGCACCTGACCGAGCTGGAGGACATCTACTTACCCTACAAAAAGAAACGCAAAACCCGCGCCTCCGTGGCCAAGGAAAAAGGACTTGAACCCCTGGCTACCCGCATTTTTGAACAATACTCGAGCGACCAGCCCGAAAAACTCGCCGCAGCCTATATCACCGAGGAAGTGCCCACTACCGAAGACGCCCTCGCTGGCGCGCGCGACATCATTGCCGAGTGGGTGAGTGAAAACGAGGAAGGTCGCAACCTGCTGCGCCATGTGTTCAAAAAAACCGCCATTATCCAATCCAAAGTAGCACGCGGCAAGGAAGAAGAAGGCGTCAAATACAAAGACTATTTCGATTTCAGCGAACCCCTAAGCAAATGCCCATCGCACCGGCTTTTGGCCATGCGTAGGGGCGAAGATGAAGGCTTTTTGCGGGTGCTTATTGTACCGCAAGATGAAGAAGACGCCGTTTTTCAATTGGAACGCAAATTTTCACCGGGTTCCAATCCTTCGGCTACTCAGGTAAAAACGGCGATCAAAGACAGCTACGAACGGCTGCTGGCACCCTCCATCGAAACCGAATACCGTAACCTGGCCAAAGAAAAAGCCGACACCGAAGCCATCCAGGTTTTTGTCGAAAACTTGAAACAACTCTTGCTATCGGCGCCGCTGGGGCAACGCAGCGTACTGGGCGTTGACCCCGGTTTTCGCACTGGTTGTAAAGTAGTGGTGCTCGATGAAAGTGGCAACCTGCTGGAAAATACCGCCATTTACCCCCATCCGCCGCAAAACGATGAAGTAGGCGCTAAAAAAACCATCGAACACCTGGTCAACAAACACCGGCTGGCGGCCATTGCCGTGGGGAATGGGACTGCAGGGCGCGAAACCATGAGTCTGTGTCAAAGCATCGCTTTTGACCAACCAGTGCAAGTGTTTTTGGTGAACGAAGCGGGCGCATCCATTTACTCCGCCTCAGACGTGGCGCGCGAAGAATTCCCCGATAAAGACGTTACCGTACGCGGCGCAGTATCCATCGGACGGCGTTTGATGGATCCCCTGGCAGAATTGGTTAAAATCGACCCCAAATCCATCGGTGTAGGACAATACCAGCACGATGTCAACCAAAGTCAACTCAAAGAAAGCCTCACCCAAACCGTAGAAAACTGCGTGAACAGGGTAGGGGTAAATGTAAATACTGCCAGTAAACACCTCCTGGCATATATTTCAGGTTTAGGGCCCACGTTGGCGCAAAACATCGTGGAATTCCGGTCGCAAAATGGCGCTTTTCGCGCTCGCGCTGAACTGAAAAAAGTGCCGCGCATGGGCGAGAAGGCTTTTGAACAATGCGCCGGTTTTTTGCGTATCCGTGAGGCCGCTAATCCGCTCGACAACACGGGAGTTCACCCAGAAAGCTACCCAATTGTAGCGCAAATGTGTAAAGATCTAGGCGTTTCGATTCCCGAATTGATTGCCGAGCCTCCTTTGCGCAAAAAAATCGACCTCAAACGCTACACCAACGAGAAGGTTGGTCTGCCCACTCTGCAAGACATCATGAAGGAGTTGGATAAACCGGGGCTCGACCCGCGCGGGGAAGCGAAAGCCTTTGAATTTGCTCGCGAGGTGAAAAGCATTGAGGATCTGTATGCGGGGCAGGTGCTGCCCGGTATCATCAACAACATCACCAACTTTGGCGCTTTTGTGAACATTGGGATCAAAGAGAGCGGCTTGGTGCACGTATCGCAGTTGTCGAACCGCTTTGTGCGCAACCCGCTGGAGGTGGTCAGTTTGAATCAGGAGGTGATGGTTCGGGTGGTGGAAGTGGATATTGCGCGGAAACGGGTGCAGTTGTCGATGAAGGAGGTGTAACTTTTTTTTTAAAAATGTGAAAGTTTAGCCCCTCGTCTTGAGCAATGAGCAAATCAAACTTCTAGTCCCAAATTTTCATAAATTAGGTCACAAACGAACGTTTGCGTACCCTTCACGAATGGAGTTCCTGTCTTAATTTGTGAAAATTTGTTGCTTCATTTTTTTAACCCACTACATCGAAGATGGGATGCTAACCTTATACATCGCTACAATAATTCCAGGGCCTTTCGCCAATTTAGCAAAGTTCCGTTTTCGAGTTCAGCTTCCTGATCGCCAGCATATACGATGAATTGATTAGCTGGATCAGAATCGGTAAGCTTTTGCCAAAGCTTTAGCCCTGATAGCAGGCGGGAGTTGTAGGTTTGACTGGTTTTGATTTCAATCGCTTTGAGGATACCTTGTTCTTCAATTAAAAGGTCAACTTCATTGTTTTTTTGATCTTGCCAAAACCAAAACCTAGGTCGTTGACCCGCATTTGTTCGTTTTTTATACCAATCCACGATCAAAGCATTTTCAACAATATTGCCATAATAATGGTGGGTTTCTAACTGTTGAGCAGTACTGATACCAAGCAGATTGCACAATAATCCAGTATCAAAAAAATACAATTTGGGGGACTTGATGATGCGTTTATTGTAATTCTCGAAGTAGGGTGGTAATTTAAATACCAGGTAGGACGCTTCGAGGATTGAAATCCAAGTCTTGATGGTGTTGGGTGCTACTCCTGTATCGTTTGCGAGGGTGCTAATGTTGAGCGGTTGTCCCACCCGACCAGCGCATAAGCGCATAAATCTACCAAATTGAGCAATATCCCCCACATTTTTCAGGAGTCTAACATCGCGTTCGAGGTAGGTCTGGATATAACTATCAAAAAAAAATTCGGGAGGTGTTTGATTTTCTCCATAGGTTGCTGGATAGCCACCTTGCCAGACTAAAGATTCCAAAGTAAGCACAGGTTGTTTTTTTTCAATTTCACTCAAGGATAAGGGTAAGAGATTCAAAATACCAACTCGTCCAGCTAAAGACTGGGTGATGCTTTCCATGAGTAGAAAATTCTGAGAGCCAGACAAAATAAAACGACGTGTTTTGTCAGCATCTACCACCCCTTGTAAGTAATTGAAAAGATGAGGTACACGTTGCACTTCATCCAAAATTCCTCCTTGAGGAAAACCATTTAGAAATCGGCGGGGATCTTCTTCCGCGCGGCGACGGGCATCCGCATCTTCAAGGCTAGCATAAGGCATATCGGGCAAAAGATGACGCAATAAGGTGGTTTTCCCACTTTGTCGAGGGCCACCTAAATATACAACGGGGAACCATTTCATGAAGTTGAGAATGGTTTCGGTGATTGTCCTATGAATAACCATGTGTCATGTTTTTAGTAAATTTGCAGTCAGACTGCAAATTTACTAAAAATTAAGACTTTGATTCAATGATGAACCGACAAATTAGGATGAAAAATTGGACGCAGCTTCACTTCCCGTTTGAGCCCGTCGCAGTACTTTTTTGACTTTTGGTTTTTTTCACAATCTTTCCCCTTTTTTACTAATTTTTAGTAAGGCTATTTCAGGTGGAAACAGCTTACAAAAGAAATCCTTAACGAACCAATGTCAGCTCTCCTTTCAGCAGAATTTTTTCTTCATTTGGTAATTTCAATTCAGCGACCCAAACAAATACCCCTTGAGAGCATTCTTCTCCTTTAAAAGTACCATTCCATCCTCCCGATGGGTCGTTAGGAAAAATGTGTTGCGTTTGAAATACTAGTTCACCCCAGCGATCAAAAATGCTAAAACGTTCTACGACCAAGCTTTCATCACCGAAAGGATAAAACACGTCATTAAGATTGTCTTTGTTAGGTGAAAAGATGTTAGGGAAATAAAGACAGTTATTTATGCTTTCATGCACTAAGGTTATTTTTTTAGATAAAGATTTACAATTTTTGCTGTCTTTTACAGCAAGTTCATAAGCTCCAACCTTAAGATTTCTAAAGGTATCTTTTTGATTCCAGATTTGACCATCAATGGAAAATGAATAAGGAGGGGTTCCACCAAAAGGTAATAACTGTATTTGCCCATTCGAATCTGCAAAGCAAGAAATGTTTTTAATTGTCGTTTCAAAATCCAACCCCAAAGGTTTGGGAATCGTAATGTCTTTATTAATTGACAAAGAGCACCCATCGGCTTGATACGAAATGATAATTTGATGATTTCCAGCTGAAAGTTGAGAAAAAGAGCCTGTTGAATTCTTTTGATTTCCCAATTGAAAGATAGTTTTATCTGGAGGCGAATTAGCCTGAATTGATACTTCTCCATCGGAAGTGTTATAACAGCTTGGTGATTTGATCAAAATCGTATCCACTTTTAAAGGGGGACAAGTTTTACAAGTAAATGAAACAATTTGACTATTACATTCAATTGAACTATTTAAAGCCTGTAATTGGATTTTAACTTGAGATTTATTGTTTTGGGGGAATAAGAAATGATTGATACTGCCATTGATAATATTCCAAGAGCTACTGGTATCGACTTTTATCTGATATGATGAAGCATTTTTAACAAAAGACCAATTAACATCAAATTGACCTTTCGGAGAATTTGTACACTCGATTTTTGGAGCATCTAAATGTTCAATGATTCGAATGAATACAGAGTCTTTAAGTACACAACCAAGATTGTCTTTGATATCTAGAAAAAATGTTATTGATGCTTTTGGGGAAACTTTGATTATTGGGCATGAAATACATTTTAAAGGGTAAGATGATTGCCACAGGTAATCAATTGTATAGTTAGTATCTACCCGTATTTTCGGATAAATTTGTCCATTTAGCTCAATTTCAGCCGAATTAGATTTACAAATTGTAGTATCCTTGGGTAAAGTTTGCAGATTAAGTGGATTATCAATTACAGAAATTTTAATTGTATCTTTTCGGCAATAGTCCTTCTGATATTCTAGTAATATTAATTCTTTGCTTTCAATTTTATTATCGATAGTTGCTGAAATATTTAAATTCAGAGCTGACGTGCCTCTTGGAAAAATTTTAATGTCAGGAGAAATTACAAAATCATCCCAAGATGCTGATCCTATCGATCTTAAATTAAGGGGACGGTCTTTTCTTGATGGGGTTGGGTAAGTTAACTTGATAAGGCCTGGAGCACAACCTTCAGCTATCAGTTCATTTGCTACAATATTGAGAGAAGGCTCTGTTCCAAAGCTTTTGGCTTCCAAAAAAACGGCAGAATCATAGATTTTATCCTTAACATCAGCTATTCCTAAACGAATCGTGTACTCTTGACAAGGAGTAACTTTTGCCTCCGCAGTAAAAACCTGGGTAATTCCATCATAAGTAGGTTGCTTAAAAGAATCAATGTTATCTTTATATAATCGAATGTTAAATGTATCACATCCGGGTATAAGCGGATTTGGTGGATGTAGGTTGTTGATTGCAACTGGAAGCCTGCTTCCAGGAAGCAAAGCGATATTAGTTGGCTTAGAATACCCAGGGCCTTCAATAAAAAAACCAAAAACATCATTGTAAATGTCACAGCTGAATTCTGGATATTCTTCTGATGCAAAACAATATTTGAACCTTAGTGTATCAGAATAAGGGATAAAAGTGATTTCTAAAATTGAAGTATTATATAGCTGACCTTGGGTAAGCGTAGTTAAATCTGGAAATAAAGCCGTACTACCATTGTCCCATGATGCAAAGTCTTTTCCAAGGCGTTCTGCACCAGTTACAATGCCTGAGCTGGCAACATAACCAGTACTGATAATAATTCCACTATCTATACCGATGGCCGATAAACCGCCTTTATAATATCCAATGGATAAGGGGTTGCCCTGATATTCAATTTTTTTTATCGTAACTCCTTCACTTAGTAAATAATCTTTGACAATTTTTTCAGCGGTTAAAACTGAGTTATTACTGGGGATAACCTTAAGAGGTTGGCCAGATAAAGCGTGTCCTACCAATATTAACAATCCATTACATAGCAGTATCCTGATGATAGGAAAACGGCTAGAGAAGATATTGCAAAGCATAGTTGAATGGATGGCTTCAATTTAATAATAAGAAATTGGAAAAAAAATTGGAAGTAACACCTCAGAGCTTCAGATTTTATTCAGTTTATACTAGCATTTACATTTTAAAATATGACTATTTCAAAATGTATTTGTGCAAGACCTGAAACCATGAGGTGTTAATGTTTAACCAATTTTTTAACTGTAAAAAAAGTCATTAATTATTGACAATTACCAGTGAATCCATTAGCAGAAAAAGTCAATGGTTTCATTGCACCTTTAAGAGTTTTTTTGCCAGGTTTGTAACTTGTTGCAATACTTAGCTCTATTGTCCCGTTTCTTTTTCCAGAACAATACTCGAAAATGTAGTAACTGTTAGCAAAATTGAAAACTAACTGCGCTATTTCTTTAAAGACATTGATTAATTCAGCTGGTTTTTCAGCAGGAAAAAAACCGTTGTACCCAAAATCTTTTAAATCACGTAAATTAGTAGTCGGACCAATACCTACCGATAGAAATTTTATACTTTTTGAAATTTTTTGTGTTGAGGAAATTGCATTTAGTGCGTCCTGCTTTGTACTTCGATTAGCTTCATCATTGCCGTCCGTAAAAAAAACAACTGCTGCACCCGAAATAATTTTCTGTTGGGTAAATTCTTTGACCCTATCGGCTGCAACTGTTGATGCTCTCACCACAGTTCCATATAAATCCGTAGAATTATCCTTAGCTAGTTGGGCGCTGATTTTATCTATTGATTTTATAAGATCTGATTTAATACTGGTGAAATTGATGAGCTGGTTAAATTGATTCGTTCCATCAAACCACCAGATCCCCATTGTATAACTAGGCGACCCAGGATCTGTCATAACAGTAGAAATAAAATTTCTAGAAGCTTCTTTTAATTCATTTAAATAGTTACTAGTGACACTCCCACTTAGATCAAGCACGAGCATTGTACTGTGTTTAAAACGTTGCGGATCTACTCTGATTACTTGATTTGTTTCTGAATTACCAGATTTGTTTTCGAAGCAAACACTGCCTTGTGCTCTCTCCCAAATAATAAAATCTTCTTGTTTTAAACCAGCAACAGGGTTTCCACTTGCTTTTTCATATACTTGAAATAATACTGATATTTTAGAATTAGAAGGACTAGTCTTAATAGGTCCGCTTAAATTTTCTAACACTAAATCTTGAAGATTATCTAGATTAGTACAATCTGCTGTTGGAAGAGGCATATCCTTCTCTTTACAGGCAGTATTAAAAATAAAAATAAGTAATACAAATAAAATTGAGCGAGTAGTCATGATCTGAATTTTAAGTGAAAGTTTAAAAATGAATAAATAAATCAAAAACATTACATTATTTGGAGAATTAACAAGACGCGTCAAAAAACCAAAGCAATTCGAAATTTTGTATTGGAGAAGTTACTCATTGTACAAAAAAATAAATTTCCTACAGCTCAAACCTATACCCCAAAACACATTCCACCCCAAAAGAATTGCTATTCGCCAATCGCAATACATTATAGATACCCAAAAGCCCTATTCGCAATCTACCATCTTGCAGAAAGCCATCTTTCAATATAAAGCTAGCCTGTGCCGAAGCCTGACCAGTTGACCCATAAGAAACACCCGTCCAGAAAGCATCTTCAATTTCATAGGTCAGGTTCAAAGAATAGCTCAATAAATTAGGTTGAGAAAAATGTACCCATACGGAAGGCTCCGGATAGGAATAACTAAAAGGTTTACGAAAACCAAAGAATGCATTACCCGCTAAAACACGGTTGAAATTGCCCAAAGTGTTTGACAATAAAGGAATTTTGCTTTGGATCAATTGATTTGCGGCCAGACCAAAATAAAACCAGGTATCATCATAATCGAAGCGGGCATTTGAAGTATAAACGATCCCGAAACCAGCATTGAAGCGGCCTACATTTCTAAAATCCTCAGTGTCTAGAGCTAAAACACAACTTTCCATACTTCTTTTTAATTACGAAATTCCAAGAAAAATAATGACTCTTGGTACTTCTTATCTCTACCCATTACTTACTTTCCTAAAGCAGTGTGGATTTGTGTAAAGGAGACTTAAAACCGAAATTTTCAGGGCTTTATAGAAGCGATTTACACAAATCCTCACTGAGTAAAAAATATCAGGTCTTAACTCACCTATTCCAGAACGATGTTCAAATCGTTTGGGTTGGTGCTCGAAGCACTTACGATTTTATACCTCCTTCCGAGAGTCAAACCATATGAAGACCACAAACATGAACTTGGGCACTCCCAAAGATTTAAGGTGTTGTCCCTAATATTTGCTGGTAAATTCAATACTTCATTTTTTTCTAGCGTACTGTATACGCCATTCAGGTTTACAGTTATAGTCCCGTTGATATTTGCAGCGTGTCTTAATTGAATTTTGTTGGTAGAATAAATTTTCCCAATAAAATCCTTGTCTAAGGGAGAAAGTTCTGTATTCAAAAGAATTGAAAAACCATTTGTTGTCAGAGAAGCAGGAATTGCATATTCCATAATTGATTTAGGATCAAAACTAGTGTGCTGGGCTGGGCCCCAGCCAACGCTGTTTAAAACATTTGCATCAACTTGCTCTTTAGGCCAACCTTGAGTAGCTAAGTAATATTCATATACCTTGGGTTTGTTCCAGGGTATATTTACGAAGGGTTGTTGATGTTCATGCATTAGTCCTAGTGCATGTCCAAATTCGTGAAGCGATGGACGTTTGATAGAAAGTTCATCTGACTTGTCTGTTAATTGCAAATTCATAGTCTGCAGATTCTGGGCGATATATTTATTGTCTAATCCAACATAAGAATTATGACCTTGATCGCCAAACAATACTCTAATATCTGAAGTTCCAGTGGTAACTTTCAAAAAAGTGACATTGGCATAATATTGCCATTGTTTTGCATACTGGAGTACTTTGTCCTGCAAAGAAGTACTTCCGTTCATGAATTTAACTTTTAGTACCTGGCCACTTGGCCAAAACTTTCCTTTCAAGCCCGCAGCCCGCAACTCCGGGCCATTAGTTTCGTTGACAATGGTACGGTCATTGAAGTCAGCTAAGTCTACAGTACTACAAAAATTTTGTTTAATGTTTTCTAATTCATTTTCAGATAATGTACTCCCTGCTTGGATTTCTTCGCTTTCTTTTTGACAGGAAGATATTAAGAAAATGAAAAGAATAAAAATTGAAACTCGTGTCATGATTTTTGTTTTAAGAATATTATGGAATATGAAGAATTATTAGTGTGTTTTTTATTTACATCATAACCAGTGAATAGTAAATTCCCTACAACTCAAACCTATATCCCAAAACACATTCCACCCCAAAAGAATTACTATTCGCCAATCGCAATACATTATAGCTACCCAAGAGCCCTATGCGCAATCTACCATCCTGCAAAAAGCCATCTTTCAATATAAACCCAGCCTGTGCCGATGCCTGACCAGTTGACCCATAAGAAACCCCCGTCCAGAAAGCATCTTCAATTTCATAGGTCAGATTCAAAGAATAGCTCAATAAATTAGGTTGGGAAAAATGTACCCATACGGAAGGCTCCAGATAGGAATAACTAAAAGGCTTACGAAAACCAAAAAATGCATTACCCGCTAAAACACGGTTGAAATTGCCCAAAGTGTTTGACAATAAAGGAATTTTGCTTTGGATCAATTGATTTGCGGCCAGACCAAAATAAAACCAGGTATCATCATAATCGAAGCGGGCATTTGAAGTATAAACGATCCCGAAACCAGCATTGAAGCGGCCTACATTTCTAAAATCCTCAGTGGCTAGAGGATCACCTCCGTCGGCAACTACAGCTTTGCTGGCCGAATAGGTGTATTGCTGATAACTTGACGACAAGCCAAAAGAAATTTGATCATCATCCCGCAGGCCTAATTTTGTTTTATAAGCATAGGTCAGGGCAAGGCTATTGGTAGTAAAAGGTCCAATCTGATCATGTTGTAAAAAACCGCCTATACTTAATTTGCGGTAAATCACCGGAACGTGAATAAATGCCTGAGAAGTAGATGGCGCGCCATTAAACCCCAACCATTGTTGCCGATGGAACGCGCCAAATTCCATGAAATCTTCTACGGCTGTTAATCCAGGATTGTACATAAAATCAGTAGATCCCAGAGGAGAACGATAGGGGAGTTGCTGTCCAATTAAGCACCCACTGAAAATAAATATGAATGCAATGCTAATCGATAAATGGTATTTAATTTTCATGCTAGTTATGGATTAAAGTGAGGGCATTTTTGAGTACAGCATCGTCTACCTCCAATACGTAGAAGTATATACCCGCAGGTAATAAGCTTCCATCATAAGTTCCGCCCCAATCATTTTGATAGCCAGATTTTTGATAGACTATTACTCCCCAGCGGTTGAAAACGGTTATTTTATTTGATTTAAAGAGGTCTAAACTATTGAACTTAAGCACATCATTTTTCCCGTCTCCATTTGGCGTAAATAGGTTAATGGGCTTGATCAACTCTGTTATATCTGAATACACTCCGATGTTTACGGTATCACGTAATCGACAATTATTTTCATCTTGAATGACTACAATGAAATAAGTGCTATCTGAGGGGGAGACTTCTGGATTGGCAATTTTTTCATTGCTCAATGGGAATTTTGGAGTTATCCATTGATAGGTTTTTCCTCCGGTAGCTTTTAATTGAATTTTATGCCCAGCCAATATTGCAGTATCCCGCCCAGCCGATCCTTTAACTTTTCGCACATTCACAGTTGCGTATGCGGTATCCAATCCGCATCTATTTTGTACGACGTAGCCATATTTGGTTGTATTAGTTGGTTTAACCCGTACCCTATTTGCTGTTAGTAATTTGCTGCTTTTGTTGGGATCCAACCAACGCCATGGGCTTGCTCCAGTACCGGTCAAAACGAGAGAATCTCCTAAACAGATAAAAGGATTGGTTTGATCAATTGTGGCTTTAGGGTAATTTAAAGCATTGACTTGTGTACTACCTTGACCAGTACACCCATATTGATTAGTGACGGTAACCTGATACAATCCAGGCGTTGAAGCGGCAATGAGTCCAGTAGTTTCTCCTGTATTCCACTTGTATTTTATGCCAAAGCTACGTGCATCTATGCCCAATGATTCCTTCGGACAAATGGTGTCGCTTTTAGTTAATTTTACAATTGGGCTGGGCCATAACAAAAGACGGAGGCTATCCTTTGCCTGACAGCCAAAATTATTGGTAACGGTAACTCGACACAGTTGCTCGTCTTTAAGAGTAACAATACCCTCCTTTGAGCCAGTACTCCAAGAATATGTCTTTCCAAAATTCCGAACATCGATGGTTTGAGTTTGACCTGTACAAATTCGGAAAGTATCGGGGAGTGTAATGGATGGATTGCTGTAAAAAATGGCTCGTACGCTATCTGTGATTTGGCAACCATTTTTATCAACATAAGAGACTGAATACAAACCTGCTTTGGCAATCTGCAGCGTTAACTCCTTTGAACCAGTGCTCCAATAAATTGGTTGAGGTAAGTTATGCCCATCAGCGATTATGGTTTGACCATTACAGGCTGTTAACGGTGAAGGCCAATTGGATTTCGCTCTAGTTTTAAAAATCACTAAGGTGGTATCAGATTGACTGCAACCAACTACATTTGTTACTTTAACCGTGTATAATCCCGAGTCTTCTACCTTAATTATTCCAGACTTAGAGCCATTATTCCACTGGTAGGAAATACCTGAGCTAGTAACATCAATTGTTAATGGTTGACCTTGACAGCCATATAAAGTATCTTTAAGATTAATTTTGGGACGAGGTAAATAGGCTAAAACGAAAAAATCTTCCGTGATACATCCATATTTATTGCCTACCCTTACTGAATAAGTTCCTGCTTTATCCAATTCAATTGCACTCTTATTTAACCCGGTACGGGTGTAATTCAAAATGTCGCAAAACAAAATAAAAAATTAATATCTTGAGATC
>JBBANM010000095.1:0-25873 GCA_040401995.1 Saprospiraceae bacterium
CGACGCAGTCGGGACGAGTTTTTTTCGCGCCGCCGTAGATTTCAAGCAAAATCGTAGGATTTCAATAGACTTGCTGCAATAGGAGCGCTTGAGATCAAAAAATAGGGATTTTTTTCCTGATCGAGGCTTATTTTAGAGTACGTAGCATCGCTACGGACGAAAAAATAAACGAAGAGCAGGGGGAAAAGACCTTTTTTGAGCCAAGCAGCCTCCTATTGCAGCAAGTCTAAAGCCCTTGATTTTTTTGTTTCTTTTTGCATCAAGGCAAAAAGAAAGAGGTCGATATAAATATCTGAAAATCAGGATTTAAGGAGTTGTTTAAAACGCTTGAACATTGTTACGCTGCGCTGCAGCTTGGACAAAAACCTAAATATTGTGCTACAGACGTTACGCGGCTATGCCGCTGTGGCAATAGCTGTAAGTTGATTAAAAGATGATCGTTGCTTACTTGATCAACTCCCCAAATTGTCGTTTTTTCAAATACCCAAAACCAAAAATCGAAACGGCACAAAAGAAGGTCAACAAATACCACAAGGTAGGGAACCCCCATCGATCCACCACCTGCATACCAATCGTAGGAGATAAAATCTGAGCAATCGAGAAAGAAATGGAGTACAGCGCCATGTATTGTCCGCGATTGGCGGGTGTTGATCTCCCCAAAGCAATAGAATTGGCAAAAGGCAAATTGAGCATCTCGCCAAAGGTAACAGCTACCACCGATACAAAAGCGATGGCAAAAATACCGGGGATCAGATTGTGTACCAAAAAAGCAAAGCCAATCAAGCCTGCACCGAGCATCACCAAATTTATTTTGCGAAACCGGTTTTCCAATTGATAAACCAGCGGCATTTCAATTAAGGCGATCAACAACCCATTGATGGCAATAATCATCCCGATTTGGTTTTCCGGCAAACGGTAAGTCTCGCGCAGGTAAACTGGAGTCATGGTGAAAAACTGGGTAAAGGAGATATAGGTCAGGGTCATAAAGCAAAAAAACACCAAAAACAAAGGATCGCGGTAGGCAGATCTTGGTTTCTCAGCCACTACATCGGAAGCATCGACAGTTTTTTGCGGTTCTTTTTTGCGCTCCAATTGGGTACGGAAAATAAATGCCGCAGCAATACAAGTAAGTCCATCAACCCAAAATAGCCATTGGTAGCCAAAGGAATAGGCAATGATGCCGCCCATGGCTGGTCCAATTCCAAAACCCAGGTTCACCGCCAAACGCACCAACGAGTAAGAGCGGGTGATGGTATCTGGATTGCTGTAAACCATCACCGAAGCAAAATTGGCGGGACGAAACGCATCACCCACCATCGCCAACATAAACACGTTAAGGCTCAGCAACAAGGGTGTATGCATCTGTCCAAGCAAAAGGAACAAGAAGCCATTGAGCAGCAGCGACCAAAACTGTACATAGTAATAGCTGAATTTATCGGTCAAAAAACCGCCCATGTAACTCCCCACTACCGAACCCAACCCCATACAGCTCATGATAAGCCCGGTTTGTGGTTTGGAAAATGCCAGAATTTGAGTCAGGTAAACGCTAAGAAAAGGAATCACCATCGCCCCGCTGCGGTTGACAAGCATAATGAGCCCCAAAACCCAAATATCGCGGGTAATACCGGTAAAAGCGTCGCGGTACAAGTGCATGGTGCGGCGTAGCATAAGGACTGTATTTTTGTTTGGGATGTTTGGTCAACACTGGGAGGAGGGGGAAAAGTTCAATGTGGGAGGTAAGAGCTTGCATAAATTGATTACTATTGGAGACAAATTAGATAAGAAAAACCATGTTAATCCTCTCCAACGAACAGATCGCCACATTACTCAGCCTCGAGGAGGTGCTAGCCGCCGTTGAAGCAGCGATGGTTTCCTACGAAAATAAAACCAGCACTGTTCCCAAACGTATGCACCTCGATCATGGCGAAAACACACTGCTGTGTATGCCTTCCTTTGGCGATGGCTACTTTGCTACCAAGCTGGTTTCCGTGGTGCCAGGAAATAAAAACAAAGGATTACCCGTGACCAATGGTTCTCTTTTGCTCAATGATGCGGAAACGGGTTTGCCCCTCGCGTTGATGAATGCCGCCAAATTGACGGCATTGCGCACGGGCGCTTTGGGTGCGGTGGGTATCCGCTACATGACGCCTGAAAACGTTGACTCCATTGGGTTGATTGGCACAGGGGTACAAGGGTTGCACCAAGCCATTTTTGCTTGCATCGTTCGCCCCATCCATACGATTTACAGCTTGTACCGAACCGAGGAAGGGTGGCAAAAGCTGCGCGATTTTGTACAACTGCATCATCCCAAAGTACAAGTAGTTGCCTGTAATTCAACAGAGGAATTGTTGGCAAAAACTGATGTGCTGATCGCGGCAACTACCTCGGTAAGCCCGGTTTTGCCCAATGATGCGGAATTGTTGCGCGGCAAGCATTTTATTAGCATCGGCTCCTATAAAACCAGCATGCAAGAATTGCCGGCCGCGGTATATCAATTAGCAGGACATTTGGCCATAGATTCTGAATTTGCGCGACTGGAAACCGGCGATGTCATTAATGCGTTGGATCAAAACTGGATAGCGCCGGAAAATGTGTTTACCATTGGCAAACTCATTACGGGCGCCAGGAAAGTAAATGTGCAAAAAACAACCGCTTACAAATCGGCGGGAATGGCGCTGTACGATCTTTTTACGGCCCAGGCCATGTATCAAAAGGCTTTGGAAAACAAGATTGGAGTGGTGGTGGAGATTTAGCTTCCTGAACCCATCCAAACCCAACCATTTTTTCAACGACTTAACCCATTTTTTCAACGACCCAACAGAGAGGAGTAGATCTTGGCAGTGGCATCCGCTAGTTTTGGTGAAGTAAACAAAAACGCGGTTATTCATGAAAAACTATTTTTTGCTAATCTTTATCCTCGGTTCCTTCGTAGCAGGTGCCCAATACAATAAACAAAACTTCAATATCTCAACCATTTAAACACAACACCATGAATTTCAAAACAGCAACAATGGCCAAATTGACATTGGCAATTTTTATGATCTGTACTTTTGTAAATTGCAGCAAATCAAACGATACGGTAACCACCACTACTGATACGACCGTACCGGCGGTGTACCAAAAAATCTACGGCGCAACCAGCATCACTAGCGACGGCACTTACATTTACATCAAAACCAAAGATTTGCCCGATCATAAAAGCGTGTATTATGCTACTTCCAACCCGCTATATGAAGCCTTTAGCGGGACGACCTTTGGTGGGAAAACCTTCAACAAAAACCCCAATAGCATCGTAGAGCAAACTGCTACCATTAAAATTCCTTTGAACCCTAAGGTCAACGCGGCACACCCGGCCACGCCATTGGGTTCAATCGGCATTGCTTTGAATGGGGTTCCGTTTTTTAACCAATACGCAGCAGGCGGTTCGCCTTTGACCAACGAAGTGGCTGGTTTTGATCAAAGTTGGGGGCACCCACAAAACTCTGGCACTTACCATTACCATGTGGAACCGCTCTACTTAACCACCGTAAAATCCACCAAATCAGGTTTGATGGGCTTTTTGCTGGATGGTTTTCCGGTGTACGGAACACAAGAAGAAAATGGTACAACGGTGCTCAACAGCTCGCTGGACGATTACCACGGGCATACTCATGCAACCAAGGATTATCCCAATGGCATCTACCATTACCATTTCACCGCCGAGGCGCCTTATCTGAATGGCAATGGATTTTATGGCACTCCAGGTACGGTTACCCAATAAATGAAAAGATTGATCATCCTGGTTTTGAATTTGGCTTGTTCTTGTAATCAGAACAAGCCAAAGCATCCTTCGGCATTGGAAGCAAGGGCTGTACCTAAGGTTTTTCGCTTGAATACGGATCCTAGCTTTAGAGTGGATAAGGATGTCGTTTTTTGGAAAAAGACGCCATATTCGGGGTTTGTCTACCAATTGGATTCCTTGACAAAGGATACCCTTTTTATTGAAGGATACAGCGCTGGCCTATTGAATGGGCTATCAAAAAAATGGTATCCCAACCGGCAGCTGATGGAGGAACGGTACTATGCGCAAGGTAAAAAGCAAGGTCGACAGGTGGCTTATTGGGAAAACGGCCAAAAACGGTTCGAGTTTACCGCCATCAATGACGCCTATGAAGGAGAACTTAAGGAATGGAGCCACGAAGGACTTTTGTTTCACTTAGCACATTACTCCGACGGACAAGAAGAAGGCGTGCAAAAACTTTGGTACGACAATGGAAAAATACGCGCCAACTATGTCATGATCAAAGGCAAACGCTTTGGATTATTAGGGACTAAAAATTGTAAAAATGTATCGGATAGCATTTTTGTTGTTCAGTAGTTGGGTCCTTTGGAGTTGCGCGCAGCAGCAGCCTCCAACCGTAAAGCTGCCCTATTACAACGAGCCTAATTTCACCCCCTTGTTTATCGACAGCAAAACGGAAGTGGAAAAGCAAATCAAGCACACCATTGGCGATTTTTCCTTGTTGAATCAAGACAGTACCTACATCACCCAAAAAGTGGTGGAGGGAAAGATCCACGTGGCCAATTTCATTTTTACTACCTGTGGCAGCATTTGCCCCACTATGACTCGCAATTTGAAGTTTGTTAGCGACAGTTTGCAGTCTGATCCGCAACTGGTTTTTTTATCTTATTCGGTTACCCCTTGGATCGATAAGCCGGCAGTTTTGAAAAAATACATCCAGGAAAACGACATCCAAAATAAGCATTGGTACTTCCTGACCGGTTCAAAAGGCGATATCTATTCCTTGGCCAGAAAATCTTATTTTGCTGAAGAAGACCTGGGTTTTAGCAAAGACAGCACCGAGTTTTTGCATACCGAGCACTTCATTTTGGTAGATAAAACCAAGCGAATTCGCGGGGTTTATAATGGTACTTTGCCTTTGGAAATGAAGCAGTTGCTGGATGATATCAAAACCTTAGCAGCAGAATGAGCAGCCCATATTGGTCATTGACCAGGAGTAAAAAAATACGATGGATCGCGAGGATAACATTTGGTTGAATGGTTTTGTATTTGCCATAGCTTTGGCGTTTAAATTGTTTTTCTTTAAGTTGCCTGAGGTGCTAGTGCTACAACATCCAAGCCATTGAAAAAGTAAATGCCTATTTCAATGGAAGATTTGCGATTGCCTCTAAGTTTTTGGAAGGAGACGTGCGTATTGTAAGTCGCGATAGTGTCAACGATTTTAAAGTTTGGTTGGATAATTAGCTAGGACACCCATTTTTTCCAAGTTTTTTGCTTACTTACAGGCACTCAAAAATGGACAAAAGCAATGCATTGGATCAATTGGCTACTTGGTAAATCATGGAACCAACATTTGCCCGAAAGTCGCTACAGTGAACTGCGCCCGGATATGCTCATGACCACCCTTCGCAAATTGGAATTGCGGATAGCGGAGCGTTTTCCGGAAGCGGGACTAGGGAAAGTCTGCAAAGATTTGACCGCGCTGGGCGAATACGGCAATAAAATTTATGTGTTGCTACGTCAACCAATCTGGCCGCTGCGCATCCTTACCAGTATGTCGATTATTGCTTTGATGTTGGCGGTGTTGTTGCTGGGCGGCCGGAGTATCGATGCTTTTTCCACACAAGCCAATGGCTGGAGCGATTTTCTACAAGGCTTGGAAGCAGCGATCAACGAAATCGTTTTTCTATCCATTGCCATCTTTTTTTTGGGGAGTTTGGAAACGAGGTTCAAGCGCCGGCTAGCTTTGCGTTCCTTGCACTCGTTGCGCAGTTTGGCGCACGTGGTGGATATGCACCAGTTGACAAAAGATCCCGCCATCATTCTGGCCAGCAACGTGATCCGACCTACGCCTTCATCGCCGGTGCGTACCATGACATCCTACCAGCTTACGCGCTACCTTGAATATTGCTCTGAAATGCTTTCCCTTACCAGCAAACTGGCTGCCATGCACGTGCAATTTTTGGATGATCCAGTGGTGCTGTCGGCCGTAAATGATGTGGAACTCTTGGCACAGGGATTGTCCAACAAGATCTGGCAAAAAATCATGATTTTGGATTTGGCGGGACCAGAAGAACATCCAGAAGTACCGCCAAATCCACCCAAAAAGAAAAAATGATTACTTCCCAAAACCCGTTACTGGGCGAGGGATAAGGTAAAAGGTCTTTTGTCGGCCATCAATAAAATTGGTTTGTTGGCCGTCAAATACCGCGTTTTCTTCCATCATAACCCTTACTTCTTTGTTCCATTCTTTGACATTGACCCGAGCATTGAGCTCAATGGCGTAGGCGGTATTGGCATGTAGCGGAAAATCACCCGATCCCGGTACGCCGTTTTGCATGTCCCACATGCCAATGGTAGGTCCGGCCGCATGGCCATAATACCCAATGGGGTGGGTGTAAATGCTGGGCGTAATTCCTTCGCCTTTGGCCTTGTTTAAGGCCGCTGCCAATATTTCATTGCCTGTACGACCAGTACGGAATTCGCCCGTCAGGATTTCTTGGAGCCGCAATCCCTGATTAAATGCCTGAACCAAGTAAGGCGGGGCTTCTTGTTCGCCTGGGCGCAGCACGTAAGCATTCAACTGCATATCGGTATTCAAACCCAAGTAAGTGATGCCAAAATCGATGTGGATCCAATCGCCCGCTTGGATAATGGATTCAGCTGGGCGCTGGGCAAAATTGCGACTGGCTTCATTGCTGTTGGGTTCGGCGCGTTGCACATCGCAAGAAGGGTGAAACCAAGTATTCAATCCCAAGGAACGTATCCTTTCGCGGAAGGCCCAAACCACGTCATCCGTGGTGGTAATGCCCGGGTGGATGACTTTTTCCGAAAGGGTTTCTTCGATGATTTGATGTGAAATACGGCAAATTTGCGGATAAACTGCCAGCTCGGAAGCCGAGCGGGTTTCTTGCCAGGATACGGCTAGGTTCTCAGCAGAAACCAGGCGTTTTTCCATTTTTTTCGATAGCGATTGCACCAACTGATCGTAATGATAAGCCGACAAACCATCAGCATGACCATAGTTTTCCGAGCGGTCGATCCCGATTTTTTGCGGGTTGCGTTCTTCGATCAGTTGCGCCAAGCGTTTCCATTGGTTGGGCTCTTTCTCGGGATCCCAGGCTTTTTTGAACACCTCGCCAATATCGTAGCGGGCACAAGCCAGGGTTTCCAGTTCTTTGCCATTGTCGTAGATTAACAGCATGGTGGTGCGGCGCGCCCAAAGCCAGGTGGCAGGCAGCATGGTGCGCATAACCGGGTCTTCATTGTATTCTCGGGCAATGATGACCCACATGTCGATGCCTTCGCGGCGCATCAGTTCTGGTAAAATGGTCTGACAGCGCTCCTTGAGCCAGCGGTCTTGCACAGCGGCCTGCTCTTTTAGGGAAAGAATTTTCGGGTATTGCTGGGAGAATCCAGAAATACTTAACAAGGTCAACAGTAAAATAAAGATCATATTTTTCATTGAAAGGAAGTTTTGGAAAGGGAAGATAACGAATATTTAGTTTTAAGTATAGGGTCGCCATTCATTCTCTATAGCAAATACATTAAAGTTGATGTTTGAATATATTTGCTTTTAAATGTTGCTTCGCACTTGTTGTTTCAATCTAAAACCATTAATTTCAATGGATTATGCTTTTTTTCTTTTTCTTTTGCTTTGACGAAAAAAATCAAGGGCTGTATTGAAATCCCACGATTTTACTTGGAATCTATGGCGGAGCGAAAAAACTCGCCCCGACTGCGTCGGTTCTCAAACGGTTTTTCGCTTAACCCGCTTTCGATTTCGCAAAATCGGGATTTCAATAAGGCCCAGCCATAGATCCTAGGGTTATAGAGCGATGCTTTAGCCTATTTTATAGTGCTTTTTTCGATGTTTTAATGCGTTTGCCCTGTTGATCCAATTGTTGTTATAGTTTTCTCATAATTTATGAACTTTAATGCCACATTCAAGGCCAGGCAGTCCAACTACATTGCTAGAAGGACATGCGGAGTTTTATTTTTTTCCTTCTTTGTAAAGATTATCCAGGAAATATTTGCCAAAATATTAAGGATTTGTTATTTTTGTGTACTTATTAAAAAAAATTGTTTTAACTGCGTTTATCAATCAACATGTACTACCGCCGAAAAATTTTGCTTTGTTTATTGCAAACATTTGAGGGTACTTTGGAGAAAATTCAACTTCAAAAACTGCTTTTTTTGTATTGTCAAAAACAGGAGAAACCTGCCTTTTATTTTATTCCATTCAAGTATGGTTGTTTTTCTTTCCAAGCCAATGCTGATTTAGCCACTTTGGGTAAGTATGGCTTGATCGAAGAGCAAGAAAAATACTGGAAAATCAATACGAAAGAAGATTTTCTTACTACTTTGAACAAGCAGGATGCACTATTGATGCGAGGTGTCTCCTTGGTTTACAAAAATAAATCCACTGATGACTTAATAAAACTGACTTATCAGAAATACCCCTATTTTGCAATCAATAGTCAAATTGCCAGAAAGGTTTTAAGCAATGAAGAATTGGCGAAAGTAACCAAAAGTAGGCCAGAAAGCGAGAAAAAATGTTTGTACACCATTGGTTATGAGGGTTTAAGTCTTGAAGAATATATCAACCAACTTATCCAAAAAGACATCAAAGTTTTATGCGACGTGCGGAAAAATTCATTCAGCATGAAGTATGGCTTCAGTAAATCACAACTGCAAGCTGCATGTGAAGGCGTTGGGATTAAATTTTTACATTTTCCCGAAGTCGGGATTGAAAGCAGTCAACGCAGGGAACTCAATAGCCAAAATGACTATGATGCGCTTTTTGAAAGTTATTGTCAAGAAATTTTACCTCAAACATTGAAAACACAAGAAGCCATTGTGGCTTTAGTTGAACAACATCAACGGGTCGCTTTGACTTGTTTTGAAGGACAATACTGCCAATGCCATCGTAGTCATTTAGCCAACGCAGTTGCTAAACTGCCAAATTTCAAATATGCTGTAGAACACTTGTAAATGTTATTGATATGCACCTGAAACGCATTCTATTAACAGTAACAACTTATCCTTTGCCTTCTCGCAGTTACGACGAATTGGTTTGTACTGCTGGCGTATTGGAAGTTGGATCCTGGATCCGAATTTATCCAGTACCGCTTAGCTTCTTGATCAGATTGAAAAAAGATGGTGTAGTCGAAAAGACCAAATACACCTGGATCGAACTCAATCTCAAAAAACGCAAGGACGATTTTCGTCCAGAAAGCCATTCGCCAGAAGATTATGAATTCAAAGACTTAGTGGTTGGTGAACACTTGGGAACAGCATATGAATGGGCTGCTCGCAAAACGTTCTGCTTGAAGAATGTCTATACCAACTTGAAACAGTTGATTGAAGACTCCAAAGAACCCAAAAATTTATCACTGGCCACGTTTAAACCAACTCAAATTCTAGGACTGGATATTGAAAAAGACAATGATGATTGGAAAGAAACCTGGAAAGCGCTTCAGAATCAATTGTCGTTGTTTAACGAAAAACCCGAAGAAGCCAGGGCGGTATTGAGAAAATTACCTTACAAATTTTATTATCGGTTCAAAGATGACCAAGGAACTTTATCCAGAATGATGATCGAAGACTGGGAAATTGGGGCACTTTATTGGAATTGTCTTAGAGATGCTCAAAATGATGAAACACTAACGCTGCAAAAAGTTAAGGAAAAATACTTGCATGATTTTGTGGCCAAACGGGATGTTTATTTTTTCATGGGAACCACTAAAGAATGGCACATGAGAAGGAGCAAAAATCCTTTTGTGATTATTGGCGTATTCTACCCAATGAAAAAAGTGCAATTGTCTTTGTTTTGAAAATCTGTACCTTAAAAACATAGCATTTTTTGTTGAATTGAAAAACGGATGATTCCAATCACTGAAGCCCGTTCAAAACATCGAACTTGTCGCAATGGTGGGCATCAAAATAAAGCTTTTAGCAAAAAGCGCCGCGCCAAAAAAAGAAAACAAAAGAATCAAAAAGGTAAATTTCTTCATGGTTAATTTGGATTGGGTAATAGAGAAAATCAGGGTAAGGGTACCACTACACCAAATCTGTTTTGGGTCGCTCAAAAACCAATTCATAATAGGCTGCTTGCATGTTCATGTTGGTTGGAGCAAAAATCTGCACCAATCGCCAGCCTTCATCTCCATGTTCTTGGATGATGCTTTGGTAATCCTCTTTGGGCGAGTTGGTCCAGATGTTGATGGCTAAGCGCACGAATTTATATTCAAACATTGGTATTGATTTAATTTAAAGTGTTTAATTAGGCATGCTTTTGATCCAATCACTGATCAAGGCAATCCCTTCCTGGTGCAGTTTGGCGCGCCCCAATTCGGGCATCATCACGCCTGGATCAGACGCTTCCATGCGGTACAACAAAATAGAGGCTTCCGGATGGCTAGGCACGACATCAAAACGCCGATCACCCGAACCGCGCCCAGCGGCTACTGGCGGCTTGAGAATGCCCAAATGCATTTTATCCGTCTGGCCATAATTGATGTACAAACCACTCATATGCGCGCCGCCTTGCGCGCTGTGGCAATGCCCGCAATTGACGTCAAGGTAGGCCAAAGCCCGATCAGCTATAGTACCGCTTTTTTCATCTTCCCAATTGGCCATGGGTTTGAATTGCGCGGCATAGTCGCCAGCGGGTAAGTACCCTACTTTTTGCCATTGACTGAGCTGGTTGTTGACGGTACCATCGGGATAGTGAAATGCCTTATTGAGGTTGTAAGCTTTTGGGCCGATGGGCAATAAGGCCTGCTCCTGATGGTGACAGCTTTTACACTGATTTTTGTTGGGTACTACATATTGCAGTGATTGGGCGCTGCCCTTTTTATCTATCCAGGAAACCGGTTTGATATCGCCCACCAGACTCAATTCCGCATCGGTTTCATCCTCGTTCCAGATGTAGGTATAGGCCTTCCAGGTACCTTGCGTCTTGAACAATAGTCGGGTTTCCACGATATCCCGCGGACCTTCGGGTTGGCGGAAATCTTTGGGGTAATAAAAATTTTTGATCAGCACTGCATTGTCGGGGAAATCGAGGTTGCCATCGTTTTTTACCGTAGCCGTTTTTCCCTTGGGCATCCATACAAATCTGGCTTTGTGGGCATAATCCGAAAACAAAGTGGTGTTCAAATCATAGGGCAATACCTGGTCATTTGGTTGGAGTGCCGCTAGCTCGCCTTGAAAAAAGGCATAATCCGACAATTTGGGATAGGGCACTTCCTGGGGCACAAAATGCACTGGTCCAGTTTTTTTGGCTAAAGGACGTTGACAATCAAACATTAGCCCCAATAGCAGGATCCAACATCCCCCGATGACGGCCTGCATTATCTTTCTATTGCTCATAGTGAACGCTGACATTTGTAAGCGGCAAGATCGGTTACTACATTTTTAAATTCATGGGCAGCATCTACATTGCCAAACCGCAAACCTTCCTGAGGTTGATCAATACAGAGGTTCATGGGGTTGCTGCCTTTGGGGCGTTTATCGTCGGTAATGCCGTCGTAGATGATGTCTTGTGGTTTTCCGATGAACACCAAGTTGATCAATTTGCCAAAATCTTTGGTCAAATCAGGGATGGCTTTTTTGCGCTCAAAATGGTTGTTGTGCAAGTTGATATCGTAGGAATAGGGATCGTATTTGGCGTCATCCCATTTCAATTCTGTGATTTGATAACTGGCAATGGCAATACCCATGGTTTTATGGCCAATGATTTGATTGTCGTACACTTCCACATCCTTGGCGGCAAGTAAAATAATGCCCGTTCCTGGCGCTACGGTACCTACGATGTTGCCTTCCGCGGCAAAATTATGGTGGTTGTTTCCTATGATTTTGTTGTTGTGTACTTTGCAGGAATGGCCATTGCCAGCGGGAAGCCCGGGCAGATCAAACACCAAAATCCCGCCGGAGTTATTCTCAGATTTGCAGTCATACACTTCGGCATTCGTACAGTTTTCAATTTCAATACCGGCCACGTTTTCATGGGCGTACGAGTTGCGCACGATCACGTTGCGCGATTGCCCCACATAAATTCCGGCATCCGAAGCGCCAGATACCTCACAATGCTCAATCAATACGCCATCGCAAGCAACTGGGTACAAACCATAGCCTCCGTTTTCAGTTTTTGGTCCCTCCGACCAAGTGGCTTTCACTCTCCGGAAGGTAACGCCTTTAGAATCTTGCACTTTAATGGCATCGCCTTTGGTATCTTGAATGGTGAAATCAACCAGGGTAACAGAGTCGGCGGTGATTTTTAGCCCTTCAGCGCCAGCTTTTTGTCCGCTAAAAGAAAAAATGGTTTTGTTCATGCCAGCGCCTTTGATCGTCACGTTTTTGATGTCGTCGAGCGAAAGCGGGCGATCAAAATAAAACGTACCAGCAGGCAACTCAATGGTTGAACCCGGTTGGGCATCAATCAATTGGGTTTGAATTTTGTTATACACTTCGGTGTCAATTTTCACCGGAGCAGTTTTTTTAGCTGGTTGACAGGCTGTTAGTGTCAATAACAACATCGACAGGGCAAAAAAAGAAAATAGGCGCATGGCGGTAAGTGTTAAAGGTTTGTTTGGTAGTTTAGCATTAAAAGTAAAAAAGATTTTGTAGTAGACAAACTTCGGATCGGCAAAACAACTATTTTTAGCGACCTTGAATCAAAGTCCAGTTCGCGATTTTTTCAACGCCAAAAAAAGAAGTCATGAATTTTGAATACTCAGATCGCTCCAAAGCATTTCAGGATCAGTTGCGCCAGTTTATGCAGGATCACCTTTATCCAGTAGAGGCGGAAGTAACGACTTTTCATTCCAACCCTGATAACCGCTGGCAGAACTGGCCTGGACTGGAGAACCTTAAAGCTAAGGCGCGTTCGGCGGGTCTTTGGAATCTGTTTTTGCCCCAAAGCTATGGCGATTTAAGTCCAGGCTTGACCAATTTGGAATATGCGCCTTTGGCTGAACTGATGGGGCGGATGTTGTGGGCTTCGGAAGTGTTCAATTGCAATGCACCCGATACCGGGAATATGGAGGTGCTGGCACGTTACGGCACGCCTGAGCAACAAGAAGCATGGTTGCAACCCCTCATGGCAGGCGAGATTCGTTCGGCTTTTTTGATGACCGAACCCGATGTGGCTTCCTCCGATGCCACCAACATTGAAACCTCGATCCTCCGGGATGGCGATCATTATGTGATCAATGGTCGGAAATGGTGGTCCTCAGGAGCGATGAACCCTCATTGCAAGATCGCCATCGTGATGGGAAAAACCGATACTGGTGCTGCCCGCCATAGTCAGCAAAGTATGATCTTGGTGCCCATGAATACTCCTGGCCTTTCCATAGAGCGCCCGCTCTCGGTTTTTGGCTATTCGGATTCTCCAGAAGGACATGCCGAAATTTTACTCAAAGACGTACGAGTACCAAAAGAAAACCTCCTGTTGGGTGAAGGTCGCGGATTTGAAATTGCGCAAGGTCGTCTTGGGCCTGGCCGCATCCACCATTGCATGCGCTTGATCGGTATGGCCCAACGTTCGATGGAGCTGATGGCGCAGCGTTCGGTGTCGCGGGTTGCTTTTGGGCGCACGTTGGCGGAATTCAATAGCGTACGACAAGACATTGCGCTTTCTCGCTGTGAGATTGATCAGGCTCGCTTGTTGACCCTCTCCGCGGCCGATAAAATGGACAAACAAGGCAACAAACAGGCAATGGACTTGATCGCCATGATCAAAGTAGTTGCGCCCAATATGGCCTTGAAAGTCATTGACCGCGCCATTCAAATCCATGGCGGTATGGGCGTGAGCGATGATACGCCGTTGGCACATTTTTATGCCGCGGCGCGTACCCTTCGACTGGCCGATGGCCCGGATGAAGTACACCTCAATCAATTGGGAAAAAATACCATTGCTCAACATGGCGGCGCAGCATTGGAAGAAATGATGGCCCGCCGATTTGTAAAATAAACTAAGGAACGGATGAACAATAAATTACCACTTTATCCTTGCTCTTTCGCCGCCACTCTTCCTATCTTTTTCGTTACAATGCCCCACATTGCGCCTCAAAAGATAGTCGATTGGCAACAAAATAGCGGCGGCTAAAGTGTCAATTTATTATTCACCCGTTCTTAACCAAAAAAAATACTTCACAGATGGCAATGAACAAACAATTGAAATTGGCCAAACGCCCAGTCGGTTTGCCTGATGCTTCTACTTGGACCCTCGAGGTCAACCCGATTCCCGAGCCTGCTGAAGGCGAGGTGTTGATCCAACAACATTACATATCGCTTGATCCTGCCATGCGGGGTTGGATGAACGATGCCAAATCCTATATTCCACCAGTAGCTATTGGCGACGTGATGCGTGCCGGATCAATTGGTCTGGTGATTGCCGTGAATGGAAATCCCACTTTTGCGGTAGGCGATTACGTTTCTGGTAATGGCGGCGTTCAACAATACGTGGCCTCCAATGGTAAAGGCTGGTTCAAAGTAGATCCTACCTTGGCTTCTTTGCCTACCTACATCGGCACTTTGGGTATGCCCGGACAAACGGCTTACCACGGTATTTTGGAAGTAGGAAAAATTAAAGCCGGCGAAACGGTAGTTGTATCTGGCGCGGCTGGCGCAGTTGGTAGTGTAGTGGGGCAAATTGCCAAGATCAAAGGATGCAAAGTAATCGGCATTGCTGGCGGACCGCAAAATGTCAAATACATCGTAGAAGAGCTGGGTTTTGACGCTGGTATTGACTACAAAAACGAAGATGTAAGGGCAGGACTCAAACGCGAATGCCCCGAAGGCATTGATGTTTATTTTGATAACGTTGGCGGCGAAATTCTCGATATCGCTTTGTCGCGGTTGCGCATGCATGCCCGCATCGTCATCTGTGGCGCTATTTCCCAATACAACAATACAGAACCAGTTAAAGGCCCTAGCAATTACCTTTCCTTGTTGGTAAACCGGGCTACTATGCAGGGGATGGTGGTGTTTGATTACGCCAAAGACTACGGCGTAGCGGCTCGCGAAATGGCCGGCTGGATGAAAGAAGGAAAATTGAAAAGCAAAGAAGACGTATACGAAGGCATTGAGAATTTTTATGATACCTTCTTACGCCTCTTCTCGGGCGAAAAATCAGGAAAATTGGTACTTAAAGTCCTCGAAAACGCGTAGAATCCATGACTCAAACCAAAGAATCCTTATTGGTAAATCTATCGATTCCGGTAGTTGCTGCGCCAATGTTTTTGATTTCCGGACCAAAACTGGTGACGGCCTGTTGCAAAAATGGCATCATTGGTACCTTTCCTGCTTTGAACCAACGCAATAGCGAGGGTTTCGAAGAATGGTTGGTCGAGATCAAAAATGAACTCGCTCAATTTGAACAGGAAACGGGCAAAAAAGCCGCTCCATTTGGGGTGAATTTGATTGTGCACCATTCCAATCCGCGGTTACAAGCAGACCTGGCCTTGTGTGTCAAACATGAAGTGCCGCTGATCATTACTTCGCTTGGCGCGGTTTCGGAATTGGTTGATACTGTTCATGGATATGGGGGTATGGTGTTTCATGACGTCATCAAGTACCGCCACGCTCAAAAAGCAGCCGAAGCGGGCGTGGATGGTTTGATATTGGTGGCGGCTGGCGCTGGCGGTCATGCGGGCACCATCAATCCCATGACCTTAGTGGCCGAAGTACGCAGTTTTTTTGATAAAACGATCCTGCTATCGGGTTGCATCAGCACTGGGAGAGACGTTGCTTCTGCCCTACAAATGGGCGCTGATCTGGCTTATGCCGGTACCCGTTTTATCAATACCACCGAGAGCTCGGCTTCCGATGATTATCGAAAAATGATCATCGACAGCAATGCCACGGATATCGTTTACACTGCCGCGGTTTCGGGCGTACCAGCCAATTTTCTTGGCGCTAGTCTTGAAGCCATGGGCATTACCGAGGAGATGTGGGCGATCAAGAAAAAAATCAACTTTGGCGAAGAATTGGATGCTGCCAAAGCAGAAGCCAAGGCTTGGAAAACCATCTGGTCGGCTGGTCAAGGGGTAAGCACTATCCATGATGTTTTGCCAGTTGCCGAGTTGGCGGCGCGAATGAAAGCGGAATTCATCGCCGCCATTGAGGAACAAGCCAAGTTGTTGAATAAATACGCATAAGGATTTGCCGCCAACGTCATCATGCGGCGTTGGCGGCAAAAATTCGATTAAATGAAGGACAAAATTTGGGCCAGAATACTTCAAGTTTTTGAAAAACAGCTTAAATAATTGTTATTCAGCACGATGTGGTAGAAATACATTGCAATGTGTCTCTACGGCGTAGACTATAGCACTTTATTTTTTGGAACAATAGCTTAAATGATTGTGGTTGAGCACGATGCCGTAGAGACACATTGCAATGTGTCTCTACGGCATTGGAGCTTTGATCACCCTAAAAGGTAATCCACCCAGATTTTGTAACGCATTGAATCAATTGGCGCACCAATACGCATGCACCGCCAACAACACCGCATTGGGCACACCTTTTTTGGCATCCATCAAGACCGATACATCCCCCGCGCCAATTGTTGTCCAATCTTCCAAAAAAATGGCGCGCATCGAGGGTTTACCTCCATGCAATGAACAGCATTGACATTGCTCCGCCGTAGCTGAACTACCTGCCGCATCATAACCGCTTCCTTCCAAACCAGAAAGGGTAGAGTAGCTGAGCGACAAACCACTGGAGGTATACAACTGAAAAAAAGCACCCGGCGGAGAATCAGCAATCCATTCCAAGTAAATTACTTTTCCAGGGGAGTTGGGGGCGTTTTGTAGCCATCCGAGGAAGCTATTTTCACCATTCAAAGGCGTAAGCGTCAAGCAAAAATCACGACATTCCAGGCGAGTAAATTTTTGCCAAGTCGCTTCTACTGCCAAGTCAGGCATTGATGATGCCGCGCGTTGTTGAAATGGGTTCAAATCTGAAAATGCTGTGGCCGGGAGGTTTTTTACCCCCTGGAATCCTAGGTGTTGTTGAAAAAAAGCTGCTTGGGCGGTTTTTTCAGGTTGGTCGCTTACGTTGAAATCCCGTTCGCAACTCCAGATTAGCACACCCAAGAGCATTCCCAAAAAGGGTATTGGAGGAACCCAATAATGGTTGCAGCATGCCATTAGCAGCCGCGTTGTGCGGTGTTGGGGTTTGTTTTTCATTAGAATTAGGGTTTAGTTTAAAAAAAGATTTGAACAAAAGTAAAGGCTGTTTCTGGTCAAGCACAGTACTTTTTGCGCAGTTTTTGACCACAAAAAAAGGGAGTAAATTGGAGGCGAAAAGTGGTAAGTATTTGAAAAAGAATTGATTGGAAATTAGAATAGAGCTATTCTACCATCGATGCCCATTGGTTCAAACGGGTCAAACCTTCGGCTTTAGGGAGATAAGGATTAAGGCGCATTAAGTGCTCCAGCCGTTCAGCAGCTAGCGCAGGCGAGCAGCATTGCAAATCAACAAATTGATCGAGCAACCAAAGGGTACCCCGCACCTCTAAACCCCATTGGGCGGCTTTTTTACGCATCAGTTTTTCATTGCTCAATACAGCCACTTGTAGTTGATGCGCTAAACCCATCACGCTGCAATCGGCTTGCGAAAATTTACGGGGCAGATTCAAGGCTTGCACCTGTGTCCATTGCGCATCGGTAAGATCGTGTATTATCAAACCGCCAAAATTTAAAAGGATCGCTTGTTGAGCTGGATACAGCTCTTCAAACACTTCGCGAGTGGTATGGATCTCCAGCCCTGTTTCAAATAACAGATGCGGCAGTTCCATACGAAACAAGTCGATGAAAATATTGGCGTCGGTGATGGCAATGGTTGACATCATCAGGATAAGTTGTTGATCTCGTCCATGAATTCCGCAACCTTCATATTGTAAAGGGTAGCAGCTTTGGAAGTCGTAATGTACTCTTCGGCAATGGCGCGACACAGCAATTGCAAAAAACGGTATGGTTTCTCCTGACCAGTGTATTGCGCGGGCTCCACTTTCCGGATACCCAAGCGGTTGAACGATTGCATCTCGGTTTTAAACTGGTACTCGCTGATGATGCCCAAATCCTTGGCGCGGTAGAGGATGCCTTGCATCGACATCCCATATTGCAATTTAAGCAGTTGCAATTCTTTTAAATGAATGGTATGGCGAAAACGCCCCAATTCCTGTTCCATTTGTTTTTGGGGAATCAGCATGGCGCCGGCAAATTGATTGCAACGGGTTTCGATGATTTTTTCCGGGGCATCGCCAGTATCCAACAACAAATGACCAAGTTCGTGCAAAGCAGTAAATCGTTTGCGATCAGCGGGGATATCGGCATGACGATTGAGCACCACAAATGGGGTTCCCTGTTGCCCCAACCAGCCTGAAAGACCAGAAAAGCTTGGATCCGCTTCAATTTCCAGCACTTTGATGCCATTGTTTTCCAGTAATTCTACCGTATTGGACAGCGGGCCTTCGCCTAAATCCCAAAGATCGCGCAAGTCATTGGCAGCGGTTTCCACATCGTGAAAAGAAAATGCCGGAAAAGATAGGGGATTCCAAGTAGTGGATTGTCCCAGGATTTCTTCTAATTCCAGATAACGTTCCAAGTAATCGGCCGCTTGGAATTTGATCATTTGCTCGTGTTTACTGCCGAGTTTGACCATTTTTCGAAAAGCAACTTGCTGCAGACTGACTTGGATGTCGCGGTCAAAATAGTCGGGGCGAACACCAAGAGCCTGACAAAGCAGTCGCAGGTTATCGCGGGTAGGCGCCATGATGCCGTTTTCATAACGGCTGATGGCTTGTTTGGATAAATGCCCGTCTAGCTTGCTTACCAGCTCTTGCATGGATAAGCCGCGCATGGTTCTTGCTGCCCGCAGACGGTGTGAAAAATTTTTCATGTGGTGTTTCTCCGAATCGTTTAATTGTAGACAAAATTACAGTTTTTATTTGTTTTGTCAACAAGAAAACGCAAAATAAGTTCAGTTTCGATTTTTTAAAAACATTTTCCTAGAACGAAGAATGTGAAAAACCAAGAGTGGTTTTTTTTATCGCTATTTTTGACTGAACCTAAAACACGAACCACATGTCGAGCTATAAAAAAATAATGAGTACTGCTTTGCATCCACGCCAAATCGATTGGGCTTTGCTTTTGCTACGCGGCGGAATGGGGTTGATGATGATGCTCCAGGGGTTTCCAAAATTCAAGGGCGCCTTGGCTGGCGATTCTGATTGGTTTCCCAGCGTTTTGGGGTTGGGCGCCCCTTTGACCTTGGTGTTGGCGGCTTTTGCAGAATTCCTATTGCCTATTCTGCTGGTTCTGGGTTGGTACACCCGATTTGCTTTGTTCCTTATGCTTGTGGAAACATCGATCTCTGCATTTATGATCTACGGTGGAGAACCGCTGACTCAAAGAGAAAATACCATTTTTTACTTGATCGCTTACGCTGCCTTGATTTTAACTGGGCCTGGTAAGTATTCCGTTGACGGCCTTAATAAGTTGAATCGTTGATAAGTGGGTAGTTTGGAAATGTAGATCAACAATCAAATTGATACTACATTTCTATTCAATCAAAAGAGTATTTAATTCAAGTTGTGACCAAAATACCACCGCTACGCGGTTCAAGTTGATTGATCACAACTTGAGTTATTTACTTGTTTTCCAACAATTTGATCAACTCCTTTTTTACCACATCGGAATTCAAAAACGGGATCAAGTGACCTGCCTCAGGCATTTCATGCAGATCCAAGACATTAGCCGGGACATGCGTTTTTGTGAAACCCATATTGCCGGCTGGTGGCGCCAAATCATCTTTGTCCCCATGAATGTGTACCACTGGAATGGTGATTTTTGACCAACCATCAGCTATTTTTGACAATTCCGCAGCATGGCTGAATTTCTCATCGCCCGATACCCGCCAACCTTTAGACAACATCCAGCGAGTAGCTTTCCATTTGCCAAAGTAAGAAAACCAGAAAATGGGTTCTGTGGCAGGATCCAAAACCGGAGCCAGCATCAGAATCGACTTCAACCGATCGGGGTAATCCATGGCATATTTGCCTACAATGGGTCCGCCATAGGAATGTCCAACTAGAATGATTTCGCTGGCATTTGGATATTCGTCGATGATTCTTTTGACTGATTTTGCTTGGGCCGCAATAGAAATTTCTGATTTGCCATACTGTGAACCATACCCAAGTCGGTCAATGGAAATCATTTGCGCACGGCGCAACAGATCTTTATCCGACAAGTATTTTTTGTAATCATCGGCGCTACCAGGAGCACCATGTACAAAAACAAGCAGCGGAGCATGCACCGCCAGTCCCATTCCGCCCGTTTCCACCCAGCGAAGATCGCCCCCTTGGTAGGAGATGGTATGATTGGTGGCTTTGATGCCTAGCTCGGTAAAGTATTTTTCGGTTTTCTTATCCGAACGTTTAAAATTCATGCGCATGATGAAAATCGCAAACGCGAAGACCAGCACCAAAAGAAGCAGGCCGATCCGACCCAACCACAACAATAGTTTACTAGACATGATTGCTAGGTGTTTTTTAGGGAGTTTATTAATTGATTTGTGATAACCTGCTAACTGGAAGCAGTGGATTTTAGCTTAAAAAGAACTGTTTCCGGTTGAAACAGTTTTTAAAACACCGGTTAGTAAATTAATGTTTTTTGTAAGAACGGGTGAATAGTAAATTGACATTTTAGCCGCCGTTATTTTGCTGCCAATCGACTATCTTTTGAGGCGCAATGTGGGGCATTGCAACGAAAAAGATAGGAAGAGTGGCGGTGAAAGAGCAAGGATAAAGTGGTAATTTATTATTCAACCGTTCTTTACCTGTTTTCCTTCTACGAATGTCAACTGCACGTTCATTTGAGGATCCATAACCACCACATCCGCGTCTTTCCCTACTTCAAGCGACCCTTTTTGCTGTTCCAAACCTATTGCTTTTGCCGGATTAAGCGAAGCCATATGCAAGGCCTCTTGTAAAGTTGCGCTGGTGCTTTCCACAAAAAGTTGTACGGCCAAATTCATCGTCAATCGACTACCAGCCAAAGTGCCATCGGGCAAAAAACAAGCCCGATCGGTAGCAGTCGCCAAACGATCAAAGAAGTTAAATTCCTTGATATCAGTACCCGCAACCAACAGGGAATCCGTGACCAAACATATTTTTTCCGCGCCTTTTGCCAGATAAGCCAGTTGCAAACCCGCCGGATGAACGTGCACCCCGTCGGGAATGATTTGCACCATGGCTGCTGATTCGGTCAAAAAAGCACCAGCCCCACCGGGTGCACGATGCCCAAACCCGTTCATGGCATTGAACAAATGGGTACAAATGTGCATGCCTTTGCGGATCCATCGCACTGCCGTATCATAATCTGCATCAGAGTGACCAAAACTGGCCACTACGCCTTTTTCCCAAACATACTCGATCAGTTTGGCTGCGCCAGCCAATTCAGGCGCAATGGTCATCAGTTTGATCCGCTCTCCACTGGCCGCATACAATTGTTGAAACAAATCGATACTCGGGGTTTGCAACCATTCTAGTTTATGCGCGCCGCGTTTGGGCGCCGCCAGAAAACAACTTTCTAAATGCACGCCAAGCACTTTCGCGCCCAGGGTATCGGTTACGTTTTTTTGCGCGGCTATATCAATGGCCTCTAAAGCCCGCAACAACAAAGGAATCTCGGCCGTAACCGTAGAAACCAACATGCCCGTTGTGCCATACTGGGCATGGGTATGTAAGATGGTTGCTACCGCTTCGGGGGTGGCATCCATTACTGCTGCACCGCCGCCGCCGTAAATGTGTAAGTCGATAAATCCTGGCGAAACGATGCAACCTTGTACATCAATGACTTCGGTTTGGGCGTCGGGCGCTGAAATAGGGGTTTCAGAAATGGCTTTGATGCGGCCATTTTCTAGCCAAATATCCCCTTGTTGGATGATTTGGTGCGGCAAATAGATGGTTCCGTTGCGAAGGATGGTTGACATGGCGGTGGTTTAAATGTTCAGGTAAAAATAAGCAAAACCACCAGGGAAATGGATTCAACAAATTAAATTGTTTTTCTTGAAACTTTAGTTTGACGCAAAAAATTACTTCCCGATTTTTTGGGAGGCTTTTGAATAGGAAGCTCACTTGAAATGAACCGTTCATCTTCCTATTCAAAACCCAAAATCGGGAAGTTAATTTTTCTGCGTTCCTTATTGAGCCGATTTACTGTTTGGAGTTGTTTATCAAACTCAGCACTATCGGCAAGCAGAAGTTTCAAAATGTGCTTAATCAGGAAAAAAATCCCTTATTTTGGCCTTCAACTTGCGTGCTGCTACCAACTTGACCAGCGTGTTTGAAAGATAAAATTTACCAACTTGACCGACCAACAATTCCATCTGGCGCCTACCACCGATACCTACGTGTCGGTCGTTTTGCCATTGGCGGTGCCCAAGCCTTATACCTACTACGTGCCCGAAGAGTGGATCGCGATGGTACAACCGGGCGTACGGGTAGAGGTGCAGTTTGGTAAAAACCGGCATTATACCGGCATTGTGGTTGATGTACACCATGAAGCGCCAGTTACTAATCGGATCAAATCGGTGTTGGCGGTGATCGACGATGCCCCGATTGTTCTCAACAATCAATTGCAGTTTTGGCGCTGGATGAGCGAATATTACGCTTGCTCGCTAGGGGAGGTGATGAACGCCGCTTTACCCGCCAACCTCAAATTGGCCAGCGAAACGGTGGTGACCTTAAGTCCGATGTTTGAAGGCGATTTTACTGGTCTTGACGATAAAGAATACATGGTAGCCGAAGCGCTCACCATCCAAAATGAATTGTCGATCGAGGACGTCAAGCAGATCATTCAGCAAAAAACGGTGTATCCTGTCATCCGCCGGATGTTGGAAAAACGCATCATCTACCTCAAAGAAGACCTCAAGGAAAAATACAAACCCAAAACCATCGCCTGCGTGCGCCTGCAAGAGCCTTATGCTTCGCAGCCCGAGACTTTGCAAGCTGGTTTTGACCTCCTCAGTCGCTCCTCCCGTCAAGTTGAAGCGCTGATGGCCTACATACAAATAGCGCGACAAAAAAATATTGTCCGCAAAGAAGAGGTATACCAAGCCGCCAAAGTGGACAGCACCGTGCTAGCGGCCATGGAAAAAAAAGGCATTTTTGAGCTGTACCAACAAGAAATCAGTCGAATTGGCGGCTATGGCAACGACCTCTCTGATGCTGATCCGCTTTCCACCCAGCAAGAACGCGCCATCGAGGAGATCAAACAGGCATTTACCGAAAAAAACGTGGTGTTGCTACAAGGCGTAACCGGGAGCGGCAAAACTCGGGTCTACATCGAATTGATGCAGGAAGCCATCCAAAAGGGCGAACAAGTACTGTACTTGCTACCCGAAATCGCCCTTACCACCCAGATTATTTCCCGACTGCAAAAAGTATTGGGTGACCAGATAGCTGTTTACCACTCCCGACTCAACAACAACGAGCGCGTAGAGCTTTGGAACGCCGTACTCGAAGGCAAACCCGTGGTATTGGGCGCTCGCTCGGCGCTTTTTTTGCCATTCAAAAATCTGAGTACCATCATCGTCGACGAGGAACATGATCCCTCCTTCAAACAGCAGGATCCCAATCCACGTTACCAAGGGCGCGATGCCGCCATTTATCTGGCCAAATTGTTTGACGCCAAGGTGTTGCTGGGAACAGCTACGCCTTCAGTAGAATCCTATTTCAATGCCCAAAGTGGCAAATACGGCCTCGTACGCATGACCGAGCGCTTTGGCAATCTCCAACTGCCGGAAATGCAGGTGGTCGACGTCAAGCAAGAGATGCGCCAACGCCGGCTGCAAGCGCACTTTACCAGCACCCTGCTGGAAGGGATGAAAGCCACTCTGGAACGTGGCGAGCAGGTGATCCTTTTTCAAAATCGACGGGGTTTTGCGCCCACCTACCGCTGCGATACCTGTGATTGGCACAGCGAATGCATCCATTGCGATGTGAGCCTTACCTACCACAAGGCGCAAAACAACCTCAAGTGTCATTACTGCGGCTACCAGACCAAATTGCCCAAAACCTGTCCCGCTTGTGGCAGCGCGCAATTGACCTTGCAAGGTTTTGGTACCGAAAAAATAGAGGACGACCTCAAAATCTACCTCCCCGAAGCAAAAATTGGGCGTATGGATTTGGATACCGTACGCAGCAAAAACGCCCATGCCCAAATCATCAACGATTTTGAGGAAGGGCGGATCAACGTATTGGTCGGAACGCAGATGGTCACCAAAGGGCTCGATTTTGAACGCGTTGGACTGGTGGGCATCCTCAGCGCCGATCAATTGTTGCAATTTCCTGATTTTCGGGCCAGCGAGCGAGCCTTTCAATTAATGCTGCAAGTGGCAGGTAGAGCGGGTCGGAAACACGAAGGGGGTAAAGTGATCATACAATCATTGAATACAACCCATCCGGTGTTGAAGGAAGTGATGGAAAACGACTTTTTTACCTTCATTCAGCGGGAATTACAGGAGCGCTACCACTACAAATACCCGCCGTTTTACCGGCTCATCCGCATTACCCTCAAACACAAACGCCCGGAGGTGCTGAACGAGGCGGCGCAAAAATACGGTCATTTTTTGTATGCCAAGTTGAGCGATCGTTTGCGTGGCCCGGCGGTGCCGTATGTGTCGCGGGTTCGTGGGTTTTACATCATGGATTTTTTGATCAAACTGGAACGTCAGCCGAAGTTGATTGCCCAAACCAAGGCGCTGATTGCCGAGGCGGGTCGGCATTTGCAACAGGATCTGGGGTATTCGACGATTAGGATTCAGGTGGATGTGGATCCGGGGTAGGGGGGGATTTCTTTCAAAAAAAACTTAGATAAAATCATAAAACCATGTTCCAACCCACCACCCTCGCCCCATCCGGCCCAACCTTCTCACGTCTTGTTTGGGGCGTAATGAAATGGGGCGCTTGGGGTAGTCAATTGGATGCCCAAAGCATGTTGCGCCTCATCGAAGAAGGCGCGGAACTCGGCATTACCAGCTACGACCATGCCGATATTTATGGCGATTACACCACCGAAGCCGAATTTGGTGCGGCCTTGCGCCTACAACCCGGACTGCGTGATAAAATCCAGCTTATCAGCAAATGTGGGATTCGTATGGTGAGTAAAAACCGCCCGGAACACTGGGTGAAGTCTTATGAAACCAGCACGGAGCACATCACCACCTCAGTGGAACGTTCGCTGCGCAATTTGCATACCGATTACCTGGATCTATTGCTGATTCACCGCCCTTCGCCCTTGCTCAACCCCGATGAGGTGGCGGATACCTTCCGTGAGCTGAAGCTGCAAGGGAAAGTACGCTATTTTGGGGTGTCAAATTTTACCCCCGCTCAGTACAGCTTGTTGCAATCACGTTTTCCTTTGGTCACCAACCAGATTGAGGCCAGTTTGCTGCACCTGGAGCCATTTTTTGATGGTACGCTTGATCAAGCAACCGAGTTGCGCGCCAAGCCCATGGCTTGGAGTCCATTGGGTAGCGGCAAGGTGTTTACCATGCCGGAGGATCCGCAGGTGCAACGCATCACTGCTGTTGCGCAGCAGATCGCGCATACCCGTGGGCAGGACTGGGCGCTCGACCAAATCCTGTTGGCTTGGTTGCTGCAGCACCCAGCAGGGATTTTACCGGTGCTGGGTACTGCAAAAACCGAACGTATGAAGGCTGCCATTGCCGCTGGGGAGCTCAATTTAACCTCGCAGGAATGGTTTGCGTTGTTGCAAGCGGCCAGGGGACATGAGGTGGCTTGATGCCTTAGAGTGTGTTTGGATTTTTTATTCGCGCTACAAATGGCCAAAATTCACC
>JBBANM010000096.1:0-25544 GCA_040401995.1 Saprospiraceae bacterium
TAGTTTCGTTGCCTTGCCTACTCACCCTTTAGTATAATGGCATGCCCGGCACACCAGACGTTACGCGGCGCTGCCGCTGGTTAAAGCCTAATTTTTTGCGAACCCGCGCGTCTGGAGACGCAGAGATATTGAGTCCTGTAGAGGCGCGATTCATCGCGACTGTATTCGATTTACGGCAATTTAAGTCGCGATGAATCGAGCCTCTACTGGAACGACCGCAACCCATCCACGTTGTTACGCTGGTAAGGAACCCGCAGGAATCCCAAAGTACCCGGCTTTACAAAAATATTAAACGAATATACTCCACGAGCCGGTTGCCAAGCAAAGGTCATTTGCCAGCAATGCAGATCGCGCGAGATGCCCACGGAAGGGTAGGAGATGCGGCGACTCACCAAGTCATATCCAATGTTGTCGATGTTGAAACCCCAGAATTTGGTGAGCTTGATGTTGCCCCGGCAGTTCACCGCGTTGGTTTGTACCCGGAATTGGGTGCCCGCGCGGTTGTTGCCATCCCAAATCAAATCAATGTTGTGTGAAATGGTGAAGTTATTGAACAAACTGAGAAAATCCTCTTGATCTAGCTCCTTCGCCTTTTTGCTGGTTTGTACATCGGTCACCACCTCTTCCTGCTCATTTTTGAAAATGGCGCGAATCTTTTCAATCGTCAAGTCGGTCACAAAACGGATGGAGGCGCCTTCCAAGCGAAGGGGCGTACGTTTGCCGTTCCACACCAGTTTGTTGATCCGCACCCCGTTGACGGTTTCTTGGTAGGGGTCAAAAACGGCGTTTAAGCTCACCGTGGTCACGCCCTTGAAAAAACGCGCCGTGGTACTGGTAGATACCTGACTCCAGCGCAACGAATCGGCGGCAAAGTTGTAATTACCCGAAATAATCAAGTTGTCGATCAGTTTGATCTTTTTTTCGGCGCTGTCGCGTTTGGAAAAAATCTTGGCTTGCACCACGTTGTTGAAGGAGTAGCCGATGGAGGCTTGTCGCCCGCTTTGCGGGACTATCCCGTATATCCCGTTTTCGTAGGGCGAGTACACCAGCGGTCGGGTGGAAAAACGCCGATCCACGTTGCGGATGGTATCGTAATAACCCAGTTTGTTGTTCAGGTAATTGGGCGAATAGTTGAAGGAAAACGCCGGTCTGATTTCGTGACGTACCCCGCGCAGGAAGCCTTTTTTGAAAGCCAAGGTTCCAAATACCCGGGTGTTCACGCTTAAGCTAAAGTTGTATTGGCGCTGGCTAAAAAAACCGGGAATCTTCACGGTATCGATTTTTCCGTAAGCGATGGTATCTCTACGGACGTATTTTTCGGTACCGCTGGTGGATTTGATGGTATCTACTTTGATGAAGGGCAGCTCTGGGTTGTACACTTTTTTAATCGTTCCCAATTGCCAGGCTTCCTGGTAGGTCACTGCGGGGTTGAGGTTGAAGTATTTGAACAGTTTGAAGGAGGTGTTGACGTCGATGTTGTGTTTCACCCCAAAACGCGCGCTGTTGATGGTTTTTTGCGAAAAAATAGCGGTGTCTTTGGTCAAGAAATTGTTGCGGGTTTCCCCGGCGTAGCGGAACAGGATTTTTTCGTACCATTTTTCCTCGCCCACCGCAAATTTGCGTTTGAACGGAAAAACCGACTCCATCTGAAAACGCACATCGGGGAAGTTGATGTTCACATCGCGGGTAACGCGGTTCTGCGAGTGCGTAAACGCCGCGGAGAGACTATAGGGTTGCCCTGGCCAACGTTTGTTAAACGACATGTTGGAGTTGATCTGCGAGTTGTTTACACTGCGGAAGTCGTTGTTTACCCGGTTCTGGTAGTTGTTGGCTGAGAGGTTGATGGTACCGCCAAAGGTGGCGTTGGGGTGCGCGCCCGCTTCCTGCCGGTGCGACCAGCTGAAGCCAAAGGAGTTGGTACGGAGGTATTTTCCAGTAGTGGTGTTTTCGTTTTTTCGCGAGTCAAAACGTAAGGACAGCGACCCGGTGTAGCGGTAGCGCTGGCGGTAAGTCACGATGTTTTTTAAACCAAATGAACCGCGAAAATAGACGTCAGAACGAACTTCCAGGTTGATGTGCTCGCCAATCGGGAAATACCAACCCACATCCTGCAAACCAAAACCCCAGGTGTTGGAATATTGGTAGTTGCTGGGGAACAACAAACCGGTGTGGCGACCCTTGCTGAGCGGAAAAAAGGCAAAAGGCAACACCAAAGGAGTCGGTACGCCCATGATTTGCAGGTTGGAAGGGCCAACGACCACCATTTTATCAGAAATAAATTTTTGTCTTCGGCTCACAATTCCAAAGTGCGGATGTTCGGCATTACAGGTGGTAAAAATGGCGCGGTCGTTGTAGCCGATAGTATTGCCGCGGTTGGAGGTATCCTTGGCCAACCCCGTGACAAATTTGGTACGCTGCGATAAGATGAACACGTCGTTTTGGGTACTGCGCACATCGTACACCATTCCTTTTTTGGTCTTAAAATTGTAGCGCATCCGGTTAGAGATAAACTCCTGATCGCGGTCTTTGAACTTGGGTTTGCCCTTGAGTTGACCCGTGCTATCCGGTACGCCCTCCGCGCTTACGAGGCTGTTTTCCCAGTCCAGCTCAATAAAATCGGCATTGAGGGTGATGGTGGTGTATTTAATGCTGGCTTTGCCGTAGAGGTAGATTTTTTTATCAATGTTGTCGAGCACAATCGAGTCGCGGGCATCGTATTCCACCGGTGCATCCAGCGAATCTTTGGACAAACGAATCTGGCGGGAATAGGTGATAGACGAGTCAGCATACTCCTGATCAAGGCTATCGACGGGGTTGACAACGCTATCCTGTTGCGGCGTGGTTTGCGCACTAAGGGAAGATAGTGAAATGAATAAAAATAAAAATGCGAGGAAGGCGTTTGCTTTCAACGTGTGAAATCTATTACTTTGCACAATTAATTCATCTAAGTAATTTGGATCGAAGCGCTTATGTTGTTTAAACCTCAGGGATTGATCCACTCTTCGGCGCTTTTTTTCCAAAATCGGCGTATTTCCATTTGGTATGGCTACAGTATTGATCTTTTTACAAACGTACATCAGCTCTTTCTTGTCCCTTGGCATGTTCGGGTTTAACACTTTCCACTCTGCCGCTGCACCGTTCACCAACGTTGCCGTTGTTGAAAAAGGCGCGTATTCCTTGGCTGAGACAGCTGTTCTTTCCAAGGATACCCTTGAGCAAGAAAAAGTTGCCTGGCAAAAAAAGCGGACTTCCGAGGGCGTTTTTTTTCCGGGGGACAAAGTTATCAAAGAATTGACACATGGCGAAGCCGGATATCAGATTAAAACCATCGTTGTTGATGCAGGGCATGGCGGACATGATCCCGGATGCCACGGCGCCGACAATCAAGAGAAGCACATCGCCCTCGCTATTGCTAAAAAAATAGCGGCGGGGATTGAAGGCCAATTCCCCAATATCCGGGTGATTTTGACCCGCGATAAAGATGTTTTTGTGCCCTTGTACGAACGCGCTGATATTGCCAACCGCAACAACGCCGATTTGTTTATCTCCATCCATTGCAATTATTTGCCCGGCAGCTCGGCCACCCAAGGTACAGAAACCTACGTGATGGGTTTACATACCGCAGAATACAATTTGCAAGTAGCCAAACGCGAAAACTCGGCGATCTTGTTGGAAGAGGATTACAAACGCAATTACGATTATGATCCCAACTCTCCTGAGGGGCACATCATGATCAGCATGGTGCAAAATGCCTACTTGCAACAAAGTATCCTTTTTGGCGAATTGGTGGAGGATCACCTACGCGGGAGCGCGAACCGGCGCAGCAGGGGCGTGAAGCAAGCGGGTTTTGTGGTACTTAAAGCCACAGCCATGCCCAGTGTGTTGATTGAAACCGGTTTTTTGAGCAACGGAAACGAAGAACAGTTTTTGGCAGCGGGCGGCGGTCAGGATAAAATTGCCGAATCGGTTTTGCTGGCTTTTGGCAAATACAAAAACCAGGTAGAATCGGCCAATTATAAACCCGATGCATTGACAAACAACAATGTCGCCTTTACCGATACCTCGCCGGGGGTAAACACCAACAATTATAGCAAACCCTATTCATACTCCTCTGCGCCGCCAGAACAGCGCTCAGAGATGAAAATCCCTAAAGAAACACCAGCGGTACAACGCAATACCTCGCCGGGTTACACGGATCAAGTAACAGTAGTATCTAATGCCAATTACGGTCCAGTACCAACCAGCCGCAGCAATTACAATCCACCGGTCGACAATCGCCCGGCCTCCAATTATGGTTCGCCGGTCAATTCCTATGCAAACGCTGGGAAATTCACCTTCTACGTACAAGTTTCCGCTACTCCTAATGCCCCCAACGCCAATGAAGCGAAATGGAAAAAACTGCCCTATGCGATAAATTTTGTCAAGGAAGACAACTTGTTTAAAGGTCGCACTGTTGCTTTTAACGTTTATGGCGAAGCAAACGCCGCAAAAGAACAGCTAAAAGCGGCCGGTTTTCCCGATGCTTTTTTGATTGTGATCCGCGATGGACAACGGATCCCGCTCTCAGATGCGAAAAAAATATTGGGAATTCCTTGATTGATGGCAATTACATTTACCTTAGCGGTCGATAAGGATCGGGGTAATAATAAAGTTCCATTTTAGCCGCCGCTATTTTGTTGCCAATCAACTATCTTTTGAGGCGCAATGTGGGGCATTGCAACGAAAAAGATAGGAAGAGTGGCGGCAAAAGAGCAAGGCAAAAGTGGTACTTTATTGTTAAACGGATCCAATAACAAATAAAATCATCCATGTCTAACGAAATTAAAGTAGCCTTGTTGGCAATCGTTGCAATTGGCTTGTCTTACTGGGGCTACAAATTCATCAAGGGCAAAGACGTACTGAGCAACAGCAACATTTACTATGTCGAATATGATAATGTGTCTTCCCTCAACCCCTCTACCGCCGTCGTTATTCGCGGCATAAAAGTGGGTTTTGTATCCAGCGTAGCGCTTATTCCCAATACCGATAAGGTAAAAATTTCACTGGATCTGGATCGGAAATTGCAAATTCCAGTCAACACCGTTGCCGAAATTTACAACAACGGCTTTATGGGTACCAAGCAAATTCGTTTGACTTTCCCGCCCATTGGTCAGCGCAATCAATTTTACAAGTCGGGCAGCTATTTGCCTGGGCGGATTTTGGGTTTCATCGGTTCCAATATCACCCCGGAGGAGATGCAAAAATACATGACCATTATCCAGATTGGGTTGAAAGGTGCTTTGGATTCCTTGAATCAAGAGTTGACCGAAGATCCTAATGGGCCAGTGGCAAAAGGCTTGCGTGATTTAGCGGGTACTTTAGCCAATCTCAACTCGGCTACCGCACAATTGAACGGCATCTTGACGCAATCTGGCGGCAACATCAATGCCAGCATGAAAAACTTGCGGGTATTGACCGATAACTTGGCGGCCAACAACAGTAAAATCACCGCCATGCTCAGCAATGCCGAGAAATTCAGCGGACAATTGGGCGCTTTGGATTTGAAAAAAACCATGACCAGCGTGGATGAAACCATCACGCAGTTGAAGTCGACTTTGAATAAAACCGACAACGCCATGAGTTCTTTGAACAGCATTGCCGGCGATTTGAAAGACGGAAAAGGCAGCTTGGGTAAATTATTGAAGGATACGGTATTGGCCGACAATATCCAAATACTGACCCACCGCGCAGATTCTTTGGCGAAAGACTTGCGCGCACGCCCGTACCGCTATATTCCGCTAAAAGGCCGCAAACGGGTGCAGCGTTATGATCGTTTGGATGCGTCAAAAACGCCAACGATTAATACCGCAAAACAAAATTGATATTTTATTGATTGAGCGTTCCTTTGAGAAGTAAAACAGAAAAAGGCGACCATTTTTCAAGTTGATGAAAAAGATCGCCTTTTTCTGTTTTTAGAGCTTGTTTAGGTTTCTGCTTCGAGCTACAAATGGCCAAAATCCACACTGATTTCATCACAAAAATGCTCATGTAGCGCTGACCTCTCCTCGACAAAGTCGGGATACACTCCGCTTTTTGCCCCTCATAGTATGAATTTTAGCTCATTTTCACTTTCGAACCAGAATCCTGAATAAGCTCTTATTTATTGTTTGACCAATTTGATCGTTTGTTGGCCTATTGCCCCTTTTAAGTACACCACCAAAGCGTACACTCCCGGAGGAAGTAAGGAGAAATCTTGATCGCCCACATTTTTTCCCTGATACATGACTTGTCCAAGTGAGTTGGACAATACAAACGTTTCACTCCCTTGTACATTCTGGAGGGCAAAGGACTGGCTAAATGGATTGGGAAATACCCTTATTGTCTGTGCTGATTCAAGCGAAGTAGTAGCTGAAGTCAAGCAAGACTCATTGGTGAGTAAATAATTCCAAACCGGCGAAAAGTAGGGAACCTTACAAATAGTGGCGGCAGCTACATCAACCGCTACGATATTGTGGGCATTGTTGCCCGTTACTCCTTTTAATGAAGAAAGGACGACGTGACTTTTATTAAAATTCCCGCCATTACTTGATTCAAAAAAAACCGGGGTGCTTGAAAAAGTATCAATCCCCAACCGTGTGAAAATTTCTAATTGCTGGGTAGGTGTACAACCCAAGTTATCCGCCTGATGCACCAAAGAATAATATTTACAAGCAGCAGTAGCACTGGCTTGGTTGATCCATTCAGCTGCGCGATTGAGCGGGGCGGTAAAATAATCTTTTGGCGATGCCAGCAAAACTACGCGAGCCACCGGATACTGTTTGGCCAACAACGCCGCATGCCCGCCCCCTTGTGAATGCCCAGCCAGCACAATTTTGTCCCAACGGATGGTTGTACCCGCATAAAATTGCCCCCAATTTTCATTTGGAAATTTGGCGTTTAAATATTGTAATGCTTTCAATACCCGGTTGGTGATTGAATTGGCAGCATTCACGGTAACTAAATTGGTTCTATCCACGCCATCAATCACCTCATTTCTTACTTTGTCAAAACACAGTTTATCGCTTGAGCCAGCACACAGCGGACTAATTGTGGCATTGCTGTAGCTGATGCCTAAAGAATGGTAACCAAGGTTGGCCGCCAATTTTTGAACGCCATCGTAAGCAATTGGACTAGAATTAGAACCCGGAAAAAACAAAAACAACTGATTCCGACTTTTTACAGCAGTGTTGAGATAAGTTTGGTGATTGCCAAAAGTATTATCAACTGCCGGATCAGTTAAGGAGGGGATGATGGTTTTGTGTTTTAGCCCTGCCTCCGTTCTGGTACTGCCTTCTGGATTAAAAAAGGCGCTTTTGGTAGCTTTGATGATGTAAGCCGTATTGTGTGAAATATTGTTATCTGCGTCATAACCAGCGATAAAAATAGTATTATCGTCATTGGGAAATGGCGAGGCAACGATTGCACGGGTTGAATTGAGGATCGTAAGCGGGGCAAAAACAGTATTGTCGATCCGCTTTATGGTATAGGTGATCGTACTTCCTACCTGTTTACGGATCAAATAATAAGCATCATCACGGATATTAGCAGGATGATGCTGAATGGTGATGGTCAAAACCGAATCGCCAGTGGTAGGTTCAGTAACCCAAGTCATTTCGCTATTGGCAACCACATAATAATTGCCAGGATACCCAAACGCGGTACTCATCGCCGCATCAACGTCATATTCAGCAGTTGCAGCAAAGGGTAGGGTATTGCCGGGGGTTAAACGAAAGATCTTACTTGTTTTTCCCTCTAGTGCAGCAATAAGTGCTTGCCCCGGCCCATTGGGATTTTTTATCGTGGTAATTCCTCGTAGTCCGCTGCTTCCGCCAGGCGTCACGGTAAACGGGTAAGTATAAACAGAACTCCACGTTGGGATGAGGCCGTCATTGCGTCTCCAAACGTTGGGGGCGATAGCGCAATACAAGTCGCCATTGCAAATAGTAAAAGCCATCGGGCGACCCACAAAACCTTTCAATTCTGCTTGCGTATCCCAAATTATTTTTCCAGGTAAAGAAGCTTCATAAACGCCAGAAATGATTCCATTGGGCAAAGAACCCGCAAAAATCCGATCAATACCGGTTACTTTATCCCGATAAAGCACCAAACTACGGATGGTGCCGTCATTGTCGGTACTACCTGCCGTATCAACCGGAACAGTACCAATTTGTTTTTCAGTCCAAACTTTGGAGGCATCATTGCGGGTATACACTGTAAGTACTCCGGTAAAATCCCTAGCAGCAGCAATCAAAATCGTATCGGGTTTGGCCAGTAGTTTACCGGTTTTATCCGTTCTAAAAATGACTGATTCTAACGCAGTGATTCCCTCATTGCGTTTCCGTTCGCGTCCTTTCAGATTTGGGAAAAAGGTGTTGAAGTGTTTGTCAAGATTCCATTGACCGGAAGTCGTTTCCAATCGCAAGATTTGTGCGCCCAAAAAAGGGTCGCAAGTTCCAGTGGTGTCGTCCATCCACGTTTCAATTCCACCAAACAATTGTCCTTTATGATTGGCTAGCACTCTCATCTCTGTACCGCCCATAAAGTTGCCTTTGGCATCTTTTACCCCAGCGGTATAAGAGCGGGTAAATTGCGCTTGGGCATCAAAAAAAGTAAATAGTAAAATAATAATTGCGAAGAAATTTCTCATGGATTAAATTTTTTATATCACTTTTAAATCTTAAGATTTTTGTCCAGATTTTGCCTCCTGGAGCCCAGTAACCAAAACGGGAACAAACACTCAGACTGACTTCCTATTTCAAAAAGGTTTAAGGGTATTTTGGAGAACTTGTAATTGTGTCAGTAATAAGACAGTCGTCTCTCTCTAAAAGTGTGATTGGATTTTTATTGAGGATGAAAATAGTCAAAATTCACCCCAATTTCGTTCTGGAAATACTCATGTAGCGCTGACTTGTCTTCCCCGTTGGAATAGGGGGAACACACTCTTCCCGATATATAGGAACTGCACTACATTATTTACGCCTCCTTGGTGCGAATTTCGACTAACTAGGCTTGCAAACTCAAAATCCACCGCTCTTTAAAACAGGGTTTGTGGATGAGAAAAAAAACGCCGAATGGGCTGATGGGCTCATTCGGCGTTATACAATTTAGAAATAAAGCTCCAAAGCTGTAGAGCCACATTGCAATGTGGCTCTACTACATCGTGCTGAAAAACAATTATTTAGCTTTTTTTATCAAACCCTTACCCCAATTCCATATCTGGATGATAGGTCAGCGTAGGGATATTTTTTGCAATCAACTTGGTGATATCGCGCAAATAGGCTTTTTCCTCAGAATCGCAAAACGAGAGGGCAATCCCGCTGGCGCCGGCACGACCGGTACGACCGATGCGGTGCACATACGTTTCGGGAATGTTGGGCAAATCGTAGTTGATCACGTGGCTGAGGTTGTCTACATCAATACCGCGTGCGGCAATGTCAGTGGCAACCAATACCCTGATCTTTCCTTCCTTAAAACCATTGAGCGCGTTTTGTCGCGCGTTCTGTGATTTGTTTCCGTGGATGGCATTCGAGCGCAAACCAGCTTTGACGATGTCTTTGCAGATTTTATCTGCGCCGTGTTTGGTACGGGTAAATACCAATGCCGATTTGATTTCTTTGTTTTGCAACAAGCGAATCAATAAGGCCCGTTTGTCTTTTTTCTCCACCAAGTATACCAATTGCTCCACCGTATCGGTAGTGGAAGAAACCGGGGTAACTTCCACTTTAACTGGATTGTGCAAAATGGTGTTGGCTAACTTCTGAATTTCAGGCGGCATGGTGGCCGAGAAAAACAGGGTTTGACGCTTACTAGGCAACTTGGAAATCACTTTTTTGACATCGTGGATGAAACCCATGTCGAGCATGCGGTCGGCCTCGTCTAGTACAAAAGTATTAAGGTGCTGAAGACTAATGAATTGCTGGTTCATCAAATCGAGCAAGCGACCGGGGGTAGCGATCAAAATATCCACTCCGCCTCGCAGGGCTTCCACTTGTTTGCCTTGAGAAACCCCGCCAAAAATAACGGTGTGTTTCAATCCGCAATGACGACCATAGGCGCCAAAGCTTTCGCCAATTTGGATGGCCAATTCGCGTGTAGGAGTCAAAATCAAAGTTTGGATGTGTCGCGGTCCGCGTTGCGTGCCTTTTTCCAAATACAACAGTTGGATGATGGGGATCGCAAAAGCAGCTGTTTTTCCCGTACCCGTTTGCGCGCAACCTAGGAGGTCTTTTTTCTGCAGCAAAATGGGAATTGCTTTTTCCTGAATGGGGGTGGGCTGGGTATAGCCTTCGGTTTCTAGGGCCTCTAAAATAGGCTCTACTAAATTTAAATCCTTAAAAGTCATTGGTTGAATTTATTGCTGGTATTGGGTTATGCTTTCCCACAGCAAATAATGAGGCCATCGATAAGAAAAGCAAAGCTATTCCTTTCGAAGCATATTGACCGCCTGATATTGAATGAAGCACAAGGTGAGCAAGATAAAAACCGAGCCGGAAAAACTAAATGTGAAATGGCTCTTCCGTATCTTGAGTTACACGTCAACAACAAGAATATAAAATCTGTACAAAGATAGGTCTTTTTTACTAGCACAACTTATTTTTTGTGTCATCAGCTAAGGATAGTCATTTGTTCTGAGCAATTTAACTATTTTAGGGGCTATGGTACCTCTTACACTCATGCTGTCAATTTGGTTTATGTCTGTACTTCAGCTTCCGAGCATTACCGCGCCTAGCGGTCAGTGGACTACCGTGCATGCCCCGCAGTTTTTTCGATCTACTGATGGATCTGCCGCGGATTATCCCACTCAGGTGAAAATAATGCCCGATGCCAACTACCTTCACGTGGATTTTGTGTGCGAAAAAGATGCATTTGTAGCGCAAAATTACATGCATGAACACAATCAACGTCTGTATAATCAAGAGGTGTTCGAGGTGTTTATTGCGGCTGGAAAAGAAGATTCCAACGAGTACCTCGAAGTGGAAATTAACCCCAACAATGCCACTTGGGTGGGGAGAATCACTAATCCATCGTTGGGTAGTAAAAACGACCTCAAAGGCGAATTGTATGATTTGGAGCACAGTCAGCTTAAATTTGCCACCCGCCAAGGGAAAAATCAATGGTCGGGCAGTTTGTCCATCCCTTGGGCGCTGATCAGCAAAGAAAAATCGCAGCATTACCGCCTCAATTTTTACCGCATCGTGTCTAAAAAGGCGCACGAAAAACAAGATTGGATTTGTAACCCGGATAATTGCGAGTTCTTGTGTTGGAGCGCCACTTTGAGCGGGGCCATTCCAGCGTTTCACCGCCCCCGCCGTTTTGGTTTGTTGACGATAGTGGAATAGTTTTTTGGATTCATTGTATTAACACCTATAGCTCATGCCTATCTTTGCCAAATTCATATGTATTTCAATTGTTTTGAACTGTTTTGCTACTCCGGCAATTTTTGCTACTTACCAACCCGTTGATTTGCGTTGTGAATATCTCAGCAACCCCTTGGGCGTAGACGCGCCCGCGCCGCGCCTGAGCTGGCGACTGGACGCATCCGCATCCGGCGCATTCCAAACTGCGTATCAAATCTGGGTGGGAACCGATTCTACAGCTTTGGTACAAGGAAAAAATGGGATTTGGACCTCCGGTAAAATGCCTTCCAGCAATACTTTGGTGCATTATGCTGGCAAACCACTCCAACCCTTCACCAAATATTTTTGGCGGGTTATGAGTTGGAAAAAAAATGGGACAAATGCAGCAGCCATCGCCAGTTTTGAAACCGGCATGGTAAATGCCGCTAACTGGCAAGGCGCCTGGATTTCTGATAGTCGGGATGTAAAAATCAAACCCGCGGCCTATTTCCGTAAGGGGTTTTCTACGGCAAAAAAAATTAAATCGGCACGAGCTTACATCGCCGTGGGCGGTCTATATGAATTGTACCTCAACGGCAAACGCATCGGCGATCATCGATTGGATCCCATGTATACTCGTTTTGATCGTCGTACTTTGTATGTGACGCATGATGTCACCAAAGAGCTGCGAGCGGGCGAGAATGCGATTGGCGTATTGTTGGGCAATGGCTGGTACAACCACCAATCTACTGCGGTTTGGTATTTTCATGAAGCACCTTGGCGCAATCGCCCAGCCTTTTGTATGGATCTTCGCATTACCTATACCGATGGTGCCACGGAGGTTGTGAAAACAGGTAAGGATTGGAAAACGGCTTTAAGTCCGGTGATTTTCAATAGCATTTACACTGCTGAACACTACGACGCCCGCTTGGAGCAATCAGGTTGGAATCTTCCCGCTTTTGACGACAGCAAATGGAAGGAAGTGATCTACCGCGCGGCGCCATCTACCCATATCGTGTCCCAACAGCTGCATCCCATCCGCTGGGTGGAGACCATCGCTACCAAAAAAATGAGTCAGCTCAACGATTCTACTTACTTATTTGACCTAGGGCGGAATATTGCTGGCGTGAGTAGCATCAAAGTAAGGGGTGCCGCTGGAACCGTCATTCGCCTCAAACACGCTGAACGTTTAAACGCCAAAGGCGGTGCCGACCTCTCCAATATCGATGTGCATTATCGACCTACTGACAACACCGATCCTTTCCAAACCGATATTTTTATTTTAAAAGGCGAAGGGGAGGAACAGTTCACCCCGCGGTTCAATTACAAAGGTTTTCAGTATGTAGAAGTCACCACGAATAAACCCTTGAATCTTACAGCTCAGAGTTTGCAAGGGTATTTTATGCACACCGATTTACCGGTTTTGGGAAAGGTAGAATCCTCCAATGCCACCCTAAACAAAATCTGGTACGCCGCCAATAATTCCTATCTCTCCAATCTGTTTGGTTACCCTACGGATTGTCCGCAGCGAGAAAAAAATGGCTGGACCGGCGACGCTCACATCGCCAGCGAAACCGGACTTTACAATTTTGACGGCATCACCGTATACGAAAAATGGCTGGCCGATCATCAAGATGAGCAACAACCCAATGGCGTATTGCCCTCGATCATTCCTACCAGCGGCTGGGGATACGAATGGGGCAATGGTCCCGACTGGACCAGCAGCATGGTCATCATTCCCTGGAACATTTACTTGTTTTATGGTGATGCGCAATTGTTAACCACTTGCTACGACAACATGAAACGCTACGTAGAGGCAATCACCGCCAAAAGCGCTAACAACCTAACCGAATGGGGTTTAGGCGATTGGGTGCCCGTAAAATCCAAAGCACCAGTAGAACTTACTTCCTCGATTTACTACTACACCGATGCCCAAATTTTGGCAAAAACCGCCCAGCTTTTGCACAAAACTGCCGATTATCAAAAATACGCTGCCCTGGCGGAACATATCAAACAGGCCATCAACGCCAAGTATTTGAATGTCGCAACCGGAATCTATGGCAATGGCACCCAAACTGAATTGAGTGCGCCGCTACATTGGGGAATAGCACCTCCCGAGCTGCGCGCAAAAGTGGCAGCCAACTTGGCGGAGCGGGTCAAAGCCGATGGAGCTCACCTCGATGTAGGTTTGTTGGGCACCAAAACCATTCTCAATGCCCTTAGCGACAATGGGTACGCTGATTTGGCCTACCAAATAGCGGCTCAGGAAACTTACCCTTCTTGGGGTTGGTGGATGGTCAACGGCGCCACCACGCTTTTTGAAAACTGGCCAATCGATGCCCAATCCGACATTTCCATGAACCATATCATGTTTGGGGAGATTGGCGCCTGGTATTACAAGGCGTTGGGCGGCATCAAACCCGACCCTGCGGCACCGGGTTTTAAACACATTTTGCTGGAACCGCATTTTGTAACGGGTTTGGATGCCTTTGCCGCGGATTTCAAAACTCCGCAGGGACTAGTGGTTTCTAGTTGGAAACGGAATGGAGCGGGGGTAGATTATACCGTGGTAATTCCACCTAATGCCAGCAGCACTTTGACATTGGCGTTAAAAGTTGGACAAATAGCGGTTTGTGATGGGAAACAACTATCCTCGACTACCGCTGGAAATGTTCAGGTTTCTTTGCAACCTGGAAAACATCAAGTGTTGGTGCATTGATGGAAAGTGTTTATTATCTTTCGTTTACATGAAGTTCAAAATTGCTTTGCTTGGATAGGATGAAAAAACCATTACGTCTTTATTTCGTGGTATTTCTCTTGTATTTGTTGATTACCAGCTGTCAATCTAGGAAAGGTGATGCCCCTTCCTATGTGATCGGTTTTTCCAATTGTACCGGTAATGACGCCTGGCGACGTACCATGTTGCAAGAGATGCAACGGGAACTCAGTTTTCATCCCCAACTCAAACTTAGCTACCGCGACGCCCAGGAAAGCAATACCCGACAAGTACAACAAATCAAAGAACTTATCGAGCAAGGTGTTGATTTGCTGATTGTTTCGCCCAATGAAGCCGAACCCGTTCGACCCGCGATCGAATTGGCCTTTCAAAAGGGCATCCCCGTAATCATGGTAGACCGCAAAAGCAATTCACGGATGTACAATGCCTTTGTTGGGGCTGATAACCATCAAATTGGCAAAATAGCGGCGCAATATGCGGCGCAATTGATAAAAGGCGAGGGAAAAATATTGGAAATCAGTGGATTGCCGGGTTCTACTCCCGCTCAGGGGCGAAGCAATGGGTTTAAAGAGGCTTTGCGAGCCTTTCCCAATATCAAAATTACCGCCAGTTTAAATGGCGAATGGCGGTTTGCTTCCGCGCGTGCGCAAGTGACCGCTTTTTTAAAAACCACTAGTCCTGATTTTGACCTTGTTTACGCCCATAATGACACCATGGCGCTCGGCGCGTATGAAGCTTTCAATGCCATTGGTGCTGTGAAAAATGTCCACTTTATTGGCGTTGATGGTTTGGCGGGCAAAAATGGCGGCATGCAATTGGTGCAAGAAGGTATTCTCGACGCCACCCTTTTGTACCCCACTGGCGGCGGGGAAGCCATTCGCGTAGCGCTTGACATTTTGCAACACCGCAAGTACAAAAAAGAATACACGCTTCAAACCACGGTGATCGATAAAACCAATGTACGGGTGATGCTCATGCAAGCCGATAAAATTAACGACCAGCAAAGCATGATTGAGCGCGAGCAGCTCAAAATCAAGGATCTGAATACCTCTTACACCAAACAGCGCAATTTTCTGAACATTTTGCTGATCAGTTTATTGGGCGCCATAACAACGGGTATTTATATTTTTTACCTGTTGAATGAAAAGCAATTGATGCACAAGCGATTGAGTGCTCAATTCCACGAAAACCTCGAACAGAAGAACCAAATTGCCGAAATAGCGGAAAGGGAAGAGGCGGCAATCCAAGCGAAGTTGCAGTTTTTTACCAATATCTCTCATGAGTTTAGAACTCCGCTAACCTTGATTTTGACCCCTTTGGAGGAATTGCTTCGCCTGCCAGCAATTGCCAACAATAAAGCCATTTTTCAAGACTTATCGTTGGTGCAAAAAAATGCGTTGCGGTTGTTGCGTTTGATCATTCAGTTGATGGATTTTCGGAAAATCGAGAGCGGGCAAATGAAAGTAAGTGTCAGCGAAAATGACATGGTGGATTTTGTTCGACAAATTATTCAAGCTTTCGAAAAAACGGCGCAGCAGCGCCACATCGATTATCGAATCTTGCACAACCGACCCGAAATCAAGGCCTGGGTAGATGTCAATATGATCGACAAAGTGCTATTCAATTTGCTTTCCAATGCCTTTAAATTTACCAATGACCACGGCAAAATTTTTGTCAGCATTGACCAAGATGAGGAGCTACAACAAATACTGATCAAAGTAACCGACAATGGAATTGGCATGTCGAAAGAAACGGGGAATCGGATCTTTGAGCGTTTTTTTCAAGGCGACAATCAAAAGAAATACCTGGGCTCGGGGATTGGCTTGGCACTATCCAAGGAGTTTATTGACTTGCATCATGGCGCCCTAACGGTAATAAGCGATTTGAATAAAGGAACGACCTTCTCCATCGCGCTACAGAAGGGGAATGCGCATTTTGAGGCAGCGGAAATCATTCAGGATGCGCCTCCGGTCTATGATCTTGTACATAACGGCCTGATGCACAGCAGCGTCTTGCAGGATGATCAAGTGGCGCAAACGCCCAGTTTTCCTGAACAATTGCCAAGCGCTACCCAATATACCTTATTAATTGTGGAAGACAACCCGGAGCTACGCAGTTACCTCCACTACAAACTGGCGGCAGAGTTTGTAGTATTGTTGGCTTCAAATGCACAAGAGGCTTTTGAAAAATGCCTGCTAGAGGTTCCAGATTTGGTTATTTCTGACATCATGATTGCTGGAATCACCGATGGATTGGCCTTGGTGCGAGAAATCAAAGCAGACCTGCGAACATCACATATCCCAGTGGTTTTACTTTCGGCCTTGGGAAATTTGGAGCAACAAATTGGTGGCATGCAAACCTTTGCCGATGCCTATATTTCCAAACCCTTTAGTTTTCAATTGCTCGATCAAACCATCAAAACCATCCTCAAAAATCGGGAAATCTTACGCGATCACTTCACTGCCGAAGTTGCTGGCAGCGTACGCACCCAACCTACCCATAGCAAAGACAAACAGTTCATCAACGAATTTATGGCTTTGATTGAAGAAAATTACGGCAATCCCGATTATTCGGTAGATAAGATGTATAGGCCACTAAAACTTTCTAGGGTGCAGCTGTACCGCAAAGTAAAGGCCTTGATGAATTGCAGCGTAGCGGAATACCTGACAACTGTTCGTTTACAAAAAGCCCGTCAGATGCTGATGGCAGGGCAATGGACGATTGCCGAAGTGGCCTACGAAAGCGGTTTTTCTTCGCCAGCCTATTTTTCAACAGCGTTTAAAAACAAGTTTGGAATCTCGCCCAGCGAATTTATGAATGCCAAGCTGGCTTAGAATTTACAGTTTTAAGTATCTGCCTGATACAAATTTATAAATAGTTGGTACAAAATCTAAAATTGTGACATTATTTGATTTAGTATTTTAGATTAAATGATTGATTGTTAAGTGTTTATTATTAACTGTCTATTCTTGGCCCTGCAAATTTTTTTGAAACGATTTCAAAACTCCCAATAAATGCCTTTTTTGACCTTTGAATAACGAATAAAATTCGAAAAATGAAGAGCAAGGTTTTATTATGGTCGGTGGTAGCGGCACTTGGTGGTCTTTTATTTGGTTTGGATACTGCCGTGATTTCTGGAGCAGAACAAGCCATTCAAAAACTTTGGCACTTAGATACGGTTACTCACGGCTTGGCAGTTGCAATGGCGCTTTGGGGTACTGTGTTTGGATCAGCACTGGGAGGGATTCCTTCTGATCGCTTGGGCCGAAAACCTACTTTGTTCATAATTGGAATTTTATTTGTGGTTTCCTCCTTGGGCGCTGCCTTGGCGCCGAATGTCAATGTGTTCATAGTTTTTCGCTTTTTGGGTGGATTGGCCATTGGTTCATCATCGGTTACAGCACCCATTTACATCAGTGAAATTGCGCCTGCGAAATTCCGGGGTCGCTTGGTTGCCATGTTTCAGTTTAACATCGTTTTTGGTATCCTCTTGGCTTATTTGGCCAATTATGCCATCATGGAGATGGGCGGAGAAAGCGCTTGGCGAATTATGCTGGGCTGGATTACCGTACCTTCTCTAGCATTTATGTTAGCTGTATTGTTCGTGCCCGAAAGTCCGCGGTGGTTGATCGTTAAAAAGAACGACATTGATAAGGCCAAAAGCATACTTGAAAGCATTGATGCAGCTACTGCGGAAGAGCAATTGAATAACATTCGCAACAATGCCCAGCAAATAGCTTCGAAGGTAAAAGAGCCGTTTTTTTCCAGAAAACACTACCATCCCATCATGCTGGCCTTTCTTTTTGCCCTTTTCAATCAAATGTCGGGGATAAATGCAGTGATTTATTACTCGCCCCGGATCTTTGAATTGGCGGGACAAAAAGCTTCCACCGCTTTGCTTTCCTCTACGGGTATCGGTTTGGTCAATTTGATTTTTACTCTTGTGGGTATTTCATTAATCGATCGCTATGGACGGAAGTTACTGATGTACATTGGATCAATCGGTTATCTCATTTCTTTGTCTTTGATTGCTTATGCATTTTTAACTTCTTCGTTTGCGGGGATCACCTTGTATTTGTTTTTATTCATCGCCGCACACGCTATTGGCCAAGGCGCGGTAATTTGGGTATTTATTTCGGAGATATTCCCCACCCAAATTCGTGGAGCAGGTCAGTCATTTGGCAGCTTTACTCACTGGATTTTTGCCGCCATCATTACCAATGTCTTTCCCTATTTCGCAACAACCTTTGGCCCCGGCCCGGTATTTGTCTTTTTTGGTGTATTTATGATTTTTCAATTGCTTTTTGTCCAATTTTTGATGCCCGAAACCAAAGGCAAATCACTAGAGGAGTTGGGTAGCTCGATGTCGGGATCAGGCGATGTGGTTAAGCCGTTCATCCATTAGTGTTGAGCATTCTTTTATTCATTCAAAGGCATAAAAAATAAAGAATGAAAACACAAGTAGCATGTTTTGGCGAAGTCTTGTGGGATCTTCTTCCCAGTGGAAAAGTAGCCGGTGGCGCACCCATGAACGTGGCTTGCCAATTGAAAAATTTGGGTCACCAGGTTGCGATGATTAGTAGGGTAGGAGCCGACGAACTGGGAAATGAACTCATCAAATTCTTAAATAAACGAGGGGTTAATGTCGATACGGTGCAATTGGATGCGCTATACAATACTGGAGTTGTCAACGTCAGTCTTACCGAAACAGGACAACCCAGTTACGAGATCGTACATCCCTCGGCTTGGGATTTTATTGGTTTGAACGCGGCAACACTGCATACGATAAATGAGGTTGAGTTATTGGTTTACGGCAGTTTGTCTTGCCGTACCGATGTGTCCAAACATACTTTATTACACCTACTTTCAAAAGCACGGATAGGTGTTTTTGATGTAAACCTTAGAACGCCCTATTATAGCGCAGAATTGGTGGAGGAATTGAGCTTAAAAGCCGACGTTTTAAAACTTAATGATGCTGAATTGACGCTTTTAGCGCTTTGGTATGGTCTTAAAGGCAATGATCAAGACCAAATGGAGGGCTTGTTAAAAAGGTTTTCATTACAAGGAATTGTACAAACTCGTGGTGATAAAGGCGCCATGTATTTCGATGGCCAGCAGTTTTATGAGCATCCTGGTTTTAAAGTAACGGTGGAAGATACCATTGGAAGTGGCGATGCTTTTTTAGCTGGGTTTTTACATGGTATGTTGGATCATTTGTCGCCGCAAGAAAACTTGGCTTTGGGTTGTGGCATGGGCGCCCTTACCGCCACAGTCAAAGGAGGAACACCGGTTTTGAGTCTTCAAGCATTAGAAGAATTTATAAGTACAAAAGCTTAGGCACGGGTGTGAAGTTTATATTTTAGTTAGTCTTATCAATTTCATTATAATGTACAAACATGTGATATTATCACTGATTCTCTGTGGTTTGTCGCTTGGAAGTTATACCAACCTCCAAGCGCAAACGCAGCTTTATCACGAACCCAGCAGACCTCAATTCCACTTCTCGCCTCCCGCTCACTGGATGAACGATCCCAACGGTATGGTTTACTACGAAGGGGAGTACCATCTTTTTTATCAATATTATCCCAACGACATTGTGTGGGGCCCGATGCACTGGGGACACGCAGTGAGCAAGGATCTGGTGTATTGGAAAAACTTGCCCATTGCGCTTTATCCCGATTCACTGGGGTATATTTTTTCCGGTAGCGCAATCGTCGATTGGAAAAATACCAGCGGATTTGGCAAAAATGGAAAAGCGCCTTTGGTGGCCATGTTTACCCATCACAACCCTGAGGTGGAAAAAAAAGGGGGGATCGATGTCGAAAAGCAATCCATCGCCTACAGCAACGACAATGGTCGCACCTGGACGAAATACGCGGGCAACCCAGTGATTCCCAATCCAGGAATACGCGATTTTCGCGATACTAAGGTTTTTTGGCACGAAAAAACCAAACAATGGATGATGGTGTTGGCTGCCCAAAAAGAAGTACAATTTTATGCTTCGCCGGATCTTAAACACTGGAAATACTTGAGCAGTTTTGGCGCAGATCAAGGTAGTCACAACGGTGTTTGGGAATGTCCAGATATTTTTCCTTTGGTCGTGCCGGGTAGCAAAACGGAAAAATGGGTGTTATTGGTTAGTCTGGGAACTGGTGCTACCAATGGCGGATCCGGCCCCCAGTATTTTGTTGGCGATTTTGACGAAAAAGGATTCACCAATAGCAATGCCGCCGATAAAGTAATGTGGATTGATTATGGTCGGGATAATTATGCTGGTGTTACCTGGTTCAATGCCCCCGATAAACAGCGCATCTTTTTAGGCTGGATGAGCAACTGGCAATATGCCACCAAAGTGCCTACCACGACTTGGCGCAGCGCAAATACCTTACCGCGTACGTTTAGTCTGCAATCCACTCCGCAAGGTTTGCGCCTCAAAACGCTACCCGTGGCCAATTTGACAAAATTGCGGAGTAGCAGCTACAGTTTACCCGCTCAAAAACTAAGCGCTTCTTTGGATTTGAGTCAAAAAAGCGGGTTCAAACCCAGTCAATTGGAATTAGACCTGGAAGTACTGCTTCCTGAAGGTCAAAAAGTAACTTGGGGACTCGAGCTGCGCAATTCAAAAGGTGAAAAATACCGCATCGGTATGGATGGCACGAATCAGCAATTTTTTAGTGATCGTAAAAATGCCGGGAATTCAGATTTTTCCTCTGATTTTGCCCAAAAAACACACCTTGCGCCCCGCGAAAACCAAGATCGTCGGGTGAAAATGCACCTCTTTTTTGATATGTCCTCCGTCGAATTATTCGCCGATGATGGCAGCGTGGTGCTTACCGATTTGTTTTTCCCCGCTCAGCCATTTAGTTCTATCATCTTATTTTGCGAAGGCGGTGAAATTGAATTAAAAAAAGCACAAATGTGGGAGTTGAAAGGGATTTGGAAGTGATTAGCTTTCGAAATCTTGATCTAATGAAAAAAAGCTTGTTGTCAAACCCAATGACAACAAGCTTTTTTTATTGATAAACAAATACTACTTCTTCTCCATTCCAGGCTGCTGAATGATAAAATCATCTTTCTTTTTTGAATCAGCCACCATCTGCTTTACGTCAGACAACATTTTCTTGGCATCGAAAATGATGCCGTCTTTAATGGTATATTTTACACCACCAACGCGTTTAACGCTGTTGTCGGGCATCAGCTTGATGGCGCCCATGCCGTAGAGAGATTGGAAATTCTCCAGGGGATTTTCTTCCACAATCACCATATCGGCCAGTTTGCCCACTTGTACGGTACCGATTTTGCTGGATAAACCCAGCGCTTCCGCGCCATTCAGCGTAGCCGATTTGATGACTTCGAGCGGATGAAAACCCGCTTCACGCAACATCTCTAGCTCGCGGATGTAAGCAAACCCGTACAATTGGTAGATAAAACCGGAATCGGAACCAGTGGTAACTCTTCCGCCGCGGTTTTTGTATTCGTTTACAAAGGTCATCCAGAGGCGGTAATTTTCCTTCCAGGTTACTTCTTGCTCGGTTCCCCAGCTGTGCCAGTACGAACCATGCGAGATGCGACTGGGTTGGTAAAAACGCCAGAGAGATGGCAAGGTGTACTCTTCATGCCACTCGGCGCGGCGCGCTCTTTGCAAATCGCGGTTGGCGTCGTAGATGTTAAAGGTAGGATCCAAGGTGAAATCGAGGGCCAATAACTCATCCATCACTTTGTTCCAATGCTCAGAGTAAGGCGCCGCCGCTTGTTTCCAAAGCTTACCCGCTTCGGTAAAGCGATCTTGCTCGTTGGCATAATTGTAGTTGACTGGGTAATTTTGAACTGTGCGATCGGTAAACAAAGCCTCGGGCAATCCATACCAGTGCTCCATGGAGGTCAAACCGGCGCGTGCTGATTTCAACACGTTCCAGCGCGCTACATCCATTTGGGCATGGTGACAAGCTGAGCGCAAGCCCAGTTTTTTGTTTTCGTCCAAGGCGGCGGTCATAATGTCCGGGGCCGCGCCAAAAAACTTGATGCCGTCAGAGCCTTTTTTGGCGTTCTCGCGTACCCATTCACGCGCCTGATCGGGTGTGCTGATGGGTTCTTCGCGACCTTGACCAAAAGTGGAAAATGCCACAATCCGCGGGGCCGTGATCTCGTTTTTCTCGCTCCGTTTTTTGTGTTCCAATACCCAATCCAGTCCGTTGCCCGATCCGGGATCGCGAATAGTAGTGACTCCGTGTCCCATCCAAAGCTTGAACACATACTCTGCATCGGCGCCTTGCGCTTGCCCGCCAATGTGCCCGTGCATGTCCACAAAACCGGGCATCAGATACATGCCGGTGCAATCCAGTTCCTTGCCGCCTTCTTTGAGTTTCGGGCGACTTTTGGCTTCGATCGGCACGCCGGGATACCCGACGGTTTTCACTTCCTTGATCACATTTTGCTCTACTACAATATCGACTGGGCCAATTGGCGGCGCGCCATTGCCATTGATCAAGGTAACGCCACGGATGATCAGTTGGGAATAAGGCCCGTCGCCTTCTTTCCGATCCGGCGATTTTTTGACTTGTGCCAACAAAAGGTTGCAAAAAAACAAACCCATTGCTAAGACTAAAAGACCATGTTTCTTCATGTATTTGATGTTTAATGTAATGATCCCAAATAAATCGACACTTTTAAAGCTTGTTCAGAATTCTTCCTCATCGGCTTTCATGGCCAATTCCTTTTCCAAGGTAGCAATAGAGTCTTCTACAACTTTGAGTACATTTTCCAAGGCTTCAACGGCAATCGGATTAGGATTAACCCGATACTCAAATTCATGCAATTCATTTTTAAGTTGTTGCGCTTGTTTTTGGAGCGAAGCAAGTGCGGCATAAGCCTCTTTTGGGTTTTTATGTTTTGAATTAGGCATTTTGTATGGATTTAGATCAAGTTTGTCCCCCAAAATACTCAAGGTTTGAGCATCTTGGTCATCTTTTTGCGGGTTTTTAATATCACTCTTGCCGTGACCCAACTTTGCGACGGATTTATCACAGAGAATGGCGCTCATTGTTCATTTAATACCTATTAAACGCTCAGAATAAGAACCCGTGATTTCTAAAATAAAGTGTTTCCTTTTAATCCCAGATTGTTCCAAACATTGAATATAAGCACTCTATCCGCGCAGAAAATGTTAAAATACTATGATTTAACAAATTAAATACGGTAAATTAACTTCCAATTTTTATCTTTACTGCTACATCATTTACGCTTAAACTCCAAAAAAAATGACAACCCAAGTAATTCGTATTTTTGTCCTAGCTGTCGTGTTATTCTACCAACTTCCTACCTTTGGAAAAGCGGTTGCTCCCGAGGTGCTCATTCAAATCGAAAAAGCCGTTGTTAAAAAATCAAGTTCCATTTGCGTACCCGTAAAAGTTAGTGGGTTTAAAAACCTAGTTGGCGTTCAATTTACCATCCGCTACGATGGTGTCATTCTTCGATTGGATTCAGTGCGTAGTGCTAAAAAACTCCCGATCCAGCCTAAGTTTGGTTATGAAAGCATTGGCTCCAACAAGAAAGATCAAATGACACTTTCTTGGAATGCGGTCGACTTCAGCCTCAATTATTCTTTGTCGGATAACAGCACGTTTTTCGAGCTCTGTTTTTCTACTCTAGCTATTGGAACCGGCAAAATCTGGTTGGATAGTTTAGGAACGGTTGAGATCATCGACAACAACATCAACTTGCTCAACGTCCGTTCGGTAACTGGGGAAATCAAAGTAATCCCAACCGGCAAGATTTTGGAACCCGCCGTAAACTTTAATCCCGTCAAAAAACCGACCGCCCAAGCTTTTGACATTAAAATTTACCCCAATCCTGGTCGCGATCGCCTTAATATTGCCCTGCCAGAGGAGCTTACACCAGAAGGAATCCTCAGTTTAAAAGACCTGCAAGGGAAAATTATGTTGCGCCAGGTCATTTCAGCGCGGTTGGAGCAGCTAGAGGTTGCGGATCTGCCCCAAGGCATTTACTTTTTGGAAATCAGGAGCCAGGAAAAGATTTTTGGAGTGCGGGTTGTGTTGTTGGGGAAGGATTGAGAGAAGCTTAACTTATATCCAAAATTCGTAGTAGTTAATCATTTAAGCAGCTTCATTTTCCTCGATTTCACGATCGATTTCAGCAGGATGGAGCATATAAAAATACCAGGCATTATCTAAGTCTTGTTGCCGCAGGGTAGGGAAATTATGCAACAATTCTAAATCAGAAAACCCTTGTTTTTGAGCAAGTACCAATGTCCATACAGGAATGCGCGTCCGGATGATGCATGCGCTGTCCCCACATACGCCAGGCGTTTTTTCTATGCCTGGGAAAAAATCGGCGCTTTTAGCAGTCACTTTGTGGATCAAACTAGCCAGTTCGCTGGGGGTGAATTCCGGCAATAAGGCTTCTACTTTTTGGAATGCAGTCATTTCAGTTCAATTATAGTTTCCAAAAATAGCGATTTGAACAGTAGCAATCAAGTCGGATACCCCGCGCTTGCCTTTACCGCCTGAATTTGCGCTTGATGCCGCTCCAGGTGAAAACGCAAAAACTCCAGCCGTTGTTTGGCATCCATCGGGCCGGAGATGGGATGTGGATAAACAATCCCTTCCAGATCGTGCCCCGCCAACGCTAGACCCAAATCAACCAACATGGAGCGCTGTGCTTTGAGCATCGCCAACCAAAAAGCAAGCGATCCGCCCCATTGTGGCGCCGCGATGGGGGGGACGACTTCCTTTGGTTGCCAAGTTTTGGCAACTATCTCTTCTACCGATAAACCGTGGTGGATGGGATCGCCTTCCCAGACGGGTTCACCGCGTTGTAGGCCATCAAAGGCTTTCCACAAGCCACTGATACCCGATTGCTCAGCGCGTACGATGTGTTCTACAATTTCTACAATGCTCCAGGATGTTGGATCGGGCTGGTAGCTGGCCTGCGCGTGCGTGAGGCTGCTGGCTTCGGTGATGAAGGTGGTACGGGCGTTTTCTACGGATTGGAGGAGGGTTGTGATGTTAGTCATATAAACAACTTTTAAGAAATGGAAAAATAAATCAGCTGGAATTGGATTGCAATTGCAAGAATGTTCATAAGTATCGTTGAAAAGGTTTCATCAAATTCAGGTGTTTTATAAAATTCATACTACAAAAGATAAGATATAACGAAATTTTGGTAAATTTGATGAAAAGGCATTCAAAAGTAAGATAGAGATACGATTTAATCAGTTGAATGAATGATTAATTTTTTTAATTCAAAATATAAGCAAAATGAATTTACTGAAATTAGGCAGAAAACCATTGAAAATTGTGGGATCCGTTTTTTTATTTTTCTTATACTTATATGGATATTGGATGTTTGGCTGGATTCTACTAATCTTAGTACTAACAATAATTGGCACTAAGCGATCAAGGTACGCCAATTGGTTTTGGCCTTATGGACAAAAA
>JBBANM010000097.1:0-23273 GCA_040401995.1 Saprospiraceae bacterium
CAAGAAAAGCTAACCCCTAATCCGCAGATACCTATTCCGGTCCATCGGCTCACCAACCGCTAATGCAGTGATCCTGATTAGTGTGAGTGCAGTACCGCAAAGCATTCACTAAATTATTTCTCTCGAGATAATTTTCAGTCAACCGACGAAATTATTTTGAATGTGGCCGCGCACTCCGCCCTCAACTTGGAATAACGAGTCTACAAAGGGTTCGTCGGTGATGATCGTTGAATCATATTTTGTTACGGCCGTGGTTATGAAAAGCGTTGAACAAAACGGCCCGCCAAATGCACAGTTTGTTACAAGTGTTGCCGCGACTTTTACTTCATCCAAAAGCTCCCCAGCGGGCGAAGCTTTCTAACTGCTCCACCACCCCGGAAGGCGACCCACAAATTACCATCAATATCGACACACCTACCGTCAGGAGACCCTGAATATGCCATTAAATCAATCGGTGCTAGTTTGCCGACAATAGTCGAATCAGACTCATTGAATTTAAATCGAGCTATCATCCTCGTCGGGGTGTCGACAAAATACAAAATACTGCCCTCGGGGGACCAGTCCATTTCTCCTCGGAGAGCGAATTGGAAGAGGTATTGACACATTCGGATCTGACCTAGAGAATTCAGAGTGATTCTCTGGGTTCTGGAGGCATAAATGGCGTTTGATCGTTCTCGGTTCGATCACATCGGTGTTATCACCGAGAAGGCACAAGCAGATGAAAACTTTGTCGATTCAACCCGAGTCTGGGTTACCAACCCTCGTGCCCACGCTGCAAATGTTGAATTCCTCCGCTACGAACATGACACTCCAGTCACTGGGCCAATCCGCGATTTGCCTCATGTAGCCTACCGGGTAGATAGCGTGGATATATCAATCAAGGGCCATGACGTACTGCTCGAACCATTTGACGTTGCTGACGGTTTTGTTCGGGTTGCCTTCGTGCTTGTAGATGGGGCCGTTGTTGAATTTATGCAATATCGAAACCCAAATGAAACTGGCTGGTTCTAACTTCTATCTAAACCTTTTAACTCGACTTAAAAACGGAGAAAAATGAATAACCAAATTTGTTTAAACAGCAATAGCTACCACGGTTTTACCCTTGAGGAAGCTGTTGAAGGCGCCCATCGAGCCGGTATTAAATTTATAGAACTTGCCGGTGTTATTGGATGGACTGAACATGTTCGCCATGACTACACGGATACCCAGATAAAACAGGTTTTAGACCTGCTAAAGACGAATGACATTGAAGCAATTGGCATGTGCGGTCATACAAATATTCAAACTACAGAAGGTCAAGAAATCTTTAAGAAGAACCTTAAACTTGCAAATCGACTCGGCGTCGGTTACGTAACGCTAAGCACCGGTGAAACACACGGCGATGAATCAGTAATTGGTGATGACACTGAGCTGGTTGGCATAATCTGTGAACTCGGGCAAGTGGCAAAAGATCTTGGACTTGAGATGGCTATCGAAACCCACGGAAATAACTATGCAACGGGCCAGAGCATTGTTGCTCTCCTGAAAAAAGTAAATATGCCGAATGTTCGACTGAACTATGACACGGGGAATGTCGTGTTTTACGGAGCGATCATGCCTTACGAGGACCTGGATAAATCAACTGAATCAATTACTGGCATCCACCTTAAAGAGAAAGCCGGCGCTCAAAATGAGTGGAATTTCCCTGCGATTGGTCGTGGTGACCTTGATTTCGAGCGTATCCTTGGCATCCTTAAGAAGAATGGGTGCAAGGCCGCACTCAGCATTGAAATTGAATTCACTCCAAAGGGACCAAATGGGGTGGAAGATGTCCACGAATCTTTGGCATACTCCGTAGACACAATCAAGCGCCTCTCTGCCTGACGAGAAGTTATATATGGCATCAATTGCGATTATCGGCCAGGGCTACATGGCAAATACTCATGCCTCCGCCTGGGTAAGTGCCGGACAGGGAGAAGGGATCAAATACATCTGCACCCCACGTCCTAAAGAGGGTGCAGTCGCTGCCGCAACTACTGCGAAATATATATCAAACCTAGAAATAGTCTTAAGTGATCCGGATGTTAAGTATGTTTCAGTCACAACTCCGACCTTGACGCATAAAGAAATTGCCATTGCCTTACTTGCTTCTGGCAAGCATGTCCTTTTAGAAAAGCCAATCGCATTCACAATAGGCGATGCGCTGGAAATTGAGGCAGCAGCAAGAAAAAGTTCTGGATCATTGATGCTCGCTCACGTTGTTCGCTTCTTCTTGGGATATCAGAAACTGCATGAGGCATCCGTTCGAGGTGATCTCGGTAAAGTCCTCTCAGTGCAGGCTCGCAGATTCTCCCCTAAACCAACTTGGGCAACTTGGCTTGGCGATGAGTCACATTCTGGTGGCATGCTTCTGGACTTCTCCATCCACGATTTCGATCAGATCAATCTCTATCTCGGCAAACCAGTTGAAGTTTTCACCCTGCAAACTTCCTCTACCGGCCCGGCAGAGGTAAGTATTAGGTATGAGGATGGAGGAGTAGGACAGGTGCAAAGTTTCATGAATGCCGCACCCGGTGTTCCATTCACAAGCACTATCGACCTCCTAGGCACCGATGGCATGGCACATTATGAATTTTCCGCGGTTTCAGCAACGGAACAATCCACAGCGGGAAAAAAGGCAGGAGTAAACAGTTGGCATATCTTCTCTGCCGGCGGAAACATTGTGGAGGAAATCACGGGTGACGATCCATACGGTCGACAGATCGCCTACTTTTTTGAACAGGCAAAAAACGGAGGAAAGTACGCTCTCATCTCAACCCATGACGCGATATCCGCACTTAAGGTTTCACTCGCAGCCAAGCAATCCCTAAAAGAAGGTCGCCCAGTTTTAATCGCTTAAAGTTGGTCTACTTTCCAACCTTAACGACTTGACCAGTGCGTGCAGATTCTTCGGCTGCCAGCGTCGCTTCGAGGGCTCGCATCGCATCAACAGGAGTACTCACGGTTGGAGTAATTCCGCGGAGCGCACAATCTGCAAAATAGAGAAATTCATCGCGAAGTGCACCACCTCGGTGACCATCAAATTCTGGCCAATAAGTTGTATCAGGACTACGAACACCGATGTTCTTGGTGACAATTCCTAGGCTCGGGAAAGTATCTTGAATATGGATCAAACCTTCGGTACCGATCAACGTCATACGCTCATCGATATCAAATGGTGTGTGCTCTGGCATGCACCACACAGTTTCTAGGATTGCAGTGGCACCACTTGCAAATCGATACATTGTCTGTCCAATATCTGGATTCTTAAGGCCACGAAATGAGGTTGTCTGTGCGTAAACACTTACGATTCGATCCCCTGTAAGCCAAAGCATGATGTCAGTGTCATGTATTGCATCGCCAACAATAGGTCCGATCTTGTTCAGGATCTCCCCTGTCCAAGCTGCGGGAATATTTCGCCGTGAACTTAGCGATAAAACTTTTCCAATTGCGCCCTCACTTACTGCTTTCTTCGCGGCGCGGTAGCGGGGGTTGAAACGCACTATATGACCAATCTGAAGAATTCCCTTAGATTCAATTGCTGCAGCTATGATCCTCTCGCAATCGGCCACTGTTGATGCCATTGGCTTCTCTAAGAAAACGTGCTTTCCAGCGTTTAGCGCCGCAATAGCGATATCCGTATGCTGATCCCACATCGTCGTTATTGAAACCGCATCGATATCCGGATCAGAAAATATTTCTCTATAGTCAGTTACCAACTTCTTGACGTTATATTTCTCCCCTAGCGCTTCTAAGCGATCAGTCTTTCTCGTGCAAAGCGCGCTAAGTTCCAGATTTGGTGTTCCAGTGATGGCATCACAATGAATCTCACCGAACCAGCCAAGTCCTATAACACCTATTCTTAATTTATCTATTTTGTACTCCTTCGCTTATAGTTCCGTACTCCTAAAAATTCTCTAGCGTTAATTCTCGTGACATTACGATGTTCCCCGCGGTCAACCCGCAGTCCACAGGAAGCTCGACTCCGGTGATCGCTGCGGCATCATCCGATGCTAGGAATACCACAGCCTTTGCCACATCGCTTGGATTCGCAATTCGAGCGAGTGGATACCAACGGGCCAAAGTTTTAAGAATTGTTGGATCTTTAATTGCTCGTTCAGTCCAAATGGGAGTCTGTACCGTCCCAGGTAGGACGATGTTCGCGCGAACTCCGTACTTGCCATATTCCATGGCTAACGCCTTCGTCATACTTATTAGCCCGGCCTTTGCTGCGCTATAGGCTGGGTCACCCAAAGCGGACAGTCCATTTACTGAACCGATGGTCACGATTGCACCAGCAGATTTTGCTTTCATCCCCGGCAGCACTGCAAATGTGCAGTTATAGGCGCCATTTAAATTTCCGTTTATCTCATGCGCCCAACTTTCGGGTGGTGTGCGCTCAATAGTTGGATGATCAGAAAACCCAGCGTTGTTAATCATTACATCGACCGTGCCAAAATCCTTTATTAGTTTTCCAAATCCAACTTCAACTGCCTTTGAGTCACCTATATCTACCACAAGTGCATATGCCTTAATGCCTTCTTTGGCGAGCTCGTCGGAAAATGCAGTAACGGAATCCTTTTTATCCAGCGCATAGATGGTTGCGCCCGCCTCTCCGAAGTGGCGACAAAGTTCCTGGCCGATACCGCCTGCTGCACCCGTTACTGCAACAATTTTGCCGGCGAATTTCAATTGCTACTCCCGTTCAAAGATGCGAGAGCATGGGCAATCCAAGCTAGGCTTTGATTCCTGATATGTCCATAATTATAAAAGCCAATGTCATAGACGCCGCCATCAGTTAAAGCAGCAACTGCATCTACTACTGCTTCTTTGCTACATAAGTCTGGGAATGCAGGCCGCAATATTCCTTTGATCTTTCCTACATTTTCGCTTCGGCGCTTAATATCCACCAAATCTGCGGTGATCCGCTCAATCGAATTCTCATAAAAGCATGCTTCTATCAATCCTGTTATGCCAGCGATGGCCCGCAGGTCGGTGCCTTCATACCAAGCCCCTCCGGTTGGCCTTGCAACTGATGGAATAACTGCAACATCAACGTCATTGCGAACGACTCTTCTAATTTCCTTTACTAGGGATGTCACCACGCTACTTCTGTAGTCCAAGAAATTGCGAAGATTTGTGTCGCAAGCAACATCTGCGAGCCAGAATGCCTTGGCCATATCCTCGGGGAAATCAATATCGCCAGCGAGATAATCATCAATATTTTTTACCACTTTGGCTTTAAGAGCCTCGGCATCAACACCAGCATGCTGGGCGCCACTTACACAAAATTCACAGAAGCAGAGTCCCAAGTACGAGGAGAGCCAAATATTCGGTTTAACGAAACTCATTTCATGGTGATACCCATGGTCGAATGGCGGAAATCCAATCGATTCAATCGAAATTCCATTTATCTCATAGCTTTCACTTACATCATTTGCTAGCCCAACCGCATAAGCCCGCGCCTCTGGAGCACTGGGACACATCGCATAAATATAAGGATCGCCAAACGCATTCTTGACTACTGATCCAAGATTCGCACTTCCTAGTCTTGAGTTATGCAGTAAGACCAACCAAGCATTCACTTTGATCCTTGAATCCTTTGTAAGCGCAGAAAGTACATCCCCTTCTGCATATTTCGAATTAGAGAGTGGCTTGATGGAGCCATAGCGTTTCGGATCAGTTCTAAAATAGGTCGTTCCATCTTCAGGAAAGTAAATCTTCCCGGTCTCCGCCTTTGGGCGGAAAAATTTACCTGCGTGGTAGCTCGCTGCAAGAGTGACTGTGTCAATTCCTATCTTCTTAAACTGTGAGATCGTCTCGCTCACACCATCTTCTGCAAAATCCCATACGTATGAGAACATCGACTTTTGTGCCATTTGGCTCATGGGATTCCTTCCCGTTCATGTTCTTCTAATGTGAGAGGTCGCTTCCCAAATTTTTTTCAGAAGCGACCCCGCACGATTATTGGGACTCTTAGCCCTTTATTGTTACCTTTGCGAAGACAGCACTTACTTTGTAAGCCTTTGCATCCTTTGCGACCTTTGCATGATCGAAAGTATTTGCCCCGGCAATCAAGGCATTTGAATAGACATCAGCAGGTGCTAGCAACTTGGTGGTTTGTCCCATGTCGGCCACAACCTTTAGATAGCTAGCCCAAGCATCTGGATAGTGATATCCCCAGCCCTTGCCATCGAGGTAGGAGATCATGTGTCCAACCTGCTCTTCACGCATTGAATCAACAGCTAGCTGTGGAGCCAACGTTGCACCAAGAGCGGGAAGACGGTTATAAGTGATCTGTGCCGCGGCACGTGGGTTATCCTTAGCGAATTCCATACCCATCGCGACAGCGCGCAAGAAGCGGGTGTATAGATCCTTTCCAGCAGAGTTATTCAGTTCAGAGGCACGGATGTCATAACCATTTGATGGTTGCTTGGAAGTCTTTTTACCAATAATCCAGTCAACGTTTATCCCAGTTGCTGCCCATTGTGCGGCAAGACCATCCCAACCGAGGCCGGAGTCACACTTACCTGAAGCAATGGCTTGTGACCACGTTGGCCAACCTGCATCAATGATCGTCACAGATTTTGGATCAACACCCGCCTCTACAAGCATAGGGTTGATAATTGCAGACCAAGCAGGTGAGCCCACGCAAATTGAGTGGCCCTTGAGGTCAGCAATTGACTTTAGTGCACTTCCCTTTGGAACGGCATAGTTAAATACCTGTCCTGGGATCATATTGAATGCCGAAACCACCGGAACGCCGGCATCAATTGAGGAAAGCAATATTCCTGGGCTTGGATATGAAACGTCAACTTGCTTCGCGGCAACGAACTTTGTTGCAGCAGTTCCATCAGCAGGTCCGGCTATCAACTTGACGTTGATTCCTTGAGCCTTAAAGTATCCTTGATCGATGGCTACGTGAAGCATGTAATCATCCATTACATCAAGTGAGCCACGAGGTGACATCCACGTTATGGTTGTCATTTTTGTAGCAGCGTTACTAACAGTTGGGCCAACAACGAGAGAGAGTGCGGCTATTGCCGAAACCCCCGCAAGCCATAGCTTTCTGTTCTTCATTTCTCTACCTCTTCCTATTTGTTGTTAGCGGACGTGCATTTAGTAGCTGCGCACTGGGTTCGGTATTAGGGCGCAATTCCATTTTCATATCAGACCTGCCAACTTGCATATTTGCGGTTTAAGAAAGTGAAGAAGCTGTAAAGAGCCACTCCAAAGGTTGCAACGATCACCAATACGGCGCCAAAGTTGGCCATCCGCACAAGTGATGAGAAATAAATAAGTCGGTTTCCGAGGCCCCCACCCCCACCGACCATTTCCGAACCCACGGCAGTTAGCAGCCCGAAGATCGACCCAACCATAAATCCAACGATGATCATTGGAAGAGCAAACGGGAAACGGATTTTGCGAAATAATTGGAATTCTGTCGCACCATAGCTTCTACCTAGAGCAATTAGTTCGGCATTCGTCCGTCTAAAACCAGTAGCTGAGTTGATCATGACCATCGGTCCTGATGCCAACGCAACCGCAATAACGCGGGGGGTCATACCGAAACCAAACTTCAACATCAAGAATGGAATCAGGGCAATCATTGGAGTTGTAACCATGATGATGATGTACGGTGAAATAAAGATATCCAGCCCTGGTTTCAATGTGACAAGAACTGCAAGAGCAAGACCGATTGATGCACCAAATCCCAGTCCAACAAAAAATTCTTGAACAGTCTGCAATAGTGGTTGGTAATACAAAGAGCCAAAATCATGAAAGAGACTCTTGATAACCAAAGTTGGCCGCGGAAATATATACAAAGGTGTCTTGGTCCAGAGTAAAATAAACTCGAGCAGCGTAAAAACTATAATGGCCAATAAAAAGACTTTTGAAATCTCTTTAAAACCTTTTGCGAGGCGCACAGTTGTTAGCGCGCTGACATCAACAGGGCCACCACTTTGGATTTTGGCGGAAGAATTAAAATCTGGAATCTTATTTGCCAAATTATCGGTGGTCATTACTAGTGTCCTTTTCAATTTTTGAACCTTCGACTTGAGTTCGAATTTCTTTTAAGATAGATATAAAATCTGGTTCAAATTGCAAATCAATATTGCGTGGTCTTTCAAATTTGACATCAATAACTCGAGCGAGCCGTCCAGGCCTTGGTGACATGACCCAGATGCGATCACTTAAGAAAATTGCCTCTGAAATCGAGTGCGTGACAAACACAATTGTCTTTTTTGTCTTTGCCCAAACCTTTAGTAAAAACAAGTTCATCTCTTCGCGGGTGAAGGCATCAAGTGCACCAAATGGTTCATCCATAAGCAGAACTTCTGGGTCTTGGGCGAGCGCACGGACAATGGAGCCGCGCTGTTTCATGCCGCCAGATAATTCTCCTGGATATGAGTTCTCAAACCCTTTCAGTCCCGCGACTTCAAGTAGTTCTTCGATCAACTCACGATTAACGGGTTGCTTCTTTATTTGAAAAGGTAACTCAATATTCTGCATGAGGGTTCGCCAAGGGAGAAGGTTGGAATCTTGGAAAACCATTCCGATCTTATTTGGCATCGGCTCAGTCAGAAGATAACCATCAATCTCAACCGTTCCAGATGTCGAAGGATGCAGCCCAGATAGGCACCAAAGCAGGGTAGTTTTTCCACAACCGCTCGCCCCAACTACACAGACAAACTCGCCATCTTTGACGCTCTCGGTAAAGTTCTCAACCGCGTCGACCGTTCCACTTCCGGTTCTGTAGATCTTTGAAACATTCCTGATGTCGATACGCGATTTTGTGCCGTGCGTCACTAGTGAGCTCTCCTTCTATCCAGTTTACGATCTGTCTTCTAGACTTACGCGATTCCGCTGGGCTGCCAATCGGTTCCCCACAGGACAATAGAACAAGGAGTCTTCCTATTCTGTCAAGCATATTCTCAGAGTTTCTGCCGCCTGCCTATGCCAGGTCTGCGACTGGCTCGCCTACGGGCCTGCGTCGACTCAATGTGGCACGTGTTTTCGAAACTATCCGTGTTAATAGTCCGATTACACGTCAACAAATAGGCGAGAATTCTGGACTCTCGAAGCCCACGGTTAACGAAGCCCTAGACATTTTGCTCAAGGAAAACTTGATTTGCCTTGGTGAGACAAGGGTTGCGTCAGGCGGTGGTAAGCCTGGTCCAAAAGCGCAACAAATTTTCTACAACAACTCTCGGCTAAAAATCATCGGTATAGATATTGGTGGTTCTCGGATTCGTGAATTGCTCTCAGATCTTGATGGAAATATCATTGCAAGCTCTAGAGAGCAAACGCCGCGTACTGGTGGCCGTAAGGAGATCTTGAAAAAGGTCCAGGAGATTACCTTAAAGATTCTTGCAGACAATCGATTGAAGATTTCAGATATTGGCGCCGTAGTTGTTGGCACGCCTGGAACCATTCATCCAATAACGGGTGAGGTAAGAGTTGCTCACAACTTGCCGGAGTGGAATAACTTTCCGCTTGCAAAGGAATTATCTAAACTTTTAAAAACTGAAGTCTCGGTTGAGAACGAAGCACACCTCGCAATCTATGGCGAACATTGGAAGGGTGGTGCCATCAATTTGAATAATGCTGCCGCAATGTCTATCGGCATTGGCATCGGCCTTGGTCTATTAATCAATGGTCAAGTTTATCGCGGCTTTAATGGCATTGCCGGTGAAGTAGGAAACTTACCACTTCAAATCTCGGACTCAGTCAAAAATGAGACTAGCGCTAACTTTGAATACCAAGCGAGCGCAGCCGGCCTTGAGCGAAACTTCCAAGCCCTCAAGTCCAAGAGTGAAGCGAAAGAAATTATCGCACTCGCTAGTGGTGAAGAAGTGACTGCCAAACTGATATACCAAGCAGCAAGCACGGGAAACAAGCTCGCTATCCAGCTCGTAGATCAACAGCTCGAACTGCTATCGCGGGGTATCGCATCCATTTGCTGTATTACAAATCCAGAGGTATTTATTCTCCAGGGTGGTCTTGCCTCGGTTCTTGCGCCTCACCTGAAAACCATTTCACAGCAGGTGGAGAAGATAACCCCCATTCCTCCACGCATTATCCTTACCGAACTCGCTGATCTATCCACCGCATATGGTGCACTTCGCAGAGGTATCGAGAAAGTCGATCGCCATGCACTGACTAACCTGCTTGATGAAAGCGCATAATCTACTATCAATCTATGCCTATTTCTAGAGCCTTATTCTCCATTTCCTCGCATGGAATCTGCTGGCCGTAAAGTCAAAAGACTGATCATAAAAGTCTCGGCAAAGAGAGCGGGGATCTATACCCTTCAGCCAACTTTCGCTTTGATGTTATCAATTTGTTATTGCCATTCCCTTGACCGTTGCACTGGAAAGTGGTGAAGTTGGACAAATGATCTGGGTGGGAATACTCGTGCCCAGGCCATCCTTAATTACTAACACTTGGTCAAGACCGAGTAAGGAGAAAAAGATGAAGAAGGTCGGCTTACGTCGCCTTGCTGCGCTGGCAGCAATCAGCTTGGTTGGTGCAGCGTTCGCCGCTGCTCCAGCGCATGCCGGAAAAATCACTATTACAGTGATGACTCCAAACTACACAGATGCAATGCCTCCATACTATGCAGACTTAGAACAACGTTTTATGGCTGCTAATCCAGATATCACGGTGGCACATACAAATCTTTCATGGGATGACATTCTTGTAAAAGGTCGCACTTTGGTTGCAACAAATTCAACCCCAGATATCTTGAACTTGAATACTTTCTCAGACTATGCAGCCGCAGATTTGCTCTATAAGACATCAGATCTTTACGATGCAAAGAAGCTTGCTGACTTTGTCCCGGCGTTCATCGATAACTCTAAATACAACGGAACTGCTTATGCAGTACCTGACCTAGCCTCTGCTCGAATGTTCTTCTACAACAAGCAACTTCTTTACTCTTCAGGAGTTACCAAAGTGCCAACAACTTGGGATGAGGTAACGGCTGCCGCAAAGAAGATCAAGGCTAAATATCCAAAAGTTTATCCAATTGCAATTCCACTTGGACCTGAAGAGGCACAAGGCGAATTCCAAATCTGGGCTGGCGGAAACGGTGGGCGCTACTTCGATAGCACGGCAGGCAAGTGGGTTATTAACTCAAAGGCGAACGTTGATACCCTTAAGTTCCTGACTGGCTTGATAAAGGCTAAGTTGACCCAACCTAACCCTGCATCAACAAACCGTACTGATGCTTTCAAGCTCTTCAGCCAAGGCAAAGTTGCAATGATAAACGCTTCTGTCTTCTTCCCTTCAACGCTGAAGGATTACAAGAGTACGGTCGACTATGGCGTTGCAGCATTCCCTCACTCAGCAATAGGTCACTCCATCACTTTGGGTGTTCAGGATTACTTCATGGCCTTCAAGAAGCCAGGAAACCAAGATGCTGTGACTAAGTATCTAAACTTCCTCTTTGCTGCTGACAACTATGCAGGATTCCTACGCGCTGCTGGTGGTTTCATCCCAGCAACAAAGTCGGCATCTGCAACAGTTGACTCATCCTTGCTTCCTTTCATCAACCAACTACCAAACGCGATCTTCTATCCAGGAGATCTCGCTGCTTGGCCAAAGGTTGTTGGAGCTATCACCACCCAAGTTGGAACTGGTGTTAACAAGGATCCACAAAAGGTACTCGATGCGATTCAAGCAATTGCAGTTGCTGCCGGAACTAAATAAATCTGGTAGACAAGTACTAACCTGTAAGTAGCAGTAACAAGGCAGGGCTTTGGTAGGTTTAAGACCACCGAGGCCCTGCTTCTTTAAAGGGGAATAAATTGGGAGGGAAACTGCCTTGACTATGACGGTTGATAGTGTCCGGAAACCTCGCAAGAAGAACTCTCTGATATCTGCACTGCCGTGGATCGGGCCCGCCGTAGCGCTGATTTTATTAGTTGTTATTTGGCCCGCAATAGAATTAGTAAAGATTTCGTTTACAAAGATTTCAACGGCTGGTGCGCTTGGTGGATTTAACGGCCTCCAGAATTTCCGAGAACTATTTGCAAACCCTAACCTTTTAGTTGTTGCTCTACGTACCGTTCTCTGGGTTTTTCTAGTTGTTTTCCTAACGGTAATAATTTCATTGCCAATCGCTCAATTGGTCAATCAGAAATTCCCAGGAAGGAAATTTGTACGTTGGGCGATGATTGTTCCTTGGGCTGCCTCAGTGGTTATGACTTCGATTATTTGGAAGTGGATTTTGGATTTGAGTTCTGGCGAATTGAATTTAACACTCACTCAACTTGGAATCATTCATGATGACGTTGATTGGCTGCATGATCCACGTTTTAGTTTTTACGTCTTGGTTTTCGTCGCCGTCTTCGTTTCAATACCGTTTACCTCTTTTGTTTTACTTGCGGGATTACAGTCGATACCACCAGATCTCCCGGAAGCAGCTTCTATGGATGGCGCAACTGCATGGCAGACCTACCGTACAATTAAGTTTCCCCTTCTTCGAAATTCGCTTGCAATTGCCACTATAATTAACCTGATAAATGTCTTCAACTCATTCCCAATAATTTGGGCAATGACGCACGGCGGTCCTGGTTATGACACAGACACCACAACAACATTTGCTTACAAAATGGCATTTATCGAATATAACATGGGGCCCTCTACTGCGCTCGGCGCAGTAAACTTCTTCTTTATCTTGATAATTGTTGGAATTTATCTACGAGTTACTCGGGCTGCAAGGATCGAAGTATGAGCAACATGAAAAGTAAGGAAGTAAAAGTCCACAAAAATAGATGGGAATTCACGCCGAAGAAAATCGCAACCATGGCTTCGGCTTACCTGGTTGCTTGGTTCTTCATTTATCCTTATATAAACATGTTAATGACTTCGCTAAAACCTCATGGTGAGCTATACACCGCCCCAACCCACCACGTCCCAGTTCATTGGAAATTTATCAACTACATCCAAGTTTGGAAGCATGCACCTATTGCCGGCTTCTTAAAGTCTTCCTTAATTATTTCCATTTGCGCCACAATCCTGGTACTTCTTGTATCTCTCCCAGCCGCTTACTATGTGGCTAGGCATCGATTTCGAGGCCGTGGGTTCTTCCTTTTACTCGTCCTAGCCACCCAAATGTTTTCACCAACTGCGCTAATTATTGGGATTTTTCGAGAAGTTAAATTCTTTCATGGCCTAAATGGCTATCCGGCGCTAATTGTGGTTAACGCTGGTTTTAACTTGGCATTTGCGGTCTGGTTGCTCTCTGGCTTCTTCGCATCAGTACCAGTCGAGATCGAAGAAGCGGCAATGGTTGATGGCTGTTCTAAATTTAAGGCCCTTACGCGAATCACAATGCCAGTCGCGCTTCCCGGTATCGTCACTGCGATTATTTTCACCTTTGTATCAACATGGAATGAATTTACAGTTGCGCTGACAGTCATGAGTTCGCTTCCTAAAGAACCGATCTCAGTTGGAATTACAACCTTTATCGGAGAATATGATGTAGCTTGGGAATATCTATTTGCTACCTCTACCATTGCCATTATTCCGGTCGTAATCCTCTTCATCTCAATTGAGAAGTATCTAGTGGGCGGTTTAACAGCGGGTAGCGTTAAGTAAGACATGTCAGCCAACGCATTTACCCTCCCGTATACCTTTTTTAGACAAGAAGCTACAGAGGTATTCAACGAGCTCAACTCCGCCCATCTCACAGGAATAAACCTGGCACTCAATTATCACGGGAGTCGTGACTTCCTCCTTCGCCAAGGCCCGCAACTCGAATATTTAGCGGATGGGTTTCATTACTACCTGCCAGATCTAAGAAAATATGAACCTGATTCCATATTGCCTGACCATAAGGATAATTTAATGGATAACAAAGTTTTAGACACGGTGCTTGCTGCCGCGTCAGCACGAGAAATGCAGGTCAATGCTTGGTGCGTTTTTGCACATAATTCTGCGGTTGGAATCCAAGAGCGATCTGCGACCGTTATGAACGCCCTCGGCAATCACTTTCTCTCCGAGTTGTGCCCTTCAAACCCGAGGGTTCAGCGTTATTTTCACGGTATGGTTAAAGATTTACTATCGCGCGGCGTGAGTGGAATAACTGCTGAATCACTCCACTTCCACGGCACCAGGCATGGGGAACATCATGAGCGTTTCTTTATGGAGTTTTCACCAACAACTGAGTTTTTATTCTCAATCTGCTTTTGCTCTTCATGCATCGCTAAATTTAATACCCTGGGTGGTGATGGCGAACGGCTTAAAGCAAGAGTTGCTCTCATACTCAAGCCATTCTTGGAAGATATCGATCCTTGGCTCGGCAAAGATCTCTCACAACCATTCCTCATCGACATCGTTGGACCAGAGCTATTTGATTACTTAGTTTCACGCGAAAGAACTATCAGTACAATTTACGGTGAGATCACCAAACTCACTCGAGCTGCTGGAGCAAAATTCTCATATGTGGATCAGTCAACTTTGCTTGATCTAAAATGTTCCAAGCCCTTGGAGTTAAGCTGGCAAATCGGAATCGATAACAAGGCTTTACGTTCGCAGATTGGAGCCTTCTTGCCTCTCATGTATCGCAAATCACCAGCAGAGATTTCAGAAATCACTCAGAACTACAAAGATACGATTGGTGGAGAAATTGATGCGATTCTCCGTCCAACTTTTCCAGATAGTGACAGTGGCCAGAATTTGATTGACAAAGTTGAAACACTGCACGCGCTGGGTACTTCAAATATAGATTTTTACTTACTGGATACTTGGCGACCAAGAGATCTTCAGCGGGTTGCAGCGGCGCTGGAACGAATAGCTTGACCGGGTAAGTTGCTGGTCCGCTTTCCACTCTTTAAAGTTTCAATTCCGGCTATCCAAACGTTCTCAAACCCTTGAGCAAATAGCCTTGGTTCATCGTAAGTTGCGCGATCTTTCACTGTGCTGGCATCAAAGAGAGTCATATCCGCGATAAATCCAGGTCGAATCAAGCCGCGATTTTTTAGGCCAAGTCGTTGTGCTGGTCGCCCCGTCATACGAGCAACTGCGCCCTCCATGGTTAATACCCCCTCCTCTCTTGCATAGACACCTAAATACCTAGCAAACGTTCCATATGCACGTGGATGTGGGCGATTCCCGGTCAAGATACCATCGGTACCAACCATGTGTTTCGAATGTCTCATGATTGCCCGCACATTCGGTTCATGACCAGCAAAAAGGATGCAGTTCACTTTGAAATCTTCAAAAACAATCAAATCAAGGTAGAACTCCACCGGTGATTTCCCTTCCCGATCAGCTGCCTGAGTTAATTTCTGACCCACATATTTTAAGCTCTCCGCCTTCATGACGCCTGCGATAACGATGCTCGGCCAGTTGACAACGCCACCTTGATTCCCATCAGACCCACTTACATTTAGATTATTAATTATCTTTAGTCGATCTTCTGGGTTTGTGATTCTACTGATCAGGTCCTTCTTTGTGCCGGCTTGACACCAAGAAGGGAGAAGAGCATGCAAATAAGTCATGCCTGCTAAATATGGGTAGCTATCGAGTGATATTTCAATCCCATTTGCAGTTGCGCGGTCAATCCGCTCAAAAAGTTCTTCAACTTTGCCGTGGTACTTAGGATTACTCATGTGGCAATGGGTTAGGTGAAGCGGGCATTTTGATAATTTCGAGATATCTATACAGGCATCTATTGCGTCCAAGAACCCAGCTCCATAGTTGCGATGATGGGGTGCATAATAACCGCCGTACTTCCCTATCACTTCACATAGTTTGGAAATCTCTAAATCACTTGCATACATTGCTGGGGTATATGTCAGACCAGCGGATAGCCCCACTGCACCGTGGCGCATTCCCTCGTCTACTAGAGCAATCTGGTGATTCATCTGTTCTGTGGATGCGTCGCCAGGTTCATTCCCGCAGGCGAGCATACGAACGTTGCCATGCGGAATCAAATAGGCAACATTTACCGCCGCACCGTTATCTACGAGTGATAGATAATCAGCAACTGAACGAAATTTCCAATCTATATTATTCGGTTCCCCATTCCAGCCAAAAAGCTGGTCGCGCAGAACTGCCATTGTGGTGTCATCCGTTGGGACATAACTCAATCCATCCTGCCCAACAACATCTAGTGTGACACCCTGCGTTACTTTTGCAAGGTGTTCGGGGTCGGAGAGAACAGCAAGATCGGAGTGAGCATGCATATCAATAAACCCTGGCGCAAGCGTGAGATCTGTGGCATCGATAATTCTCCCGCGTTCATTTCCTTTTATTAACTTTCCAACTTCTGCAATAACTCCATTCACTACCACAACTTCAGCTTTAACTGCAGGTTTCTCGCTACCATCAATTATAGAGACGCCGCGAATTGTGAATGTGTTATCAGCCAATTTATTTAATCCGAGCCCTCGACTACTGGATACATCGGTGCCAGGCCAGCAAGCAATCCACCATCCACTACAAATTCTGTACCAGTCATCCAACTAGATTGATCAGAGGCAAGAAAGAGAACTGCTGCCGCAATATCTGACGGCTTACCGACGCGATGTAATGGATACCATGGCTCTAAATCATTGAAGATATTTGGATTCCTCGCTAAACGCTCCTTCCACGGTTCGGTAGCAACAGTGCCTGGAATTATCGTGTTACAGCGGATCCCATTCTTACCATAGCGAACCGCAACCGTACGCGTCAGAGTATTTAATCCACCCTTAGACGCTGAATACGAATCACTTCCGACCATGGTCTTGGAATTTACCGTGCTGATATTGATGATACTGCCAAAGTTGTTCCTGATCATCCCTGGTAGAACTTGGCGAATGCAGAGAAAAGGACCGGTTAGGTTGATCGCAAGAGTTTTATTCCAAACATCCAGTGAAGTTTCCAAGAGATTATTTGGATCATGAAACATAGCATTATTTACCAAGACATCAATTTTGCCAAGATTTTTCTCAATCTGGGCAACTGTTTTGATAACATCTGCTTCAATGGTGATGTCTAGCAAATAAGCATTTACATCACCACCAGAATCCTTCAACTCCTTTACTGTCGAAGTTAGATCTACTTCTAGGATATCGACAAGCGCCACTCGCATCTTGGCACCGATTGCAGCCCGCGCCATCTCACGACCAATACCACGTGCTCCTCCTGTGATCAGGATGGTACGTCCAACAAGTTCTGGTGCGCTGAAATAAACCATGAGCTTATTTAAGTGCTACTACGAGATCGATCTCAACCAGAATGGCGATTAGATCTGAGCCGACTGTTGTGCGCACTGGAAAGTTTGGCGCCTTGAAAAACTCTTGATAGACCTTGTCGTACTCCTTAAAATCTCGGTTCACTTCTTCCAAATGCGTAGTTGTCTTAACGACGTCAGTAAAGTCGCAACCCACTTCAGCAAGGATCATCTGTAGATTTTTGAGTGTCTGACGTGTTTGTTCTCCCACTCCCCCCTCGACAATTTTTCCTGTTGCTGGGTCTACTGGGCCCATTCCGCAGGTATAGAGGAAGCCATTTGCTACTACTCCGTGTGAATATGAACCGCCAGGCGTTGGTGCACCTTTTGCTGTTATATGACGTACCGCCATTTAAGTCTCCTTCGATTTGAATTGTCGGACTAAAAGTGGGTCTGAATACAATCTATGACATCATAATTATCATCAACTACCGGAATCAAACGCCATTTATCGAAGTTTGTACACGGATGGGAAATACCACATCCAACAATCTGGCCGATTTCCAGACTCCCTGGCTCGATGAGCACGAAGGTATGTTGATCATTTAACTTCTCAACCTGCGCGGTGAGGGGCTCAATCTTGGATCCAAATTTTTTTATGGGTAAGGGGCTATCCAGGTCATTTCCGGCATCGCGTTTTCCATAATTTAAAATCGCCAGGGTGGGCTCTGGAATACTCAGAACTCGCGACCAGAGTTCAAGAGCGGGGAGAAAACGATCGGATTCGCTCGACCCCATAAATGGGTACAACTCTTCATAGTGAATGTGATCGTGGCTCACATATCCGCCGCTACGGAGGATAATATGAGAATCGCCCTGGAATTTGGCAAATTCTTCGACAACATAATCAAAGAATGAACTCCCGCCCGCGGATATAATAATTTCACCCCGGACATATGGCGCCACAATTCTTGCGGCAGCAACAATGTGCCGAAGAAATACTCGTAACTTTTCGATGCCCGCACCACGGTCACCACCTGGCACTGCGCCCTCAAATCCCGAAACTCCGCGAACCACAATCTTCGAATCCTTAGATATTTCAGCCATCAACGCGCCCAATTGCGTGAGGTCACGAATACCAGCCCGACCACCAATTGCTCCTATCTCCATGAAAATATTTAGTTTTGCGTTGCTCAGATCTGAAATGGAATTTTGTACAATTTTTAACCCTGCTAGCGAATCGATATAAAAAATAATTTCAGCTGAATCTTCATAGTTTCGCTTAGCTATTTCGCGGATTGAAGTTGGTTCAAGAACTTCATTGCCGATAATAATTTTCTTGAATCCAGCATCGAGAAAAATGTTTGCCTGTGCAAAGCTTGCCACTGTGATAGCCCAAGCACCAGCATCCATCTGACGTTTTGCAATTTGCGGGGACATCGGTGTTTTTACATGTGGAGCGAGTGAAACTCCAAGAGTTGCGCAGTACTTTGCCATTCGATCTATATTGTGGCTTAACGCGCTTTCGCGAAGCACCATGATCGGGAATTGAAAATCAGCGGTGAAAAAATTGGGCTTAGTTGCCAAAAATTGGGCCACGGTGCTTCCATGGGCTGCGAGTGGGAAACCCTTGAATTCAGGGTTGATTTCCACGCTCTTCACCTCCCAACGCTATCAACACACGCCTAACTACGCCATAGTTCGGGTAGGTTTTGTCGCTGAACGACCTAATTTCATGCAAAAATACGTCGTGTCTCAAATTGGAATGGTTATGGAATCAGAAATCAGAGAGATTCCACGGGTTTTCCAAACACTTCTTGAAAATACTTCGCAATTTAATGAATTAAAGAGTCTCTTAAAAAATAAGGAGATCCACTCCGTCCTTATATTGGCACGGGGAACTTCCGATAATGCCGCACACTTTCTTAAGTATCTAATAGAAACAAAATTAGGATTGCCAGTTGGATTGACCTCACTCTCGGCCGTAACGATCTATAAGGCAAAATTGAATTTCCGAGACACCATGGTGGTGGCAATGTCTCAAAGTGGTCAATCACCGGATTTACTCGAATATGCAAAGGCGGCAAAAGCTGGAGGAGCGCTTCTTATTGCGATTACTAATGATAATGCCTCTCCTCTTGCCCGTGCCTCCGATTTTCACCTCTCTCTTCTTGCTGGAGAAGAAATAGCCGTAGCTGCAACAAAAAGTTATGCCGCCGAGCTTTTATGTTCACTATTATTTGTACGCAGCTGGCTTGGCGATATTTCGGACCTAGCTTCAATTATTTCTGAGGCTAATTCGCTTGTAGGAAATCATGCTTTAGTTTCAGAGGCGATTGACGCATCGAGCCTGGAAAGTGAGATTGTTGTTCTAGGACGAGGATTTTCTTATCCCAATGCACGTGAGACTGCGCTCAAGATTCAAGAGACCAGCAAAGTATCAGTTCAGGGTTTATCGATCGTTGACTACATACACGGACCGATCTCAGCGCTAAAGTCAAGTACTCAAGTCTTTATTGTTGCGCCCCATAGCTTCCCCCTTAACTCAATCAAAGATGACTTGGCACGTATTCGATCACGTGCACCCAAAGTTTTCTGGATTGGTAGTGACAAACTTGCCTTGCAAAATGAAATTGTAATCCTTGGAGCTAATTGCCAAAATGAGATTTATGAAAGTATCGTCGATAGTGTCGCGCTACAACGTTTTGCCATGGAATTTGCCCGAAAGAATCGACTTGATCCAGATAAACCAACCGGCTTAAGCAAAGTAACCCTAACAATCTAATGAAAAGTTCAGTTATTTTTTTTGATGGTGGCGGAGGTGGGATTCGAGCTAGTGCAAATATTAATGGCGATCTAAGCCCAATTAAACACTTCGCCGGCTTCTCACATGGCGAAGTAGACCTCGTAGATTATCTAGCAGACGTCGTTATAAAATACGCGAATGAAGTTGGTAGAGCCATTTCACGCGCAGTTTTAGCGGTAGCAACGCTTCCCGCAGATACGGAACGGTTCACAGCGGTCGCAAATTCAGTATTTCAAGCCAGCCAAGTTCAAGAGTTGTGGATTTGTAGCGATTCGGTTAGTTCCTGTGTTGCAGCCATTTCCAAAGATGGCGTTGTAATTGCAGCTGGAACAGGGATAACTGCCCTTGCAATTGGTAAATCACGAACCGTGCTGCACTCATTGTCTGGTGATGGATATCTGATAGGTGATGAAGCTAGCGCTTATTGGATTGGCAAAATGGGATTAAACGCAGCGCTACGTGCCCGCGATGGAAGAGCTCAAAGCACCGGAGCGGCCCAACTGCTCGACATCGCCTGTGACTATTTCAAAACCGACCCTTACTATTTGCCGCACATCGTCCACCAACAAGAACGGGCAGTTAATCGAATCGCGAACTTCGCTAGCGAAGTAAGTAATTTAGCGGGCTCCGGAAATGAGACGGCGAAGAAGATTATTGAGGCTGCTGGCGCAGAAATTGCTCTGATAGCAAGTACTGCGAAACGTGAATGTGGTGGGGGTGAAGATTTTCAGGTGGTTCTCGTCGGTGGCGTGCTTGCTCCGGATACATTGGTATATGAAGCGGCAGTTTCAAAAATTGGGGCTATGGGAATGAAGATAAGCACCTCTGCAAAAACTCCCCTAGATGGCGCTGGCATGCTCGCGATGCAAATAGATCCTGGTGTATTTGCGCCAATGATCAAAGTCTTTAAAATGGCTACCAAATGAAACCTTTATTCGTTGATTTACAAGTTAATGGTCACGGTGGAATTGATTTGCTTTCAGCAAAATCAGTAGAAGATGTCCGAAAGGTAAGTCGCTCGCTATTTCAAAATGAAGTGCTTGGTTATGTTACTACCCTAATTACCTCTTCCTTGGAGGTTTCGCTCCGTGCCATCGAACTCATTGAAGAGGTCAGAATTAATCCACTACCAGGAGAAGCGATAATCCTCGGCACCCACCTAGAGGGCCCATTTATCTCACTAGAGAAACGCGGCGTACATCCACCAGAATTTGTTAAGAATCCAGATTTACTTCATATGAAAGCTTTGCTTTCGGCTGGCTTAATTAAACAAGTAACTCTTGCACCAGAATTGCCTGGGGCTATCGAATTAGTTAAATTCTTGGTGGGTGAAGGGGTTCTTGTTTCACTCGGACATTCAAACGCCACGAAAGCTGAAGCCATTGCAGGCTTCCAGGCAGGCGCAAAGTCGGTTACGCATCTTTTCAATGCAATGCCTAAGCCGCCACAGATCGGCCTGGCGGATGCTGCCCTGCAACAGAGCAATATCGCAATTCAAATAATTATCGATGGCGTGCATGTATCAGACAATCTTCTGAAAGAAACATTACCCAAGATCATAGGACGTTTTATCGTCACCAATGATGCAGTGGCTGCGGCTGGACTTGGCGAAGGGACTTTTCCTTTTGGCGGAATGGAACTCACTGTAACAAAAGGGGAAGCTCGTAGAACGGATGGAACCTTAGCGGGTGGTGTCGCCAATTTACGCTCATCATTAGCAAAATTAGAAGAACTAGAGATCTCCCCAGAGATCGCTCTTGCCAGTGTCACGACACGGCCTTGTGACTTAATTGGTGTCTCTTACAATTCACTTTACAATCTTTTTGATGGTCTCAATTCAACACCAGTGATCCCTTGAACGAGCTATCACAAAGTCAATGGGTGCAATCTCATGAATGAAATTGACTAAGAACCTTAAAATAATCCGAGCTCGCTAATAATAGATTTTGCTTCAGCAGTTTGAGTCTCGATCCGGTTCGTAAAGTCCTTTTGACCAAGGTAACCCACACTCCATAAATTATCTTCTAATGTTTTCAACCAGACGGGTGAGTTATGAAAGACGTCATTTAAGTGTATGAAATTTTTAGTTTCCGATTCACCATAATACGATGGAACAAAGATTCCATACCAATTTCCATATACAATATCAATATTCTGCTCCTTCAAAGTCTTCGTTTTAAGCCATCTCACTTTCTTCGGCGCTGCGATACCCAGAACGCGAAACTTGCCCGCATTTACCTGAGCCACGAAATCCCCGCTTGTCGATATTGCCACATAATTTTGATTGGTTAAAGATTTTTTTACTACATCAAAACCTGAAACTTATGGCAAAAAATTTGCTTGCAGTGGATCCACTTGTATCGCACTGAAGAACTTTGCAATAAAGATATTGTCAACTCCCCCCTTCACTCCTCCAATAAAAGTCACTGCTTTAGGATTGACTTTGAGATCCTCAACTAACTGAGCAAGATACTTATATTTTGAGTCACTTGGTACGGCTATTGCCTCATATTCTTGAACCAGCTGTGCAATTGCTTTTGAGTCTGATAATTTCAAAGGGGATTTGGTGGTGATAATTCCATTGATGAGAGAGACTGCCGATAAAGGATGTCGATAAGCGATTCTTATATTCCTGGAATGTGGCTAGCGCTAGAGCCCCAGAGTTGCCCGTAAAGTTCTTAGCCGAATAATCCTTAATCAGCTCCTCAGCTTTTAAGGATAATCCGATATTTTTTGCAATACGATCAGCACTCCGACTAGCTATAACATGCTGATTATCTGAACTTCTTGTGATAATTGGTGCAATAACTTCAAAGATATCCATTGGAGTTAGCGTTGGGTAAAACAATCGGTCTGGTTTGGGAAAACCAACCTTAAGGGCCCTTTAATTTTCTGAATTTCTTCCAGGAACCTCAGCTTCCTGCCATTATTACCAAAGGAAGAGTGTGCGCTTGATTTTGGTCGAGGACGACCCCTTTACTCGTGCTACCTTGGGCGACGCCTTGGTTCATCAGGGATTTGTTGTTCGGGCACGTGTAGCGACAGCCAACGAAGCCTTGGCTGCAGAAAAAAGATTTCGATCCACATGTTGCGGTTCTAGATTTAGATTTAGGTATCGGACCAAATGGAATTGATGTAGCGATTGCGTTACGTGCAAGAAATCCGAAGATTGGAATTGTGTTTCTTACTACGTATAAAGATCCTCGATTGACCGAGCCACACTTGCCACACTTGCCACACTTGCCACACTTGCCACACTTGCCACACTTGCCACACTTG
>JBBANM010000097.1:23373-25479 GCA_040401995.1 Saprospiraceae bacterium
CCTGAAGGTTCAATATATCTAAACAAGATGGAGATAAATTCAACTTCATCTACTGCTGTACAAATTTCGCTAGCAATGTTGAAACCATCAGCAAAAAGATCACTTCCCTGGACCCATAGTGGTCCAGTTGCTGAGATGTCGACCAATCAGTTAGAAATTATGAAGGCAGTTTCTGAGGGTTTAAGCACTGCTGAAATTGCAAGGTCTCGCGGGGTATCCGAACAAGCAATTGATAAATCTATCGCACGTATTGCCATGCACTTAGGGATTCAGAAATCAATTCAGACGAACCAGCGTGTACAAATTGTAAGAGCATATTTTGATAGCAAAGGTCAAGGCGTGTAAATGAGGCGGACTCATGGATTTCTTGGCGAATTTATCTTTTTACATACCCAATCGATGTTCTTGTTCTAATGCTCGCCACAAATTACAAATTATATGGTGTCAGTAATATTTGCTAGTGGCTCCTGGTTGCCTCTATCGCTCACGCATCAATCGCGCTAGTGATCGGGTTGACGGCACGTATCTCTAGACATTTTAATAACTGGAAATTAGATCTAGTTTTGCTTCTTTGTCTAGGAATTATCCGAGGGCTGGTAATTAATACATGTGCTCATTCATTTAATTTAGTTCAAGTTGTAAGTGATGAATACAAGATACTTAACTCAACTATCGCATTACCCTCATGGTTTATTGCAGTCGCGATATTTGTTGAATCTCGTCGTACCTATCAACGGGTATCTCAACAGTTATTTGCTCAGGCGATGCGTAAAGAACAAGAGACGCATGAACGTCGAGACTTACTCCCAAAAGGCGAATCCAGCGCTGAAGAACTAATTGCCAGACTACAGTTTATAACCTCGAACTTGGCAGGTGATATTCAAAAACTCCTGCAAAGACCAGCGACACTAAGAGATTACAGCTTGCAAGCATCTCGAATTAAAAAGCTAATCGCAGATGACCTTCGACCAGCCAGCGAACTATTGCGGAAAAACGCAGTGACCGCACCAAATATTTCTTTCTGGTCACTAGTAAGAATCTCACTTTTAACGCAACCTCTGCGGGTTATTTCAGTACTCTGTTTTTCATTTCCATTTCTCTTTGTGGGTCTAAATGGAAAATATGGATTAAAAATTGCTGTCGTACAGTGCCTCCTATTATCACTCCTATTTATTATTATCTTTGGAATTGACGAGCTAATTTTTTACTTTAAAATTTTTAGCCGCGCTTTGACTAACATGGTATCGATAACACTTATATTTATTTTGCCCTTCGTAATCCAAATTAGACTACCCCCTAAGTATTCGATTTCACAGGACATTACTACAGTCCATATTTATCACTGTTTCCTTTCTTTTACTTATTTGACTTTAATTTTCACTCTCAATTCCTACACCGTTATTTTAAAACAACGTGCAGAGGTAATTTTAAGTCTGGAATCACATCTTGCTAACGAAAAATATTCGACACTCATAAATTCAAGTGTTCCCTCGATGCGTAACTCAGATATTGCTCGCTACCTTCATGGCGAAATCCAGGCCGGGTTGACTGCAAGTAGTCTGTTGTTGCAACCAGCAGCTAAGGCCGGCGACTCTAAATTGGCAAATGAAGCCCTTGAGCGCGCAGCGGGGCTACTTAATCAGGATCATGCCAATATCTCATTTACTCGTATGGCAACCCGAAAAATCAAGTTAGAAAAGATTACTTCTGGGTGGAAAGGTATTGCAGATATTTCAATTTCACTACCTCCTGTTGTCCAACTTGATGAGGCTGTGCTTCGAAACTCCGTTGCTTTAATAGAAGAAGCTATTTCAAATTCGATTCGCCATGCACATGCAACTGAAATTTTAGTCACTAGCGACCTTCAAAATGACTTATTAACAATCAACATCATCTCAAATGGCACACCTATCAGCCAGAGTAAAGCTGGCTTAGGCACCAAGCTTTTCAATGATCTAGCAAGTGAATGGAGCTATGGAATTGAAAGTGACCACAACCGTTTGACTTTTGTTCTGGTAAATTCTCTTTAAATTAGTGGAAGGTGAAGTTCCACTAACCCCTAATCCGCAGATACCTATTCCGGTCCATCGGCTCACCCGCAGCTAG
>JBBANM010000098.1:0-25205 GCA_040401995.1 Saprospiraceae bacterium
TACATGTCAAATAATAATCTTCTAGAGCATTAGCCCAACCCATTATTCGCATAATTGTTAAGTCAGCGGTTTCGAACCAAAATAGCAGGCAAATTTTAGTTATACTTCCTCATTTGAACTCAGGTCAGAGCATCAGCTGAAAAAAGAGGCTTGCCCGATAGATCGGTATGAAACAAATAGCTAAAATTTGACCTTTGGGGGTCGAAATCGGAGCGACCTAAACTTTTACGTTTTTTTTTCAAAAACCCTTCTCCATTTCCGCATTTTCAAAAGCTACATCCTCCACCTGTTTCATGTGGATGCGGTTGGTACGAAAGCCTTTACTCGCAAAAAACGGCCTAGCGGTGATGCTCACATCAGCCCAAATGCGTTTGAGTTGCAACTCAGCGGCCAACTCTTCCAAACGGGTCAATAACATGCTGGCAATCCCCTCCCCTTGGTGGTCTTTGTGGATGTACATGAAATCCAGGTAACCTTCGCTGGTCAATGAGCTAAAACCTACGATTTCATCTCCAATATGGGCTACAAAAAAATGTTGCTCTTTGATTTTTTGCATCCAACGAACCACATCGTTGCTGGAAGCCGCCCATACAGCAATCTGTTCTGGATGGTAATCTTTGACGTTGATCATAGTAACGGTATCCCGAAACAATTGCAGGATTTGATCCAAGTCGTCTAATTTTGCGGTTCTAATGGAAATGTTAGACATGCTGGTTTATTTTTTTGGGTAATTATTTTTTTTTGGAAACCTCATGATAGGCCGCTTCCATTGCCCCTTCCAATAGCTCCAAGGTAACTTTTTCCAGATCGACTATCGTCCAGCCCTGCAATCCCCACTTATTGGGAACCGGATAAATCACCTCTGAGTTATACGCACAAAAAATGGATTGGTCTACTGCCGATAATTTCAATGAAACCTGTAGTTTTGACTCTGTTAAGGTAGCAAAAATCTTCTTTTTAATTCGAAAGGAAGCCTTATCGAAATGCGGTAATTCTTCCACCTCAGGGAAAGACATTGCTAGCGTTCGAAAAGTATCGATGTCAACCATTGTTGGTCATTTTTGCGGTCGCTGATAAGGCTTCTAATACCGCTAAGGCTTTTGCTCCATCCGCCTGGGCTACAAAAAGATGATCATGGTAAAAACCGGCGATGGTATTGCAACTGATCCCTTCCTTGGCCAAAGCAGTAGCAAAAGTCGCCGTCAATCCTACCGCGTCCAATGCGGAATGCACCGTAAGCGTTAGCCAAGCGGAAACAAAAGTGTAGGCCAGCCCCAGTCGATCCGCTTCTTCCTGTTTGAGGATAAGCGTACGCCCCTCCGACTCCTGGAAGAAGCCAATCAAATCAACCGTCTTGAGATCCAATGTCGTTGGTGCAACGCAAAACACATAACTTCCCTCCTGCAATTGCGGGGTAAGCGTTGCTAACAAGCGATTCAAGTTTTTTTCTCCCGTCATGATAAGAGGGTATTTGAAAAGATTCTGAAAACAAACTACCAATTTTTCGGATCTCTAATACTCTATTTTACAGCGGTTTTGTTATCTCCAATAACAGCCGCGTTGGTCGCCACAGCAGGCGATTGGTTAAGCTATCTACACTGCGCCAAATGCCAAAGGGTAAATATTTGAGCAATACATGCGTCCGCAATTTGGCCAAATACTTGTTGCTAAATGCTTCCCAGCGATACCCGCTACCTTCAGGAAATAGCTGATTGATGTTGTGTTCGCTAAAAGAGTGCAAATGCGCGTGTTTTGGAGTGGGTCGATTGCAATGCACACAGAGGTAATATTCGATTTTCTCGTTGTATGGTGTTGTGATGATCAATTGACCGCCAGGGCGCAGTTTTTGGTAAAGCGTTGCCACAAATTGCCGGGGATCGGCAACGTGTTCCATGATTTCGGCGGCGATGATGGCATCCAAAGCATCATTTTTGATGGGCATGTGAAAGGCATCCGCCACCAGACCCAGGTGGTTTTCACTGGGGTAAGCCAAAGTCGCTTTTTGCGGATTGGCCGTTGAGACATCCATTGAAATAATGCTCCACCCTCTGCGCAGCGCCTCCTGAGCGGCCCAACCATTCCCGCACCCCACATCCAATAGCAATTTTTGCTGCGGTTTTAGCTTTGAAAAAATAGTTTGGTGCAGACGGCGGTTTTCTTCAAGTGTTGCGCCGCTTTCCGGTACGGCGAAATAATCAAACAAGATGGCGTCTTCTTGGTAATGTTCCTGGTAGTGGAAAGCGGTCTGGTATTGCCGGTGTAAAGGAGAAGCTTCGAGCTGAGGTTGCTCAGCTGGTTCTAAAACGGTGACCACCGCATCCTTTACCGGGTACGTTTTACCAGAAGTCGCTTTAATGAAAGCATTTTGCGCCAAATCGAATTGCAAAGGATCTTGTGTAGCAGGATCGACCAAGAGGTCCAGAAATAAACCATTCATGCCATTTGTTTTGCAAAAAAGATGCTTGATGGGCATTAAAGTACAAAATTCCGGGATCAAGACGCGATTAATCGCGTCTCTACGGCATTAAAAAACAACAATTACCAAAGCTTTCTGCAGAGTATTCTTTTTTTGTCAATTAGTATTAACTTAACGTAAATTCCGGGATAAAGTCGCGATTAATCGCGTCTCTACAATACACTACATCAACTAAAACAATTTTGCCATGAAAAACTTTTTTTCTTTTTTGTTATTGAGCGCATGTTGCGTCTTTGTACTTCGGGCGCAGGTACCTACTAGCCTGGGGGTTCAATTGTACACCTTTCGCAATGAAGCTAAGGCCGATTTGCCAGGAATGTTGAAAATGGTCAAAGGAATGGGTATCCAATCGGTAGAAACTGGCCTTTTGGGTAACAAGACTGCCGAAGAAACCAAAAAAATGCTGGATGAAAATGGACTTAAAGCAGTAAGTACCGGGGCAGGTTACAAGGAATTATCCGACCCCGCTAAATTGTCAACCATTATTCAAAACGCCAAGATCTTGGGTTCGGAATTTGTGATGTGTGCCTGGATCGACCACGACGGCGATAAATTCACCATCGAAGACATGAAGAAAGCAACCGAGGTGTTCAACACTGCTGGTAAAGTGCTCAGCAAAGCTGGAATCAAGCTGCTTTACCACCCGCATGGCTTTGAGTTCCGCCCTTATGAAGACGGCGTACTGTTGGATTATTTGATCAAAAATACCAACCCCAAATATTTCAACCTGGAAATGGACATCTACTGGGTAAAAAACCCTGGTCAAGATCCGGTTGCTTGGCTGAAAAAGTACCCTACTCGCTGGAAAACTTTGCACGTTAAAGACCAAAAGAAAGGTACTCCTGGCAATGAAAATGGTCATTCTGATGTAGAGTGGAATATGGTGGTTGGCGAAGGTAACCAAGACATGCCCGCTGTAATGGCGCAAGCAAAAAAAATCGGCATCAAGTACTACTTTATTGAAGACGAATCGTCTCGGTCGGTTGAACAAACGCCAAAATCAATCGCTTATCTCACGCCGTTTTTGGTGAAAAAGTAAGGGGTAATTTTTTTCAAAATAAAAAGACCCAAGGGGAGATTTAGCATACTTCCCTTGGGTCTTTTTTTCATTACAAACGCTTTAAAATTATGTTTGAGTCCACTATTTCAAATGCGTTTTGCCTACCGAGGACTATTGCCACAGCGGCATAGCCGCGTAACATCTGTAGCACAATATCAGGTTTTTCGTTCAAGCTGCAGCGCAGCGTAACAATGCCTAAACCCCTTAAATATTGCTTAAATCTCTGTTATTTAGCAATTTATGTATAACATTTTCTTTTTGCCTTGACGCAAAAAGAAACAAAAAAGTCAAGGGCTGTATTGAAATCCAACGATTTTGCTTGAAATCTACGGCGGCGCGAAAAAAACTCGCCCCGACTGCGTCGGTGCTCAAACAGTTTTTCGCTTAACCCGCCTTCGATTTCGCAAAATCGGGATTTCAATAAGGCCCGAGCCATAGCTCCTGGGCTACTAGATCGGAGCTTTTTATCTTCATTTGGAAATTTTTTCTGGCAATTTTTCGATTTTTTTAATGCGTCCCCCTTGGGTCTTTTTTATTTGCTCGTATTGGATTTCACCTTCTATTTCTCCCGTTTAAAAACCACCCTTTGTAAGTTATCTGTAGAATAGTTGATGACTTCGCCTTTGGGCGCGGCCTCTTTTTTTCCTGATGTCACTTCAAAAATCAACTCCTCGCCCCGTAATTCATACGTTGAAGTCAGCATGACACCAGACGTTTCAAAAACGCAATACAGCTTGTTGTTGAAGCAATAATCTGCCAATTCTACTCCATCGCCTTCATCGGTTACGTACTGCCTTTTTGTGGCGTCTTTCAGGCGTAAAACATAGTCTTTCACCATTGGCCTGGTGGGTGATAGGTAGGCTGTTTTCCAAGTCCAGGCATCAGTTGTGGCGGTTTTAGCTACAGTGAGTTTCACGGGCACACTATCCCGTAGTTGTCCACGCGCATAGATGTACATGATCCCCTTCCAATTGCCCAAACAGGCATCGCCAAAGGTTTTTTGGGCGCTAAGTTGATGGGTTACAAGAACGAAGAATACGATAAGTTTGACGCAAAAAACTACTTCCCTATTTTTTGGGAGGCGTTTGAATTGGAAGCTCTCTTGAAATGAACCGTTCGACTTCCTATTCAAAACCCAAAATAGGGAAGTTAATTTTTCTGCGTTCCTAACCAATTTTTTCATAATCGCTGATTTGGATGATTTGGCATTCAAATTAAGAAAATATCAGATTACCCTAAATAAGGCGCGCCAACTAGGTATATGTTCCTACTTATTTTTTCGTTAAAAAAACGTGTGGTTTTGACACAATAAAAATAAAAACCTGTATTTTACTCCTTGACCGAAAATCAAAATGTTAATTTTGGATTTTTCCCATTATAATTTCAATTTTCAATGGAGCAATATTCGCATCAAAGTCGATTTTTGGTCGCTACAGATTGTATCATTTTTGGTTTCGACGGCGAGGCGCTCAATATGCTCTTGATTAAGCGAAATTTCCAACCCGAGAAAGGAAAATGGTCGTTGATGGGCGGTTTTTTGCAGGAAGAAGAAGACTTAGAGGTAGGCGCTAAGCGCATTCTCAATGAATTGACGGGACTAGATGACGTTTACATCGAACAATTAAAAACCTTTGGGCGGGTAGATCGCGATCCCGTTGAACGCACCTTATCCGTGGTTTTCTTTGCATTGATCAACCAACACCAACACGATGAAGGAGCAGTAAAAGCGCATCACGCGCACTGGATCAACCTCAATCGCAAACCACCTTTGATTTTTGACCATGATGAGATGACTCGACTTGCCTTGGAGCACTTGCGATATCAGGCGGCTTTGCATCCCATCGGGTTTGAGCTTTTGCCCGAAAAATTCACCATTCCCCAGCTACAAAAACTGTACGAAGCGATTTACAACATGAAACTAGATCGCCGCAATTTTTCGCGCAAGATTCTTTCAACTGGTCTGCTTATAAACACCGGCGAAAAAGACCAACACGCCGCTACTAAAAAAGCCAGTTTGTACCAACTGGATGAAGAGCGGTACAAAGACAAGTTTAATTCATTTTGGCATTTTATGCCGCACCCAGCAGGACAAAATTAGTTAAGTATTAAAGCCTAAGAGTGTGGTTGGATCTTTAGTTCGTTGGCGAAAATGAGTCAAAATTTACACCAACGAGGCGTGAAAAACGGAGTGTAGCAGCGCTACATGAGTATTTTCACAACGAAGTTGGGGTGAATTTTGGCCATTTGTAGCGCGAACTAAAGATCCAACCACACTCTAAAAACCATAGTGGATCATGTTGAATTTAAAGAACTTAGAAGTCTGGTTTGTCACGGGCAGCCAGCATTTGTACGGCCCTGAAACATTGAAGCAGGTGGAAACCAATGCTCAAACCATTGCTCAGGCCATCAACCAATCGCCAAACATTCCGGTACAAGTTGTTTTCAAACCGATTGTAACAACGCCCGACGCCATTTATCAGGTTTGTCAGGAAGCCAATGTACATCCCAATTGTATTGGCATTGTAGCCTGGATGCATACTTTTTCTCCGGCTAAAATGTGGATCCGCGGACTGCAAATCTTGCAAAAACCACTTTGCCATTTACATACGCAGTTCAACCGCGATATTCCCTGGAGTACCATTGACATGGACTTTATGAATCTGAACCAATCGGCGCATGGTGATCGTGAATTTGGATTTATGACTTCAAGAATGCGACTCAATCGCAAAGTTGTAGTTGGTCATTGGCAAGATCCCCAGGTGATCGAACGACTGCAAGTTTGGATGCGTGTTGCCGCTGCTCGACACGATTGGCAAGGCGCAAAATTTGTTCGTTTTGGCGACAACATGCGTCAAGTTGCGGTAACCGAAGGCGACAAAGTGGAAGCCGAAATGACTTTTGGCTATTCGGTTAATGGCCACGGAGTGGGTGATCTTACCGCTTATATCCATGCCGTAGCGGAAACTTCCATCGATCAATTTGTGGAAGTATATGCTACCCAATATACCTTGGCGCCGACTTTGCAGCCCGGCGCATCTGCCCATTCGGCCTTGCGGGATGCAGCACGGATAGAATTGGGCATCCGACATTTTTTGGAAGAAGGCGGTTTTAAAGGGTATACCAACACCTTTGAAGACCTCCACGGCATGGTGCAACTTCCTGGAATTGCCAGTCAGCGTTTGATGGCCGATGGTTATGGATTTGGGGCCGAAGGCGACTGGAAAACATCGGCTTTGCTACGGGCGGCAAAAGTGATGGCCAGCGGCATGCCCGGCGGCAATTCGTTTATGGAAGATTACACCTATCATTTTGATCCCAATAACAGCTTGGTTTTGGGCGCGCATATGCTGGAAATTTGTCCTTCCATAGCTGCGGGTAAACCTTCTTGTGAGATTCACCCGCTAGGTATTGGTGGAAAAGCAGATCCCGTGCGCCTCGTTTTTGACGTAGCTGCCGGTTCCGCATTAAATGTATCGCTCATCGACATGGGCAATCGATTCCGCATGCTGATCAATACGGTTGAAGCCATTGCGCCCATTGAGCCATTGCCCAATTTGCCTGTAGCCCGCGTATTGTGGAAGCCACATCCTGATATATCGACCGCGCTTGCTGCTTGGATTTATGCCGGCGGAGCACACCACACGGTTTTTAGTCAAAATCTTACCAGCGAGTATTTTGAAGACTTCGCTGACCTTTTTGGTGTCGAAACCATTGTGATCGATGAAAAAACCGACCTGCGCGCCCTGAAAAATGAATTGCGCTGGAACGAACGGGCTTATAAAAGCTAATCCAACACTATGAAATACGTCATTGGCCTAGATTACGGAACCGATTCCGTACGTGCGCTCATCGTCAACACCGAAAACGGCGAGGAGGTAGCTACGGCGGTTCATTATTATTCGCGCTGGAAAAAAGGCTTGTATTGCGACCCTAGTCAATCGCAATACCGCCAGCATCCTTTGGATTACCTGGAAGGATTAGAAGCCGCTATCAAAGCGGCTTTGGAATTGGCGCCCCCCGAAGTTGCCGCTCAAATAGTTGGTATTTCAGTAGACACAACGGGGTCTACTCCCGTGGCTGTAGATCGTACGGGAACGCCGTTGGCGCTTTTGCCCGAGTTTGCCGACAATCCAAACGGGATGTTCATCCTCTGGAAAGACCATACCGCCAACGCCGAAGCCGAAGAAATCAATCAATTGGCGCACCGCTGGCCAACCGATTACACCCAATATGTTGGTGGAATTTATTCTTCGGAGTGGTTTTGGGCAAAAATTTTGCACACCCTACGCGTAGACGAGCAGGTGCGCGAGGCCGCTTTTTCTTGGATAGAACATTGTGATTGGATTTCTGCCGTGCTTTGCGGCCATACCGATCCGTTGACGTTGAAACGCTCGCGCTGTGCGGCTGGTCATAAAGCCATGTGGCACGAATCTTACGACGGTTTGCCAAGCGACGATTTTTTATCGGCTCTTGATCACCGTTTGCATGGATTAAGGGAGCATTTGTTCCACGATACATTTACGGCAGATCAGGCGATGGGAACACTTACTCCAGCTTGGGCTGAGAAGCTCGGATTATCAGCGCAGGTGGTAATCGGCGTAGGTTCGTTTGATGCCCACATGGGCGCCGTGGGTGCAGGTATTGAACCTTACGCTTTGGTACGAGTGATGGGCACTTCCACTTGCGACATGTTGATCACCCCAACTGCAGATGTGGGCAACCGGCTTATCCGCGGTATTTGCGGACAAGTGGATGGATCTATTCTTCCCGGCATGATGGGCATGGAAGCTGGTCAATCAGCCTTTGGCGATGTATACGCTTGGTTTCAAAACTTGTTGGCGTTCTCCTTGAATACCTTCCTTTCGCCAGCTGAAGCCGAAAAATTGATTCCACAAATCATCCCAACATTGGCTGAAAAAGCAGCACAATTGCCCCTATCCGCGAACGATCCTGTGGCGCTGGATTGGTTCAATGGACGGCGCACACCTGATGCCAATCATACTTTAAAAGGCGCGATCCTGCAGATGAACTTGGGTACGGATGCTCCGCTGATATTCAAAACATTGGTAGAAGCCACCTCATTTGGCGCCAAAAGCATTGTGGAGCGCTTTCAAAACGAAGGCATTCCCATCCAGCAGGTGATCGGAATCGGCGGCGTGTCAAAAAAATCGCCTTTTGTGATGCAAACCCTAGCCAATGTGCTGAATATGCCGATCAAAATCGTCCGGTCGGAACAAGCCTGTGCTTTGGGCGCAGCGATCTGTGCAGCAGCAGCAGCTGGCGTTTATCCCAATTTAGCAACAGCGCAATCCGCCATGACATCAGGGTTTGACGAGTTTTTTTACCCGCAGCCTGAAAAAGTAGAGATCTATGAACAGCTGTATCAACAATACCAAAAACTAGGTCAATTTATTGAAAACACCAAAGCTTAAAGTCATGAATAAGAAATTGTTTATCGCATTATTCGCATTGTTCCCTCTATTGACTTGGGGACAAAACCAAATTGTAATCAATAGCGATTTGGGAAAAAACACCATCAACCCGAATATCTATGGCCATTTTGCCGAACATTTGGGACGCTGTGTTTACGATGGTTTTTATGTAGGTGAAAAAAACACCAAAATACCCAATACCAATGGGTTACGTACCGATATCATCGAGGCGCTAAAAAAATTGAAAGTGGGGGTATTGCGTTGGCCAGGCGGCTGTTTTGCCGATACCTATCACTGGAAAGACGGTATCGGTCCCAAAAGCAGTCGGCCTTCAATGCTCAATGTTTGGTGGGGCGGCGTTACCGAGGATAACAGCTTTGGCACCCACGATTTTTTGAATCTTTGCGAAGCTATTGGCACTCAGCCTTACCTGGCCGCCAATGTAGGCAGCGGTACCGTACAAGAATTGATCGACTGGACCCGCTATGTCAATTTTGATAGCGGGAGCCCTATGTCGGATCTACGCAAACAAAATGGTCGTGAAAAACCTTGGAACGTAAAATACTGGGGAGTAGGCAACGAAACCTGGGGTTGCGGCGGCAACATGAAACCCGAATATTACGCCAATCTCTATCGGCAATACGCTACGTTTATGACCAATTGGTCGAACGATAGCAAGATATTCCGCATCGCTTCCGGCGCGAACTCTAGCGACTTCAACTGGACGGAGGTGTTGATGCGCGATATTCCCCACAACATGTTAGAAGGTATGGCGCTACACCACTATTCGGTTATTGATTGGAACAAAAAAGGTTCGGCCATCGAGTTTTCGGAAAAAGAATACTTCACAACGATGGAGCAGGCGCTGAAAATGGAGGAATTGGTCACCAAGCATTCCACGATCATGGACAAGTATGACCCAGAGAAAAAAATTGCTTTGGTGGTTGATGAATGGGGCGGCTGGTACAACGTAGAACCGGGCACCAACGGCGCGTTTTTGTTTCAGCAAAACACCATGCGCGATGCCATGATTGCCGGCACTACCCTCAATATTTTCCACAACCATTGCGACCGGGTACGTATGGCCAACCTGGCGCAAACCATCAATGTATTGCAAGCGGTTATTTTGACGCAAGGGGAAAAAATGATCCTTACGCCAACTTACCATGTGATGGAAATGTACAACGTACACCAAGGTGCTACACAACTCCCCATTGATCTTAAAACGGAAAAGTATGCGCTGGACGGAAAACAACTTCCTGCAGTATCGGCATCGGCATCCAGAGATAAGAATGGCTTGGTGCACATTTCCTTGGTCAACATTAACCCCAATCAGCCGCAGACCATTACCTTGAATTTGCGCGGTATGAAAGCCACCAGCGTAAGCGGTCGGGTGCTAGCTTCTGGAAAAGTGCAAGATTACAATACTTTTGACAGCCCAGAAAAGATCAAACCGGCCGTATTTAACGGAGCGACTTTGAAGGGAGACGAGTTGAAAGTAGTACTCGCACCAGCTTCGGTAGCGGTTTTGGAATTAAAATAAATCCAGGAAAAACAACGGATAATACCTTTCAATATTTAGAGCTTGTTCAGGATTCTACTTCGAGCTACAAATGGCCAAAATTCACCCCAATTTCGTTACAAAAATGCTCATGTAGCGCTGCTACACTCCGCTTTTTGCGCCTCATTGGTGAGAATTTTAGCTCATTTTCGCCATCGAACCAGAATCCTGAACAAGCTCTTATTATCCGTTGTTTTTTTAAACCCAATGAACACATGGCCTTTAAATACCTTACCCTCCAAGAAGAAGCCTACGAAGCGAATATGGAAATCGCCAAGCAGAAATTGGCCATTTATACCTTTGGCAATGCTTCAGCGATTGATCGTGATCTGGGCGCCATAGCCATCAAGCCGAGCGGGGTACCTTATGTAGATTTACAACCTGAAGACATGGTAGTGGTGGATTTGGAAAATAATATCATTGAGGGGGAAAAACGTCCTTCTTCGGATACCAAAACCCATGTGTTATTGTACAAGCACTTCCCCAGTATTGGCGGAGTGTGCCATACCCATTCCACTTATGCGGTAGCCTGGGCGCAAGCGATTTTACCGATTCCCAATTTTGGCACCACCCACGCCGATCATTTAGTTGCTGCCGTTCCAGTCACCGAAGTGATGAGCGACGAGATGATTTTGGGGGATTATGAATTGGAAACTGGCAACCAAATTCTACAGCTTTTTGCGCAAAAAAAGCTTTCTCCAGCGGAGGTAGAAATGGTTTTGGTGGCTTGTCATGGTCCGTTTACTTGGGGTAATACCGCAGCCAAAGCGGTGTACAATGCTACGGTGTTGGAGGAATTGGCTAAAATGGCTTACCTCACCTTACAAATCAACCCACTGACCCAACCCATCAAGCAGACTCTGCAAGACAAGCATTATTTCCGGAAACATGGTCCGGGGGCGTATTATGGGCAGGAGGGGTATTGAGTGTTTTGCTAGCAATAGCCCCCCCATTTTCAACCTACTTCAACAACGCCATCTGCCCCGCATGATAAGCCTGATGAACAGTTCTGCTCAAAATGATACTCAACTTATTGCGGTGTGGCTCTTTGACAAAATCTTCTGCTGATACCGCAGTGTGTTTGCTGAGCCACTCATCATCTGATAAGGTTTGAACGTCTTCTGCTATTTTGTCCATCACCTCTTTCCACATGGCTCTAAGTAATGGCGTAGCCGGAATTTCTGGCACCGATTTATCGGGAACGCTGAGGAAAATTTGATCCAATTCAGGATGAAGTCTGCCGCCCAAATCCAACAACTTTCGGATGCCATCATTCGCAGCGGTGAGGTGGCCGAGCAAATAAACGCCGCGATTTTTTCCGGGTGCAACTTCTTTCAACAATTGCTCGTCGGATAGCTGTTCCAAAAGCTTGTTCATTCTTACGTGCTCAAACTCCCAATTGCGGAGTGCTAATAGTATGCTGGTATTGGTACTCATGTTTTGTTTTTTTGTGCACATTAAACACCCCTTGACTAGGCTTAGTTTCTACCCGTTTCCTTAGAGTGTGTTTGGATTTTTTATTCGCGCTGCAAATGGCCAAAATTCACCCCAACTTCGTTGCGAAAATACTCATGTAGCGCTGACCTGTCCCGACAAAGTCGGGATACACTCTCCCGACTTTGTCGGGATTTTCAACGTTTTTCGCGCCTCGTTGGTGTAAATTTTGACTCACTACGCTTGCGAACTAAAAATCCAAACACACTCTTACTCAAATCGATTTTTCACAGTCAATCCATCCCACTGATCGGTACGAAACGGACTGGCGGGAAAACCTTCTTTATTAAACAAGTTGGCATCCAAAGGTGAATTCGCCCAGCCGTATCGCACTGCTACTGCCGCTTTGCCTTCTGGGTGCATCACCACCACTGTATTGCCTACAATCTGGGCTTTAGTGTAGTGAAAAATATGATCCTCACCGGCTATTTCAAAGCCTTTGAGGTAACCGAATTTGTCATTGGCCATTAAGCCGCTGCCTATGTTACTGAAACTTAAGATGGCTTGGTCTTTTTTGAATTTCACGGCTTCATATAGCGGACCACAAGGAACAACCTCTTTTTTTCCATAAACGTTATTGAGCGCGGTTGCGGCCAATCTTTTTCCTACATCCTGCTTGTTCGTGGGGTGGATATCGTTGGGATTACCCACATCAGTAGTTACCGCCATACCGGTTTGCGGCAATCGCAAGGTCATCGTTTGCGCTTCGCGTAGCTCGGCCCAGTCGCTGCCTTGATTGCTGTTTTGGTAGGCGCCGTAAGAAGACAATTGCACAAAGTAGAAGGGAAAAACATCGTTCCAGCGTTGGCGCCAATCCTCAATCATCAAGGGGAAAGTTTTGCGGTATTGGTATGCTCTACCCGCGTTCGATTCGCCCTGGTACCACAATGCACCGCGGATGCCATAAGGTACCAAAGGGGCAATCATAGCATTGTAGATGGAAGCGCCTACATTGTTGCTGGAATGCGCAAAAGCATGTGGCTCGGCAAAAGCGGGCATGATTTTCCAGGAATTCCCCGCCAAAGAGATTTTTTGTTTTTCAGTACCCACGTATAAATCCGTTGCCGGCCCGTTGATCCCCAGACCGTACCATTCTGGCTCAATGGCACGGTTCATTTTTACCATGAGTTTATTAACTCCGGCTTGCCAGGTGTTGGCAGGAACTAAAATTTTGCGCACGCCTTTGACTAAGCCCGAGGCGACCAATTTTCCATTGATGTAAATTTCGTTGTGGCTATACAATTCGCCCAAGCTTAAAGTGGTGACTTGATCCGTCATTTCCGCGGGTATGTCCACCATTCTGGCCATGAAGCCATTGCCGCGCCAAGCCCAGATGCCTTTCCAATCCCATTGCCCGAATGGATCAGCCGACCACCACTTGGAAAAATCAAATTCGGCTTGGAGGTATTTTTTTTCATCCGCTAAGGTAGGATTCACATCAGGACTACCGAAAAGCTTTTTCTTGATGTTTTTTTCCAATTGCAGATCGGCGGCTTCCCAGGTTGTTGGCAATTGCTGGGCGTTGGTCTTCAATTCTTCTGACGACAACATGGCTTCTTTGCTGATCCAACCTTCAACTTGTGATCCGCCCCAAGAGGAGTGTAGCAAGCCAATGGGTACGCCGGTTTTTTGATAAATTTCACGGGCAAAAAAGAACCCAATTGCGGTAAATCCGCCAACTGTTTGGGCATTGCTCACATCCCACTTTCCGGAATGCAAATCAGTTTGCGGTTGCAAGGCTACTTCGTGGGCTACCAAAAAATGTCGGATCTGTGGAAAATCAGCATTTTGGCGCTCTTTTTGGTAATTGTCGGCGCTGACAACTGCCCATTCCATGTTCGATTGTCCGGAACACAACCAGACGTCGCCGATGAGGATATCATTGAGGGTAAGGTGGTTGCTAGGCCCAACGACGGTCAGCTGATAAGGGCCTCCTGCTTCCAGAGCGGTAAACTGTACCTGCCATTTGCCAGTTCCATCGGCTTGGGCTTTGAGTGTTTGTTGTCCCAAGGATACCGTAACTTCTTTATTCGGTTCTGCCCAGCCCCAAACAGGGATAGGTTTTTGACGTTGTAAAACTGCGTGATCGGTAAAAAGCGCTGCAAATTTTACTTGAGCGGTCAAGGTGGTAGCTAAAAAAAATAGTGTAAAAAGGAGCGATACTAATGACTTCATGACAGGTGTTTTCAAAAAAAACTGATTTAATGCATACTTCTGGACATTTTCGCTTTGATCGCTCATCAAACCTTCCAGGTCTTCGAGACCTGGAAGGTTTACGCATCCCCAAAATTTAAAATATCCAGTAGTATGTGGATTTAATGTTTTGCGGTGCGATCCAACAATTCCAAACAAGCGCGGGTATTGTGGTAAGGGCATTTCCAAAAGCCAATTTTATCATCAGCTTCCATTTTCGAGTAATCATCGTAAACGCCCCAATACCACTCGCCTTGTTCCTGATCGATGAGGTGTTTTTTGGCAAAAGCCCACAAGCCTTCGATTTTTGCCCAATAAGCGGGGTCGCCACTCAATTGGAAAGCATTGAGATACCCCACCATCCCTTCGGCGGTAACCCACCACTCGCGGTGGCGATCGTAATGTTGATTGCTTGGATCATATTCATGGAAAAAACTGCCATCGGATTGTAAGCCTTCGCTAGCAGCTTGGGCAATGTACAAGGCAATTTTTTTCCATTTTTCAGTCAACTCGTCATCTCCCAATATTTCTGCCGCTTCCAGCAACAACCACGATGCTTCAATGTCGTGACCATAGGACTGGGCAGCGGATTGCGGGTTCCAATCGGCGTCAAAAAACAGAATCAAATGTCCCGAGTTTTTATCGACGATGTGCTGCTCAAAGACTGCTAGCAAGTGCCGGATCCGATCCGCGAGTTCTGGATTCGGCGCTACGCGATACAGATTGACATACGCTTCAATGATGTGCAAGTGCGTATTCATCGTTTTGGGATCATTGCGGTCTTTTTCACTGAGCCGCAAATCATCCAACAATTGCCAATCGGCGGTAAATGCTTCAAAATACCCGCCCTTTTTTTCGTCAAAACTATGTTTTTCAATGAGTTGATAGAGTTCAAGGGCAAAATCCAGCACCTCGCTTTTTTTGACAACGCGATAGTACTCGCTCAAGCCATAAATGGCGAAAGCCAATCCATAGATTTGTTTTCGTTTGCTCAAGGGATTGCCCACGTTATCAACCGACCAATAGATGCCGCCATTTTCTGGGTCGCGAAAATGCTGTTGCAGGTATTGATAAGCCCGATCAGCCATGGCTAAGTGGATGCGTTCGCAGCGATGACGGTAGGCGGCGGCAAATGTCCAGAGGATGCGGGCATTCAAAACGCCGCCTTTTTCAGCAGTTTCATGCACCTGACCGCTAAAATCCATTTTGCCGATAAACCCGCCATTGGGATGATCGATGGCGTTATTGGTCCAAAAAAGGAGGATGCGACTTAACTCTTCCTCCACTTCCGCTCTAAACTCGTTAATCGTCATCTTCCTTTTTTTGAATGCTTACTTGGCGTAATCTTTATTCCGCTGAATGATGCCTTTCAGCGTCTCCACCGAGGTTGCCGACCGGAATCCATCTTCGGGGGTGTTCACACAATAATCTACCAAACGCTCAATGCTGGAAGTCGCAACATGCATCCGGGTATCGGAAGAGGCATAATAAATGAACACCGTGCCATCATCGTCTAAGATCCAACCGTTGGAGAAAGTCACATTGGAAACATCCCCTACCCTTTCGGCGCCGTCTGGAGCAATGAAATAACCTGCTGGTTTGTGAATGACCTTGGTCAGATCATGCAAATCGGTCATAAAAACGTACAATACATAGCGCAAACCGGCGGCAGTGTTGCGCACGCCATGAGCTAAGTGAATCCAACCTTGGGGCGTTTTGATGGGCGCTGGACCTTGACCGTTTTTTACTTCGTAAACGGTGTGGTAGTGTTTTTCATCCACAATGAATTCCTTATCTACCACTGCATTTTCCATTGAATCGGCATATCCCAAACCAATTCCGCCGCCGGTACCCGCCTCGATGAAGCCGTCTTGGGGGCGGGTATACAAGGCGTATTTGCCATTGACAAATTCAGGGTGGAGCACCACGTTGCGTTGTTGAGGCGAAGGTGTTTTGAGATCAGGTAGGCGCTCCCAGTTGACCAAGTCTTTGGTACGCGCCAATCCGCATTGGGCTACGGCTGATGATTCGTCGCCTTTGCGGGCAGCGGGATCTTTTCTTTCGGTACAAAAAAGGCCGTAAATCCAGCCGTCTTCATGCGCTACCATGCGCATATCGTAGACGTTGGTATCGGGATCTTCGGTTTCTGGCATGGTGATAGGGAAATCCCAAAACCGGAAATTGTCAATTCCATTGGGACTTTCGGCAATGGCAAAAAACGATTTGCGGTCTTTGCCTTCCACCCTTACCGACAGTAGGTATTTGCCCTGCCATTTGATGGCGCCAGCGTTGAAAGCGGCATTAATACCAAAACGCTCCATCAAGTGCGGATTGGTGGCGGGGTTGAGATCATAGCGCCAAAAAACGGGCGCGTGATCTGCCGTCAATACCGGATTGAGGTAACGGTCGTAAATGCCATTACCGAGGGGTTCTTTGTTATTTTTTTTGACCACCAGCTCTTCGTAAGCTTTTTCGAGCGCAGCCAATCGGGTTGAAAAGTTCATGTTACAGTCTTTTATGCTGGTAAACGTTGGTACCAAGTTTTTCGCAAAATAAAAATACAAACTGCCAAAACTGCCGCAGCAATGGCGCCTTGTGTTGGCATTAGAAGCACGATGAATACTGGCAAAGCCGTTACGGCAGTTTGCCCAACCGTACCAACCAATACATTGAATACATCGCGCTTAAAGTCTTTATTCGCTGCAAAATTCGGATCTTCTTGAAGTACGGCAGCATGGACTGGCCCCCAGAATCCCCAAGGGCGAACGTTTTTGTAGAATTTTTTCAACACCTCCATATCCGTAGGCGGACCAGCCAAAGAGCCAAGTACTGAAGCAGCTGCCGAAAGCAACAAAATCAGCGGGAAGTAGTAGAGGGCAACAGTATGCGGAAAGACATAAGGCAACCCGATGGAAGCCAAAATCCCCACCAACATGCCAAAGAAATATCCATTGCCATTAAAGCGCCACCAATGCCATTTCAATACGTTGGCAGCAGCAAAACCGCCATACAAAGCGCCAACGATCCATTGCAAGATGCTGTTGACGTCTTTGGCAAATATCCCCATGATGATACTGATGATCACAATGATAATTCCCGTCAGGTAATTGGCGCGGCTGATTTCTACATTTGTGGCCTTTGGACGAATGCTTTTGAGGTACACATCATTCACCAAGTAAGCTTGTGCTGCATTCAAGGTTCCGGCAAAGGTTCCCATAAATGCTGCCATAAGCCCTACCAAAAGCAAGCCCAGCAATCCTGGAGGCGCAAATTGGTTGATGGCCGCGGGCAGAATTTTTTCAAAATCTACCCCGCCTGATGCAGTTTGTAAATCCAAGTCTTTGTAAAATAATAAGGCCAATACCGCGAATCCGATGATCATAAAATAGCGAGTAGGAAGCAAAACTATGTTGACAAACATGCTCATCATAGCTGCTTCGCGCGGACTGCGAGAAGACAATATTTTTTGCATGTCGTAATTGGGCGCTGGGCCGGCCAAACTAGACAAGATGCCCTTAGCAACCATCAGCGAGAAAAACATGCCGAAGGGTTCGTATTTGTCTTCGGCTATTTTAGCATTGACTTCATTGACAATTCCCGTCCAATCCAAATTCATGTTCCAACCAAAAAATAGATTGGTCCAGCCATCTGGCACCACCAAAGTATGGCTCGACAACTGGATCATGGCAATCACTGCAATGACCAGGGAAGCCAGCGCCATCAGGAAATACTGTACTACATCAGCCCACACTATACTGGACATCCCACCCATGATGGAGTAAAACACCGCGAATAACGTAAATAGGATGCCATAAAAATGCGGTACAAATTCCGGTGAAACGGTGAATGGCAAATAAGGCTGGATGTACTGAATGGGGATGAAAATTTCGATAAATTTTCCTAATCCAATAAAACCATAGGCCATAAACCCTAGACAACTTAACAGTGCAAATGCTACTATGATACTGTGCGAACGCTGGGCATCCCGACCAGTGCCAAAACGCGTAAGCATCCACTCGGCGCCGGTCGACACATTGGAGCGCCGCAACCAGATGGCCAGGTAAGCAAACAAAAACACTTGGTTGAACACCGGCCATAACCAGGGTAACCAGATGCTTTTTAAACCATAAACAAACATAATGGTCACCATCCAAATGGTGCCTGAGATGTCAAACATGCCCGATGCATTGGAAATACCGAGCATCCACCAGGGGATGGTGTTGCCGCCAAGCATATAGTCATTTTTTGATTGTTTGGCTTTTTTTTGCGCAAGGACGCCGATGGCCGAAATCACAACCAGGTACAGGACGATCACGAGGATGTCGAGGAATTGAATTTTCATCTTGGTTTGTTGGTGTTGAAGTTAAGAGTTTGTTCAGGATTCTGGTTCGATTGTGAAAATGAGCTAAAATTCACCCCAATGAGGCGCGAAAAGCGGAGTGTAGCAGCGCTACATGAGCATTTTCGCAACGAAATGGGGGTGGATTTTAGACATTTGTAGCGCGAATCAGAATCCTGAACAAACTCTAATGCTCAAATAAACCAAAAAACTGTCACAACACCAAATATCCCTCTTTTTATTGTTTTATTGCAAATAAATGGACATACCTGCCTATTTCCGAATAAGATTCTGAATACTCATTAAACTTGGTTTCTTTGTTTTTTTGAAGAAGATGAGCCTTTTGTTAAATCATAATGTTTACCTTTAATAGCACCTTAAAAACAGCGCTATTATGCAAACCATTTTAGGCGGCGGAGGTACTATCGGTACCGTATTAGCCAAAGAATTGACCCAATACACGGATCAAATCCGCATTGTCAGCAGAAATCCAAAAAAAGTCAATGAAACCGATCAGCTTTTCCCTGCTGATTTGTCGGATATTGCTCACGTAAACAAGGCGGTAGAAGGATCCGATGTGGTATATCTTACCGTTGGCTTTGATTACAACCGAAAAGTTTGGCGCGAAAAATGGCCGCCTTTGATGCGCTCGGTGATTGAAGCGTGTATCCAACACCAAGCCAAATTGGTCTTTTTTGACAATGTATACCTGTATGATCGGAACTTCATCGGGCACATGACCGAAGAAACACCTATCAACCCCAGCAGTGAAAAAGGGGAAGTACGCGCCGAAATTGCTGGTATGATCACCGATGAAATTCAACGTGGCAATCTGACCGCGCTAATCGGTCGCTCTGCTGATTTTTATGGTCCCAACAATGACAAAAGCGTGCTGGTAGACTCGGTTTTTAAAAATTTCCAGAAAGGCAAACCAGCAGATTGGTTCGCTAGTGTGGATAAATTGCATTCTTTTACGTATACGCCTGATGCTGCCAAAGCCATTGCTTTACTAGGAAACACCCCCGATGCCTATAACCAAGTATGGCACTTACCTACCGATGGCAGCCGTTTGACGGGCAAACAATGGATCGAACTGGTTGCGGCGGAATTGAATGTACCAGCAAAAATGCGCGTTTTACCCGTTTGGATGATGGGTATTTTGGGACTTTTTATTCCCATTTTGAAGGAATTCAAAGAAATGGCGTATCAATTTGATCGCGATTATCATTTTGACAGCTCCAAATTCAGCAATCGCTTTGGTGATTTTAAAATTACCACGCCACAGGAAGGTATAAAATTGACGATACAGGGATAAAAACCTCAATGCCGTAGCAAAATTACCGCTGCGGCATTGAGATTTTGTGAAAGTTTACCACCTCGCCTTCGGCGATGAGACAATCAAATTTCCAGCCACAAATTTCACAAATTTTCACAAATTAAAGCACGAACTCCGTTCGTGAAGGCTACTCAAACATCAGTTTGTGTCCTAATTTGTGAAAATTTGTGCAATTTGTGGCTATATTTTTTTTTAAACCACTCCAACGAAGTTGGGCGGCTAAACTGATACGATATTTTTTTAATGCTTTTGATCTTCTAGATATTCCGCCATCGGTATCCAATAAAAATCTTCCCATCCTTTGCGCAATGCCTCAACCTTATGCGCGGGTATCTCCGTTTGCGTGAACTCCAATTTTGTTTCCCCATCCTTTTCCTCTAATAAAAAAGTACAGATCGAGTAATGATCATCCGGCCAACCGTCTTCTTGGAAATGCCAGGCTTGAACAATTTTTTTCCCTGTTTCTAACTCGATATTATAACCCCTACAGTAACCGTCAAAGACGTTGAATTTTCCATTCACCTCACTGCTCATTTCTACCTCCGAATCGGTAAATGCGCTGTAATGATCAGCATCCATAAGAAGTTGATACACGGCTATAGTGGGCGCATTAAAAGTGATGGTTTGGTTGATGACGCCAGTTTCCATTTTTTAGATTTTTGTTGGTTTCAAATTACGCATAAATCAACTGCAAATCAATTGGGAACTACCTTAGTTAGTCCCTTCGAAGCGATAGATAGAAAACAAGCGACCGCGACTCTTATATTCCCAAATTATTTCCTTATGTTAGCTTAAGAGTGTGTTTGGATTTTCTATTCGCGCTACAAATGGCCAAAATCCACCCCAACTTCGTTGCGAAAATACTCATGTAGCGCTGCTAAACTCCGTTTTTCGCGCCTCGTTGGTGCGGATTTTGGCTCATTTTCGCTTGCGAACTAAAAATCCAAACACTCTCTAACTCTTTTTCAACAAACCAATATACTGATATGAAAAAACACCTAGCGCCCATTTTGGGTTGTTGCATTTTTTTTGCCCTCCTTACGGGTTGTGGAAACGCTTCCGACCAAGGTCTTGCGGTATTGTCCAAAGAAGTGTTGATGGATAAGATCAAAGGCGCTTGGGCGGCACAAACCATTGGCGTCACCTATGGCGGTCCCACTGAATTTCGTTACCTCAAAAAACGAATTCCCGATAGTGTGGCTATTCTTTGGACAGATACAACACTGACCCACTGGATGACCAAAGTCCCTGGCCTATACGACGATATTTACATGGATCTTACTTTTGTGGAGGTCATGGAAAAAGGCGGCATCAATGCGCCAGCAGCTGCGCACGCCGATGCCTACGCCAAGGCTAAATACTGGCTTTGGCATGCCAACCAGCAGGGGCGATACAACATCTTGCACGGGATAGCGGCACCGGAATCAGGGCATTGGAAAAACAACCCACATGCTGATGACATTGATTTTCAAATCGAATCCGACTTTGCAGGCATCATGTGCCCTGGCATGCCCAATACTGCCTTGGAAATTTGCGATCGCATCGGGCATATCATGAATTATGGTGATGGTTATTATGGCGGCGTGTTCATGGCGAGCATGTATTGCTATGCCTATTTGGAAAATGACATCCCATCTATCGTCAACAAAGGACTGGCTAGAATACCAAAAGAAAGCACCTTCTATCAGTGCATTGCCGACGTGGTAAAATGGCACAAGCAATACCCCAACGACTGGAAGAAAAACTGGGATTTGATTGAAGAAAAATGGGGTTTGGATATCGGCTGCCCCGATGGCGCTTACCGTGATTTCAACATCGATGCTAAGATCAACGCTGCTTATGTGGTTTTGGGGCTGCTTTATGGCGACGGCGATTTGGGCAAAACCATGGAAATTTCTGCCCGCGCCGGTCAAGACTCTGACTGCAATCCTTCTTCTGCTGCTTCGATCATCGGAACGGTAATCGGGTACAAAAAAATTCCGCAAAAGTGGATGACGGGGCTCAATTCCATTGAAGACATGGATTTTAAATACACCCATACTTCGCTGAAAGATGTGTACGGCATTAGTTTCCGTCATGCGCTAGAGCTAATTGAAAAAAATGGCGGAAAGATTACGGATAAGGAGGTAAAAATCAAAGTCCAGGAGGCTACCGTTGCACCCTTGGAGCAAAGCTTCCCTAGTTACGCTTTGGCAGCGGATGTTCCGGTTAACCGCAAAATATTTGCAAAAGACGCGCAAGAGCTGGAAATACCATTTGAAGGCATTGGCGTGGTGTTGACTGGCAGGGTGCGCCAAGTGGGCAAAGACGATTTGTACGCTTTGATTGAACCCACTGAAACGCTGAATAATTACAAAGTGAACGCGGAGTTTTACTTGGATGGTAAGTTGGCCAAAAAAATGGATCTGCCCTTGTATTTCATCGAAAGGGCGCACGAGCTGTTTTTTCAGTATGAGCTACCGGCTGGAAAACATGTGCTGAAAATGAAAATCACCAACCCGAATGACAAGGTGTATTTAGAGGCGACGAATTTGATTGCTTATAAAAAGGCTTAGCCTCTTAAAAGTTATTTAAAAAAAAAGGTCAGGAAATTGGAATGTCACCAATTTCCTGACCTTTTTTATACTTCGCGTCGTCAAGTTTCGAGCATGAAAAATAACGATCCGGTTCACGTAAAGGACATCTTTTTTTCAAATCTAAATCTCTTGTCATCTTAAAATTCACCACAGAAAATCCACCACAGATTCACAGATTCTTACCGCCTTCGGCGTAAGCACGATTCCACAGATAGAGCAAATCCCCAATCTGTGGAATCGTGCTTGTGATGCAATCACAAGAATCTGTGGAATCTGTGTATCTGTGGTCGATAATCATTTGACGCAGTCAATTTTTAAGCGTTAATCAAGATAAAACTCCAAATTTTAATATTTTCCCATGCTCAAAACTTGACAGCGTTAATTATATTTACTACTTCTCAAACACCTTAGGATCCAAACCTGGAATAATCCGCAACGCATTTTTATAGTACACTTTTTTCAACACCTCATCCGAAAGCCCTAAACCATACATCCGCCAGAAAGCATGGTAGCGCTTGTAGTACGGAAAGTATTCATCCGTCGTTTCCAATACCCGGAAATAGGTGTGGTATTCTTTGGGTTCATAAGCATCTTTACCAAAAAGGATACGATCCTGATATTTTTCAAAAAACGCTTTTGCGGCTCGGGGTTGACGTCCCAATTCAGCAATCACCGCGCCAAATTCAATGTTCATATTAGGAATGGCGTCCAACAACTGCCCCAATTTGGCCAAATCATTAGCATACCAACCGAAGTGCGCATTGATAAAAGTTGTTTTGGGGTTTTTAGTAAAAATATGGTGTTGCTCGTCGAGGATGGTTTCCCAAGATGCTGGGTTGGTATCCGAACGTTTCCGTCCAGGATGGGTTTTTAGCTCCAGCCAACGCTCGTTTTTTTCGTCAAATGTTTGCCAGAAAGGCCGAGGATCAGCAGCATGGATTAAAACGGGAATGCCCAATTCACCGCATTTTGCCCAAACTGGATCCAAACGCGGATCGTCGATTTTGATGCGATTGCCTTTGGAATCTTTGTCGTCCATCCCTTGGCTTTTGTAAATTTTAAGTCCTTTGGCCCCTTGCTTTACATCATATTCAATCTGTTTGACGGTTTCGGCGGTCCATTCGGGATCATCAATGGTGCGCAAACTGATATTGGTAAACACCACGATGCGTTTTTCCATGCCTTGTGCCCGTACGTTGTCCATGATGCTTTTTAGTGCAGTGCCACCCCTTCCGCTTAGGTTGACACAGATGCCCATGTTCATGGAGTCCATTTGGCTGATTAGTACTTTTAGATCTTGGGTAGCCATTCCCCAGTGGTGACTGTGTACATCTACAAAGGGAAATTTGGCGCGAGTTTTGGGATGCTCCGGTACCACCAAGGTTGAGGGCGGATCATAGGCTTCAAAATCCATGGTTTGAGCGGTAACCTGTAGCGAAAAAGCGAATAAGAGAAAAAACAAGGAAGAAAGCTTGAGTTGCATGGTGTCGGGTATGATTTTTAAAAAGCAATAATTTCATAGGCAAATTAGCAATTTGTTTTTAACTTTCAAGTAACCATAACTTTAGAGTGAATGCTTTGTGTTTAACCAGCTGAACATCCAAAAAATGTGGATCACCCGATTTTGGTCAAGATTAAATCCCTATGCTTCGTGGCGCGCAATGTCGATACCGTCCTCGGTGAACCGCTTGTGGCTAGCAGCTTTGTTGCTCTTTCTCGATATTTTATTGGGGACTTTTTGTTTTGTATGGATTGAAGGTTTCCGGCTCATCGATGCTTTTTACCAAACCATCATTACTATATCTACGGTAGGTTTTACTGAAGTCAGGCCTTTTTCTGATCCTGGTAAAATCTTTGTTTCGTGCTACATTTTACTCAACATTGGTCTTTTTGCGTATTTCGTATCGGTATTTTCTTACCACGTCATTCAAGGCGTAATTTTTAAAAACATGCACTTGAACCACATCAATAGAAGCATTGAAAAACTCTCCAACCACGTCATCGTATGCGGGTATGGAAAGTACGGCAAAGAAATTGCCCATAATTTTGTGAAACATGGAATTGATTTTGTGGTCATCGACAGCAATCCAGAAAAAATCGAAACTATTGAACGGGCAGGTGAAAAAATGTTTTACATTGAAGAAGACGCCACGCACGACGAAGCACTGGTTCGGGCAGGTATCACGCGGGCGCAATCGCTTATCTCCGCGCTACCGGATGATTCTGACAATCTATTTGTGGTGCTCACGGCGCGCCAGTTGAACCCCCGGATCAACCTGATCAGTCGGGCGAAGGATCCCAAATCGCAGCGTAAACTCACGTTGGCCGGCGCCAATCATGTGGTGATGCCCGAGCAAATTGGCGGTTTTTATATGTCGGCCTTGGTTACCAAGCCTGGCGCGGTGGAGTTTTTCTCTTTTATCACCAATGAGTACCGTTCGGATTTTGGATTTGAAGAAATTGGTTACGATACGGTACCACAAACGGTGCAAGGCAGAACTATCTCCGATTTACGCATCCGCCAGAACACAGGAGCCAACATTATCGGATTTCGGGATGCCGATGGAACGTACCATGTCAACCCCTCCCCTACTACCTTGCTGCTGCCGGGTTGCAGTTTCATTATACTAGGCGATGGCAAGCAGTTGACTACTTTGCGGGAGTATTTGGAGCGTTTTGTGTGACAATAGTCCGTGAAAGAAAAGCATCTAAGCAGCGGCTTTGACGCCAAAGTTCCT